>NZ_JADBEG010000001.1:5067500-5667500 GCF_014873755.1 Amycolatopsis lexingtonensis
ACGAGCGCGGCCGCCAGCACCGCGGTGACGTGGATGGGCGCCGGCGTGAAGGACGCGGCCAGGACGAGGACCGCCGTCACCGGGAAACCGATGGCGATCGGGCGGCACTCGTTGGTCGGGCCGATGTGCAGCAGCCACACGCTCAGCAGGAACACCGCGACCGGCACCGTGGTCGGCAGCGCCGCGGCCACCCCGCCCAGGTGCAGCTTCCCCGTGTCGTAGGCGACCGCCACCTCGAGCCCCGCGCCGACCGCCGCGGCCGAGCCGAAGATGAAGTAGTGGCCGTAGCCCCAGCTCATCGACGTGAACATGGTCGGGCGGCGGACGAGCCGCGCGTGGCCCGGGCGGTCGAAGTACAGCCACCACATCGAGAACACCAGGACGAGCGCGGCTGCGGCCAGCGAGATCAGCGCGCCGAGGTGGCCCGGCTCGGCGGTCCCCTCCTTGAGCGCGTTCGTCGCGCTGAGGATCACCTCGCCGAGCACGATCAGGGTGAACAGGCCGTACCGCTCGGCGATGTGGTGCGGGTGCCACGTCGTCCCCTGCCGGCGTTCCGCCCACACCGGCACGGCCATCTCCAGGACGGCGAACACGACGAACGCGGCCACCTGGGCACCGTGTGGCACCCACAGGAACGCGACCCACAGCAGCTGGACCCCCGTGATCCCGGCCGCGTACCGCAGCGCGGCCGGCCGGCACGACGGGTCGGACCGCGCGGCGCGCAGCCACTGGACCACCAGGGCGAGCCGCATCAGGACGTAGCCGGCGACCATCAGCCGGAAGTCGCCTTCGAAGGCGCTCGACACCGCCGCCGCCACGGTCAGCCCGCCGGCGATCTGCACGAGCGTCGCCAGCCGGTACGGCACGTCGTCGGTGTCGAACGCCGAGGCGAACCAGCTGAAGTTCAGCCAGCCCCACCAGATCGCGAAGAACACCATCGCGAACGACACGACGCCGTGGCCGGTGTGGCCTTCGGCGAGCGCGTGGTGCAGCTGCGCGGCCGCCTGGCCGACGGCGACCACGAAACAGAGGTCGAACAGGAGTTCCAGCGGCGTCGCGACGCGGTGGTGCTCACCGCGGTCGCGGGATCGCATGGGGCGGCGCCACACCCGGATCTCCGGCCGCGACGGCTGCTCGGTCATCGGTGCTCCCCGGGCTCGTGCCTGTCGGACGCCGTCATCCCACATGATCACGAGCCGGTGCGCAAAGCACGACACGAAGAACGGACGGGCCCGGTTCCCCCTCCCCCGGGCCCGCCCGCGCCGTCACGCGCCGGCGGCACCGGCGGGCAGCCCTTCCGCGAGTGCCGGACGGTCCCCCGCGGACGCCGACGACTCACTGGACGGAAGGTGACCGAGTGTGTCCATTCCCTCGAACTCCGGACGCCTCGATCGCTCAAGCCGGTCACCCCATCCCCGGGTGGCCGACTGATTGCCACTGTCGGTAGCCGAAGCCGCGCAGTGAAGGCTCCATAAGATCTACCCGGTTGCTCTGCGTAGCACCAGGGAATTCGCGCGCTCGTCACCCGGATGGAGCATCGCGAATCTGCGGAAAGTAGTGTCTCAGCCCCGCTGGACGTCCGCGGCCGAGGTTTCGGCCTCCCGCGCCTCGCGCTCCTCTACCGAGGCGCGCTGCCGGCGCGCCCGGAGCTCGGCGACCGCCAGTGCGAGCGCGACGCACGTCATGGCGGCCGCGCAGCCGAGCGCCACGGTCAGCGCGACCGGGTACGCCGACCCCGCGCCCACGACCGCGCCGAACACCGAAGCGAGCACCGCGGTGCCGATCGCGGTGCCGATCCGCTGCCCGGTCTGCAGCGCGCCGCCCGCGACGCCGGCCATCCGGACCGGCACGCATTCGAGCGTCAGCGTCGTGTTCGGCGAGATCACCATCCCGCCGCCGACGCCCGCGAACAGCAGCGGGAGCGCGAAAGCCCAGCCGGACGCCGAGGGCGGGACCAGCTCGGCGAGCAGTGCAACGGCCAGCAGGCCGAGGGCGACCACGCCCAGCCCGGTCACGGTGAGCAGCCTGCCGAAGCGGGGCACCAGCCGCCCGGCGACGGCCGCGGAGACCGCCGAGCCGAGCGCGAACGGCGTCACCGAGAGTCCCGACTGCAGGGGTGAGTAGCCGAGCCCCTGCTGGAAGAACACGGCGAAGACCAGCCAGATCCCGGCGAACCCGCAGAAGTAGAGCGCCCCGACCGCCGCGCCGGCGGCGTAGCCGGGGGTGCCGGTGAACAACCGCGTGTCCAGCAGCGGCGTCCGGCCGCGCCGGGACACCGAGTGCTCCCAGCGCACGAAGACGGCGCCGAAGACGAGGGCGACCGGGAACAGCCACCAGAGCCGCGCGAGACCGCCTTGGTCGGATTCGATCACCGGCAGGAGCACCCCGAGCACCGCGATCGCCAGCAGCACGATGCCGGCGAAGTCGATCTCCGACCGGATCCTGAGCCGCTTCTTCTCGCTGCGCGGCAGCAGCCGCAGGGCCAGCGCGAACGCGAGCACGCCGATCGGGACGTTGACGTAGAACACCCAGCGCCAGCCGTCCTGGGCACCGAAGGCCGCGATGATGGCGCCGCCGAGGATCGGGCCGACCGCCGTCGAGATCCCGACGACCGCGCCGAACATGCCGAACGCGCGGCCGCGCTCGGCGCCGCGGAAGAGGTCCTGGATCAGGCCGGTGTTCTGCGGGGTCAGCATGCCCGCCGCGATGCCCTGGGCGAGGCGGGCGAGGACCAGCGTCGTCTCGTTCGGCGCCGCGCCGGCCAGCGCGCTGGTGATGACGAACGCGGCCAGGGCGCCGAGGAACATGTTCCGGCGGCCGAACGCGTCCCCGAGGCGCCCGCCGGTGACCAGGACCAGGCCGAACGCCAGCGCGTACCCGGACACGACCCAGCGGATGCCGCCGCTGCTCGCGTGCAGGCCGGCCTGCATCGACGGGAGGGCGACGTTGACGATGCTGACGTCGAGCAGGCCCATGAACCCCGCGGTGAGCGAGACGGCAAGCGCTTTCCAGCGGCGGGGGTCGGGTTCGTGGGTCATCGTGTCCAGCAAACACGAAAGGCGGGACCCGCGCGCGTTGTGGCCGCGGATCCCGCCTCGTCGCGGGCTCACGTCGAAGCGGTGATGCCCCGGATGCCCTTGAGCTCGCCGATCAGCATCGAGCTGACCTTCACCGGGTAGTCGTGGAGCGCGAACACCGTCTGGTTCCGCCCCACCAGCTTGAGGTGGACCATCGTGTCGCCCTTGTGCGCCAGCAGCGTGGACCGCAGCTCGCTGACGACCGACTGGTCGATCTTCTCCGCCGCGGCCAGCAGGACCAGCGGCGGTTCGTCGTCGCCGCTGCCGGTGCCGACCTCGGACAGGTCGAGCGTCGCGAGGCCGCCGCCGAAGACCGACATCTTGTCTTCGCGCCAGTTGACCCGGCCTTTGACCAGCACCGCGTTGTCCTCGATCAGCTCACTCGAGAACAGCGCGTACGACTTCGGGAAGAACAGCACCTCGAGCGAGGCGTCCATGTCCTCGACCGTGCAGATCGCCCAGGGCTCGCCCTTCTTGTTGACCCGCCGCTCCAGCGACGTGATCAGCCCGGAGATGACGATCTCGCCTTCCCGCGGCGGATCGGCGAGGATCCCGGCGATCGGCTTCGGGGCGTGCTTGCGCAGGATCCGCTCGGCGCCGTCCAGCGGGTGCGCCGAGACGTACAGGCCGAGCATCTCGCGCTCGTAGGCGAGCAGCTGCTTGCGCGGGTACTCCTCCTCGCCGAACTTCAGGTGCGCGAGCGGCGACGACGAAGGGGCCGCCTCGCCCTCGTCCCCGCCGAAGCCGAACAGGTCGAACTGGCCCATCGCCTCCTGGCGCTTGAGCGGGACGACGGCTTCGACGGCGTCTTCGTGGACCTGGATCATCGACAGCCGCGTGTGGCCGAGCGAATCGAACCCGCCCGCCTTGATCAGCGACTCGATCACCCGCTTGTTACAGGCCACGAGCTCGGACTTGTCGAGGAAGTCGGTGAAGGAGGCGTACTTGCCCTTCTCCTCGCGGGTCTTGATGATCGACTCGACGACGTTCGCCCCGACGTTGCGGACGGCACCCATGCCGAAGCGGATGTCGTCCCCGACGGCCGCGAACCGCAGGGCCGATTCGTTGACGTCCGGCGGCAGCACCTTGATGCCGAGGCGGCGGCACTCGGACAGGTAGACCGCCGACTTGTCCTTGTTGTCGCCGACCGAGGTCAGCAGCGCGGCCATGTACTCCGGCGTGAAGTTCGCCTTGAGGTAGGCGGTCCAGTAGGAGACCAGGCCGTACGCGGCCGCGTGGCTCTTGTTGAACGCGTAGCCGGCGAACGGGAGGATCGTGTCCCAGAGGGCCTTGATCGCCTCTTTGGAGAACCCGCCGGGGACCAGCTCGCTGGCCCGCATGCCGGCTTCGAAGCCCTCGTACTCCTTGTCGAGGACTTCCTTCTTCTTCTTGCCCATCGCGCGGCGGAGCACGTCCGCGCGACCCATCGTGTAGCCGGCCACCTTCTGGCCGATGTGCATGATCTGCTCTTGGTAGACGATCAGGCCGTAGGTGTCGGCCAGGATCTCGCGCAGCGGCTCGTCGAGCTCCGGGTGGATCGGCTTGACCTTCTGCCGGTTGTTCTTACGGTCCGCGTAGTCGTTGTGCGCGTTCATGCCCATCGGGCCGGGGCGGTACAGCGCGCCGACCGCGACGATGTCGTCGAAGACCGTGGGCTCCATGCGGCGGAGCAGGTCGCGCATGGGCCCGCCGTCCAGCTGGAACACGCCGAGCGTGTCGCCGCGGGCGAGCAGCTTGTACGTCTCGGGGTCGTCGACGCCGAGGGTGTCGAGGTCGATGTCGATCCCGCGGTTGGCCTTGATGTTGTCGATCGCGTCGCCGATGACCGTCAGGTTCCGCAGGCCGAGGAAGTCCATCTTCAGCAGGCCGATGGCCTCGCACGACGGGTAGTCCCAGCCGGTGATGATCGAGCCGTCGTCGCGCTGCCAGAGCGGGATCGCGTCGGTCAGCGGGTCGCAGGACATGATGACCGCGCAGGCGTGCACGCCCGCGTTGCGGATCAGGCCTTCGAGGCCTCGGGCGGTCTCGAAGATCGTCTTGCACTCTTCGTCGGTCTCGACGAGCGCGCGGACTTCGGCGGCCTCGCCGTAGCGCTCGTGCTTCGGGTCGACGATGCCCGAGAGCGGGATGTCCTTCGCCATGATCGGCGGCGGCAGCGCCTTGGAGATCTTGTCCGCGATCGCGTACCCGGGCTGGCCGAAGTGGACGCGCGCGGAGTCCTTGATCGCGGCCTTGGTCTTAATGGTGCCGAAGGTGATGACCTGGGCGACCTTGTCCGCGCCGTACTTCTCGGTGGCGTACCGGATCATCTCGCCGCGCCGGCGGTCGTCGAAGTCGATGTCGATATCGGGCATCGAGACGCGCTCGGGGTTCAGGAACCGCTCGAACAGCAGCTTCTGCGGGATCGGGTCCAGGTTGGTGATACCGAGGACGTACGCGACGAGCGAGCCGGCGGCCGAACCACGGCCCGGGCCGACGCGGATGCCGACGCGGCGGGCGTAGCTGATGAGGTCGGCGACGATGAGGAAGTACGCCGGGAAGCCCTTGCCGATGATGACGTCGAGCTCGATCTCGATGCGCTCGTTGTAGTACTCGTCCGGCACGCCGTCCGGGAAGCGCCACTTGAGGCCGCGCTGGACCTCCTCGCGCAGCCAGCCGCCCTGGTCGTAGCCCTCGGGCACCTCGAAGAACGGCAGCCGGTCCTTGTGCGCGTAGACCTCTTCGTAGGACTGGACGCGCTCGGCGATCATCAGGGTGGTGTCGGCCGCGCCGGGGACCTCCTTGTCCCAGTACTCGCGCATGTCGGCGGCGGACTTGAGGTAGTAGCCGTCGCCGTCGAACTTGAACCGCGTCGGGTCGTTGAGGGTCTTGCCCGCCTGGACGCACAGCAGCGCGGAGTGCGTGTCCGCCTGGTCCTTCGTGACGTAGTGCGAGTCGTTCGTGGCGAGCGGCTTGAGGTCGAGCAGGCGGCCGATCTCGAGCAGGCCCTCGCGGACCGACCGCTCGATGGGCAGGCCGTGGTCCATCAGCTCGAGGAAGAAGTTGTCCGCGCCGAAGATGTCCTTGTAGTCGGACGCGGCCTGGATCGCCGCCTCCTTCTGGCCCAGCCGCAGCCGGGTCTGCACCTCGCCGGACGGGCAGCCGGTGGTGGCGATGATGCCGGAGTGGTTCTCGGAGATCAGCTCGCGGTCCATCCGGGGCTTGCGGTAGTAGCCCTGCATGCTGGCCAGCGAGGACAGCTTGAAGAGGTTCCGCAGCCCGGTGGCGTTCTCGGCGAGCATGGTCATGTGCGTGTAGGCACCGCCGCCGGAGACGTCGCCGCCCTCACCGAACTCGTCCGAGCCGCGCTGGTTGGCCTGGCCCCAGAAGACGGGCTTCTTGTGGAACCGGCTCTCCGGCGCGACGTAGGCCTCGATGCCGATGATCGGCTTGATGCCTGCCTTCTTGGCCTGCTGGTAGAACTCGTCGCCGCCGTACATGTTGCCGTGGTCGGTCATCCCGACCGCGGGCATGCCGAGGCGCGCCGCCTCGGCGAAGAGAGGGGCGATCTTCGCCGCACCGTCGAGCATCGAGTACTCGGTGTGGACGTGCAGGTGGACGAAAGAATCGTTCGACACCAGCGAAAACCTCCCCTGTCTGGATCGGACCGGCGCGCCCGGGTCCCCCAGCCTATCCCGCACTCGCCGGGCTCGATTGTGCGCCTCCGGGGCCCGCTCCGGGTGGCGCGACGCGCCCTCATTTCGGGCGGTGGTGATCACGGCACGGGGTGCGGCCGGACGGTCACTGGAGGCTTCCGGTCGGGAGCGTCTTGAATGAGTCATTCAGGTCTTGGGAGGTCCTGAATGACTCATTCAAGACCTTTGCCGGGGAGCCGGGACCGGGGTCGGGGCCGCGGGTGCGCCTCGCCGAGCACGAAGGGCCGGACCGGTCCGACGCCATGAACGAGTCGTTCATGACCTCCGGCGCCAGGGTCCCGGCAAAGTCGCGTCAGCACGGCCGATCCGGGTGCCCGCACGTCATGAACGGGTCGTTCACCTCGCCAGACGACATGAACAAGTCGTTCACGACATCACTGCCGGGGTTCCGGCAAACTCGCGCGGCCGGGCCACTTCGCCGCCGGTAACCCGCTCGCCCCACGTCTTGAATGACTCATTCAGGTCTTCGGACGTCCTGAATGACTCATTCAAGACGCCGGCGCACCGCTGCGGGCCGCACCTACCCGACTTTGCCGGGGCCCTGACCTCCGGCGCGGTGAACGACCCGTTCATGACGTCCGGTGAGGTGGGCCACACCCGCCCGCTCCCGCGTTGACAGCGACACCCCCGGCACCGAGCATTCCCCGCATGAACCTGTCTGACAGCCAGACAGCCGGACAAGGTGGTCCTCGCCGGGTGAGTGCCATGGAAGCCGTGCTGGCCCACCTGCGGCAGCTGATCGAGCGCGGTGACTACCCCGTCGGCGCCAAGCTTCCCTCCGAAGCGTCCCTGAGCAGGGAGTTCGAGGTCAGCCGGTCGGTCATCCGGGAGGCGCTGCGCGGTCTGCAGGCCCTCGGCATGACCGAGTCGAAGACCGGCAAGGGCACCTTCGTCACCGCCACCGGGCCCGCCGAGAACCCGACCTTCGGGCCCTACTCGGCCCGCGACCTCATCGAAGTCCGCCGGCACGTCGAGATCCCCGTCGCGGGCTACGCGGCCGTGCGGCGCAGCCAGGACGACCTCGACCTGCTCGGCCACCTCCTCGACCGGATGGACGCCGAGACCGACAACACCGCGTGGGTCGCGCTCGACTCGCTCTTCCACATCACCATCGCCCAGGCCTCGGGCAACCCCGTCTTCGGGAAGGTGATCGAAGAGATCCGGGACGCGCTGGCCCGCCAGTCCGCCTTCCTCAACCAGCTCGGCGACCGGCGCGCGCAGTCGAACGCCGAGCACCGCGCGATCGTCACGGCCATCGAACGCGGTTCCGAAGAACAAGCCGTCGAAGCCATGACCGCGCACCTCACGCACGTCGAAGCCACTCTCACCAGCATCGTGAACGGGGACCAGTGACCGAGCAGACCCTCACGGCCACCACCGCGGACGCGGGCGACGCCGGCTACCGCAAGGCCCTCAAACCGCGGCACGTGAACATGATCGCCATCGGCGGGGCCATCGGCACCGGCCTGTTCCTCGGCGCCGGCGGCCGGCTCGCCCAGGCCGGGCCGGCGCTGGCCATCGTCTACGCCGTCTGCGGGCTCTTCGCGTTCTTCGTCGTCCGCGCGCTCGGCGAGCTGATCCTGTACCGGCCCTCCAGCGGCGCCTTCGTCTCCTACGCCCGCGAGTTCATGGGCGAGAAGGGCGCGTACGTCGCCGGGTGGATGCACTTCCTCAACTGGTCGACCACCGGCATCGCCGACATCACGGCGATCGCGCTCTACGCGCACTTCTGGTCGTTCTTCTCGCCGGTCCCGCAGTGGGTGCTCGCGCTGATCGCGCTCGCCGTGGTCCTGACGCTGAACCTCGTCTCGGTGAAGCTGTTCGGCGAGATGGAGTTCTGGTTCGCCATCGTCAAGGTCGCCGCGCTCGTGCTGTTCATGGTGATCGGGATCTTCCTGCTGGTGACGCAGACGCCGATCGACGGCGCCGCGGGCGGTCCGCAGCTGATCACCGAGCACGGCGGGATCTTCCCCACCGGCCTGCTGCCGATGGTGCTCATCGTGCAGGGCGTGGTGTTCGCCTACGCGTCGGTCGAGCTGGTCGGCGTCGCGGCCGGCGAGACCCCGAACCCGGAGAAGATCATGCCGAAGGCGATCAACTCAATCATGTGGCGCATCGCGGTCTTCTACGTCGGCTCGGTCGTGCTGCTGACGATGCTGCTGCCGTGGAGCTCCTACACGAAGGACCAGAGCCCGTTCGTCACCGTGCTCTCCCACCTGGGCGTGCCCGCCGCGGACAGCGTGATGAACCTGGTCGTGCTCACCGCCGCGCTGTCCAGCCTGAACTCCGGCCTCTACTCGACCGGCCGGATCCTGCGGTCGATGGCGACGGCGGGCTCCGCGCCGAAGTTCACCGGCGTGATGAACCGCAACCACGTGCCCTACGGCGGGATCCTGCTCACCGCGGCCGTCTGCGTGCTGGGCGTCGGGCTCAACTACGTCGTGCCGAAGGACGCCTTCGACATCGTCCTGAACTTCGCCGCGATCGGCATCCTCGCCACCTGGGCCATCATCGTGCTCTGCCACCTGCTGTTCGTCCGCAAGGCCGAGCGCGAGGGCTTCGAGCGGCCGTCGTTCCGCTTGCCGTTCTCGCCGTACACCGAGATCGCGACGCTGGTGTTCCTCGCCGCCGTCGTCGTCCTGATGGGCTTCGACGAGACCGGCCGGATCACCCTCCTGGCACTGCCCGCCATCCTGGTCGCGCTGGTCGTCGGCTGGTTCGCCGTGCGCAAGCGGATCGACATGCGCGCGTTCGACGAGGAGGGCGTGTGAGCCACGAACCCCTGGTCGAGCTGGTCCGCGACGGTCTCGTCGAGGGCGTGCACCACGGCTCGCTGGTCGTGCTCGCCCCGGACGGCACGACGCTGTTCGCCGCGGGCGACCCGGACGCCGCGATGTACCCCCGTTCGACGGCGAAACCGCTGCAGGCCACGGCGATGGCGCGGCTCGGTCTGCGCCTGTCCCCCGCCGGCTTCGCGATTGCGGCCGCCAGCCACTCCGGCGAGGAGATGCACCTCGACGCCGCGCGGGACGTGCTCGGCGGCCGCTCCCCCGACGTGCTCGGCAACCCGGCCGACTTCCCGTACGACCCCGTCGAGCGCGACCACTGGCTCGCGACCGGCCGCGCGCCGAGCCGCCTGGCGCACAACTGCTCAGGCAAGCACGCGGCGATGCTCGCGACCTGCGAGCTGAACGGCTGGCGCACCGAGGGCTACCTCGACCCGGCCCACCCGCTGCAGCGCGCGATCGCGGCCACCGTCGAGGACCTGACCGGCCGCGGCATCGAGCGCGTGGCGGTCGACGGCTGCGGGGCGCCCCTCTTCGCGACGACCCTGCGCGGGCTCGCGACCGCCGTCTCGAAGATCGCGACCGCCGCGCCCGGCACGCCCGAGCACCTGGTGGCCGACGGGATCCGGAGGCACCCGGCGCTGGTCGGCGGCAGCCGCCGCGACGTCACCGCCGTCATGCGCGCGGTGCCGGGGCTGATCGCGAAGGACGGCTTCGAAGCCGTCCAGGTCGCAGCCCTGCCCGACGGCACGGCGCTCGCGGTCAAGATCGCCGACGGCGGTGACCGGGCGCGGTACCCGGTGCTGGCCGCGGCGCTGAAGCTGTGCGGGGTCGACGTCCCGCCCGGCCCGGACAACCTGCGTTTCACCGGAAACCTTTCTGTGGGGAGCCTGCGATGACCACCCGCCGCGAACACGACCTCCTGGGCGACAAGGACGTTCCCGCCGACGCGTACTGGGGCGTGCACACCGCCCGCGCCCGCGAGAACTTCCCCATCACCGGCACGACGATCGCCGCCTACCCGCACCTGATCGAGGCGCTGGCCGCGGTGAAGGAGGCCGCGGCGCGCGCCAACGCCGAACTGGGTCTGCTCGAACCCGAGATCGCCGACGCCATCTGCGCGGCCAGCCGGGAGATCCGGGAAGGCGCGCTGCACGGCGAGTTCGTCGTCGACGTCATCCAGGGCGGCGCGGGGACCTCGACCAACATGAACGCCAACGAGGTGATCGCCAACCGCGCGCTCGAGCTGCTCGGGCACGCCAAGGGCGACTACGACGTCGTGCACCCCAACGAGCACGTCAACCTCGGACAGTCGACGAACGACGCCTACCCGACCGCGGTCAACGTCGCGACGATCCTCGCCGTGCGCGAGCTGGCCGAGTCGATGGTGGTGCTGGAAAAGGCGTTCGCGGCCAAGGCCGTCGAGTTCCACGACGTGCTGAAGATGGGCCGCACGCAGCTGCAGGACGCGGTGCCGATGACGCTCGGCCAGGAGTTCGGAACGTACGCGGTGATGCTCGGCGAAGACCGGCAGCGGCTGACCGAAGCCGTCGCGCTGCTGCACGAGATCAACCTCGGCGCGACCGCCATCGGCACCGGCCTCAACGCCGCGCCGGGGTACGCCGAAGCCGCGTGCCGCCACCTGCGCGAGATCACCGGGCTGCCGGTCGTCACGGCCGCGGACCTCGTCGAAGCCACCCAGGACTGCGGCGCGTTCGTGCACCTGTCCGGCGTGCTCAAGCGGATCGCCGTCAAGCTCTCGAAGAGCTGCAACGACCTGCGCCTGCTGTCCTCGGGTCCGCGCGCCGGGCTGAACGAGATCAACCTGCCGCCAGTGCAGGCCGGGTCGTCGATCATGCCCGGCAAGATCAACCCGGTGATCCCCGAGGTGGTCAACCAGGTCGCGTTCGAGGTGATCGGCAACGACGTCACCGTGACGATGGCGGCCGAAGCCGGGCAGCTGCAGCTCAACGCGTTCGAGCCGGTCATCCTGCACGCCCTTTCCGAGAGCATCACGCACCTTGGCGCGGCCTGCCGCACCCTGGCCTCGAAGTGCGTCTCGGGGATCACCGCGAACGTCGACGTCATGCGCTCCTACGTCGAGAACTCGATCGGGCTGGTGACGGCGCTGAACCCGAGCATCGGCTACGCGGCCGCGACGGAGATCGCCAAGGAGGCGCTGGCCACCGGCCGGGGCGTGGCCGAGCTCGTCGTCGAGAAGGGCCTGATCCCGGCCGAGGAGCTGGCCAGGCTGCTGCGTCCGGAAACCCTCGCGCGCGCGAACTGAGGTACGGTCGGATCCGGAAGGACCGACTCCACTTCGGATGACCGGGGGGACGCCCGTGCTGGACCGACTTGTCGACAAGCTGCTCGGGCTCCCGCGTGCCGAAGGACCGAAGCCGGTCGTCACGCGTGACCTGGCCGTGCCGATGCCCGACGGCGTCACGCTGCTGGCCGACCGGTACGCCCCGGCGGGCACCACGTCGGCGCCGGTGGTGCTGATCCGCACGCCGTACGGGCGCGCGGGCCTGCTGTCCAAGCTCTTCGGCGACACGTTCGCCCGGCACGGGCTGCAGACGGTCATCCAGAGCACCCGCGGCTCGTTCGGCTCCGGCGGCGAGTTCCGGCCGTTCCACCTCGAGCGCGAGGACGGCGTGGCGACCGCGGAATGGCTGCGCGCCCAGCCGTGGTGCGACGGGACCGTCGCCATGGCGGGCGCCAGCTACCTCGGGCACACGCAGTGGGCGGTCGGCCCGTACCTCGACCCGCCGCTGGCCGCGATGTGCCTCGGCGTGACGGCGTCGGAGTTCGTCTCGACGTTCTACCCGGGCGGCGTGCTCGCGGCGGACAACATGGTGTCGTGGTCGGCGATGATCGGCCGCCAGGAAGAGCGGTTCGCCGCGCTGCCGAACCCGGTCCAGAAGCGGAAGACGCGGCGCGCGATGGCGCACCTGCCGCTCAGCGGCGCCGACGTCGCCGCGATCGGGAAGCCGGTGCAGTTCCTCCAGGACATCACCACGCACTTCGTGCCGGACGACGACTACTGGGTGATGTCCGACCACAGCGCCGAAGTCGCGAAGCTCGACGTCCCGGTGACGATGGTGACCGGCTGGTACGACCTGTTCATCCGTGGGCAGCTGCGCGACTTCCGGATCCTCGCCGAAGCGGGCAAGGAGCCGCGGATCACCATCGGGCCGTGGGCGCACGGCGAGCCGGCGAGCATGGGCCCGATGATCCGCGACCAGCTCGGCTTCCTGCGCGCGCACCTGCTCGGCGACCGTGCCCAGCTGCAGCGCTCGCCGGTCCGGCTGTTCCTGCAGGGCGCGAACTCCTGGCTGGACTTCGAGTCCTGGCCGCCGCCCTCGACGCCGACCGCGTCGCACCTGCGGCCGGTCGGCGGGCTCGGCGAAGTCGCCGAGCGGGCGCTCCCGGCGACGTTCACCTACGACCCGGCCGACCCGACCCCGGCGGTCGGCGGGCCCCTGCTCACCGGCGAGACGAAGCAGCGCGACAACCAGGCGGTCGAGGCCCGCCCGGACGTGCTCGTCTTCACCGGCGAACCGCTGCCCGCGGACCTCGACGTCATCGGCGACGTGGCCGCGACCGTGCACGTGCGCACCGAACTCGGCCACGCCGACGTCTACGTCCGGCTCTGCGACGTCGACCCGGACGGCGTGTCCCGCAACGTGACCGACGGGATCCTGCGGCTGCGCCCGGGCTTCCCCGCGGCGGACGCCGACGGCGTGGTCACGGCGGAGGTCACCCTCGACCCGACGGCGTACCGCTTCCGCCGCGGCCACCGCCTGCGCGTCCAGGTGGCGGGCGGCGGCTTCCCCCGCTTCGCGCGCAACCACGGCACGGGCGAACCGGTCACGTCGGCGGTGGACGGCAAGCCGAACCGCTTCGAGGTCTTCCACGACGCGGCCCGGCCGTCCCGGATCACGCTGCCGGTCTTCAGCCGCTGACCACGCGGTGGTGGCTGGTCACCCGGCCATCGTCGTGCAGGACGTGCAGCAGCAGCCCCGGCGGGCGCTCGTAGTCGAGCGGGCCGCCGTCGTCCCAGCCGCGGTCCGCGCCCGGCTCCACCGGCAGCAACGACTGCGACACCACACCCGGCGCGATGCGCAGCGGCACCCCGGCGAACGTCGTCGACGCGCCGGTGTGCACGTGCCCGGCCAGCAGCGCCTTCACCCGCGGGTGCCGGGCCAGCACGGCGGCCAGCCGGTCTTCGCCGCTCTGGCGGATCCTGTCCACCAACTCCACTCCCACCTCGACCGGCGGGTGGTGGAAGGCGACGATCGCCGGGCCGTCGCCGCCGGCGAGCGTGTCGTCGAGCCACGCCAAGGTCGAGTCGGCCAGGAAACCCGCGCCGCGGCCGGGAATCGTCGAGTCGCACAGCGCGAACAGCACCCCGCCGACCTCCTGGGCGCGGTCGATCGGCTCGTCCGACGGCGGCAGGCCGAGCAGACCGGTCCGGAATTCCGCGCGGACGTCGTGATTCCCCGGGCAGACGAGCACCGGCGCCGGGTACTCGAGCAGCGCGGCGGCACGCGCGTACTCGGTGGCCGCGCCGTGGTCGGTGATGTCCCCGGTGACGACGACGGCATCGACCGGCCGCGCCAGCCCGCCCAGGTAGGCCATCACGGCGGCGACGCGGTCTTCGGCCCGCGGCTCGCCGTCCAGGTGCAGGTCGCTCAGGTGCGCGATGATCATCTTGTGTCCTTCCCCAGGTAGGCCAGGGCTTTCACCCAGTTGCGGACGAGCACCGCGGACGCGGTCGGCAGGTCGCCGTCGCGCAGTGCCGCGGCGATCCGGCGGTGTTCGGCGATGCTCTCCCCGGCGCGGCCCGCACCGCCGAAGTAGCACGATTCATACCGCTTGAGCAGCGGCTTGGTCTGCCCGAGCAGCCGCAGCAGGTGCGGGTTCGGGCAGCGGGACAGCAGCAGCGCGTGCCACCGGTCGTCCACATCGGACAGATCGCCGCCGCCGGCCAGCGCCGCGTCCATCTCGTCGGCGACGGCGTCCAGCGCGTCCGGCAGCCCGGCCAGCTCCAGCGGCGACGTCCAGCGCAGCGCGAGGGCTTCGAGCTCGGCGACCAGCGGGTAGAGGCGGCGGGCCTCGTCCGGGTCGAACGGCGGCACGAGGAACCCGCGGCCGGGCGCGGAGACGAGCAGGCCGCGGTCGGCGAGCCCGATCAGCGCCTCCCGCAGCGGCGTCCGGCTGACACCCAGCTCACGCGCCAGGTGCACCTCGTTGACGCGGCTGCCGGCGGCGAGCCTGCCGTCGAGCACGCGCGTGGTGATCTGCTCGATGAGGTCGCTGCGCAGCGGGGTCCGGGCCATGGCGGCAGTATTGCATACAGTACTGAACTACTGTATTCAGTTGGGCATGACCTTCGACGTCGAACGCGCGCGCCGTGAGACCCCCGGCTGTGCCGAGGTGGTCCACTTCAACAACGCGGGCTCCGCGCTCCCGCCGTCCGTCGTGACCGACACCGTCGTCGACTACCTGCGCCACGAAGCGCTGGTCGGCGGCTACGAAGCAGCCGCGGAGGCGTCCGACAAGCTCGCCGCCGTCTACACGTCCGCGGCGCGGCTGGTCGGTGCCGAAGCCGACGACATCGCGCTCACCGACAACGCGACGCGGTCGTGGCAGGCGGTCTTCTACGCGCTGCCGTTCGGCCCCGGCGACCGGATCCTCACCTCCCGCGCGGAGTACGCCAGCAACGCCATCGCCTTCCTTCAGGTCGCCAAGCGCACCGGCGCGGTCGTCGAGGTGATCGGCGACGACGAATCCGGGCAGCTGGACGTCGAAGAGCTGCGCCGGCGCGTCGGCGACGACGTCAAGCTGATCGCCGTCAGCCACGTCCCCACCCAGGGCGGCCTGGTCAACCCGGCCGAGGAGATCGGCGCGATCGCCCGCTCCGCCGGGATCCCCTTCCTGCTCGACGCCTGCCAGTCCGCGGGCCAGCTCGACCTCGACGTCGCCCGCCTGAACTGCGACGCGCTGTCGGCGACCGGCCGCAAGTACCTGCGCGGCCCGCGCGGCACCGGGTTCCTCTACGTCCACCCGGCGCTGCGGGAGCGCCTGGAGCCCGCGATGCTCGACCTGCACTCGGCGAGCTGGGAGTCGCCGACGGAGTACGTCGTCGACCCGACCGCCAAGCGCTTCGAGGTGTGGGAACGGGACTTCGCCGCCGTGTTCGGCCTCGGCGCCGCCATCGACTACGCGCTCGACTGGGGCCTGCCGGCCATCGAAGCCCAGGTCACGTCCCTGGCCGCGACGCTGCGCGAACGGCTCACCGAAGCCGGCGCCCGCGTGCACGACATCGGGGCCCGCCAGTGCGGCATCGTCACCTTCACCGTCGAGGGCACCCCGGCCAAGGAGATCAAGGCGCGGCTGGCCGCGGCCGGCATCAACACGTCGGTGTCGTCGCGGACGTCGGCCCAGTACGACTTCACCGCGCGCGACCTGCCGGACCTGCTCCGCGCTTCGGTGCACTACTACAACACCGAGGACGAGATCGACCTGCTGGTGCGGCAGGTCGAGAAGCTCTAGAAGGCGTTGACGCCGGTGAGCTCGGCCGACACCGTCCACAGGCGCTCGGCCAGTGCCGGGTCGATCGCGTAGTCCTTGACTCCAGCCCGCACGTCACCGGCGGGTTCCGCGACGTCGCAGTCTTCGAGGTAGAGCCCGCCGAGGCCGTCGAGCTGCGGGGACGTCGCCGCCCAGACCTGCGTCGCGGCGCCCTGCTCCGTGGTCTTCGCGCCGCCGGTCACCCGGCCTTCGGCGTCGACCATCCCGGCGTCGATCAGCTCCTGGCGGTCGAGGTGGCGCACGAGCTCGGTCAGGATCCGGCCCGGGTGCAGGGCGAACGCGCGGACGCGATCACGGGCGAGCCGGTCAAGGTGCACCGCGAAGAGGACGTTCGCGGTCTTCGCCTGGCCGTAGGCGAGCCACTTGTCGTAGCCGGTTTCGAAGTTCAGGTCGTCGAAGCGGACCGGGCCGTAGTGGTGGCCGCGCGAGGACACCGACACGACGCGGGCGCCGTCGCCGAAAGCGGGCCAGAGCCGGTTCACCAGGGCGAAGTGGCCGAGGTGGTTGGTCGCGAACTGCGCCTCCCAGCCCGGTCCGACGCGGGTCTCCGGCAGCGCCATGATCCCGGCGCTGCCGATGAAGACGTCGATCTCCCGGCCCGTGGCGAGGAAGCGCTCGGCGAACGCGCGGACGCTCTCGAGATCGGCGAGGTCCAGCTCGTCGACCTCGACGTTTCCGATGTCCTGCAACGCTTCTTCCGCGGTGGCGCGGCGCCGGGCCGGGACGACGACGTGCGCGCCCGCGGCCGTCAGGGCGCGCGTGGTCTCGAGGCCGATGCCCGAGTAGCCGCCGGTGACGATCGCGAGTTTGCCGGTCAGGTCGATCCCCGCGACGACCTCGGCCGCGGTGGTCTCGGCGCCGAACCCGGAGCCGATCTTGTGCTGTGCGGTGGTCATGCTGCCACGGTAAGAGCTGGAGTGAACTCCAGCGCAACTTCAGTCCTTGAGCAGCTGCCGCGCGATCACAAGCTTCTGGATCTCGCTGGTGCCCTCGTAGATGCGGAACAGCCGCGCGTCCCGGTAGATCCGCTCGACGGTCACGCCGCGGACGTACCCCATCCCGCCGTGCACCTGCACCGCACGGTCGGCGACCCGGCCGAGCATCTCGGTGCAGAACAGCTTCGCCGACGACGGGCCGAGCTTGCGGTCCTCGCCCGAGTCGTACTTCGCGGCGGCTTCGTGCACCATCGCGCGGCCGGCCGCCAGCTCCGCGTGCGACTCCGCGAGCAGCGCCTGGACCAGCTGGTACTCGCCGATCGTCCGGCCGCCCTGGCGCGCGGTCCGCGCGTACTCGACGGCTTCGGCGAGCGCGCGCTCGGCCATGCCGACGCACAGCGCCGCGATGTGCAGCCGGCCCCGGGCGAGCGAGGCCATCGCGATGCCGAAGCCCTTGCCCTCCTCGCCGACCAGCGCGTCCACCGGCAGCTCGACGTCGTCGAAGACCACCTCCGACGTCCACGCGCCGGCCTGGCCCATCTTGGTGTCGTGCGGGCCGACCGTGACGCCGTCCGCCCCCGCGGGGACCAGGAACGCCGAGATGCCGCGGCTGCCGGTGCTGTCGAGGTCGGTGCGCGCGAAGGCGACGAAGACCTCGGCGAGCGGCGCGTTCGTGATGAACCGCTTGGTGCCCGAGAGCCGGTAACGGTCGCCGTCGCGGACCGCGCGGCTGGTCAGGCCGCCCGGATCCGACCCGGCCTCGGCTTCGGTGAGCGCGAAGGAGGCGATCGCCTGCCCCGCCGCCAGCCGCGGCAGCCAGCGGGTGCGCTGGTCCGGCGTCCCGTAGTGCACGATCGCCTGGCCGGCGATGCCGTTGTTGGTGCCGAACAGGGACCGGAACGCGGGCGTCGTCCAGCCGAGCTCGATCGCCAGCCGGACGTCTTCGGCCATGCCGAGCCCCAGGCCGCCGTACTCCTCCGGCAGCGCCCAGCCGAACAGGCCCAGTTCGGCGGCTTTGTCCCGGATTCCGGCCGGGATCTCGTCGTGCTCGTCGATCTCCGCCTCGCGCGGCACGACCTCCTTGCGCACGAACTCCCGCACCGCGCCGAGGACCTGCCCGAAAACGTCCGCGTCCATGCGTCGCACGGTACCCGGTAGCGTGCGGTGCGTGAGCACCTTCTTCGACGTCGCCGAGCAGTACCCGGACCGGCTCGCGGTGCTCGCGCCCGACGGGACCGCCGCGACCTTCGGCGAGCTGGCCGCGCGGGCGAACCGGCTGACGCACGCGCTGCGCCGGCTGGGGCTCGAGCCGGGCGACGGCGTCGTCGCGATCGTCCACAACGGACTCCCGTACTTCGAGTTACTGTTCGCGACGCTGCAGGCCGGGATGTACTTCACGCCGGTCAACTACCGGTCGTCGCCCACCGAAATCGCTTATGTGGTGGCGAACAGCGGCGCGCGGGTGGTCGTCGCCGAGGCGGACATCGCGCGGGAATGCGACGTCGACGTGCCGCGGTTCTCGATCGGCCCGGCCGAGGGCTGGGGCGACTACGCGACCTGGGGCGAGGACGAGCCGTCGTCGCCGCCCGAGCCGCGGACCGCGGGCCAGACGATGCTCTACACGTCGGGGACCACCGGGCGGCCCAAGGGCGTCCGGCGCGCGCTCAGCGGGAAACCGCCGTCGCTGCACCCGATCCACCGGAATCTGCTGGCGATGTTCGACGTTCACCCGGGGACGGGCGTGCACCTGGTGGCGTGCCCGCTTTACCACGCGGCGCCCGGTTCGTTCGCCGTCAACGCGATGCACCTCGGGCACAGCGCGGTGCTGATGGACCGCTTCGACGCCGAAGAGACGTTGCGGCTCGTCGAACGGCACCGCGTCACGAGCACGCACCTGGTGCCGACCATGTTCCACCGGATGCTGCGGCTGCCCGAGGACGTCCGCGCGCGGTACGACCTCTCGAGCCTGGTGAGCGTGATCCACGGGGCGGCGCCGTGCCCGCGCGAGGTCAAGGAACGGATGATCGGCTGGCTCGGCCCGGTGGTGCACGAGTACTACGGCGCTTCGGAAGGGCTGATCTGCGGCGTCACCGCGTCCGAGTGGCTGGCCGCGCCCGGCACCGTGGGACGGCCACTGCCCGGCGTGCGCTTGAAGATCCTCGACGACGACGGCGCCGTGGTGCCCGGCGGCGAACCCGGCACGATCTGGTTCAGCTCGGCCCACACCGCGCTCGACTACCTCGGCGACCCGGAGAAGACCGCGGCGAACCGGTCGGGCGAGTTCATCACCGTCGGCGACTTCGGGTACCGCGACGGCGAAGGCCGCGTCTTCCTGCTCGACCGCCGCACCGACCTGATCCTCTCGGGCGGGGTCAACATCTACCCGGCCGAGGTCGAGGCGCGGCTGCTCACCCACCCCGACGTCGCCGACGCGGCGGTGATCGGCGAGCCGGACGACGAATGGGGGCAGCGCGTGGTCGCCGTCGTCGAACCGGTGCCCGGCGTCGCTCCGGGCGACGAGCTGGCCGCGCGGCTGGCCGAGCACTGCCGTGCCGCGCTGGCGGGGTTCAAGACGCCGAAGCGGTTCGACTTCACCGATCGCCTGCCGCGCACGGAATCGGGCAAGATGGTGCGGCGCACCCTGCGCTCGTCGTGAGGAGTACTGCCCGATGCGCAAGACCTGCACGATCTTCGCCACCGCCGCACTGGCTCTCGCGCTGCTGCCCGGGACCGCGTCCGCGACGCCCGGCAGCGGCGTCACCGGCACCATCCTGGCCCAGAAGACCGTCGGCCACACCGACTACACGCTGCGGGAGATCACCATCCAGCCCGGCGGCTACACCGGCTGGCACTTCCACGACGGCACGCTCTACGCGTACGTCAAAGCCGGGACGCTGACGCACAACCTGGCCGACTGCAGCATCGACGGCATCTTCGGCACCGGGCGCGCGTTCAGCGAAAAGCCCGACCAGGTGCACATCGGCCGCAACCTCGGATCGACGCCGCTGGTGCTCGAAGTCCTGTACGTGCTGCCGGCGGGCAGCCCCCTATCGGAGGACGCGCCGGACCCGGGCTGCGGCTTCTAGCTCGTGAACCACCCCGCGGCGTCCAGGCGGTAGGCCGCGGGCCCGACGACCTTGCGCAGGTCGGCTTCGAGCGCGCCGATCCGCTCGGCGCCGACCGCGCGCGCCCACTCCGCGCGCAGGTCGTCGAAGATTTCCGCCGACTTCGTGAGCGCGTCGATGCCGTGCGCGCTGAGCCGCACGATCTTGCGCCGCGCGTCGGCGGGGTCGTCGGCGCGTTCGGCGTACCCGAGTGCTTCCAGGCGCTCGACGGTCTTGCCCGCCGCCTGCTTGGACACACCGAGGCGGCGGCCGATCTCCGACGCCGTCGCGCCCTGGACGCCGATGGCCTGCATGGCGAAGCCGTACGACGGGCGGACGTCCGGGTGGCCCTGGCGCGCGAGCTCGGCGTGCAGACGGTCGATGAGCGTGCGGAAGCCGCCGAAGAGCAGGAACGGCAGCTCGTAGCCGGGTGGTTCGGCCATTACCCCTTGCCCTTTTCGACAACCAGGTTTACTGTTTCGACAACCACGTTGTCGATAATACGTCTGGAGACGTCTTGTTCCCCGATCACACCCCGGAGTCTGCACCCCCCGCCGCCCGCCCGACGATGGCGGCCACCGCGAAGAAGTTCGGCCACGTTCCCCCGGCCGTCGCCCGGATGGCGACGTCGCCGGAGACGCTGAACGGCTTCCTCAAGCTCAACGCGATCTTCGAGGCCACGACGCTGCCGGCGCTGGAGCGCGAAGTCCTGATCATGACGGTGGCCACGCGCAACGGCTGCCACGTCTGCGTCGCGATGCACACGGCGTCGCTGGAAGCCCTGTCGGCGCCGCCGGAGCTGGTGACGGCGTTGCGGGCGCAGGCTCCCCTGCCGTCCGCGCGGCTGGAAGCGTTGCGGCGGTTCGTCTTGACCGTGATGGACACGACGGGCGACGTCCTGCCCGCGTCGCTGGCCGAGTTCGTGGCGGCCGGGTTCACCCCGCGCAACGCGCTGGAGGTGGTGCTGGGGATCGGGACGTACACGGTTTCGACGTACGCGAACCGGCTCATCCAGGCGCCGCTGGACGAGGCTTTCGCCGGTCACGCCTGGGATCCCGAAACTGTCGGTGCCTCGCGGTAGCTTCCTTCCACCGGCGGCATGGGGCGGCCGGCGAAGGGGGATCCACCATGGAGTTCCGGCGAAGAGCGGCGGTTCTGGGCGCGGTGGCCGCGGTGCTGACGGGCGTGCTGGCCGGCCCGGCCGCGGCGGCGGCGGACATCGGGGAGCTGCACGGGCTGGTCTGGTTCGACCGCGACGGCGACTTCAGCCACGACCCGGGCGACCCCGGCCGGGCGGGCGCCAAGGTCATCGCGCACCTGGTCAGCCCGGCGACGGACTACGTGACCGTCACCGACGCCCAAGGCGGCTACTCGTTCACGGGCTTGCCGTTGGGCGACTACAGCATCCACGCGCCGGACGACGGCTACCGGTCGATCAGCTCGAGCACCCACGACCGGACGCTGACGGAGCAGTACTGGTCCGGGTACGACGAGTTCGCGCAGATCGGCGCCCGCATCCACGGCCGGGCCTGGGACGACACGAACGGCGACGGCATCCGCCAGAGCACGGAACCCCGCCGGGAAACGCAGATTTCCCTGGTGGGACCGAGCGCGTACGAAGGACTGCTGAACCGCACGGTGACCACGACGGGCGGTGAGGACTACTACTTCGAAGACGTCCCGCAGGGCACGTACAAGCTGCGCACCACTCCCCCACCGGGATTGACGGCGACCAAGTTCCACGCGGCCACGGAGTGGTACCTGGACTCCGACTTCCACGGCGGCCTGGGGAGCACGCTGTCGACCGACCCGATTCCGGTCTGGCCGGACGAGTACAAACCCAACAACGACGTGGGCTTCGTGGTGCGCTGACCGGGGTTGCCGCGGGAGGGGTTCCGGGGGCCGGTGGGCAAGGGGGTGGAGGCCGGGGGCTGGGGGCCTGATCCAGCCTCACCGCAGGTGCCGACCCGGTCACCAAGGCAAGTCGGCCGCCGGCCACCTGCGGGCCCCGGCCCACCCGACGGCGGCGACCCGGCGACCGAAGCGGGGGCAAACACCCACCACCTCGCGGCTTACCGACGGGCGTCAGCCGGCCACCTTCGGCCCCCGGCATCCCGGTAGCCCGGCTCGGCGCGCACCCACGCTGAGCCGGGCTACCGGGGAACGACAGTGCTGCCGGTGGCATCCCCTTCGACGAGCCCGCGATAAGCCTCGGCGACGACCGCCACCGGCGTCCCGCGAGCACCGTCCTCGCCCATCGCCTCGAGGGTCTCGCTGATCCACCCCGGGCTCACGAGGTTGATCCGCACCCCCCGCGGCAGCTCCGCGGCGGCCGAATGAACGAACCCTTCGAGCCCGGCGTTCACCAATGCGCCGAGCCCGCTTCCGGGGATCGGCTCGGTGAACGTGCCACCGGTGAGCGTGATCGAGCCACCGTCGGTCAGGTGCGCGGCCGCCCGCCGGGCGAGCGCGACCTGGCCGAGCAGCTTGCCGCGCAGGTCGTCGAGCACCTGCTCGTCGGTCAGCCCGACCAGCGGCCGCAGCGGCACGTTGGCGGCGCAGCACACGACGGCGTCGGCACCGGCGCCGAAGAGCGCGTCGAGCGTCGCGGGTTCCCGGAGGTCGGCGCTCACCGCCGACGTGCGCGAAACGGCGACGAGGTCATGCCGCGTTCCGAGGGCGGCGACGACCGCCCGCCCGACGAGCCCGGTCGCTCCCAGCACGATGATCTTCACCCTGCCGACGCTAGCCGAAAAAAACTTCGGGGCACCGTGTCCGGTCGCCGCGACCGGCTCCGACCTCCTGGTGTGACCGACCACGGAGAAGGAGTCGAAATGGACAAGCCGGCCGGACGGCGGGAGTGGCTGGGCCTGGCGGTGCTGGTACTGCCCACCCTGCTCGTCGCGATGGACATGACCTCGTTGTTCCTCGCGTTGCCGCAGCTCAGCGCCGACCTCGGGGCGAGCGCCACGGAGCAGTTGTGGATCACCGACAGCTACGGCTTCGTGGTCGCCGGGTTCGTCATCACGATGGGCACCCTCGGCGACCGCATCGGCCGCCGGCGGCTGCTGCTCACCGGCGGCGCGGCTTTCGGGATCCTCTCGATCGTCGCCGCGTTCTCGACGAGCCCGGAGATGCTCATCGTGGTCCGCGGCGCGCTCGGCGTGGCGGGGGCGACGCTGATGCCGTCGACACTCGCCCTGATCACCAACATGTTCCGCGACGGCCGCCAGCGCGGAAAGGCCATCTCCATCTGGGCCACGTGCCAGTTCGCGGGCGGCGCGGCCGGCCCGGTGTTCGCCGGATTCCTGCTCCAGCACTTCAGCTGGGGCTCGGTGTTCCTGGTCGCCGTCCCGGCGGTGGCGGTGCTGCTGGCCGCCGGCCCGTTCCTCCTCCCGGAGTTCCGCGCCCCGGCCTCCGGCCGCCTGGACCTCCCCGGCGTCGCGCTCTCCCTGGCCGCGGTGCTGCTGATCGTGTTCGGCCTCAAGCAGCTGACCACGGGCTCGCTGCTCCTGCCCCTGACCGCGATCGCCGCCGGCGCCCTCCTCGGCGCGGCGTTCGCCCACCGCCAGCTGACGACGGCATCCCCGCTGCTGGACCTCCGCCTGTTCCGCAACCGCCCCTTCACGGCGGTCCTGGTGTCCCTGGTCTTCGCGGGCGTCGCGATGGCGGGTGTCGGCCTGCTGGTCACGCAGTACCTGCAGAGCGTCCTGGGCTACTCCCCGCTGCTCTCGGCGGTCCTGTTCGCCCCGATGGGCCTCGGCGTGGCACTGGGCACGATGACGGCCCCCACCCTGACCCGCTGGCTCTCCCCAGCCACCGCAATCGCCGGCGGCCTCCTCATCTCGGCGGCGGGCAGCCTCCTCCTGGTCGTCACCCACGGCCCGGCACTGGTGATGGCGGCCATCGCGATCCTGACCCTGGGCACGGGCCCGCTGTTCGCCCTGGGCATCGGCCTGGTGATGGGCTCGGTCCCGCCGGAGCGAGCGGGTTCAGCGGCCTCGATGGCAGACACCGGCAACTACCTGGGCGGTTCCCTGGGCCTGGCCCTGATCGGCCTGACGGCAACAGCGATCTACCACGCCGTCTTCCCGACCGGCTCGACGCTCGCGGTGGACGTGACGCGCCCGGAGCTGGCGGCCCAGGCGAAGGAAGCGTTCACGACGGCCCTGAACGTGACGGGCGTGATCGCGGCAGTGCTGTTCATCGGCCTGGCGGTGCTGGTCCGGACAATGCGCTCGGCACCCGTTCCGGAAGCCGCGATGGCCGGGTGAAAAACCGGACATCCCGTCATTCCGGCGCTTGCTCGGCAAGCTTTCGATAAGCGGCGAGGTTCCGGGCACCGGCGAGGGTGTCGGGGTGATCGTCGCCCAGGACCCGCTTCGAGCGGATGAAGGTGTCCTCGTCCAGCTCGCGAGCCCGCCGGAACTCGCCCAACGCCCAGAGATCAGCGGCGAGGAAGCCAGCGGATGCGAGGGTTTCGGGATGATCATCGCCCAGAACGCGCCTGCAACGGGCGAAGGTGTCCTCGTCCAGCTCGCGAGCCCGCCGGAACTCGCCCAACGCCCTGAGATCGGCAGCGAGGTGGTTGGCCGCGATGAGGGTATCGGGGTGGTCATCTCCCAGGACGCGCCTGCAACGGGCGAAGGTGTCCTCGTGCAAGTCCCGAGCCTGCTGGTGCTCACCCAATGACCTGAGGCTGGAGGCGAGTTGGTTGGTCGAGATGAGGGTGCTGGGGTGGTCGTCGCCCAAGACGCGCTTGCAACGGGCCAGAGTGTCTTCGTGCAGCTCCCGAGCTTGCTGGTGCTCACCCAACTGTGTCAGGTCGGCCGCGAGGTTGTGGGCTGCGATGAGCGTGCTCGGGTGATCGTCACCCCGCACCCGCTTCGACCGGGCGAAGGTGTCCTCGTGCAAGTCCCGAGCCTGCTGGTACTCACCCAGCGACCTGAGGCTGGAGGCGAGCTGGTTAGCCGAGACGAGCGTGCTGGGGTGATCGTCACCCCGCACCCGCCTCCACCGGGCGAGAGTGTCCTCGTGCAATCCCCGAGCCTGCTGGTGCTCGCCCAAGTCCCGCAGCACGACCGCGAGGTTGTTGGCGGAGGCGAGGGTGCTCGGGTGGTCGTCGCCGAGCAGGTCCTTGTGCCGTTCGTAGGCACGCCGGGTCAGTGGCAAGGCCGCACGGGGATCGCCGTGGCTGTGCACGTAGGTCGCGGCGCAGTCGAGAAGGTGGCTCACCTCTGGGGTCGCCAACTGCCGCGCGTACGCGGGATCGCACACGAAAAGCACGTGCGGCAGGACCGCTCGCCATTGCGGCCAGCCCGACGGATTGCTCGGCGGGCTCTCGGGTAGCCCGGCGTACACCAGACGGATCGCGGTGACGGGCCAGGTGGCATCCTCATCGTCTTCCATCGTGATGTCCCGCCGAGTCCGCGCGCGCAGCAGTGCGGCGGGAACGCGGTGGAGCTGGATGGTCGTCGTGGTGACGTCGGCCATGCCGCGCGTACGCAGGGCTGCGGTGATGTCGGCGAAGGCCAGCGGGTCCCGCGCCGCGGCTCCGGCTTCGCCGGTCTGGTGGGTGAGCAAGGTCAGCGGCACCGGCTCGGGAGCCAGCCAAGCCACCAGGGTGAGTGTGTTCAACGCGGCGGGGTGGTCCCGGGCCAGCTGGTCGAACGACACCGCCCACGCCGCGGCCAGCGAGACCGGGTAGCTGCTGCCGCTTCCGTGGCGAGCCAGCAGTTCTTCGGTGCGCTGGGCCAGCAGCTCGAGGTAAGCGTCAGCCGTCCAGCCGGTCGTCGCCAGGAGGCGAGCGGCCTGGTCGACGGCCAACGGCAGATCGCCCACGGCTTCGGCGACGCGACCGGCGTCGAGATCGGTGAGCTGGGCACAACGCGATCGCAGCAGCTCGACCGACTCCGCACGGGTGAACTCCCGCACCGGCAACGCCGCCCCGACGTCGTCCCATTCGGGGTTGCGGGAGGTGATGACGACGTGCCCGTCCCCGCCGGGCAGCAACCGCCGAAGCGACGCGGCGCCCTCGGCGTTGTCGAACACCAGCAGCCACCGCCCGCGCGACTGCAGCGCACCGCGGAGCCGCGCCAGGGCGACGTCCGGCGGATCCTGGCCGGTGGCCAGGTTCAGCGCCTGGGCTAGGTCGGCCAGGTGACCGGCGACGAGGCCCGGATCTTCCGACGGGATCCACCAGGCCACGTCGTACTCGTCGGCGTAGCGGTGGGCGTACTCGATCGCCGTCGTGGTCTTCCCGACCCCGCCCATCCCGTTCATCGCCTGCACCACCGCCGGCCGGCCCGCGCACAACGCCTCACGAAGCCGCGTCAGGAGCTCGTCTCGCCCGGTGAAGCTGACGCTCCGGGCGGGGATGTTCGAGATCCGGCCCGCGGGCATCGACTGCTGCCGGGGACGGCGGAGTTCGGTCAGCGCCTGAAGCAGCTTCGTCTCCAGCTGCCCCGGCGACGACACCTTCGTGACGGCGACCCCGCTGTCGTGAAGCCGGCGCCGGAAGGCTTCCTGCCGGGCGCCGTGCCGCAGGTCCCGGAACAACGCCGGCGGGCCCTCGGTGTCCTCGGCCAGCACGAACACCAGCCGCGGCAGGCCCGCGTCCGTCGCGATCTGGAACTCCTGCTCGGTGTAGGACACCTCCGGGCGGTCCCGGACCGGCGTGCCGTAGCGGAAGCCCGCGATCAGGACGTACACGTCCGCGTCGGCCAGCATTTCCCGGTCGAGCTGCTCGGGTGTCACGTCCCGGGCGGTGAAGTGGGCCATGTCCACCACCGCGTCCCCGGCCGCGGCCACCGCCGCCTGGGCGGCCGCCACGAACGAGCGCGGCTCGGGCAGCTCACCCAGCTCGCTCGTGTGGCTCAGGAACACCCGCCGAGGTGACGGCTTCCCCGCAGGCACCGCCCGCACCCCCTCACGCAGTCGATCCCTTGGAACAAGTCTCCAAGGTCCGCGCGGGCGTTACGGCAAAAGCCGGAGTGGTGGGCGCAGCAGGGTTCGAACCTGCGACCGCTCGGGTGTAAACCGAGTGCTCTTCCGCTGAGCTATGCGCCCCGCCGGCGGTGGCCCCCACCTGGGGACCACCGCCGGGGAAAACCTCAAGCCGTCAGTTCGGCGACGGCCTTCTTCCAGCCCTGCTGGTCGCGCGCCTCGCCGGGCGCGTTGACCTCGGCGAACCGCACCACGCCGGACGTGTCGATCAAGAACGTCCCGCGCACGGCCAGGCCGGCCTGCTCGTTGAACACGCCGTAGGCCTTGGCCACCTCGCCGTGCGGCCAGAAGTCGGACAGCAGCGGGAACTGGTAGCCCTCCTTCTCGGCCCACGCCTTCAGCGAGAACGGCGTGTCGACCGAGATGCCCAGGACCTGGACGCCCTTGCCGTCGTAGTCCGCGAACTCGTCGCGGAGCTGGCAGAGCTCGCCGGTGCAGATGCCGCTGAACGCGAACGGGTAGAAGACCACCAGTACTGGCTTGTCGCCCCGGAAGGACGACAGCTGGACCGGCTGCTTGTTGTAGTCGTTGAGCGTGAAGTCAGGGGCCTCAGAACCGACCTCGACGGCCATACCGCGTTTCCTCTCCCGTACGGACACGTGCCTGCGACGACAACCCTATCGTGTGCGACGGGCGGGGCCGGGTCAGCGCTGCTTCGACTTCGACTTGGGGGACACCAGCCGGGTGCCGATCCAGTTCGGGCCGACACTCATGTTGGCGGTCTGGGCCAGTCCGACGGCGGGCACCGCTTCGGCGATTTCGCTCGGTTCGACGTGCCCGGGCTGCCCCGTCTTCGGGGTCAGCACCCAGATCACGCCGGTCTCTTCCAGGGGGCCCCTGGCGTCGATGAGCGCGTCCCCGAGATCGCCGTCGTCCTCGCGCCACCACAGCAGCACCACGTCGATGACCTCGTCGGCGTCCTCGTCGAGGATGTCCCCGCCGATCTGCTCCTCGATCGCCGAGCGGACGTCGTCGTCGACGTCTTCGTCCCAGCCGATCTCCTGGACCACCATCTCGGGCTTGATGCCGAGCCTCTCGGCGACGCTGCTCTGATCAGCGTCTCCCGCGGCGACCACTGCTTTCACTCCTCCAACTACGACGGAGTGTGGCGCCGGACACCCTCTTCGAAGGTACGGCGGCGCCACACTCGGCGACCCGGTTGCGAACAGCGAACACTGGTAGGGCTCCGCGCGCAACCGTCCACACCGGATCTTTGACAACTCGTGTCGCAGGATACGGCCCGCGAGGGCCCCTCCGCGACGGCGTTTCGGGTACCTCGGCCGACCGGTCTGCCACCCCTCCGGGTGCCGTCCCCTAGGGTGGGGGAGAAGAAAACGCGCGCGCGATACACCGCGCGCGGGGAGTGGCCCGACCGGGTCGGCCCATGTTACCGCCAAGTAGCGGTGCGGAAGCGGGGACGGAAGACGACGATGGAGAGTCGTACACGCCCGCGCACGAGCACCACCGGCTACAACTTTTCGCAAGGAGACCCCTTGGCCCCGCAGAACGACGGCGCCTCCGGCAAGGAGACCCCGGCACGCGTACGCGTCATCCGTGACGGACTGGCGGCGCACCTGCCCGACATCGACCCGGAGGAGACCGCCGAGTGGCTGGACTCCTTCGACGAGGCTCTGGCGAGGGGCGGGCAGCAGCGGGCCCGGTACCTGATGCTGCGCATCCTCGAGCGGGCCCGGGAGCGGAACGTCGGCGTCCCGGCCCTGACCTCGACGGACTACGTCAACACGATCCCCACCGAGAACGAACCGTGGTTCCCCGGTGACGAGGAGATCGAGCGCCGCTACCGCGCCTACATCCGCTGGAACGCGGCGATCATGGTGCACCGCGCGCAGCGCCCCGGCGTCGGCGTCGGCGGCCACATCTCGACCTACGCCTCCTCGGCCGCGCTCTACGAGGTCGGGTTCAACCACTTCTTCCGAGGCAAGGACCACTCCGGCGGCGGCGACCAGATCTACATCCAGGGCCACGCCTCCCCCGGCATCTACGCCCGCGCGTTCCTCGAGGGCCGGCTGTCCGAGCGGCAGCTCGACGGCTTCCGCCAGGAGTACAGCCACGCCGGCGAGGGCGGCGGCCTGCCGTCGTACCCGCACCCGCGGCTGATGCCGGACTTCTGGGAGAACCCGACGGTGTCGATGGGCCTCGGCCCGATGAACGCCATCTACCAGGCGCGGTTCAACCGCTACCTGCGCGACCGCGGCATCAAGAACACCGACGACCAGCACGTCTGGGCGTTCCTCGGCGACGGCGAGATGGACGAGGCCGAATCGCGCGGCCTGATCCACGTCGCGGCCGGCGAGGGCCTCGACAACCTGACCTTCGTGATCAACTGCAACCTGCAGCGGCTCGACGGCCCGGTGCGCGGCAACGGCAAGATCATCCAGGAGCTGGAGTCGTACTTCCGCGGCGCCGGCTGGAACGTCATCAAGGTCATCTGGGGCCGCGAGTGGGAC
Source organism: Amycolatopsis lexingtonensis (assembly GCF_014873755.1). Classification (NCBI taxonomy): domain Bacteria; kingdom Bacillati; phylum Actinomycetota; class Actinomycetes; order Pseudonocardiales; family Pseudonocardiaceae; genus Amycolatopsis; species Amycolatopsis lexingtonensis. The sequence goes on from NZ_JADBEG010000001.1 coordinate 5,097,168, forward strand.
TCGCTGCTGCACGCCGACCGCGACGGCGCGCTGGTCAACCTGATGAACGTGACGCCCGACGGCGACTACCAGACGTACAAGGCCAACGACGGCGCCTTCGTCCGCGAGCACTTCTTCGGCCGCGACCCGCGGACGAAGGACCTGGTCAAGGACCTCTCCGACGCCGACATCTGGAACCTCAAGCGCGGCGGCCACGACTACCGCAAGGTCTACGCGGCGTACAAGTCGGCGCTGGAGCACCACGGCCAGCCGACGGTGATCCTGGCCCACACCATCAAGGGCTACGGCCTGGGCCCGGCGTTCGAGGGCCGCAACGCCACGCACCAGATGAAGAAGCTCACCCTCGACGACCTGAAGCTGTTCCGCGACTCGCAGCGGATCCCGATCAGCGACGAGGAGCTCGAGCGCGACCCGAAGCTGCCGCCGTACTACCACCCGGGCGCCAACTCGCCCGAGATCGAGTACATGATCGGCCGCCGCAAGGCGCTCGGCGGCTTCCTGCCGGAACGCCGCCCGAAGGCCGCCAAGGCGCTCGTGCTGCCCGGCGACAAGGTCTACGAGGGCATCCGGAAGGGCTCGGGCAAGCAGGAGGTCGCCACGACGATGGCGTTCGTCCGGCTGGTCCGCGAGCTGGCGAAGGACTCCGAGATCGGCAAGCGCGTCGTCCCGATCATCCCGGACGAGGCCCGCACGTTCGGCCTCGACTCGATGTTCCCGACGGCCAAGATCTACAACCCGCACGGCCAGACGTACACCTCGGTCGACGCGAGCCTGATGCTGGCCTACAAGGAGTCCGAGAAGGGCCAGCTGCTGCACGAGGGCATCAACGAAGCGGGCTCGACCGCGTCGTTCACCGCCGTCGGCACGTCGTACGCGACGCACGGCGAGCCGATGATCCCGATCTACATCTTCTACTCGATGTTCGGGTTCCAGCGCACCGGTGACGGCCTCTACGCCGCCGCCGACCAGATGGCCCGCGGGTTCGTCCTCGGCGCCACCGCCGGCCGCACCACGCTGACCGGTGAGGGCCTGCAGCACGCCGACGGGCACTCGCTGCTGCTGGCGGCGACCAACCCGGCCGCGGTCGCCTACGACCCGGCGTGGTCGTTCGAGATCGCGCACATCATCAAGGACGGCCTCCGCCGGATGTACGGCGAGACCGGCCCGGACGGCAACGGCGAGAACGTCTTCTACTACATGACGATCTACAACGAGCCGTACCAGCAGCCCGCCGAGCCGGAGAACCTCGACGTCGACGGCCTGCTGAAGGGTCTGTACAAGTACGCCGACGCCCCCGAAGGCGACGGTCCCGAGGTGCAGATCCTGGTCTCGGGCGTCACGATGCCGGACGCGCTCAAGGCGCAGAAGCTGCTGGCCGAGGAGTGGGGCGTGCGGGCCGCGGTGTGGTCGGCGACGTCGTGGACCGAGCTGCGGCGCGAGGCCGTCGAGATCGACCACGACAACCTGCTCTACCCGGGCAGCGAGCCGCGCGTGCCGTACGTCACCGAGGCGCTGCGGGGCTCGAACGGGCCGGTCGTGGCGGTGTCGGACTGGATGCGCGCGGTGCCGGACCTGATCCGCCCGTACGTGCCGACCGACATGCTCACGCTGGGCACGGACGGCTTCGGCTTCTCCGACACCCGGCCGGCGGCGCGGCGGAAGTTCCTGGTCGACGCCGAGTCGATCACCGTCGGCGCGCTGTCGATCCTCGCCAAGCGCGGCGAGGTCGAGCAGGCGAAGGTCCTCGAAGCGGCCACGAAGTACCGGCTGGACGACATCGCGGCCGCCGGGCCGCAGACGTCGGATTCCGGGAGCGCGTGACCTGGTGCTAGAAAGGAGCCCGGCAGACATCTGATGTCTGCCGGGCTCCTCTTGCCGCATAGTTCGTTAGGGAGTTGATCAAGGTGACCAAGCGCCGCCTGCCGAAGCCGAGCGAGCTGAAGCAGATCCTGCGACCGAAGCCGATCGTGCTGAACCCCACCGAACGGCGGCTGGCGAACGCGCACACCATCGCCGACCTGCGGATGGCCGCGCGCAAGCGCACCCCGCGGGCGGCCTTCGACTACACCGACGGCGCGGCCGAACTGGAAGACAGCCTGCGCCGCGCGCGGCAGGCCTACCGCCGGGTCGAGTTCCACCCGAACGTGCTGCGCGGAGTGTCCGATGTGGACACGACTCGCGAGATCCTCGGCAAGACCTCCGCGCTGCCGTTCGCCTTCGCCCCCACCGGTTTCACCCGGATGATGCAGCACGAGGGCGAGATCGCGGTGGCCCGCGTCGCCGAGCGCAACGGCATCCCGATGGGCCTCTCGACGATGGCGACGACGTCGATCGAGGACCTGGCCACGGCCGCGCCCGGCGCCCGCAAGTGGTTCCAGCTCTACGTCTGGCGCGACCACGGCGCCGGCGAAGATCTGATGAATCGGGCATGGGAGAACGGCTTCGACACGCTCATGCTGACCGTGGACACCCCGGTCGGCGGCGCGCGCCTGCGGGACGTCCGCAACGGCCTGACCATCCCGCCGGCGCTGACCCTCAAGACGTTCCTCGACGGCGCGACGCACCCGGCGTGGTGGTTCAACCTGCTCACCACCGAACCGCTGAACTTCGCCTCGCTGAGCCACTTCGACGGCACCGTCGCCGAGCTGCTGAACAAGCTGTTCGACCCGACGCTGAACTTCGACGACCTCGACTGGGTCCGCCAGACCTGGCCCGGCAAGCTCGTCGTCAAGGGCGTGCAGAACGTCGACGACGCGCGTGACGTCGTCAAGCACGGCGCCGACGCGGTGCTCATCTCGAACCACGGCGGCCGCCAGCTCGACCGCGCGCCGACCCCCCTGGAGCTCCTCCCGGCGGTGCTGGACGAGCTCCAGGGCGGCGCGGAGGTCTGGATCGACACCGGCATCCTGTCCGGCGGCGACATCGTGGCGGCGATCGCCCGCGGCGCCGACGCGGTCCTGGTCGGCCGCGCGTTCCTCTACGGCCTCATGGCCGGCGGCGAGCGCGGCGTGCAGCGGTGCGTGGACATCCTGCGGACGGAAATGGTCCGCACGATGCAGCTGCTGGGCGTCCGGACCCTGAAGGACCTGACGCCGAGCCACGCCACCCTGCGTTAGACCTGCGCCTGGCCGCCGTCGACGAAGAACTCGACGCCGTTGACGAAGCTCGCCTCGTCGGAGGCCAGGAACAGCGCGGCGGCCGCGATCTCCGCCGGGTCGCCGAGGCGACCCAGCGGGACCTCCGCCACGAGCCCGTCGACCAAGCCCTGCTGTGCGTCGTCGGGCACCAGGCCGAGCAGGCCCGGGGTGCGCGTCGGTCCCGGGCTCAGGACGTTGACCCGCGTGCCTGTCCCCTTCAGGTCGACCGCCCAGCTGCGGGCGAAGTTGCGCACCGCCGCCTTCGTCGCCGCGTAGACGCTGAAGGCCGGGCCGACGCGCGTCGACGTCGTCGAGCCGGTGAGGATGATCGACGCGTTCGCGTTCAGCAGCGGCAGCGCCTTCTGGACGGCGAAGAGCACCCCCTTGACGTTGGTGCCGAACGTCGAGTCGAACTGCTCCTCGGTGATCTCGCCGAGCGGGGCGAAGCTCCCGCCGCCGGAGTTGGCGACCACGACGTCCAGCCCGCGGCCGCGCTCGGCCACCGCGCGATAGAGCTCGTCGAGGTCGGCCAGGTTCGCCGAGTCCGCCCGGATCGCCGTCACGCTGCCGCCGATCTCCGCCACCGCGTCGTCGAGCACCTCCTTGCGGCGCCCGGTGATGAAGACGTGCGCCCCTTCGGCCGCGAACCGCTTCGCGACGGCGAGCCCGATGCCGGTGCCGCCACCGGTGACGACGGCCGTCTTGTTTTCCAGCTGCACGATGCCTCCCGAGTTCTTGACTATCTCGTCCAGAACGTACGCCGTTCTGGACGAGATAGTCAAGAACGCTTATCCTGGGCCCATGGCCAGACCCCGGAGCTTCGACGAAGCGGCAGTCCTGCGCACCGCACGGGACCAGTTCTGGGAGACCGGCTACGCAGGCACGAAGGTCGACGACATCGCCGCCGCGACCGGCCTCGGCAAGGGCAGCCTCTACGGCGCCTTCGGCGACAAGCACGCGCTCTTCCTGCGCGTCTTCGACCACTACTGCGCGAAATCGGCCGACGGCGTGCGAGAACAGCTCGAAGGCCCCGACGAGACGGCCTATCAGCGGCTCGGCGACCACGTGCGGGCGATCGCCGAGTCGGTCGCCGCCGACCGGGCACGGCGGGGGTGCCTGATCGCGAAGAGCACGGCCGAATGCGCGGAGCACGACGAGGCGGTCGCGGCCCGCAGCCGGCAGCTGTTCCGCGAAATGCAGGACCACCTGACGGCGTGCATCGCGGGCGCCCAGCGCGCGGGCGACATCGACGCCGGCGCGGACCCCGGCCACCTGGCCGGGCTCGTGCTGGCCGTCTTGCGCGGCCTCGAAGCGCTGGGCAAGGGCGGCGTCGAGCCGGCGGGCATCCGCGCGATCGCCGAGACCGCGATCGCCGTGCTGCCCCGGCCGTGAGCGGCTGACGCGTTGGGCCAACCGGTCTCAACTTCTTGACGGACCGCCTGGTTTGTGACGAAGATCTCGGGCACTCGCCGAAAGGCCGTTTTCGCATCGTGGAAAACGGAGGTCGCCCGTGTTCGTCCAGGATCTCACTCCCCTCGGTTCACTCGGCCTGTCGGCGCTCGTCGCCGTGCTGCCGCTGGCCACCGTCCTCGTCCTCCTCGGCGCCGTCCGGATGCGGGCGCACCACGCCGCCCTCATCGGGCTGCTCGTCGCGCTCGTCGTCGGGGTGGCCGCCTACGGCATGCCGATCGTGCAGGCCGTGTCCGGCGCGCTGTCGGGCGCCGCGTTCGGGCTGTGGCCGATCATGTGGATCGTCGTCAACGCGCTGTGGATCTACCGGCTCACCGTGCGGACCGGGCACTTCGACGTCCTGCGCCGCTCGTTCGGCCGGATCTCCGACGACCCGCGGATCCAGGCCCTGATCATCGCCTTCTGCTTCGGGGCCCTGATGGAGGCGCTGGCGGGCTTCGGCGCGCCGGTCGCGATCAGCGCCGTGATGCTCGTGGCCGTCGGCTTCCACCCGGTGAAGGCCGCGGTCGTCGCGCTCGTCGCGAACACCGCGCCGGTCGCGTTCGGCGCGATGGGCACGCCCGTCGTCACCCTCGCCCAGGTCACCGGCCTGCCGCTGCAGGAGGTGTCCTCGATCGTCGGGCGCCAGACGCCGCTGCTCGCGCTGGTCGTGCCGCTGCTGCTGGTGCTCATCGTCGACGGCAAGCGCGGGCTGAAGGACACCTGGCTGCCCGCGCTGGTCTGCGGGGTCGCGTTCGGGCTCGTGCAGTTCCTCGCGTCCAACTTCGTGTCGCCGCAGCTCGCCGACATCGGCGCCGCGCTCGCCGGGGCCGCCGCGCTCGTGGCGCTCCCGCAGACCCGCCGCCCGGTGCCCGAAGCCGTCCGGACCAGCATCGGCACCGGCGGGACGGCGACCGCGGAAGCGCCGCCGGAAGACTCGCGCGACGACGTCGTCAAGGCGTACCTGCCCTACGCGCTGATCATCGTGATCTTCTCCGTCGCGGTCCTGCCACCGGTCAAGAAGCTGCTGGACAAGGCGACCTGGAAGTTCCACTGGCCCGGGCTGAACGTGGCCGCGCCGAACGGGAAACCGGTCTCCGGCAACACCTTCTCGCTGCCGTTCCTCAACACCGGCGGCACGCTCGTCCTGCTGGCCGGCGTCCTGACGGCGGCGATACTGGCCGTTTCGGCGAGCGGCGCCGCGCAGGAGTGGCTGGCGACGGTCAAGGAGCTGCGGTTCGCGATCCTCACCGTCACCGGGGTGCTCGCGCTGGCCTACGTGATGAACCTGTCCGGCCAGACGAGCACGATCGGCACGTTCATCGCGGCGGCGGGCGCCGGGCTCGCGTTCCTGTCGCCGGTGCTGGGCTGGTTCGGCGTCGCCGTCTCGGGCTCGGACACCTCGGCGAACGCGCTGTTCGGCGCGCTGCAGGTGACGGCGGCGACCAAGACCGGCCTGCCGGCGGACCTGCTGGCCGCGGCCAACAGCTCCGGCGGCGTCCTCGGCAAGATGGTGTCGCCGCAGAACCTCACGATCGCCTGCGTGGCCGCGAACCTGCCCGGTGAGGAGGGAAAGCTGCTGCGGAAGGTGCTGCCGTGGAGCCTGGGGCTGCTGCTGGTGATGTGCCTGATCGTGTGGGGTCAGAGCACGCCGGTGCTCAGCTGGATGCTGCCATGACCCCGGACGAGGCCGCGACGCGCTTGGCGGAGCGGTTCCAGCTCCACCAGCCGTGCACGACGAGCCCGGCGAACACGATGTAGATCGCCGCCGAGAAGTAGAGCCCAGAGGAGATCTGCAGCGGCACGCCGATCGCGTCGACGACCAGCCAGACCAGCCAGAACTCGACGAGTCCCGCGCCCTGCGCGCCGAACGCGACCAGGGTGCCGACGAAGATGGCGGCGTCCGGCCACGGCGCCCAGGACGCGTTCAGCGCGTCCAGGACCAGCGCCATGACGGTCGTGCCGACGACGAAGGCGCCGAGCATGACCAGCCGTTCGGCGAGCCGGCCCGAGCGGACGACGACGCCGAACACCGGGTCCTTGCGGCGCGTCCAGGCCCACCAGCCGTAGAGCGAGATGGCGAGGATGGCGACCTGCCGGGCGGCGAGCCCGCCGAGGTGCGCGGAGACGTAGACGGCGAACAGCAGCACGGTGGCCCCGACCTGCACGGGCCACGTCCACAGGGTGCGACGCTGCGCGAGGAACACGACCGCCAGCGCGAACACCTGCCCGGCGAGCTCCGCGATCGAAATCCACTGGCCCAGCACGGTGATCCCGTGGTGCAGCAGGAAGTCCACGGCACGCCCCTTTCGTCCTACCCGCTCCCAACATGCTCCGCGCGAGGTGAATTCCCTAGGGACTGTGAGGGGCGGTACATCCCACCTCGTGGACGTCCCCGACGCGGAGCACGCCCCCGCGGACGACGCGGGCTTGCACGCCGAAGGTCACCTCGTTCACCTCGGAGATCGTCTTCAGCAGCCCGGGCGCGGCGGGCAGGTCTTCGCACGGCAGGCCGACCATCACGCAGCGGAAGGCCTTGCGGAGGACCTCCAGCTCCACTTCGCCGATCCGCACCCGCTCCCCCACCCAGGACTCCTCGGCGCGCTCGGGCGCCGGTCCGGTGTCGAGCAGGAGGTTGGCCCGGAACCGCCGCTCGTCGAGCGCGACGCCGGGCGCGCGTTCGGTCAGCCAGGCCAGCGAGGACGTCGTGACCAGGTGGACCTCGGCTTCGTCGTGGTGCGGGATCTCCGCTTCCTTGGCCAGCTCGACCCCGGGGAACTCCAGCGCGGCGGCGAGCTCGGCGTGCACGCCGCTGTCGTCACCGCGGAGCACACGCCCGTCCGGGAAGGTCAGCACCGGGACGTCGCCGTCGTAGCGGGCGGCGAAGGCGTGCAGGCCCGGCATCCGCCGGAACCGGGTGGTGTTCTTGCCGCTGCCGAACTTGCCGCCGGGATCCCGGACGGCGTACAGGCGGTCGCCCTCGAGCCCGCGCTCCCCGACCGCGACCTCGGTCAGCCGTTCGCCCGCCATCGACTTCACCGGATAGCGCCAGAGCGCCGCCACGACCCCCATCGCCCCAGGGTAGTGCCCGCCGCGACGTCTTGAATGAGTCATTCAGGTCTTCGGAGGTCCTGAATGACTCATTCAAGACAGCCGGGAACGCGAAAACGGGCCCGGCGGCTTCCTCGCCCGCCGGGCCCGTTCCCGGATTCCCGCTACCGCGTCACATCTGGGGACGCGGGGTGCCGGCCGGCGGCGTCGGGGTGTTGTCCGCGCCCACCGGGGTCCGCGGCCGCTCGGCCGTGCCCATCTCGCCGGTGCGCTGCTTCGGCGTCTCGAGCTGGTGCTCCATGTTCGCCATCCAGCCGCGCCAGCGGTCCTGCGCCGGCTTGATCAGGCCACCGCCGAAGCCGACGACGATCACGCCGCCGATCGTGGCCAGTACCGCGATCAGGACCGGGCCGGTGATCGCCGTCGCGATGTTCACCTGGCCCAGCGCCGCGATGATGCCGAACGCCATGATCAGCCAGTAGGCCGCCATCGACAGCGGGCGTGCCGCGCCCCGGCCGGACAGCGCCGACGCGACGACGTCCCGCACGACCTTCGCGATCGCCGCGGCCACCACCACGAGCACCAGCGCGACCACGATCCGCGGCAGGAACGCGATGATGTCGTTGAGCAGCTGGCTCACCGGGTTCGTCGGCCCGAACACGCCGAACGCCAGCTGCAGCGCGATCAGCAGGACGAAGTAGTACACCAATTTGACGAGGATCCCGGCCGCGTCGATCTTCTGGCTGCCGACGTTCCCGGAAAGGCCGGTCTTCTCGACCAGTTTCCCGAACCCCACTTTGCCGAGGACGAGCCCCAGCGCTTTCGAAATCGCCTTCGCGATCAGCCAGCCGATCAGCAGGATGATCAAGAATCCGACGAGTTTCGGGACGAACGTGGCCACCAGGTTCCACGCCTGCCCGAGCCCGTCTTTCAGTTGCTGGCCCATACCGACTCCCTCCACGGGTTTTGCGCCCGAATCTCCACCCGCAGATTCGGGGTGGTGCCGCTGTGTTGCACCGGATCGTCGATCAGGTACCCAGCGGCGGCAACTCGTGCGCCCCACGATCGAGTGAGACGACTGGCGCGGAAAGATCACCGGTGGCCATACTGGTTCTACCGGTGGGGACCGGGGAGACGAGGCCGTCCGGCGCAGCGTAAACCGCGAGCGCCGGGCGGCCTCGAGCATTCGGTGGACACTCGAGCGCGGACAACAGTGTTCCGGCCCCCGGACACCGAAGCGTCCGAGGGCCGGATGAACAATCGGCGAACCTCAGGCGGCGCGCAGGGCGTCGCGCAGTTTCACCTTCGCGCCACTGCGCATGACCGCGTTCCGGTAGATCCGCGCGGCGAGCCAGATCAGCCCCGGAATCATCAGCACCACCAGCCCCACCGACAACACGGCTTCCCACACCGGAACCCCGCCCATCGCCAGCCGCATCGGCATCAGCGTCGGCGCGAAGACCGGGATCACGGAAAGCACCTCGACGAACGTGTTTCCCGGGTCCGACGGCAGCACGGAAATGCCGACGACGTATCCGGCGATCACGAACATCAGCGCGGGCATCGTCGCGCCGCCGACGTCTTCCTGGCGCGAAACGAGCGCGCCCAGCGCGGCGAACACGATCGAGTACATGAAGAACCCGAGCAGGTACCAGACGATCAGCCAGACGACCGTGCCGACCGCGGCCGAAACGGAAATGGTGAGCACCCCGGACGCCAGCCCGGCGATCACCCCGCCGGCCCCGATGACGAGCATTTGGATCAGCCCGACCACGCCGATGCCCAGCACCTTCCCGGCCATCAGCTGCCACGGCTTGATCGTCGACAGCAGCAGTTCCACGACCCGCGAGGTCTTTTCCTCGACCACGCCCTGCGCCACGCTCTGGCCGTTGATCATCAGCGAGAGGTAGATCAGGATGCCGGCCGCGATGCCCAGCACCAGCTGCTGGCCGTTGTAGTCGTACGGCTGCTCCAGCGGCGGGTCTTCGACGAACTTCGCGGCCGCGACGGCGGATTCGAACTGCGCGGGGTTGCCGCCCAGCGCGGTGATCTGCTGGTCGAGCGCGACCTGGCGGGCCAGCAGCTGGAGCACGTTCGAGAGCTTGCCGTCGAGGTCCTTCTTCACCTGGACGTGCACGGTCTTGCCGTCGCCGGTGAGCAGCGCGTCGATCGAGCCGTCGGCCAGCTTGGCGCGCCCGGCGGCGTCGTCGGCGACCTGGGTGACGTCGATGGTCTCGTCGACGGCCTGGCCACCGGCCTTGAGCGGCGCCGCGAACGGCGCCGTCGCCGGGGTGTAGCCGACCGTCGAGTCGGCGCCGCCGCCACCCGAGAGCAGCTTGATCAGCAGAATGCCGACCACGATCAGCAGCAACATGACCACGGTGGCGACGCGGAAGGCCTTCGACTTCACGCGGGTGCTGATCTCGCGGGAGGCGACCAGCCCCACCGCCGCGGCCGGGCTCATCCGGACGTCCGGGAGCGGGCTGTTCATGCGGGAACCTCCTCGGTCGTCACGACGGAACGGAACAGGTCGGCCAGCGAAGGCTGCTCGCGCGCGAACTCGCGCACCGGCCCGGTGGCCAGCGCGGCCTTGAGGACGTCCTGGTCGTCCGCGCCCTCACCCAGCTCCAGCTCGGTGACCGTGCCCTTGCGGCCGAGCACCCGCACGCCCGCGACGCCGTCGGCCCAGCCGTCGCCGGCCTCCGGGACGTCGACGCGCAGCCGCACGGCGCCGCCGGAGCGCAACTCGCCGACCGTGCCGACCTCGACCATCTGTCCACTCCGGACGATCCCGACCCGGTCGCACAGCCGCTCGACGAGGTCGAGCTGGTGGCTGGAGAACACGACCGGCACGCCCTCGGCGGCCTTTTCCTTGAGCACCGCGCTCATCACGTCGACCGCGACCGGGTCGAGGCCGGAGAACGGCTCGTCGAGCACCAGGATCCGCGGCTCGTGCACCAGCGCCGCGGCCAGCTGGACGCGCTGCTGGTTGCCGAGGCTGAGCTTCTGCACCTCGTCGTCGCGGCGGGCGGCGACGCCCAGCCGTTCGGTCCACTTCTCCGCCGACGACCGCGCCGCGGCCGCGGACATGCCGTGCAGCCGCGCGAGGTACGTCAGCTGCTCGGCCACCTTCATCTTCGGGTAGAGCCCGCGTTCCTCGGGCATGTACCCGATGTGGCGCCGCGTTTCGTGCGTCACCGGCTGCCCGTCGTAGCGCACTTCGCCGCCGTCGGCGGACAGCACGCCGAGCGCGATGCGCATGGTCGTGGTCTTGCCTGCCCCGTTGCTGCCGACGAACCCGAACAATTCGCCCGGCCGGACGTCGAAGGTCATTTCGCGCAATGCGACCACGTCGCCGTAGCGTTTGGAGATCGCGTCGATCTCTAAACCGGTCATTCCGGTTCCCCCATTTCTCTCCTGCTTCCCCGGTGCCCGCGATCCTAGGCAGTACTGACACGCTCCGCCTACCTTCCCGCGTTGCCGCCGGGGGCTACGAAAGTTGCGGAGCACGTAGGATCGCTCCAACCATGGACGGAACCACCACCCCGCGCCGGGTGCCGAAGCACCACGGACTGTCCGCGAAGACGCTCCGGCGGCTCGAGCACGCGTCCGGCAGCCTGGCCAGCGCCAGCATCGCGGTGATGGAGCGGCGGCTGACCTGGTTCGCCCGGCTGCCCGCCGACCAGCGCGCGAGCGTGCTGCTGATCACCCAGGCGGGCGCCGCGGGCTTCGTCGACTGGCTGCGGGACTCGAAGGAAGCCCTGCAGCTGACGACCGAGGCGTTCCGCGACGCCCCGGCCGAGCTGTCGCGGTGGGTCAGCCTCCGCCAGGCAGTCGGCATGGTGCGCCTGGCGATCGAGGTTTTCGAAGAGCAATTGCCGGAGTTCGCCGCGAATGAAGCGGAACGGGCGGCACTGATCGAAGGAATCCTCCGTTACGGCCGGGAAATCGCGTTCGCGGCGGCCAACTCGTACGCGGCCGCGGCGGAAGCGCGCGGCGCGTGGGACGCCCGGCTGGAGGCGCTGGTCGTCGACGGCATCGTCCGCGGCGACGCCGAGGAGTCGGTGCTCTCCCGCGCCACGGCGCTGGGCTGGGACCCGACCGCGGCGGCGACCGTCCTGGTCGGCAACCCGCCGTCGGACGACCCGCCCGCCGTCGTGTTCGAGGTCCGCAGCCGCGCCGCCCGCGTCGGCCGCCCGGTGCTGCTGTCGGTCCAGGGCTCCCGGCTGGTCGTCGTGGTCGGCGGGCCGACCGACGGCGGCGTCAAGGAGCGGGAAATCCTGGCCCGCATGTCGGTCGCGTTCGCCGAGGGCCCGGTGGTCGCCGGCCCGACGGTCCCGTCGCTGGCCGAAGCCCACCACAGCGCGACCGAGGCGCTCTCCGGGCTGCGCGCGGTGGTCGGCTGGCCGGGCGCGCCCCGGCCGGTCCGGTCGGAAGACCTGCTGCCCGAGCGCGCCCTGTCCGGGGACGCGGAGGCCGAGCGCCTGCTGGTGGACTCGATCGCGCGGCCGCTGGAGGAGGCGGGCCCGACGCTGCAGCGGACCGTGGAGGCCTACCTGGAGAGCGGGGGCGTGCTGGAGACGTGCGCGAAGACGTTGTTCGTGCACCCGAACACGGTCCGCTACCGGTTGCGGAAGGCGGCGGAGCTGACCGGCTGCCAGCCGACCGACCCCCGCGACGCGCTGGTGCTGCGGATCGCGCTCACGGTGGGCAGGCTGGCCCGCGCCCGCGGCCTCTGGTGAGGGCCGCGTCACGTGATGGACTTAACAGCGAAAGGTGATTGAACCCGACAAGGCATCCGGGTTACGCGCGAGCTTCTCCGGCGCGTCTTTGGAGGGTTCCGACAAAGACGCCGCGTAGACACTGTGAGCGTCGGCATCCCCGGAAAGGCCCGTCGCCGTGTTGTCTTGAAGGGTGACAGCAGCAGTCCTCGCTCCCGGTCAGGGGTCCCAGGCCCCCGGTATGTTCACGCCCTGGCTCGACCTCGACGGCGCGCGCGAGCGCGTCGCCCAGTGGTCCGACCGCGCCGGGCTCGACCTGCTCCGCCTCGGCACCGAGGCGGACGCGGACGAGATCCAGGACACCGCGGTCGCGCAGCCGCTGATCGTCGCGCTCTCGCTGCTCACCTTCGAGCACCTGCAGGCCACCGCGCCGGTCCCCGCGGACGCGCCGGTCGCCGGCCACTCCGTCGGCGAACTCGCCGCGGCCGCGATCGCCGGGGTGCTGAAGCCCGAGGACGCCGTCGCGCTCGCCGCCGTCCGCGGGGCCGAGATGGCCAAGGCCTGCGCGCTCGAACCGACGTCGATGGCCGCGGTCATGCTCGGGGACCCCGAGCAGGTCGTCGCGTGGCTGGAAGAACGCGGCCTGACCGCCGCGAACCGCAACGGAGCGGGGCAGATCGTCGCCTCCGGCGCGGCCGACGCCGTCGCGCAGATCGTCGCCGAGCCCCTGGAAGGCACGAAGATCCGCGCCCTCAAGGTCGCCGGCGCGTTCCACACGCAGTACATGGCGCCCGCCGAAGAGGCGTTGCGCGCCCACGCCGCCGGGCTGACCCCGGCCGACCCCACCCGGCCGCTGCTGTCCAATGCGGACGGCGCCGTCGTCACCAGCGGAGCCGAGTACCTGGAGCGGCTCGTTTCCCAGGTCACCCGGTCGGTCCGCTGGGACCTGACGATGGACGGCCTGGTCTCGCTCGGCGTCACCCGCACCGTCGAACTCGCGCCCGCGGGCACCCTGACCGGACTGGTCAAGCGGCAGCTCAAGGGCGTCGTCACCACTACCACCGCGCTGAAGTCGCCCGCCGAACTGGCGGCGCTGCGCCAGGAGGACGCCTCGTGACCGACCGACCGGCCCTGAGCCTCAACCCGGGCTCCCGCGGCAGCCGCGTGCTGGGCGTCGGCAGCTACCAGCCCGAGCGGATCGTCACCAACGACGACCTCTCGAAGATCATGGAAACCAACGACGAGTGGATCCGCACGCGCGTCGGCATCATCGAGCGCCGCTTCGCCGACAAGGGTGAGCTGCTGACCGACATGGCCGTCGCCGCCGGCACCGCCGCGCTGGCCGACGCCGGCGTCGATCCGTCCGAAGTGGACACGGTCATCCTGCCGAACTGCACGATGCCGACCCCGATCCCGAACGCGGCCGCCCAGGTCGCCGCCCGGATCGGCATCCCGAGCCCCGGCGCGTTCGACCTCAACGCCGCGTGCGCCGGGTTCTGCTACGGCCTGGGCGTCGCCTCCGACCTGATCCGCGGCGGCTCGGCCAAGAAGGTCCTCGTGATCGGCGCCGAGAAGCTCACCGATTCGGTGAACCCGACCGACCGCGCGAACGCGATCATCTTCGCCGACGGCGCGGGCGCCGCGGTCGTCGGCGCGTCCGACGAGCCGCAGATCGGCCCGGTTTCCTGGGGCAGCGCCGGCGACCTCGTCGACCTGATCGGGATGACCGAGGACGAGTTCATCTACCAGGAGGGCCAGTCGGTCTTCCGGTGGGCGACCACGAAGATCGCGCCGATCGCGATGCAGGCGCTCGACGTCGCCGGGCTGAAGCCGTCCGATGTGGACGTGCTGATCCCGCACCAGGCGAACCTGCGCATCGTCGAGGCGATCGCGAAGAAGCTGCGGGCCAACGGCGCCCGCGAGGACATGGTCGTCGCGGACGACATCAAGTACTCCGGCAACACCTCGTCGGCGTCCATCCCCCTCGCGCTGGACCACATGCGCAAGGCCGGGACGGCGAAGTCCGGCGACGTGGTGCTGGCGGTCGGGTTCGGCGCGGGCCTGTCCTACGCCGGGCAGGCGTTCGTCTGCCCCTGATCACCGTTACGCTCCCCGCGGGCGCTCGCCCGAGGGAATACAGACCCCCAGAAAGACCGAGAAGGGAACAACCCCATGGCTGACAACGCTGAGATCCTCGCCGGCCTCGCCGAGATCGTCGAAGAGGTGGCCGGTGTGGCTCAGGACGACGTCACCGCCGAGAAGTCGTTCGTGGACGACCTGGACATCGACTCGCTGTCGATGGTCGAGATCGCCGTGCAGGCCGAGGACAAGTTCGGCGTCAAGATCCCGGACGACGAGCTCGCCAACCTCAAGACCGTGGGCGACGCCGTGAACTACGTTTCGGCCAACTCCAAGTAAGTCCTCTTCCCCTCCTTGAGGAGACTCCCATGAGCAACATCGACGTCGTGATCACCGGTCTCGGCGCCACCACACCGCTCGGCGGGGACGTCACGTCCACCTGGGACGGTCTGCTGGCCGGGCGGAGCGGGATCCGGGCGATCGAGGCCGACTGGGTCGAGGAGCTGCAGCTGCCCGTGAAGATCGGCGGTCAGCTGGCCGTCGATCCGTCGGAGGTCCTCCCGCGGGTGCAGGCCCGCCGGCTCGACCGCTGCGAGCAGGTCGCGCTGATCGCCGCCCGCCAGGCGTGGGCCGACGCCGGGTACACCGAGCCGACCGACGAGCACACCGACGTCGACCCCGACCGCCTCGGCGTGTCGATCGGCACCGGGGTCGGCGGGCCGGTCACCCTGCTCACCCAGAACGACCTGTTGCACCAGCAGGGTCTCCGCAAGGTGTCGCCGCTGACCGTGCCGATGCTGATGCCGAACGGCCCGGCCGCGCACGTCGGCATCGACCTGAAGGCGCGGGCCGGTGTGCATTCGCCGGCTTCGGCCTGCGCCTCGGGAGCCGAAGGCATCGCGAGCGGGGTCGAGATGATCCGCTCCGGCCGCGCCGACGTCGTGGTCGCCGGTGGTGCCGAAGCGTGCATCCACCCGATCACGCTGGCCGGGTTCGCCCAGGCCCGCACGGTGTCCACGCGCAACGACGACCCGGGCGCGGCTTCGCGGCCGTTCGACGCCAACCGGGACGGCTTCGTCCTCGGCGAGGGCGCCGGCGTGGTCATCCTGGAGCGCGCGGACCTGGCGAAGGCCCGCGGGGCGCGCGTCTACGCGACGATCGCCGGGCACGGCATCACCTCGGACGCCTACCACATCACCGGCAACCACCCCGAGGGCATCGGCCAGATCGCCGCCATGCGCGCGGCGATGAAGATGGCCGGCGTCACCGCGGCGGACGTCGGGCACGTGAACGCCCACGCGACGTCCACTGTGGTCGGTGACATCGGCGAGGCGGCGGCGATCCGCAACGCGGTCGGGGAACACCCGGTCGTGACGGCGCCGAAGGGCGCGCTCGGCCACCTCGTCGGCGGCGCCGGCGCGGTCGAGGGGATCATCACGATCCTGTCGCTCTACCACGGCATCGTGCCGGCCACCATGAACCTGACCGACCTGGACCCGCGGGTGCAGCTGGACGTCGTTTCGGGTGAGCCGCGCAAGGTCGAGCTGACCGCGGCGATCAGCAACTCGTTCGGCTTCGGCGGTCACAACACCGCTCTGCTGTTCACCCCCGCGGCCTGACGGACGCTCAAAAAAGGGGCCCGGCTTTGAACCGCTCCCCGGAAGTTGGACTGGGAATCCAGTTCCGACTTTCCGGGGAGCGGTTTGGTGTATCCAGGAAGTTCGTTGTCTGAGCAGCAGCGGGAGTCCGCTGTTGCGTTGTTCGAGGCCGGGTATGGCGCGAAGGTGGTCGCGACCCGGTTGGGCGTGTCGCCGATGGCGGTGCGACGCTTGCGTGATCGTTGGAGGTTGCGGAGCGCGGGAGCGCTGATGAGGGAGCCGGGTAAGCGGTCGTTCACCTTCGAGTTCAAGCGTGAGGTCGTGCGCCGGTTCGTCGATGGTGAGGCGTCGGCGATGGAGCTGGCGCGTGAGCATGATCTGTCGTCGCCGAAGCTGCTGGAAAACTGGGTCAGGGTGTACCGGCGTGAGGGCGAGGACGCGTTGCGGCCCAAGCCGAAAGGCCGGCCGGGCAAGCCGGTTGACCCAGCCGGGCTCAGCGAGCTGGATCGCCTGCGGCAGGAGAACCTGGAGTTGTCGGCGAAGGTGGCGTTGCTGGAAAAATTGCGGGCCTTGAAGGAGCAGGGGCGAGGGTGAAAACCCAGGTCATCGCCACCCTCAAGGCCGAGTATCCGCTGGCGGTGCTGCTGGCGGCCGCCGGGCTGGCACGCTCGACGTTCTTCTACCACCAGGCCCGGCTGACCCGGCCCGACCCGCAGGTCGAGCTGAAGGCGGCGGTCACCGAGCAGTTCGAGGCCGCCCGCGGCCGCTACGGGCATCGGCGTGTGCACGCGATGCTGCGCCGCGGGGGCTGGCGGGTAGCCAAGAAGACGGTGTTGAAGCTGATGAACATGCTGGGCCTGTTCTGCCAGGTCCGGCGGCCGCGCCGCTATCGGTCCTGGCTCGGGCAGATCGGCACGGTCGCGGCCAACGTGCTGAATCGCCAGTTCACCGCGGCGGCTCCGGACACGAAATGGGTCACCGACGTGACCGAGTTCCGTATCGGCGACCGCAAGGTCTACCTGTCCCCGGTGATCGACTTGTTCGACCGATCCGTGATCGCCTACAGCCATGGCCCGTCCCCGAGTTTGGAACTGACGAACTCGTCGCTGCGCGCGGCGATCGCGACCCTCGACGGCGCCGCCAGGCCGTTGGTGCACTCCGACCAGGGGTTCCAGTACCAGCACGTCTCCTGGCGGAGGTTGATCGAGGACGCGGGCCTGGCCCAGTCGATGTCCCGGCGAGCGAACTGCCTGGACAACTCCATGGCCGAGAACTTCTTCGGTCATTTGAAGGAAGAACTGTTCCACCACAACAGCTTCGACACCGTCGAGGAGTTCACCGCCGAGCTGGACGAGTACATCGACTGGTACAACACGATCCGCATCTCGACCACGCTTGAAGGCCTGAGCCCGGCCGAATACCGAGCCCAGGCCCTCAAGCCCTAGCTTTACCTAGCCAGTCCAACTTCCAGGGGTCAGTTCACTTCGGCCGGGCCCCTTTTTTCGTCAGCATTTTTCGTGTTCGGGTGGCGGGCCCTTGTCGATCGAATCGATCTTCAGCGCGGCCTGCTCGACGACCATCGGCAGCACCAGCCGCCACTTGATGCACGGCTCCTGGAAGAACGGCGGGGCGTCCTCGGGGTTCTGCACGCTGGTGAACCCGACCAGGACGCGCAGCGACGAGCCGGAGCCGCGCTCGATCCGGTAGACGACGGCGTCTCTGTCCTTTGTGGTGCGGACGCCGTTCTTCCAGGTGGTGAGCGACTGCTCGGCCACCCGCTGCGCGCTGACGACGCTCGTCCACTGCTGGTACTGCTTGTTGTTGATGGCCGAGAAGTACGTCTCGATGACCCGGCGGACGGCGTCGGCCTGCGGGTGGGCCCGGGCGTCGTCGGTCATCCGCACGGCGTCCGCGGCGGCCGGCTCGCCGCTGCCCGACGTCGGCGGCGTCGCGACGGCGGCGGAGGTGTCGTCGGCGGGCTGGTCGGGACGGCGGTAGAGCTCACGCGCGAGCAGGCCGGCCCCGACGGTCACGGACAGCACGACGACCACGACGGGCACCAGCCAGCGCTGGCGAGAGCTGGGGGCGGGGGCGGTCACGCCGTGAGCGTACCGGCCCCCGTCCCGCGGCTAGCCGACCTGGTGCAGCCAGGTCACCGGAGCGCCGTCGCCGGCGTGGCGGAAGGGCTCGAGCGCCTCGTCCCAGCTCGCGGCGAGGAGTTCGTCGAGCTTGTGCGCGAGGGACTCACCCCCGCGGGTCATGGCGACGAGGGCGCGCAGCTGGTCTTCGCCCACCACGATGTCGCCGTTGGCACTGGTCCGGCCGTGCCACAGGCCGAGGCCGGGCGCGAAGCAGTACCGTTCGCCGTCGACGCCCGCGCTGGGCTCTTCGGTCACTTCGAACCGGATCATCGGCCACGCCTTGAGGGCGGACGCCAGTCTGGCGCCGGTGCCCGCGGGCGCGCGCCAACCGCATTCGGCGCGAAGCTGACCCGGACTGGCCGGCTGCGCCGTCCACTTCAGGTCAACGCGGGCACCCAGGGTGCCCGAAATGGCCCACTCGACGTGCGGACACACCGCAGACGGCGACGAGTGGACGTACACCACACCTCGGGTGCTGCCACGGGTGCTCACTGCTACCTCCGCTTGTTGCTCGACGAGGGACGTCTTCCCCTACGCCCTGACTCGAGCTGCGGAACGGCTTCAGTGCGGCTCCCGAATGCCGCCTCCGATGCGTTGTAGCACATTCTGCACCCCAACCGTGCTGTTTGGCCACATGAACACCACAAGTCACCCGGGGCACCACTTTCGGAGGGCACGCGGCCGCGTCGTCCCCGTGTCGCACGATGGATACGGCCACGCGCGCTAGCGTGATGACCCGGAACGACGAGCAGGGAGGGGTTTTCGGTGCGACTGGTGCGCCTTGAGCGGCAGCAGTCCCGGGTGGCGGACGACATCCGGGCGGCACTGGCATCCCTGGGCCGCGGCAGCACCGTGATCGGCGGCATCGCCCTGATCGGCGTCGGCTCGGTGACGGACCGCCCGATCGAGGCGGTGGTCATCCTGCCGCACGGCGTGATCATCGTCATCGGCGTGGACCTCCCGGACCCGGCCCTGCGCCTGGAAGCCCCGCTGGGAGCGTCGTGGGTCGCGGACGGCTGGCCATTGGTGGCCGACGACGACGCGGTCAACCCGGCCACGGAGGCTTTGGACGTCTCCCAGGCGTGCGAGCGGAGGATCGCCGCCCTGGTCCCGGGCACGGCCCCGGTGGGCACGATCATCGCGGTGGGCCCGTACGTGGAGACGGTCGACCAGCCGGCGGGCGACCTGGCCGGCCCGGTCCGCGTCCTGCACCCGACCCCGACCACGATGCTGGCGGCGACGGTATCGCTGGCGACAGCGCACCGGCCGCGGTCGGTCGACCAGGTGCGCACGCTGATCCGGGGGCTGGCTCCGGACGCCCCGGAGTTTTCGGACGACATCCTGGTGGGGGAAGGCTTCAGCCGGTTCACGGACGACTCGCCCCCGGAGTCCCTTTGGGACAGCGGCCCGGAGGTCCCGGCGCAGGCGGCTTCTTCGGTCGCGGGCTTGGGTGCTGGGTCCGCTGCTGCTCCGAGTGCTGCGGGTGCGGAAGCAGCCTCCGGGTGGCGGACGGAGACGCCGGTGCCGCCGGTGCCTGTTGCGGCCTCAGAGCCGGTTGTCGAGCCGGAACCTCCCGCCGCGACCGAACCGCCCACCGAAGCCGAGCGTGAGCCGGAACCACCCGCGACGCCCGAAACCGCACCCGCCGAACCCACGGCGGCCACCGAAGCCGAGCCGACGCTTGTCTCGGTCTCCGAGCCGGTTGCCGAAGCCGAGCCGGAACCACCCGCCGCGACCGAACCGCCCACCGAAGCCGAGCCGGAGCCTGGCCCAGCCGCAGAACCGGTTGCCCAAGCCGAACCGCAACCCGCCGCCGCGCCGACCGCCCAAGCCGGGCCGGAGCCGAAACTCACCGCCGCCTCCGCAACCACTTCCGCCCGGCCGACCGCGCCCGCCAAAGCCGCGCCGGGGCCGAAACTTCCCCTCGCCTCCGAAATCACGCTCCCCGCGGTCTCCTCACCCCCGGAAACCGCCCCCGCGGAAGCCGAACGCACCGAAGTCCTCCGCTACCCGGCACCACCGGTCTTCCCCGGCAGCGAAGCACCCCACCTCACCCGGCCGAGTGAGGCCGAACCGTCCACCCCGGACACCGAACGAACCGAAACCCTCACCCCGGAAACCGAGCGCACTGAGCGCACCCCACCGCCGCCGCAACCCCGGCCCGCGGCCCACCAACCGGTCCCGCCGTCCGCTCCCCCGCCGCAGCCCCGGCCCACGGCGGCCCGCCCCCGTCCGGAGCCCGAAACCGCCTCCCGCACCGTCCGCTGGCTTCCCCTCGGCGCCATCGGCCTGCTCGTCCTGCTGGTCGTCGCCGCGATCGCCGTCGCCACCACCGGGGACGACACCGCCGCCGCGCCGACCGGGCCGCCCACGCCCGCCACCCAGCCGCCGCCCGCCAGTTCCAGCACTGCCGCTCCGGCGCCGAGCCTGCAGTTCGCCCTGCGCGCCGCCGACGGCGATCAGCGGTGTGCGTCGCACGCCTTCGGGGACGCCCAGGCCAGCCTGCAGCAGACCAGCTGCTCCGGGGTGCGGCGGGCCAGCTACGCCGCCACCGTCGACGGGCGGCCCGGGGCCGTCACCGTCGGGATCGTCGAGTTCCCCGACGCTTCGCAGGCGGCCGCCTTCAAGGCCATCGCCGACACGCCGGGCGGGGGCGGGATCCTCGACCTCGCCACCGAGACCGGCAAGTGGGGCGACACCGCCCCGCCGCGGTTCGAGAACGCCGCCTACGCCTCCAAGGTCGAAGGCACGTCCGTGCGGCTGGTGCAGGCCGTCTGGGCGCCGGGACCGTCCACTCCGGACGATCCCGGCCTCGCCCGCGCCGCCAAGGCGGCGCTGGACCTGCCCGCGCAGTGACTCAGAGCCCGTAGGCCTCGAGCAGCCGCAGCCACACCTCGCTGATCGTCGGGAACGACGGCACCGCGTGCCACAGCCGGTCGAGCGGCACCTCCCCGACGATCGCGACGGTCGCCGAGTGCACCAGCTCCGAGACGTCCTGGCCGACGAACGTCACGCCGAGCAGCACGTTCCGCTCGGTGTCGACGACGATCCGGGCCTTGCCGGTGTAGCCGTCCGCGTGCAGCGACGAGCCCGCCACCGCGATGTCGATGTCGACGACCCGGTCGGCCGACCCCGGCCGCGCGTCCGCGAGGCCGACCGCCGCGACCTCCGGGTCGGTGAACACGACCTGCGGCACCGCGTGGTGGTCGGCGGTCGCGGTGAACTTGCTCCACGCCTCGGCCGAGACCGGCTTGCCCGCGGCCAGCGCCGCCACCGTGTCGCCCGCCGCGCGGGCGCCGTACTTGCCCTGGTGGGTCAGCGGTGCGCGGCCGGTGACGTCGCCCGCCGCGTACAGCCAACCACCGTCCACTGCGGACACCCGGCCGGTGTCGTCGACCTCCAGCGCGGAGCCCGGCTCGACGCCGAGCGTCTCCAGGCCGAGCTTGGCGGTCGCCGGACGGCGCCCGGTCGCGACCAGGAACTCGTCGACGACGAGCGTTTCGCCGTCCTTCAGCGTCAGCTCGGTGCCGGATTCGCCCGCGGCGACCCGCTCGACCCTCGACTCCGTGTGGACGTAGACCCCGGCTTCGCGCAGCCCGTGCAGCACGAGGTCGCCGGCGAAGTGCGCGTTGCGCGGCAGCGGGCGCTCGCCGGTGATCACCAGGTGGACTTCCGAGCCGAGCGAGGCGAACGCCTGCGCCATCTCGACGCCGACCACGCCACCGCCGAGGACGCCGAGCCGCGCCGGCACCGATTCCGCCGACGTCGCTTCGCGCGAACCCCACGGCCGGATCGTGTCGAGGCCCGGGATCTTCGGCGTGTTCGGCACGCTGCCGGTGCACACGATCACCGCGTGCCGCGCGGTCAGCACGCGATCGCCGTCGACGGTCACCTCCCGCTCACCGGTGATCGCGCCGTGCCCGCGGACCGGCTCGATGCCGACGCCGCGCGCCCATTCGACCTGCCCCGAGTCGTCGCCCTTGCCGGTGAACCAGTCACGGCGGGCGAAGACGGCCGCCGGGTCGATCCGGTCGCCGACCGGCACGCCGGGCACCCGCTTGGCGGCGGCGAGGAGATTTCCCGGCCGCAGCAAGGCCTTGCTCGGGATGCAGGCCCAGTACGAGCACTCGCCGCCGAAGCGTTCGTGCTCGACGAGGGCGACCTTCAGCCCGCCGCGGGCCGCCCGTTCGGCGGCCACCTCCCCCACCGGACCCGCGCCGATCACCACTACGTCAAAAGTCTGTGCAGCCATGGGTTCAGCGCACACCACCGCGCGGGATCGCGCAAGCCAACGGCTATCCTCGTCGGGAGAAGCTGCAAGGTCTATCGGCGGCACCGGGTGCCGCCGCCCCGGTGCGCCCGAAGAGCACGGGAGGTTGTCGTGGCCAAGAACACGGCTGTGCGGGTGCTGGACGATCTGACCGGCGAGGCCGCCGCGGAGACGGTCGGGTTCGGGCTGGACGGCATCGACTACGACATCGACCTCTCCTTCGCCAACGCCGACGCGCTGCGCGAGCTCCTGCAGCGCTACGCCGACGCCGGCCGCCGCACCGGAGGCCGCAAGCGCCGCCCGCGAATCGTGCCGGGCGCTAAGCGGCCGCGCGCGAAGACCGCGGCGAAGACGGCCACCAAGACCACGAAGGCGACGACCGCCAAGGCCGCACCGAAGGCCGCCGCCAAGGCGAAGACGACCACGGCGAAGGCCGAACCGGCGAAGACCACCCGCGCCCGGAAGACGGCGGAGCCGAAGAAGACCACGCGAGCCACGACGCGCAAGGTGCCCGGCATCACGTTCTCGGCCGCCGAGTAAGTCCACAGTAGACAGCGGCAGGAACTCAAGCCGCGCGCTGCGCACCGTCCGCGTGCCACAGCGGGTAGTGGTAGCGGGTGTGCAGCAACGCCCGCTGCCGGTCCCGTTCGGCCGAAGTCGGCGGGCGCGGCACGAACGTCCCGAGGATCTGCGAAGCCGCCGCCCGCACCGCGGCCTCGACCGCCGGGAAGCCGGGCCGGATGCCGTGCTCGGCCAGCGACGCCACCGGGCTGCGGTGCGAATCGAGCGGCCGCGGGTCCGGCGGCGCGCTCGTCAGGTAGCGGCCGACGAGCGCGGCCGACGTCTCGACCAGCAGCGTCGAGTGGGCCAGCAGCCCGGTCTTCGTGCGGAACACGGCGAACCCGCACAGCTTCGCGTCGCCGACGAACAGCCCGCGGTCGCCGATCCGCGGCACCAGGCCGAGGTGGTCGACGGCGGCGCTCATCACCTGGCCGAGCGTCTCCAGGGGCCGGTCGGTGGGCCCGGGCAGCACCAGGGTCACGTTCAGGTTCCCCGGGTCGTGGAACACGGTGCCGCCGCCGCTGGCCCGCCGCAGCACCGGGACGCCGTCGCGGGCGCACTCCTCGACGCGCACCTCGCGCGCGATCCGCTGCCCGCGCCCCACCACGACGCAAACCGGGTTGCGCCAGAGCCACAGCACCGGTGACTCGGGCGCAACCCGGAGGAGCGCTTCGTCGAACGCGAGGTTCTCGGCGGGGTCGGTGAACGCCGCACGCACATCCGACCCGGCTGTCATAACGCCTTGAGTTCCTCCACGATCTCGCCCACCGACGACTTGGCGTCCCCGAAGAGCATGCTGGTCTTCGGATCGTAGAACAGGTCGTTGTCGATCCCGGCGAAGCCGGAGCTCATACTGCGTTTCAAGACGATCACGGACCGGCTTTCGTTGACCTTGAGGATCGGCATCCCGTAGATCGGCGAGCTGGGGTCGGTCTGCGCGGCCGGGTTCGTGACGTCGTTCGCGCCGATCACGAGCGCGACGTCGGTCTGGGCGAACTCGGAGTTGATCTCGTCCATCTCCTTGAGCTGCTCGTAGGGCACGTCGGCCTCGGCGAGCAGCACGTTCATGTGCCCGGGCATCCGGCCGGCCACCGGGTGGATGGCGTATTCGACGGTGATGCCCTTCTTCTCCAGCAGCTTCGCCATCTCGCGGACGGTGTGCTGCGCCTGGGCCACGGCCATGCCGTAGCCGGGCACCACGACGACCGTGCTGGCGTAGGCCATCTGGATCGCGGTGTCGGCCGCACTGGTCGAGCGCACCGGGCGCGCCTCCTTGGTGCCCCCGCCGGCCGCGACCGCCGGGCCGCCGCCGAAGCCGCCCGCGACGATCGCCGGGATGGACCGGTTCATCGCCTTGGCCATCAGGTTGGTCAGGATCGAGCCGGACGCGCCGACGATCATGCCCGCCACGATCAGCGCCGTGTTGTCCAGCGCCAGGCCCATCGCCGCCGCCGACAGGCCGGTGAAGGCGTTGAGCAGCGAGATGACGACCGGCATGTCCGCGCCGCCGATCGGCAGCACGACGGTGAGGCCGAGGACGCCGGCCGCGACGAGCAGCCCGACGATGAGCAGCCAGGAGTCGCCGCCGGCGATGATGGCCGCCGCGCAGCCGAGCGCGATCAGCAGGAGCAGCGCGTTGACCGGCTGCTGCAGCTTGCCCATGGTGATCGGGCGGCCGCTGATCAGCTCCTGCAGCTTGCCGAACGCGATGTTCGAGCCCCAGAAGGAGATCGACCCGATGATCGCGGCGAACAGCGACGCGATCGCGATGTACGCCGGTTCGTGCGCGTAGCCGTCGGTCGAGTTGAACTCCACCCACGCGATGAGCGCGACCGCGCCGCCGCCGACGCCGTTGAACAGCGCCACCATCTGCGGCATCGCGGTCATCTTGACCTTGCGCGCCGACGGGACGCCGACCACCGCGCCGATCGCGACGCCGAGGACGATGAGCAGCCAGTTGCCCATGCCCGGGGTGAGCAGGGTGGCGAGCACCGCGATGCCCATGCCGACCGCGGCGATCCAGTTGCCGCGGACCGCGGTGCGCGGGCCGGTCAGGCCCATCAGGCCGTAGATGAAGAGGGCGAACGCGATGATGTAGAGGATCGCGACGAAGTCGGTCACTTGTCGTCCTCCTCGGCGGGTGCGGGCTTCTTGCCCTTGAACATCGACAGCATCCGGTCGGTGACCAGGAAGCCGCCGACGACGTTGATCGTGCCGAAGGCGATGGCGATCACCAGCAGGATCTTGTTGAAGACGCCGTCGACGCCGAGCCCGAGCACGACCAGGCCGCCGAGCAGCACGATGCCGTGGATGGCGTTCGTGCCGGACATCAGCGGCGTGTGCAGGGTGTTGGGCACCTTGGAGATGACGGCGAAGCCGACGAACCCGGCGAGCACCAGCACGGCCAGGTTCTGCACGAGTGGGCTCACGACGGGCTCCCTTCGCGCCCGGCCACGCAGGCACCGGCGACGATCTCGTCTTCGAAGTTCAGCTCCAGCGCGCCTTCCTTCGTCACCAGCAGCTCCAGCAGCTCGGTGACGTTGCGGGCATACAGCTCGCTGGCGTGCGAAGGCATTTCGGCGGGCAGGTTCAGCGGGGACGAGATGGTGACGTCGTGCTCCACGACGTCCTCGCCCGGCTTGGTCAGCTCGCAGTTGCCGCCGGTCTCGCCCGCGAGGTCGACCACGACCGACCCGGCCGGCATGCCCTTGACGGCGTCCGCGGTGACCAGCGTCGGCGCCTTGCGGCCCGGCACCAGCGCGGTGGTGATCACGACGTCGAACTTCGTGATGGCCTCGGTGAGCCGCCGCTGCTGCTCCTCGCGCTCTTCCGGCGTCAGCTCGCGGGCGTACCCGCCTTCGCCGACCGCTTCGATGCCGAGGTCGAGGAACTGCGCGCCGAGCGACTTGACCTGCTCGGCGACCTCGGGCCGCACGTCGTAGCCGGTGGTCTGCGCGCCGAGCCGCTTGGCCGTGGCGAGCGCCTGCAGGCCGGCGACGCCGGCGCCGAGCACCAGCACCTTGGCCGGCGGGACGGTGCCCGCCGCGGTGGTGAGCATCGGGAAGAAGCGCGGGAGCTTCTGCGCCGCGAGCAGCACGGCGCGGTAGCCGCCGATGCTGGCCTGCGACGACAGCGCGTCCATCGCCTGGGCCCGGGAGATCCGCGGGATCGCCTCCATCGCGAACGCGCGAAGGCCCGCTTCTTCGAGCTTCGCGAGCCCGTCCGGGTTTCCGCGCGGATCGAGGAAGCCGACGAGCACGGATCCCCGGCTCAGCTTCGCGACCTCGTCCGGCGTGGGCGGGTTGACCTTCACGACGATCGGCGCGCCCCACGCGTCGCCGAGTTCGGCGCCCGCCTGGGTGTACGCGTCGTCACTCAGGTGCGCCCCGGCCCCGGCACCCGGTTCGACGACCACGCGCAGCCCTCGCTGCGCCAGCCGCCCGACCAGTTTGGGCACCATGGCGACCCGGCGCTCCCCGGGGCGTGACTCCGTCACCACACCCACGGTGAGCTGCTGACTCTGTTCGCTGTCCGTCACACGACCTCCTCATCGGCGAGGCACGATCCGAGGGTTGTACCACGCCGGACCGACACTCCCCAGTGACGTGAGTCGCAAGTCTCGGGGTTCCCCCGGGAAATACGAACGTCGTGCGGGAAACGTTCAGCGAGTTTTCCAGTGCGGGATGCCGAGCAGGATCAACCGCAGCCGTTTTTCCGCCGTTCCGGTGATTTTCACGTCTTCACCTGGGCGGGCTTCCAGCAGTTCGACGGTCGTCGTGATCATCACGGAAACGATCAAGTCGGCCAGCATGTGGAGGTCTTCGGTGCTCCACGACCGCAGCGGGGTGAACCGGGCGAGGTCGATCGCGAGATCACCGGAGAACATGCGCAGTTCGACGGCGATGGCGCGGGCGAGCGGCCCGCCGCCGTAGCGCTCGCGGGTCAGGAACCGGAAATGGTCCTCGTTCGCCCGCACGAATTGGTGCACCGTGGCCACCGAGGCGCTGATCATGCCCTGGTAGGTGTCCGGGTCGGTGCGCGCCGAGCGCATCATGCCGCGCAGCGTGCGCGTCGCTTCTTCGACTAGCGCGACGCCGAGTTCCTCCATCGTGGCGAAGTGCCGGTAGAACGCCGTCGGCACCAGTCCCGCGCCCTTCGCGACCTCGCGCAGGGAAAGCGTGGCGAACGGGCGGTCCGCCAGCAGGTCCAAGGCGGTGTCCAGCAACGCCTGGCGCGTGCGCTGCTTGCGCTCCTGGCGGCTCACCGGCTCCTCTGACACGTCCACCAGCGTACGGATGTCCACCGCGTTGCTCACGTCACATCCTCGCCTCTCCGCGTTGACAGCGGCTCCACTCCTGCAGTGCACTGTTCAGTGTACAGTCGTTCACTGTAACCGAGGAGGACCGATGACGGCGCTCATCCCCCGGCGGGTGCGCAGCCTCGCCTCGCTGGCCGAGGCACTGCTGACGCCGCACGGGATGGACCGGTACCTGGAGCTCGTCGACCCGATGCTGGTCCGCCGCGAGATCCGCGGGCTGGTCACGGCGGTGCGCAAGCAGACGCCGGACAGCGTCACCCTCACGGTGAAGCCCAGCCGCGCGTGGCCGGGTTTCACCGCCGGCCAGTACGTCCGCCTGCAGGTGGAGATCGACGGCGTCCGGCGCACGCGGTGCTATTCGCCGTGCGGTTCGCAGTACGACGGCGAACTGGAGTTCACGGTCAAGGAGCAGGGCCTGGTGTCCGGCTACCTGAACCGCGCGATCGGCGTCGGCTCGGTGGTCAACCTGTCCACTCCGGACGGGAGCTTCACCTTGCCCGCCACCCGGCCCGGCCGCGTGCTGCTGATCGCCGGCGGCAGCGGCATCACGCCGGTGCTCGCGATGGCCCGCACGCTCGTGGCCGAGGGTCACGACGGCGAGATCGTGTTCGTGCAGTACTCGAACGGGCCGGCCGACGCGCTGTACCGCACCGAACTGGCCGAGCTCGCCGAGCGGCACCCGGGCCTGCGGGTCGTGCACGCCTACACCCACACCCAGGGCGGCGAACTGCGCGGCTTCTTCTCCCCGGACCACCTCGAACAGGTGGCGCCGTGGTTCCGCGACGCCGAGGCGTTCGTCTGCGGCCCGAAGCCGCTGATGGACGCCGTGCGTGATCATTTGGGTGAACGCGTGCACACCGAAGAGTTCACGCCGCCGGCGTTGACCTTCGACACGGAGAACGCCGAGGGCCAGGTGCGCTTCAAGCGCAGCGGGCGGGAGTGCGCGAACTCGGGGAAGCCGTTGCTGGAGCAGGCCGAAGAAGCGGGCCTGTTGCCGGAGCACGGCTGCCGGATGGGCATCTGCTTCTCCTGCACCCAGCTGAAGACCGCCGGGCGCGTCCGCAACGCGAAGACGGGCGAGATCTCCGGCGAAGAAGACGAAGAAATCCAGCTCTGCATCTCCGTCCCGGTCGGGGACGTCGAGATCGACGCTTAGAGGAGACAGCCATGACCGGTCTGCAGGATCGCCTGACCCCGGCGCAGGTCGAGGAGTTCGGCCGCGAGCTCGACGCGCTGCGCCAGCGGATCGTCGACGACCTCGGCCAGGAGGACGTCGACTACATCCACAACGTCATCAAGACCCAGCGCGGCCTGGAGGTCGCCGGCCGCGCGCTGCTGTTCGCCGGGTTCTTCCCGCCCGCGTGGCTCGCCGGCGTCGGCGCGCTGTCGGTGGCGAAGATCCTCGACAACATGGAGATCGGCCACAACGTCATGCACGGCCAGTACGACTGGACGCGCGACCCGGCGCTGAGCTCGCAGCGCTTCGAGTGGGACACGGTGGCGCCCGCGGAGAACTGGCGGCACTCGCACAACTACATCCACCACACGTACACGAACATCGTCGACAAGGACCGCGACGTCGGCTACGGCATCCTGCGGATGGACACCGCCCAGAAGTGGCACCCGTACTACCTGGGCAACCCGGTGTACGCGACGCTGCTGGCGCTGTTCTTCCAGTGGGGCGTCATGCTGCACGACCTCGAGGTCGAGAACGTCGTCAAGGGCGAGCGGTCGTGGGCCGACAACGTGCCGGTGCTGCGTCGCATCCTGCGTAAGGCGTCGCGGCAGGTGGGCAAGGACTACGTGCTGTTCCCGCTGCTGACCGGCCCGCTGGCGCCGCTGACGTTCCTCGGCAACGCGACGGCGAACCTGACCCGCAACCTGTGGGCGTTCGCGATCATCTTCTGCGGCCACTTCCCGGCCGACGTCGAGAGCTTCACCGAGGAAGAGACGTCGGAAGAGTCGCGCGGCCAGTGGTACCTGCGCCAGATCCTCGGCTCGGCGAACATCACCGGCGGCCCGCTGTTCCACATCATGAGCGGCAACCTGTCGCACCAGATCGAGCACCACCTGTTCCCCGACATCCCGGCGCGCCGCTACCCGCAGATCGCCGGCGAGGTGCGCGCGATCTGCGAGAAGTACGGCCTCCCGTACCACACGGGGCCGCTGCACAAGCAGCTCTGGTCGGTCGCGAAGAAGATCGTGAAGCTCGCGCTCCCGCAGACTTCGCCCTCGCCGACTACCGTGGAACCCGACCGGCAGCTCCGAGCAGCGTGAGGGTGACATGGTGGGCCAGTTCGAACGAGACAAGGACACCTTGCAGGTGATCACCGAATCGGCCGCGACGCACGTCGGCAACATAGCTTCGATCATCACCGGCGCGATCCGCGACATCGCCCGCGAGACGGGCGACTGGCTCACGGACGTCATCGAGATGCGCGAGGCGGCGCAGCGGGCCCGGGAGGACGACCCGGACACCCCCTGAGCCGAGGTTCGTGAAGGTCACCTTGAGGAACGTGGAGTTCCTTGAGGTGGCCTTCACGGCTTTCGCGATCCGGGATTGTCGGTGGTCGCCGGTAATGTGGAAGACGGGGGGCGCCCCCGCGGGCCCGCTCGCCGGCACTTGGTCACCTCCACTCGCCGAGCAGGTCGCGAATGTCTCATTCGCGACCTCAGCGGTCCCCCATGAGTCATTGGCGACGCAAGCGACCCGCCTCGCCGACCGCAGAGCCCCGCCCCCGACGCCATGAACGTCCCCTTCACCACGTCCGGGCCCCCCGGGCGCTTCCCCGAGCCCGTCCCGGGGGAAAACCGGATGGGCAGCAGGCCCCGCCCGGGCGAAACTGAACCCGTGACCAGCCTCGATCTGCCCCGACCCCACCTGCTCCGCCGGGTGTTCGGCCCCCTCGCCGCGCGGGACTTCCGGGCCGAGTACGCCTGGCTGTGGCTCGCCGGCCCGCTCAGCCTGTTCTCCCTCTTCACCTTCCTCGCCCTCGTCTTCGCCGGCCTCTGGCTGACGCCGGTCCTGCTCGGCTTCCTCGTTCTCGCCGGCGCGCTGCTCTACGCCCGCGCCCTCGGCGCCGCCCACCGCGGCCTCGCGAAAGCCCTGCTCGGCGTGAGCGTCCCCGCCCCGCGCCGTCCCGAGCTGAAACCCGGGCTCTGGAGCTGGGTGAAGGCCCGCGTCGGCGACCCGGCGGGCTGGCGCACGGCCGGCTACCTGCTGCTCCGGCTCCCGCTGACCTTCGCGGGCCTGCTCGCCGTGGGCTCCGCGACGGTCTACGGCGTGGCCGCGACCTCCTTCGCCGTCTTCTGGTTCCCGCTCGGCGAACGGGAGCTGCCGACCTTCGGCATCCGGGCCGACCATTGGGCCGGCGCGCTCGCCTGGTCGGCGTCGGGGCTGCTGGTGCTCGTGGTGCTGCCGCGGGTGACGCACGCCTTCACCGCGCTCGACCGGCTGCTGGTCGTCGGCCTGCTCGGCGAGCGGGTGCTGTCCGAACGGGTCCGCGACCTCGAGGAGAGCCGCGCGACCGCGGTCGAGGACGCCGCCCTGCGGCTGCGGCGCATCGAGCGCGACCTCCACGACGGCGCCCAAGCCCAGCTCGTCGCGCTGTCGATGAAGCTCGGCCTGGCCAAGGAGGAACTCGAAGGCGTCGACCTCCCCCAGGTGAAAGAGCTGGTCACCGCCGCGCACACCAACGCGAAGCAGGCTTTGACCGAGCTGCGCGACCTCGCCCGCGGCATCCACCCCGCCGCGCTGGACGCCGGTCTCGACGTCGCGCTCGCCACGCTCGTCGCGACGTCCGGGATCGACGCGCGGATCACCGTGCACCTGCCGCGCCGCCCGCCGCCGTCGCTGGAGACGATCGTCTACTTCAGCGCCGCCGAGCTGCTCACCAACGCCGCGAAGCACGGCGGGACGACGTCCGTCGAAGTCACGGAGGAGCGCGACGTCCTGTGGCTGCGGGTGCGCGACCACGGGGGCGGCGGCGCCCGGGTCGTGCCCGGTGGTGGCCTGGCCGGCGTCGCCGAACGGCTGCGGACCGTCGACGGCGAGCTCGCCGTCACCAGCCCCGCGGGTGGTCCGACCGAAGTGACCGCACGGGTGCCGCTGCCCCGCTAGGGTCGCGGCATGCGGATCGTCATCGCGGAGGACTCCACCATCCTGCGCCAAGGCCTCGTCGAGCTGCTGACCTTCCGCGGCCACGAGGTCGTCGCCGCGGTCAAGGACGCCGACGCGCTGCGGGCCGCCGTCGAAAGCCACACCCCCGACGTGTCCATTGTGGACATCCGGATGCCGCCGACGCACACCGACGAAGGCCTGCGGGCCGCGATCGCCCTGCGCGGCGCGCTGCCGGGCTGCGCCATCCTGCTGTTCTCCCAGTACGTCGAGACGAAGTACGCGGCACAGCTGCTGGCCGACCGCGCGGGCGGCGTCGGCTACCTGCTGAAGGACCGCGTCGCGGAGGTGTCGGACTTCCTGGACGCGCTGCGCCGGGTCGCGGACGGCGAGACCGTGCTCGACCCCGAAGTCGTCAGCCAGCTGTTCTCCGCGACGCGCCAGACCGACGCGCTCGACAGCCTCACGCCACGCGAACGCGAAGTGCTGGGCCTGATGGCCGAAGGCCGGTCGAACTCCGCGATCGCGGCGAAGCTGTTCCTCTCGGCCGGTTCCGTGGAGAAGTACGTGACCTCGATCTTCGGCAAGCTCGGCCTGCCACCGTCCGAAGGGGACAATCGGCGGGTGCTCGCGGTGCTGCGCTACCTCGACTCCTGAGCCTTACGCTGGAGCCATGTACTCCACCGAGATCGAGGTCCGCACCGGCTCCGAAGCCGTCGTCCACGACCTCACCCGCGAAGCCGAGGCCTTCCTGCGCGACGCCGACGCGGCCGACGGGCTGCTGCACGTCTGGGTCCCGCACGCCACCGCCGGGCTGGCGATCCTGGAGACCGGCGCCGGCAGCGACGAAGACCTGCTGACCGCGCTCGACGAGCTCCTCCCCCGCGACGGCCGCTGGCGGCACCGGCACGGGAGCCCGGGTCACGGCCGTGACCACGTGCTCCCGGCGCTGGTGCCGCCGTACGCGACGATCCCGGTGCTGGGCGGTGTGCTCGCGCTGGGCACCTGGCAGTCGATCTGCCTAGTGGACACCAACCTCGACAACCCGGTCCGCAAGGTGCGGTTCAGCCTGCTCGCGGGCTGAGGGCCACAGCGTCACCAGCAGGCCCGCGGCGAGCAGCGCGCCCAGCACCCACAGCCCGGTCGTGACGTCGGGCGCGTCCGGCACGCCCTGCAGCAGGCTGCGCAGACCCTCGGCCGAGAAGCGGAACGGCGTCCACGACCACAGCAGCGCGCGGTAGGCGGGGTTCAGCAGTTCCGGCACCTGGCCGGCGACCGCGGGCGCGACCAGGTACAGCGGCCCCAGCACGGCCATCGCGCGCAGGCCGAGCAGGCGGAGCAGCCCGGCTTGCACCGCCGCGAACGCCGTCGCCGCGAGGAAGACGAAGCCGAGCACGCCGGCGTCGAGCGGCAGCGCCGAGTCCCACAGAGCGAAGAACCCGGCCACGACCGCCGTCAGCAGCACACCGACGCCGACGACCTGCGCGAACCGCGCTCCGGCGCCGGGCACGCGGCCGGTCCGCTTCGCCAGCTGCGTCAGGCCGAGGCCGGCCACCAGCGCGCCGATCCAGGCCAGCGCGGACGCGGCCAGCGGCGCGGTCCGGCCGGCGAGGCTCACCGGGTGCAGCACCTCCTGCTTCGGCGGCCCGGCCAGCGCGGTCGCGGCGCCGGTCAGCGCCTGCTGCGCGACCTGCGTGCCCGCCGGGTTGACCGCGCCGGAGGTCACGACCGTCGCGACCGGTCCCGGCGCGAGTTCGAGCACGCCGTAGACCTTCTTGTCCGCCAGGAGCCGCCGCGCTTCGGCCGGGGTCGCGACGGTCCAGGCGAGCTGGCCCCCGCCGTGCGCGGCGATGCGCTGGGCGATCTCGGGCGGCGCGGCGACGGCGACCGGGACGCCGTCCGGCGCGACGGTGGCCTGCGCGCCGAAGGTGAGGAACCCGAGCACCGCCGCCACCAGCGCGCCGGCCGCGGCGGCGACCAGGGCGAGCGCCCCGGCGGGGCGCCGGACAGGACCGGTCATGACAACCTCCAGTTATTCGTCGCTTGTTGAATTCAACGCTACGACCACCCGGCCCCGGAAGTCAACACGTGTTGAATAGTGTCGCCGGTAACCTCGATCCCGTGACGAAGAAGCGGCTGGTGCTCTGGGACATCGACCACACCCTCGTGGACTTCACCGAGCTGGGTTCGGCCTGGTACGCGACGGCGTTCACCGCCGCGACCGGGGCCACCCTGCGCGTCAACCCGGTGTTCGGGGGCCGCACGGAGCTCGCCACGACGACCGACCTGCTCACCGCGAACGGCTTCGAGGCCGCGCAGGAGACGATCGAAGCGCTGTTCGAAGCCCTCGTGGCGGAGTCCGAACGCGCCGCGCACCGCTTTCCGGCGGAAGCCCGCGTGCTGCCGGGCGCGGTCGAGGCGCTGACCGCGTTCGCCGGGCACGGCGGCGTCGTCCAGACGCTGGTCACCGGCAACCTGCCGGAGATCTCGCGGCACAAGCTCGCCGCGTTCGGCCTCCAGGAGCACCTCGACCTGGAGATCGGCGGCTACGGCACGCTTTCGGTGCACCGCCCCGACCTGGTGCCGCACGCCATGGGGCTGGCCGCGGCCAAGCACGGCACCGAGTTCGACGCCGGCGAGGTCGTCGTCATCGGCGACACCCCGAACGACGTCAAGGCCGCATTGGACAACGGCGCGGTCTCCATCGCCGTGGCGACCGGCCACTTCTCCGCCGAGGAACTGTCCGCGGCGGGCGCGCACACCGTCCTGCCGGACCTGGCCGACACCGACGCCGTCCGCGCCGCCGTGCTCGGCTGATCTCCTCCTGAAGGAGGGGAAACCCTCAGCCGAAAGAACGATTTCCCCTAGGGGAAATCTCGTTCCCTTGCCCGATGTCCCCCGGCGACGCGGCTCGACAGACTCTTCCCATGACTCAAACAGGGGCGGCGGGCAAGCTCGCCGGAGGGGGACGTGTCCGGGCAACGGCCGCGGTGCTCAGAGAGCGGCTGCCGTTCACCAGCACCGTCACGGCGGCCATGCTCGTGCTCGCCGTCGCGTCGGGGGCGCTCTGGAACGCGGCCGAAGACCGCGCGGCCTACCCGTTCATCGCCTACGGACTGCCGTCACTGGAGGCGGGCCGGTGGTGGACCATGCTCACCGGGCCGTTCTTCGCCGTCATCCCTTGGTACTACTTGCCGATGGTCGGCAGCTTCGCGCTCTTCGCCGGCTTCGCCGAGTGGCAGCTGGGAACGCGGCGCGCGATGGCCGTGACCATCGGCGGCCAGATCGCTTCCGTCCTCGTCGCCACGCAGTTCCTCGCGCTGTGCCGCAACTCCGGCTGGCTGTGGGCCGAGCGGATGGCGGGCAGCCTCGACGTCGGGTTCTCCGGCGGCGCGCTCGCCGCGGTCGCGGTCGCCAGCGCGACGCTGCGGCCGCCGTGGGCGCTGCGGCTGCGGGCCGGGCTGTGCGTGTACGCCGGCGTCGCGATCGTCTACGTCGGCACGCTGGCCGACCTCGTGCACTTCTTCGCGCTGCTGCTGGCGATCCCGCTCGGCAAGCGGCTCGTCGGCGGCCGGCGCTCCGCCGACGCGGCGGGCCCGAACCTGCGGGAGTGGCGGCTGCTGGCCGTCGCCGGCCTGCTGCTGCTCACCGTCGCCGAGATCGTGATGTTCCTGGTCCCCGGTAACGGGCCGTTCGGGTCGACGGAAGGGGTTTCGCTGTCGGCGCCGGAGCTGGCGATCCTCGTGGTGCTCGTGCTGCCGATGCTCAACGGGCTGCGCCGGGGCGGGCGCGTCGCGTGGCGCTGGGCGGCCGCGCTGTCGGCTTTCGTGACGCTGCAAGGGCTCGCCGTCGCCACGCTCGTCGGGCTGGCCGACGTCTTCGGCGGAGACTACGACACCGAGGGCCTGCCGCTGTTCTTCGTCGACAATCTCTTGTGGACGGTCGAGCTCGGCGTCCTGATCGCCGCGCGCCACGCGTTCCGGGTGCCTTCGCGACGCCGGCTGCGGCGCCACGCGCAGGGCCCGGGTCCGGCGCTGGCCCGCTCGCTCCTGGGACGTCACGGCGGCAGCACGCTGTCGTGGATGACGACCTGGCCGCGCAACACCTACTTCGTCCGGGAAGACGGCCGGTCCTACCTCGCCTACCGGCGGCACGCGGGCGTCGCGGTCGCGCTCGGCGACCCGATCGCGCCGGACGGCACCGCGGCGGCCACGGTCACCGAATTCACCACGATGTGCGAGAACTCCGGCCTGGTGCCGTGCGTGTTCTCGGCGACGGAAGCCACCGTCGCGGCGACGCGCGAGCTGGGCTGGCAGCACGTCCAGGTCGCCGAGGACAACGTGCTGGACCTCGACGGTCTTGAGTTCCGCGGCAAGGCGTGGCAGGACGTCCGGTCCGCGCTGAACAAGGCCGCCAAGCAGCAGATCGACTTCCGGCTGGTGCGCTTGGCCGACCAGCCGGAACCCATCCTCGCCCAGGTCCGGGCCCTCTCGGAGGAGTGGATCGCCGACAAGGGCATGCCGGAGATGGGGTTCACCCTCGGCGGGCTCGACGAGGCGATGGACCCGGCCACCCGGGTCGGCCTCGCGGTCGACGCGGAGGGCACCGTTCACGGCGTGACGTCGTGGCTCCCGGTCCACACGGGAGCGGGCAAGATCGGCGGCTGGACGCTCGACGTCATGCGCCGCAGCGCGCACGGTTTCCGCCCGGTGATGGAGTTCCTCATCGCGTCGGCCTGCCTGGCGTTCCGCGACGAAGGCGCGCGGTTCGTCTCGCTGTCGGGCGCACCGCTGGCCCGCAGCGGCTCCGGCGCGGCGCGGCCGGTGGACCGGGTGCTGGAGTCGCTGGGCCGCGTGATGGAGCCGTACTACGGTTTCCGTTCGCTGCACGCGTTCAAGGCGAAGTTCCAGCCGCGGCACGTCCCGCTGTACCTGGCGTTCCGCGACGAAGCCGACCTGCCCCGGATCGGGCTGGCGCTGAGCCGGGCGTACCTGCCGGACGTCCGGCTGCGGGAACTGGCGAAGCTGGTCAGTAGCTCTCGGGCACGCTGATCCGCTGGGGAAAGCGGATCTTCCGGCGGCTGACGACGTTCTGGTCCTTTTCGATCAGCCTGCCGTCGGTCAGCCGGAGCCAGTGGCCGTTCCGCGAATCGGTGAAGGCGAGCATCACCCCCGGGGTCATGTCCGGGCGCTGCCACGATTCGCGGATCGGCATCCGCCACTTCCCGGGCGGGAGGATCGCGTAGAGGTACTCGTCGTCTTCGATCACCGGCCCGCGGTGCAGCGTGGATCCGGTCATCGGCAGCTGCCGCACCAGGTCGAACGAGACGACGACGTGGTTGACCGCCTCGGCGTTCGCGTTGGAGACGACCATGTACCCGGCCGCGTCCGTCCCGGGCTCGGCGCGCTCGATCCACGCGGTGACCTTCGCGGCCTGCTCCTGCCGCTCGCGCCGGTCCCGTTCCCGCCGGTCCGCCTGCGCGACCCGGCCGTCGCGGATGGCGATCCACAACGCCACGACCACCGCGGCGATCGTGCCGATGCCCCCGACCCACTGCCCGGACGCGCCCCACCAGTCCGGATCCCGCGGCTCGACGAGCCAGATCGCCCCCTTCGCCAGCAGCGGCCCGAAGAGGAGCAGGACCCCCGCGACCCCCAGCACCGCGAACGCGCCGATCCTGATCCGCGCGAGCCGTCTGTCCGCGTCACCACCCATGCGGGCAGCCTGCCGAATTCCGGCGCCTAGCGGTAGGTGGTCGGCGGCGGAGTCGTCGTGCTCCGGTCCGCCGCGGGGACGAACCGGTAGCTCCGCACGATCCCGACCAGGTCGTCGCGCACCGAGGGACCGCCCCGGTCGCTGTCCGCGTACGCCACCACGACCCCGGCCGTCCCGGCATTCCCGCCGAACGCCATCGCCGCCACCAGCGCGTGCTTGGCCGCGCACTCCCCCGTTTCCGTGGGGACGACTTCCGCGACCACGATCCGCGCCGGCGCCTTCGTGCCGTCGGCCTTCGTGAGCTGTGCGTCGGTACCCGCGTCCGCGGTCACCGCGGCGAGCGGGCCGTTGTCCGGGCTGAACGCGCTCATCCCAAGGTCGGTCACCGCCTTGCGGGCCGCCGCGTCGAGGTCGGTCAGCGGTTCCGTCGTGACGCCCGCGCCGCCGAGGTTGCTGTCGCCGCAGAAGTCCTCGCCCAGGAACGCGCTCGTGATCAGGCGGAGGCCCGGGACCGCGCCGGTCTTGTCCCAGCCGTGCAGCGTGCCGGGTTCGGGCGCCCAGCTCGGCGGGACGTCGTAGGCGTACGAACCGTCCCGGCCCGCGACCGACCGCCAGCCCGTGACGACCGCCGGGACCTCGGCCCGCGGCGACGGCGTCACGACTACCGGCGTACGCGGCGTCGGCGACGAGGACGCGTCACGCGGCTTGCCGACCCCCAGCGCGTTCAGCACGCCGGCGACCAGCGCGATGAACACCAGGCCGAACCACGGCGCCCGCCGCCATTTCAGCGGCTTCGCGGCCGGGCGGATCCGCTTCGGCCGCGCACGCGGCGGCTCCGGCGCGTCCGCGGGTTCGTAACCGCCGAACCCGCGGAGCGCCGCGTTGTCCTCGTACCCCGGCGTCTCGTCTTCGGGCCGCCGGCGGAACCGGGCCATCAGGACCGGACGAGCTTGACCAGGTGCTCGGCGACGGCGTCGACCGCGATCTCTTCGCGCTCGCCGGAGCGCCGGTCCTTGACCTCGACGACGCCGTTGGCCAGGCCGCGCCCGACCACCAGGATGGTCGGCACGCCGAGCAGCTCGGCGTCGGCGAACTTGACACCCGGCGTCGCCTTGCGGTCGTCGAGGATGACCTCGATGCCCGCCGCGTCCAGCTCGGCGGCGATCTTCTCGGCGCCGGCCGCGATCGCCTCGTCCTTGCCCGCGATGACGATGTGCACGTCGAACGGCGAGACCTCGCGCGGCCAGATCAGGCCGAGCTTGTCGTGGTTCTGCTCGGCGAGCACGCCGACCAGCCGCGAGACGCCGACGCCGTACGAACCCATCGTGATCCGGATCGGCTTCGAGTCCGGGCCGAGCGCGTCGAGCTCGAACGCGTCCGCGTACTTGCGGCCGAGCTGGAAGATGTGCCCGATCTCGATACCGCGCGCGGCGACCAGGGTGCCCTGGCCGTCGGGCGACGCGTCGCCCTCGCGGACCTCGGCGGCCTCGATCGTACCGTCCGGGGTGAAGTCGCGGCCGGCCAGCAGGTCGACGACGTGGTGGTCGACCTTGTCGGCACCGGTGACCCAGGCGGTGCCGGGGACGATCCGGGGGTCGGCGAGGTAGCGCACGCCGTTGTCCTGCAGCGCCTTCGGGCCGATGTAGCCCTTGACCAGGAAGGGGTTCTTCGCGAAGTCGGCCTCTTCGAGCAGCGCCACCTCGGCGGGCTCCAGCGACGCTTCGAGGCGCTTCATGTCCACTTCGCGGTCACCCGGGACCGCGACGCAGACCAGCTCCCACTCCTTCGCACCCGGCTGACGCGTCTTGAGCATGACGTTCTTCAGCGTGTCGGCCGCGGTGAACGTGCGGCCCAGGTTCGCGTTGTTGAGGAAGTTGACCAGCGTCTCGATGGTCGGCGTGTTCGGCGTGTGGTGCACCTGCGCCTCGGGGCGGCCCTCGATCGGCTGCGCGGGGGGCGCGGGCGTGACGACGGCTTCGACGTTCGCCGCGTAGCCCGAGTCCGTGCTGCGGACGTAGGTGTCTTCGCCCGTCTCGGCGACCGCGAGGAACTCCTCGGACGCCGAGCCGCCCATCGCACCCGACGTCGCCTTCACGACGACGTACTCGAGGCCGAGCCGGTCGAACAGCTTCGTGTAGGCGTCGCGGTGCGCCTGGTAGGAGCGCTCCAGGCCCTCGTCGTCGAGGTCGAAGGAGTAGGAGTCCTTCATGACGAACTCGCGGCCGCGCAGAATGCCGGCTCGGGGACGCGCTTCGTCGCGGTACTTCGTCTGGATCTGGTACAGCGTGACCGGGTAGTCGCGGTACGAGCTGTACTCGCCCTTCACGGTCAGCGTGAAGAGCTCCTCGTGCGTCGGGCCGAGCAGGTAGTCGGCGCCCTTGCGGTCCTTGAGGCGGAACAGGCTGTCGCCGTACTCGGTCCAGCGGCCGGTCGCCTCGTAGGGCTCCTTCGGCAGCAGCGCGGGGAACTGGATCTCCTGCGCGCCGATCTTGTTCATCTCGTCGCGCACGACGTTTTCGATCCGGCGCAGCACGCGCAGGCCCAGCGGCAGCCACGAGTACCCGCCCGGGGCGACCCGGCGGACGTAGCCGGCACGTACCAGGAGCCGGTGGCTCGGTACCTCGGCGTCCGCCGGATCCTCGCGCAACGTGCGAAGGAACAACGACGAAGTCCTGGTGATCACTGCGGGGCTCCCTGCGCCGGGCGGGTGTGAAAGTCCCGCTCAGGGTAGTCACTCACCCCGCCGTGACTCCAACGGGTTACTCGGCGGCCCGTTTTTGTCGGGGGTCGCCGCTAGCTTCGGGGCCATGGCTATCCACCTGGGCATGATCACGATCGACTGCGCGGACCCGCGCGGTCTGGCGGAATTCTGGACCGCGGCGCTGGAGACGACGGTGACGCAGGACTACGAGGGCGAGTTCCTCATCCTCGCGCCGACCGCCGGGGGCATCCCGCTTGCGCTGCAACGGGTACCGGAGCCGAGAGCGGGCAAGAACCGGGTGCACGTCGATTTCGGCGGTGACGATCGCGAAGCCGAGGTGAAACGCCTGGTGGGGCTGGGTGCGAAGGAGCTCGCCGAGCACCAGGTGCCGGGGCTGGCCTGGACGGTGCTGGCCGATCCGGAGGGCAACGAGTTCTGCGTTTCGGGAGGTGAGCACTGAGCGCGCGGCGTGCCGAGGCGAGCGGGTAGAAAGGCGGCATGAGCGCTCGCGTACTGCTGCCCTGGACCGACATCGAGGTGCCGGAGGGCGTCGAGGCCGCGTACTACGACGGTGGCGAGGCGGTTCCGGCCGGCCTCGGCGACGTCGAGTTCTACGTGCTGCCCTACGACCGCGGGCCGGAGCCGCCGAAGCTGATCAAGGAGCTGCCCGCGCTGCGGGTGGTGCAGTCGCTGTCGGCCGGCGTCGAGGCGCTGGTGCCGCTGCTGCCGCCGGGCGTCCGGCTGGCGAACGGGCGCGGGCTGCACGACCTGAGCGTCGCCGAGCACGCCCTCGCCCTGATCCACGCGGCGCAGCGGGACCTGCCCCGCTGGTTCGCGCAGCAGGCGCGGGGCGAGTGGGTGCGCGAGCACACGCGGTCGCTCGCCGACAGCCGCGTGCTCCTGATCGGCCACGGCTCGATCGGGCAGGCGATCGAGCGCCAGCTCGTCGCGGCGGAGGCGGTGGTGACGAAGGTGGCGAGCCGCCCTCGTCCGGCGGAGGGCGTCCACGGCGTCGCCGAGCTGCCGGAGCTGCTGCCCGCCGCCGACATCGTGGTGCTGATCCTGCCGGACACCCCGGCCACCCGCGGCCTGATCGGCCGCGGAGAGCTGGCGGCGCTCCCGGACGACGCCCTGGTGGTGAACGTCGGCCGCGGCACGGCGATCGACACCGCCGCGCTGCTGGCGGAGACCCGCACCGGACGGCTGCGCGCGGGCCTCGACGTGACCGACCCGGAGCCCCTGCCCGCCGACCATCCACTGTGGAGGTCTCCGGGCGTGGTGATCACCCCGCACATCGCGGGCGGGTCGGCGTCGTTCTACCCGCGCGCGAAGAAGCTGGCGGCCGAGCAGCTGAGGCGGTACGTGGCCGGGGAGGAGCTCCTCAACCTCGTGGAGCACTGAGCACGTACACGTGCCACTCGTCCGCGACGCGGTACCCGCACCGCTCGTAGACACCGAGCGCCCGGTGCGCGTTGTCGACGTCGACGTTGAGCGCCGACCGGTCGAACCCCGCGGCCTTCGCCGCTTGGAGCGTGTGGCCCAGCAGACCCGACGCGACCCCGCGCCCGCGCAGCACCTCGCGCGTTCCGACCCAGGTGGCGTGCAGCTCGCGGACGCCCGTCGCCGCGGCTTCGGCCGCGTAGAAGTGGCACAGCACGAACGCCAGGACCTTCTCCCCGTCCAGGACGAGGAACGACAGGTCCGGCCGGAAGTCCTTCGAGCCGGTGACCAGGTGCCGCCACGCCTCCGGCTCGTAGACCGTGCTGCCCCAGTGGTCGGCGAAGGTGTCGTTGCGGGCATCGAGGACGGCACGGTCGTGCTCGAACCCGAACGGCACCGCCTCGAAGCCGTCCGGCAGCGGCGGCTGCGGTGGCAGGTCCGCCAGGCCGACGCGCATGGTCACCATGGTCCGGCCGTGCCGGTAGCCCGCCCGGGCGAGGACCCCGGCGATCCAGCGCTCGTTCTCGTGGAGGCCGTAGTGCAGTTCCAGCGGTGCGCCCGGGAAGGTGCGCTCGTGGACCTCGCGGCTCGTCCGCGAGAACCAGCCGGCCAGGTGAGCGCCGAGAACGTCGTCACGGTGGTCCGGGTGCACGATCGACTGGAGCCGGATCATGTGCACGGGGTTCGCGGCGTCGCGGCGGCGGATCAGGCCGTAC
Organism: Amycolatopsis lexingtonensis; assembly: GCF_014873755.1. Lineage (NCBI taxonomy): Bacteria > Bacillati > Actinomycetota > Actinomycetes > Pseudonocardiales > Pseudonocardiaceae > Amycolatopsis > Amycolatopsis lexingtonensis. The sequence goes on from NZ_JADBEG010000001.1 coordinate 5,139,182, forward strand.
CCGACGAGCCGGTCGCCGGCCCAGGCACCGGTCGTGGCGCGCGCCAGGTCGATGTTGGGACCCTCGAGCTCCTCGCGGAGGTCTTCCTCGCTGAAGTGCTCACCCGTCCGGTCGACTTCCTCGGCGGCCGCGTACAGGCGGGTCAGCGCCGGTACGTCGGCGAACGTCAACGGGCGCCAGGTCAGGTCCATGCCGGGAGGCTAGGCCGGACGGCGGCGCCCGCGCACGCCGATTTACGCTCGGCACGTGCTGGTGCTCCTCCCCCCTTCAGAGACCAAGGCCGACGGCGGCCGCGGCGGCTCGCTCGACCTCAGCGCGCTGTCGTTCCCCGAGCTGAACCCGGCCCGCGCGAAGCTCGCGGACGCGCTGGTCGACCTGGCCGCCGACGTCCCGGCCAGCCTGGCGGCCCTGGGCCTCACCGAGCGCCAGGCCGGGGAGGTCGCGCGCAACGCCGAGCTCCGGACGTCCCCGACGATGCCGGCCCTGCACCGCTACACGGGCGTCCTCTACGACGCACTCGACGTGAAGAGCTTCACGAAAGCGGGCCTGGAGAAAGCCCACCGCCGCCTGGCGGTGACGTCCTCGCTGTTCGGCGTGGTCTCGGCGACCGACCCGATCCCGGCCTACCGCCTTTCGGGCGGCAACTCGCTCCCGTCGCTGGGCACCGTCCGCGGCCTGTGGAAACCGGTCCTCGAGCCGGTGCTGCAGGCGGTCGAAGGCCTGGTCGTGGACCTGCGCTCGGGCACGTACTCGGCATTCGCCAAACTCCGCCCGGACGCGGTGACGGTCCGCGTGGTCACCGAAAACGCCCGCGGCGAGCGCGTGACGGTCAGCCACTTCAACAAGGCGTACAAAGGCCGCCTGGCCCACGTGCTGGCCGTCACCCGGGCCGAACCGTCCACTGTGGACCAGCTGGTGAAGGTGATCACGAAGGCGGGCTTGGTGGTCGAGCGCACCGGCGAGCACACGCTGGAACTGGTCACCGAAGGCTGACGGCCCGCTCGAACAAGGCGCCGGAACCGCCGGGCCCGCCGTCGATCCGCACCAGCCGGAAGCCCTGCCGCCGGTAGTAGGCGTGCAGGCGGGCGTTGCTCTTCCACGCGTCGAGCCGCAGCCACCGCTTGCCCCGCCGCGCGGTCTCCTTCGCCGCCTCCTCGAGCAACCACGCGCCGACGCCGAGCCCGGCGAACGCACGGTCGACCGCGAGGTGACTGAGGTACAGCGCGGCGCAGCGGTCGTCCGCCGGACGCCAGAAGTCCGCCGTTTCCTCGCCGAGGGTCATGGTCGCGACCGGCACGGGCGCCGGCCCCGCGGTCTCCGCCATCCGCAGCGCGCCGGTCGCGAGGCCCGGCCGCAGCTCATCGGTGCGCCACGGCGTTCCCGCCCACTGGTCGAGCCCCTGGGAGCCGAGCCACGAGACCGCGCCGTCGAGGATCGTCACCAGCGCGGCGAGGTCCGCCTCCGTCGCCGCGCGGAGGCGGTGGCCGTTCAGAAGCGGTCCGGGGCGAACGGGGTCAGGTCGAAGCCCGGGTCCTCCCCCACCGCCAGCGCCGCGACGAGCTTGCCCGCGAACGGCGCGTTCGTCAGGCCGCCCGCGCCGAAGCCCGTCGACACCGCCAATCCGGGACGGAGCAGGCCGAGGATCGGCAGGCCGTCCGGTGTGCCCGGGCGGAAGCCGACCCGGGTTTCCGCCAGCGTGGCGTCCGCGAGGCCGGGCGCGACCGCCAGCGCGTGGTCCAGGACCTCGCGCTGCCCGGCGGCCGTGACGCGGTAGTCGAAGCCGGACTCCGCCTCGCGGGTCGCGCCCGCGACGACCCGGCCACCGCCGAACGCGAGGAGGTAGTGGCTGGTCCGCGGCAAGACCACCGGCCACGCCGCCGTGTCCGTGCCCGGCAGGTCGAAGTGGCTGATCTGGCCGCGGTGCGGCGTCACCGGCAGGTCGATGCCGAGCGGGGCCAGCAGGTCACGGCTCCACGCGCCGGCCGCGACCACGACGCTGTCCGCCTCCAGCGGTCCCTCTTCGCCCGCGACGGTGCCGTCGGCCCGGAACGCGACCTCCCCTTCGACGAACTTCGCGCCCTGGCGCTCGGCGTCACGCAAGAACGCCCGCCGCAGCTCGTGCCCGTCGACGCGCCCGGCGCCGGTCAAGTGCACCGCGCCCAGCCCGGGCGCCAGCGCCGGGAAGAGTTCGCGGGCCTGCGCCGGGTCGAGCCGGCGGACCTCGCCGATTTCCTGTGTGTCGGCCGACCGCTTGTCCAGCCGTTCCCGCGCTTCGGTCAGCTCGGCCTCGTCGGCCGACACGATCATCCCGCCGACCACCTCGAACGACGAGCCCTCGAGCTCCGCCGTGAATTCGCGGTAGTACCGGCCGGCGGCCGAGGCGAGCGGGTACAGCGCGTCTTCCCACTTCGACGTCCACGGGCTGACGATCCCGGCGCCGGCCTCGGTCGCCGTTCCCGGCCGCGCCGCGTCCGCCACGACCACTTCCACGCCGCGGCGCGCCAGGTGCCAGGCCGTCGCCGCGCCGCCGATTCCGCTTCCGATCACGAGCACTCGCATGGTTTCCACCCTGCCCGAACGTGCCGCGCCCGGGCCAGCAGGATTGTTCCGCGCCACGGCCCGGTCGGTCGTATGCTGCGCGCCATGCCGAGCCGTGCCGAGCGGTATGTCGCCCATCTCGACACCCTGACCGGGACCAGCGAACCCCGTCTGCAGCCGATCCCGTCGACCCACGACGGGCTCGACGACGTCATCGCGTTCGTCTACGACGACGAACCGGAACCGCGCTACGTGACGGGCGCGACCTACGGACTTTCGCTGGCCGACCACCCGGACTGGCACGGCGTGAGACCGGAGCTGTGGATCAGCGTCCGGTCCGACGACCCGACGTGGGCGCTGGCGATCGGCTACCTCGCCGAGCAGCTGCGCGGCACCTGCCCGTTCGTCTACGGCGACACGATCGACTTCGGGCAGCCGATCGCCGAGGAGTCGGCGATGACGGCCTTCGCGGTTTCGGCACCCGCGGGGCTCGACGCGCACCAGTACACGCTGATCGACGTCGGCGGCCCGCCGATCAGCATCGCCGGTTGCTTCCCGGTGCACGACACCGAGCGGAAGTTCATCCGCGAGCACGGCATCGACGCGTTCTGGCAGCTGGACTGGGACCTCTACGACGTCCGCCGCGGGCCAGTGGTCTAGACCCGATCCGCGAGCGAGCTCAGGCTCGGTACGCGGCCATCGCGATGTGGGCGAACGAGTGGACCAGAGGGTTCGTGCTCGCCTTCTGCCACGCCATGACCACCGGGCTCGGCGGCATCGCGGGCAGCGGCACCACGACCAGGTCGGCGGGTGGCTGGTGCCCCAGCGGCATCAAGCCGACCGTGCCGTTCCAGAGGACCGCCTGCAGGCATTCCTGGACCGCGCGCACCACCGGGCCCTCCCGGGGTTCGCCGCCGTGCCAGTACGACTGCCAGCGCGGGTCGGTGCCGTCCGGGAAGCGGAACCAGCGACGGTCCGCCAGGTCGGCGAGGTCGAGGTGGTCGCGGGCGGCCAGGGGGTCATCCGCGCGCAGGACCGCGCCCACCGGGTCGGTGCGCAGTTCGTGCACCGACAGGCCGGTTTCGTCGAACGGCCCGCGGGTCAGCGCCACGTCGACCAGGCCGGTGCGCAGGCCGCAGGTCGGGTCGGTCAGGTCGGCGTCGCGGACGCGGACCTCGACGTCCGGGTGGCGCTGCCGGTAGGTGTCGGCGAGCCGGACCGCGTCCGGGTCGGTGCTGTCGCCCAGGATGCCGACGGTGAGCACCGCTTCGCCCGCCGCCGCGGCCACGCGCACGCGGGCCCGGTCGGCCTGGTCGAGCAGGGACCGGGCTTCCGCCAGCAGCGCCGTTCCGGCCGGGGTGAGCGTGACCCCCGTGGCGGAGCGCAGCAGCAGCACGGCACCGACGTCGCTCTCCAGTTGCTTGATCGCCCGGCTCAGCGGCGGCTGGCTCATGTGCAGCCGCGCGGCCGCCCGCCCGAAGTGGAGTTCTTCGGCGACGGCCACGAAGTACCGAAGCGTGCGCAGCTCCATGACCGGCGACGATAGCCACCCGGTATCGGCGCCACCGAACCGGTCTTGGACGCCCGCGCTCCGGCGGCGGTGGAATCGGGGCATGACCGAACTGACCGATCCCGTCGTGCGCGTCGACGGCGCCGAAGAGATCGCCCCGGACCTGCTGGTGATCCCCAACCACCGGGTCGACCTGGTGCCCAACATCGGCGTCGTCGGCGGCTCGGAAGCCGTCCTCGTGATCGACACGGGCATCGGCACCGCCAACGCCGAGCAGGTCCTCGCTTTCGCGACGGAAGTGGCGAAGGGCCGCCGCCTGTACCTGACCACGACCCACTTCCACCCCGAGCACGCCTTCGGCGCGCAGGTGTTCGCCGGCGAGGCCACCTACCTGGTCAACCGCGCCCAGGCCGACGACCTGACGACCAAGGGCCCGGGCTACCTGGAGATGTTCCGGGGCCTGGGCGAGGTGGTCGCCCGCCGCCTCGAGGGCGTCCGGCTGCCCGTTCCCGACCAGGTCTACGAGGACGGGTACGACCTCGACCTCGGCGGCCGGACCGTCCGGCTGCGCCCCACCGGCCGCGGGCACACCAAGGGCGACCAGGTCGTCGAGGTGCCGGACGCCGGTGTCCTGTTCACCGGCGACCTGGCCGAGACCGGGCAGTTCGCGATCTTCCCGTGGTTCCCGCCGCACGACGCCGACGTCTCGGGCGTGGGCTGGCTCGCCGTCCTGGACCGGCTGACCGCCGCCGGGCACCGCGTGGTGGTTCCCGGGCACGGAGAGGTCGGCGGCGGTGCCGTACTCACCGACGTCCGTGACTACCTCCGGGAACTGCGGGACGAGACCTGGCGGCGCCGGGACTCGGCGATGGGCGTGGACGAGGTCGTCGCCGAGGTCCGCGCGCTGCTCGTCGAACGGCACCCGGAATGGGCCGGCCGCGAGTGGATCGAGCCAGGCGTCGCGTGTCTGTGCACCGAACACGACGCCTGACCCGGGTCACCGGGCGCCGAGCACCGCCATGGCCGCGTTGTGGCCGGGGATGCCGCTCACACCACCTCCCCTCGCGGCTCCCGCGCCGCACAACAGGACGCGTTCGTGCGGTGTCTCCACGCCCCAAAGGCCGGCCTGGGCCGGATCCTCGGCGAACGGCCAGGAAAGGTCCCGGTGGAAGATGTGCCCCGCCGGCAGGCCCAGCTCGGCTTCCAGGTCCAGCGGGGTTTTGGCTTCCACACAGGGTTTTCCGTCGGGCGTGGACAGCAGGCAGTCCTCGATCGGCTCGGCCAGCACGCTGTTCAGGGAAGCCAGCGTCGCGCGCAACGCCGCTTCCCGCGCCTCTTCGTTGCGCCCCTCGAAGAGCCGCGCGGGCATGTGCAGACCGAACAGGGTGAGGGTGTGCGCACCGGCCGCGCGTTCGGCCGGGCCGAGGATCGACGGATCCGTCAACGAATGGCAATAGATTTCGCACGGCGGCAGCGTGGGGATCCTGCCTGCTTCCGCCTCGCGATACGCCGCCTCCAGCTGGCTGAAGGTCTCGTTGACGTGGAAGGTGCCACCGAACGCCTCGGCCGGGTCGACGTCCGGATCTCGCAGCCTCGGCAGCCGCGAGAGCACCATGTTCACCTTCAGCTGCGCGCCTTCCGGCCGGCTCGGCGGCTCCTCGCCCAGCAGCCTCGCCAGCGTGGACGGCGCGACATTGGCGAGGACGTGCCCTCCGACAGCGACGTGCTCGGCGTCGTCACGCCGGTAACGCACCTCTCCGCCGGGATCCACCGAGAGCACCTCCGCGCCGGTCACCAGGCGCGCACCCGCTGCGGCCGCGGCCGCAGCGAGCGAGCCGGTGACCGCGCCCATGCCGCCGACCGGGACGTCCCAGTCGCCGGTGCCGTTGCCGATCACGTGGTAGAGCAGGCACCGGTTCTGCCGCAGGTCCTCGCTGTCCGCCGGGGCGAACGTGCCGATCAGCGCGTCGGTGAGCACCACGCCGCGCACCGTGTCGTCGCCGAACCACGACGTGAGCGCTTCGCCGATCGGCCGTTCGAACAGCAAGGACCACGCCCGGTCGTCACCGATCCGGTCGCGGAAGTCCACTTCGGACAACAGCGGTTCGGTGAGCGTGCCGAACGCGCGCCCGGCGACGCGCTCGGTCAGCTCGTAGAACCGCTGCCAGGACGCGAAATCCGAAGCGGACCCGGTGACGGCCCGGAACGACGACGCGGTCCGGCCGTCGTCGCCCGTGTCGACAAGGAGGCCGGAGCCGCCCGACGGGGTGTACGACGACATCCGGCGCCGTCGCAGCTCCACGTCGAGGCCGAGGTCGGCCACGATCTTCTTCGGCAGCAGGCTGACGAGGTACGAGTAGCGCGAAAGCCGGACGTCCACGCCCTCGAACGCGCGGAACGAGACGGCGGCGCCACCGGTCTCTCCCCGCCGTTCGAGGACGAGCACCGACCGGCCCGCCCGCGCCAGGTACGCGGCCGCGACCAGGCCGTTGTGCCCGCCGCCGACGATCACCACGTCGTACGCGTCCATCCGCTCCTCCTCTGTTCCGCCTGCCGGTTCATCGTGGCCACGGCCGCGAGCGGAATTCAAGGAAACGTCACGAACGGACCGTTCGCGCTATTCGGTTGCGCGGCCGGGGAGCGGTCCGGCAAGCTGAACGCATCCGGCAGGGAGCCGGTGCGCAAGAGCGGGGAGGTGCCTGTCGTGATGGATGTCCGGGCCCTTTCGCGCCCTTGCCCACTCGCCCCCTGGAGCTGACCACGCGCCCGGTGGGGCATCCCTGATCGAGGAGAAACCCACCAGTGCGCCAGCACGACTTCGAAGACTTCGACCACTTCGACGACCAACCTTCCCGCCGTCGCGGAGCGCGTTCGCGCCGCGGGCGGTTCGACGACCCGGAGCCCACGCGCAGCGGGCGGCTCACCGAAGGCGAGCGCGTCCGGCTCGCCAAGCTCCGCGACGACGCCTACACCGAAAACCAGCTGCCCGACGGGGCCGACCGCTGGTCCACCTGGGACGACGCCGAACACGGCCCGCGACCCCGGCCGGACTGGGTGGTCACCGAGCTCGCCGCGGTCGACACCGACCTCGGGGTGCTCAAGACCGGCAAGGAGGCCGACGTCCACCTGCTGCGGCGTGGCTTGCCCGGCACCGACGGGACGCTGCTCGCCGCGAAGCGCTACCGCAGCGACGAACACAAGCTGTTCCACCGCGACGCGGGCTACCTCGAGGGACGGCGGATGCGCCGCTCCCGCGAGATGCGCGCGATCGAGCACCGCACCGCGTTCGGCCGCAACCTGATCGCCGAACAGTGGGCCGTCGCGGAGTTCGCCGCGCTGAGTCGCTTGTGGACGCTCGGGGCGCCGGTGCCCTACCCGGTGCAGCGCAACGGGACCGAGCTGCTCCTCGAGTTCCTCGGCGAGGAGGACGGAACGGCGGCGCCGCGGCTGGCCCAGGCACGGCCGGACGCCGACGAGCTGAAGGACCTCTGGTTCCAGGCCGTCGCGGCGCTCGAGCTGCTCGCCACCGAGGGGCTCGCGCACGGCGACCTCTCGGCGTACAACCTGCTCGTGCACCGGGGCCGGCTGATGGTGATCGACCTGCCGCAGGTCGTCGACGTCGTGGCCAACCCCGGCGGGGCCGAATTCCTGGCCAGGGACGTGCGCAACTTGGCCGGCTGGTTCCACGGCCGCGGGCTCGGCGAGCACGTGACGAACACCGATGAGCTGCTGGCGGAGCTCGTGACCGCCGCCGGGCTCGGGTGAAAGCGGGGCGGCGTCGCGGCTGTGGCGTGGAACACGTCTGCGACGCCGCCCACAACCGGTGACCTCGATGCGTAGTCCCAGCTCCGGCTCGGGTACAGTATGTACAGACCGCAACCGGCGGCGTGGATGAGTTGGTGTCCGTCGCCTCCAGAGCCACCGAATGGCTCGCGGTGATCCGTAAATCCCATGCGGCGCGCAGTGTCGGCAAGCGAAAGACACGGTGTGCCGGGTCCGTCCCTGTGAACGCCCACCGCACACCATCTTGCCCTGCCTGCGCGCGGGCAGCCCGGGCCTCCCTTGTGACGAACCGCGTCCGAGAGGCATTTGTGACAGTCACGTTCAATTCCGGCCACACCTCGACGTCCGCGCGCGCGGACCGTCCCGACCGCAAGCCGCGCACCCGCCCGGCCGGTGGGGACATGCTGCGCGACGACGCGGTCGAGACCGTGGCCACCAAGACCTTCGCCCAGCTGGGCCTGCCGGAGCCGCTGCTCCGCGCGCTGGCTGACGCGGGCATCAACAACCCGTTCCCGATCCAGTCCGCGACCATCCCGGACGCGCTGGCCGGCCGTGACGTGCTGGGCCGCGCCCAGACCGGCTCCGGCAAGACCCTCGCCTTCGGCCTGGCCATGCTGGCCCGGCTCGACGGCGGCAAGGCCCGCCCGAAGCGCCCCCGCGCGCTGATCCTGGTCCCGACCCGTGAGCTGGCGATGCAGGTCGCCGACTCGCTGACCCCGCTGGCCAAGTCGCTCGGCCTGTGGTGCCGCACGGCCGTCGGCGGCATGGCCTTCGCCCGCCAGGCGGACGCGCTCTCCCGCGGCGTCGACCTCCTGATCGCCACCCCGGGCCGGCTGTCGGACCACGTCCGGCAGGGCACCGCGCACCTGGGCGACTGCAACTTCATCGCCCTCGACGAGGCCGACCAGATGGCGGACATGGGCTTCATGCCGCAGGTCCGCGAGATCCTCGACCTCACCCCGCCGGGTGGGCAGCGGCTGCTGTTCTCGGCGACGCTCGACGGTGACGTCAACCGCCTGGTCCGCCAGTACCTGACCGACCCGGTCACGCACTCGGTCGCGCCGTCGACCGCGAGCGTCGACACCATGGACCACCACGTGCTCCAGGTGTCGCACCAGGACAAGCAGGACATCATCACGCAGATCGGCGCCCGCGAGGGCCGCACGATCATGTTCGTGCGGACCAAGCACCACGTCGACCGCCTCACCGAGCGCCTGCGCGAGCAGGGCGTGAACGCGCAGGCGCTGCACGGCGGCAAGACGCAGGGGCAGCGCAACCGCGTCCTGGCCGACTTCAAGGAAGGCCACTCGCCGGTGCTCGTCGCCACGGACGTCGCGGCGCGCGGCATCCACGTCGACGACATCTCGCTGGTGCTGCACGTCGACCCGGCGGCCGACCACAAGGACTACCTGCACCGCGCGGGCCGCACGGCGCGCGCCGGGGCGTCCGGTGTCGTCGTCACGCTGGTCACCAACGACCAGCGCCGCATGGTCAAGCGGATGACCGACCGGGCCGGCGTGCGCGCCGAGTCCACGATGGTCCGTCCGGGCGACGACGCGCTGTCCCGCATCACCGGTGCCCGCGAGCCCAGCGGCGAGCCGGTCATCGAGCGGCGGCGCGAGAACCCGCGTCGCGGCGGCGGCGGCGGCTTCCGCGGCGACCGCGGCTTCGGCGGTTCGGGTCGCAGCGGCGGCTACCGCGGCGACCGCGACCGCGGCGGTGACCGTGGCAGCTTCGGCGGCGACCGTGGTGACCGCGGTGGCGACCGCGGCGGGTACCAGGGTTCGCGTGAGGGTTCCGGCCACCGCGAAGGCCGTCCCGGCGGCTTCGGCGGCCGCGGCCGTCAGCCCCGGTCGGGCAACGGCGGTGGCTACGGCCGCCCGAGCCGTGGCCCGCGTCGCGGCTACGACAGCTGATCGATCCCCTCTGGAAGCCCCGGGACCACGGTCCGGGGCTTCCGGCGTTTCCAGGGCCCGCCGCACGAGCGCGTGGATCGCGGATGGGAGACTGCGGGACGTGACTACGCCGCCGACGCCCCCGCCCGATGAGGTTTTCGACTGGCTCGACGCCGAGGCGGAAAAGCGGGCGAACGCGGGGCTCGTGCGGCAGCTGCGGCCGCGTCCCGCGCGGGTCGACGAGCTGGACCTGGCCGGGAACGACTACCTCGGGCTGGCCCGTGACAAGCGCGTCGCCGGAGCCGCCGCGGCCGCCGCCCTCCGCTGGGGCGCCGGGGCGACCGGGTCCCGGCTCGTCACCGGGTCGACCGAGCTGCACACCGAGCTCGAGCTGGAGCTCGCCCGGTTCTGCGGCGTCCAGGCGGCGCTCGTGTTCTCCTCCGGCTTCACGGCGAACCTCGGTGCGGTGACCGCGCTGTCCGGCGCCGAGTCCGCGATCGTCACCGACAAGTACATCCACGCTTCGCTGATCGAAGGCTGCCGGCTGTCGCGCGCCGACGTCGCCGCGGTCGCGCACTCGACGCCGTCGGCGATCAAGCACGCGCTCTCGACCCGGCGCAAGCCGCGCGCGCTCGTGGTGACCGACTCCGTGTTCTCGGTGGACGGTGACATCGCCCCGCTCGCCGAGCTGGCCGGCATCTGCCGCGAGCACGGGGCCGCGCTGCTGGTCGATGACGCGCACGGCTTCGGTGTCCTCGGCGAAGGCGGCCGCGGCGCGGTTCACGCGGCCGGGCTCGCGGGTGCGCCCGACGTCGTCACGACGTTGACGCTGTCGAAGTCGCTCGGTGCGCAGGGCGGGGCGGTGCTGGGGCCGCGTCGCGTGATCAAGCACCTCGTGGACACGGCTCGCAGCTTCATCTTCGACACCGCGCTGGCGCCGGCGAGCGCGGCCGCCGCGCTGGCCGCGTTGCACGCGCTGAAGGAAGAGCCCGGGCTGGCGGGGAAGGTCGTCGAGAACGCGGGCAACCTCGCGATGTCCTTGAAGGCGGCCGGGCTGAAGGCGAGCCTGCCGGACGCCGCCGTCATTTCCGTTCAGGCGCCTTCGGCCGAGACCGCGGTCGCGTGGGCGGCGGCGTGCGCGGAGCAGGGCATCCGCGTCGGGTGCTTCCGGCCGCCGTCGGTGCCGGACGGCATCTCGCGGCTGCGCCTGACCGCGCGGGCCGACCTCACGGAGGCCGATGTGGACCGTGCGGTGAAGGTGATCACCGCGACGGCGCCGCGGGGCGCGACCGTCTGACGCGACCCGCGGCCGTGGTCAGCGCGGGAGGCGGCGCATGCGGATGTGCGGGATGCCGTCGTCGTCGGTGTACTCCTCGCCTTCCGCGACGAAGCCGTAGCGGGCGTAGAACGCCTGGACGTACGTCTGGGCGTCGAGGACGTACTCGCCCGGGACCTTCAGCGCCTCTTCCATGAGCCGGGCCGCCAGGCCCTGGCCGCGGGCGTTCGCCGCCGTCGCCACGCGGCCGATGCGGCGGATGTCGCCCGGGTCGAGCAGTACGCGCAGGTACGCCGTCACTCCGGATTCGCCTTCGAACCACAGGTGGCGGGTGTCGGGGTTCAAGTCACGGCCGTCGAGTTCGGGGTACGCGGCTTTCTGCTCCACCACGAAGACGTCCACGCGGAGGCGGAGGATGTCGTGGAGCTGGGCGGCCGTCAGTTCGGGACCGGTCGCGTCGTGCAGGGTCGGCATATCCCTGCTTACCACGCTCAGGGGAAGAGAGTGCGCGGCCTGGCCTGGGCTTCGATGTCGTCGGTGTAGGCCGAGACGCGGGTGTAGACACCCGGCTTGCCCGCCTTGCCGCAGCCGTCGCCGAAGGAGACGATGCCGATCAGGGTGTCGCCCACGACGAGAGGGCCGCCGGAGTCGCCCTGGCAGGCGTCCTTGCCGCCCTCGGGGTAGCCCGCGCAGACCATCGTCTTCTGGTTGTAGACGTTGTAGTCGGCGCTGCAGTCGCTGTCGGAGACCAGCGGGACGTCGACGCTGCGCAGGTAGTCGGAGCGGGCGCCGCCGTCGGCGACGCGGCCCCAGCCGAGCACCGTCGCCTTCGTGCCTGCCGCGTACAGGCTCGCGTCGCCGTTGCCGGGCAGCTTCGCGGGCCGGTAGTCGAGCTGGCCGCGGACGGTCAGGACCGCGACGTCGTCGCCCTGCGTCGGGTCGCTGTATCCCTTGCTGATCCAGACCTTGGAGACGCCGAGGACCTGGCCATCGTCGGTGCGCTTGTCCTCGCGGCCCGCGACCACGCGAACCTCCTGCTTCGCGACCGCCTTCGCGCAGTGGGCCGCCGTCGCGACCGCCGTGGAGCTGACGATCACCGCGCCGCAGTACTGGTTGCCGCCGCTGTCGGTCAGGTACACCGCGTACGGGTGGTCACCGAGCGAGGCCTTCTCGCCGCCGACGATCCGCGCCTGGTTGCCGGATCCGGGATCGGCGGACGCCGTGCCGACCACGACCGGGACGACCACCGCGGCCACGGCGAGGAGCGCGCCGCTTGCGAGCAGCAGGGATCGACGGGACTTCACGGACATGGGACGTTCCCCTCATCAGACACGGCAAACAACAAGCGCTCGGCACCCGGGCGACTCCGGTGCGTGAACGCCGTGCGCTGAATACCCTAATCGGAGTGGGCCCAAAGCGGTGTCACTGGAACGGGTGGACTCCGCGTTCCGCGAGCGCCTCTGCGAAGCTGACCGGATGCGGCGAACGGCAGCGGTGCTCGGGGCGGTACTGGCCCTCGCCCTGACGTCGTGCGCTGCCGAAGAAGTGCCGTCGACGCCGCAACCCGTGCCCCCGGCATCCGCTCCGGTGAGGACCACGGCGACCGCGCCGGTGACGGCGTCTCGTACGCCCGCCGTCACCTGGCAGGTGGGTGCCCGGCCACTCCCCCGGCGCCCGGACGGCTTCGGCGAGGTCGAACCGACACCACCCGAACTGGTGAACCGGGCACTTCCGACAAAAGACCTCCTCCCACCGCCCGCCGGCGACCGGTACGCCTCGACGGTCAGCGCGGTGCCCGCCGACGTCCTCGCGCGCAGCACCTGGCAGGCCGCCTGCCCGGTCAAGGCGGCCGACCTGCGCTACCTGACGATGTCGTTCTGGGGCTTCGACGGCCGCGCGCACACCGGCGAGATGCTGGTCAACGCGAAGGGCGCCGCCGGGATCACCAAGGTGTTCGGGCAGCTCTTCGCGGCGCACTTCCCCCTCGAAGAGATGCGCGTGACCAGCCCGGCCGAACTCACCGCGCCGCCGACCGGCGACGGCAACTCGACCAGCGCGTTCGTCTGCCGTCCGGCGCGCGGGCAGACGAGCTGGTCGGCGCACGCGTACGGCCTCGCCGTCGACGTGAACCCGTTCTGCAACCCCTACACCCAGGGTGACCTCGTCCTGCCCGAGCTGGCCTCGGCGTATGTCGACCGCTCGAACCGCCGGCCGGGCATGGTCCAGGCCGGCGACGCGACCGTGCGGGCGTTCGCCGCGATCGGGTGGAGCTGGGGTGGCTCGTGGTCCAGCCCGAAAGACCGGATGCACTTCACCGGCAACGGCCACTGACCACGTAATACGACGTTAAGCACAACCCGGAACACCAGCCCCGCGACCTCGGTTGACTAGGGTGAATCGACCGGAACCGAGCCCGCGGAGGATGCAGTGCCCCACTACGACCTGGTGATCGTCGGGACGGGATCGGGGAACTCGATCCTCGGCCCGGAGTTCGCCGGCAAGAAGACGGCGATCGTCGAAAAGGGCACGTTCGGGGGCACCTGCCTCAACGTCGGCTGCATCCCCACGAAGATGTTCGTGTACGCCGCCGATGTCGCGTACACGCCTTCGCACAGCGCGAAGTACGGCGTCGACGAAGAGCTGAAGGGTGTGCGCTGGCGCGACATCCGCGACCGGATCTTCGGCCGGATCGACCCGATCGCCGCGGGTGGCGCGGAGTACCGCCGCAGCCACGAGGACAACGCGAACGTCGACGTCTACGACGGCACCGCCCGCTTCACCGGCCACAAGGAACTGCGCGTCAGCTTCGCCGACGGGCGTCCCGACGAGGTGCTGACCGCCGACAAGTTCGTGCTCGCCGCGGGCGGCCGCCCGGTGATCCCGGAGATCCCGGGCCTCGACACCGTCGAGTACCACACCTCCGACACCGTGATGCGGCTCGACGAGCTGCCCGAACACATCGTCGTCCTGGGCGGCGGGTACATCGCGGCCGAGTTCGCGCACGTCTTCGCCTCGTTCGGCGTTCAGGTCACGCTGGTCAACCGGTCCGGGCGGCTGCTGCGCTCGGAGGACGACGACGTCAGCGCGCGGTTCACCGAGCTGGCCGAGCAGCGGTTCGACGTCCGCCTCGACCGCAAGACCGTGCGGGCGCGCAAGACCGAACGCGGTGTCGCGCTGGACCTCGAAGGACCGCAGGGCGCCGAAACCGTCGAGGCCGACGTGCTGCTGGTCGCCACCGGCCGCCGGCCGAACTCCGACGTCCTGGACGTCGCCGCCACCGGAGTGACCACAATGGACAGTGGGCACGTCGTGGTCGACGACTACCAGGAGACCGTGGTCGAGGGCATCTACGCGCTCGGCGACCTTTCCTCGCCGCACGAGCTGAAGCACGTCGCGAACCACGAAGCCCGCGTGGTGCAGCACAACCTGCTGCACCCGGACGAGCGGATCACCGCCGACCACCGGTTCGTGCCACACGCGGTGTTCACCCACCCGCAGGTGGCGTCGGTCGGGCTGACCGAGCGGAAGGCCCGCGAAAAGGGCGTTTCCTTCGTGGTGTCCAAGCAGGACTACGCCGGGATCGCGTACGGCTGGGCGATGGAGGACACCACCGGCTTCGCGAAGCTCCTGGCCGACCCGGCGACCGGGCAGCTGCTCGGCGCGCACATCATCGGGCCGCAGGCTTCGTCGGTGATCCAGCCGCTGATCCAGGCGATGAGCTTCGGCCTCGACGCGCGGAGCATGGCGCGCGGGCAGTACTGGATCCACCCGGCGATGCCGGAGCTGATCGAGAACGCCCTGCTCAACCTGCCCCTGGACTGACGTTCGTGAAGGCCACCTCGAGGAACTCGAGGTGGCCTTCACGGCTTTTCAGAGGGTGAGGGACCAGGTGTCGAGGGTGCCGGTGTCGCCGGGGCCGTAGTCCGTCACGCGCAGCTGCCAGCGGCCGCCGGCCGGGGAAGCCGCCGGGACGGTGAACGTGCGGGCGCCGCTCCAGGCCGTGCACGTGCTGCCGCCGCTGTACTTCAGCGCGTACGCCTTGCCGTTCGGGTCCAGCAGCGTGACGCCGAGGTCTTCGGCGCACGTGTGGCGGATGGTCACCGCGACCGTCAGCGGGGTCGCCGCCTGGCCGGTGAGCGTGGACGTGATCGGGCTGAAGACCTGCTGGTAGTCGCGGATCGCGTAGTCGGTGTCGTTCGTCAAGGTCCGGCCGCTGCCCGCTTGGGTCCGCGCCGAGACCGCGGCGCTGGCCGGTGAGGTGTTCCCCGCCGCGTCGCGTGCTTTGACCGTGAACGAGTACGCCGTGTCCGGGGACAGCCCGGTGACGGTCGCCGAAGTCCCGGCGACGCTCGTGGCGAGCGCGGAGCCGTTGTAGACGTCGTACGCGGTGACGTCGCCGGTGGCCGCGTCCCAGGCCAGCGAAACGCTGGTGGCCGTCGTGCCGGTGACCCGCGGGTTGGCGGGTGCGCCCGGCAGCGTCGTGCCGCCGCCGGTCACGAGGGTGAGCCCCCACTTGGCCAGCGCCTCGGCGACCGGCTGGAACAGGGACATGTCGCCGTCGGACGGGTTGTCGACGCACTGCGACGGACCGCCGTCGTGCAGGCCGGTGGCCTTGTCGCCGAGCAGCCAGCCGCCGCCGGAGTCACCGCCGAGGGAGCACGCCGTCGTCCAGGTGAGGTCGTCGATGACCAGGCCGCCGCCGTAGTCGACGGACTTGTGCGTGTACTTCACCTCGCCGCACTGCCAGTGCGAGGTGTTGCCGGAGTGGCAGACGCGGTCGCCGACCATCGCCTCGGCCGCGCCGGACAGCGTGATCGCGGGCTGGCCCCAGGTGTTGACCGAAGCCGACAGGTTCCACCCGGCCTCCGTCACCGCCACGACGCCCATGTCCCCTTCGCTGGCGTTGACGCTGTGGGTGCCGCCGACGTTCGACGTGCCGATGCGGTTCTGCTGTCCCGAAGCACCGTACGCGGCTTGGTCGCGGTCGTTCGTGCAGTGGCCCGCGGTCAGGAAGTGTTTGGCACCGCTCGAATCCGTCACGGGAAAGCCGACCGAGCAGTTGCTTTCGCTGCCCGGCCACCACGGGTTCCCGGTCTGGATCGTGCCGGACTGCTGCCGCGGCGACGTGCCCGTCTCGGTGATCCGGACCCCGAGTTCCCGCACGCGGGAAAGGAAACTCTCGGTCGCCGCGGTCTTCTTCGTCCGGTCGACGTCCACGCCGACCTCGTTGCCGCGGACGTCGACGCCCCAGCCGTAGACGCCGGGCACGCCGGTGCCGACCAGGGCGCGGACGGCCGCGCCGGTGCGGTCCAGGTCGGCCTGGCTCCGCGCGACCACCCGGGCCGCCGCCCCCGCGGCCCGCGCCTGCTCGGCGGCTTCGGCCGTCGTGACGGCGACGGTCAGCTTCCCGGTGGCGGCGTCGAACCACTGCCCGGCCGACCGCGCGCGCACCGAAGCGGGCAGGGCGGCGGCCAGCCGGTGGGCGCCGTCCTGGGCGGCGAGCTGGGCCCGGGCCTGGTCCGCGGTGAGCCCGAAGGCCGCGGCCACGCCCGCCACCTCGGCGTCCGGATGTCCGGGTGCCGCTTCGGCGGGCGAGAAGCCCAGCCCCAACGCGGCCAGCGCGGCCACGCCGGCGACGGAAACGAATCTGCGCATCGAATTCTCCTCGGATCGGCGAGTGGAGTGCGCAGACGGTAAGCCGCCGGAAAGCCGGTTTCCCAGATCCGTACGTCTTTAACAGTTAACTGGCGGGCCATTCCCATTCGAAGCCGTACCGTCCGGGGCCGAAGTTGAGCGCGACCCCGTGCACCGCACCGGATTCCGGGACGACGTCGGTTTCTTCGCCGGGCTCGGCGAAGCGGCGGCAGACCGGCGGGACCGCCTCGGGCGAGAACCGGATTTCGAGCACGTATTCGCGGACCGGGAGCCGGAATTTGCGTTCGTAGTTCGTCGCGATCGGGTACGGCGCGCGGTTCACGAGCGTGTGCTCGGTGATGACGGTTTCGCCGCGCTCGAGCGGCCGGGCGAAAAGCAGTTCGACGACGAGAAGACCGTCTTCGGGCTTCAGCACGCTGCGGCCGGGGTGGCAGCCGCGCAGCGAACGCAGCTCCGGCAGCGGCCGGTCGTGCTCGTCCAGGTGCAGGATCACCACCCAGCGGTCCGGGCCATCGGCTTCGGCGCGCAGCACCTGCCGCGAACGGAATTCCAGCTCCTCGCGGCCGGCCCCGACGGTGACGACGTCGTGCTGGCTGAGCCGGGTCAGCCGTTCGTCCCACCGGGTGTCCACATCGGACACCGCAGCGTCGATGCGCCGCCCGTCCGGCCAGAACCGGCCGATCTCCGCGGCCGCGGACCGGCGGGCCCGGGGCGGGCCCAGCAGCGCGGCGAGCGAACCGGCCGGTACCTCCAGGACGGCTTCGAGCTGCCGCAGCCCGCGCAGCGAGTCCCGCCGTTCGGGGCGGCTGCGGCCGGACTGCCAGTAGCTCAGCGTCGCCGTCGTGACCGAGACGCCGCGGGCGCGCAGGTGCTCGCGAAGCCGGTCCAGGCTCAGCCCGCGGGCACGGATCGCCGCGCGCAGGGCGGCGTCGAACGGGCCCTCGCGCAGCAACACCCCGAGGTCGGGGGACGGCACGGCCACCGAAAGATCTTAAGCCGCGCCGACCCCGGCGAAAGGTGTTAACAGTTAAGAATCAGACGAACCGGCGGCGCCCGGCGAGCGCGCCGAACACCACCTGCACGACGAGCAGGCCGAGCAGCATCGCCAGCGGCACGGTCCAGCCGCCCGCGAGGTCGTGCAGCAGGCCGAAGAGGAACGGCCCGAGCGCGGCGAACAGGTAGCCGAAGCCCTGCGCCATGCCGGACAGCCGGGCGGTGTCCGCGCCGGTCCGCGCCCGCAGCGCGATGACGGTCAGCGCCAGTGAGAACACGCTCATGCCGAGCCCGATCAGCAGGCTCCACAGCAGCGGCGACCACGAGGGGGCGAACATCAGCCCGGCGGTGCCGGCGAACCCGAACACGCCGAGCGCGGCGATCCACGGACCCTGCCCGCGCTGCCGGGCGGCCATCGGCGCGACGAAGAGACTGATCGGCACGGCGATCAGCGAGACCAGGCCGAACAGCAGCCCGGCGTCGTCGCGCGACACGCCCGCGTCCATCAGCACCTGCGGGAACCAGCCCATCGCCGCGTAGGCGTAGAAGGCCTGCAGGCCGAAGAAGACCGTGACGATCCACGCCAGCCGGTTGCGCAGCAGCGACCGGCCGCCGGCCGCGGCGTCGGCATGCCTCGGCGCCCGGCCGGTGCCGCGGGCTGCGAGAATCCACGCCAGCAGCGCGACGAGGGCCACCACGGCCCAGCTGCCCAGCGCCGGGCGCCAGCCGCCGAACGCGTCGCCGAGCTGCGGGGTCACCGCCGACCCCAGCGCGCCGCCGCCCTGCAGGGCCGCGGTGTAGACACCGGTCATGACGCCGATGCGGGCCGGGAAGGAGTCCTTGATGACCACCGGGATCAGCACGTTGATCAGCGCGATGCCGGCGGTGGCCACCAGGGTCCCGCCGAGCACCACGGCCGGCCCGTCGAGCACGCGCAACACGAGCCCAGCCGCGAGCGTGCTCAGCGCGATCGCGATGGCGGCGCCGATGCCGGCCCGGCGGGCGAGCAGCGGCGCGGCCAGCCCGGCGCCGGCGAAGCACAGCGTCGGCAACGTCGTGAGCACACCGGCCCAGACCCCGGAAGTCCCCAGGTCGTGGCGCATTTCCGCGAGCATCGGGCCGACGCCGGTGATGGCCGGGCGCAGGTTGAGGGCGGTGAGCACCACCGCGACCGCCAGCAGCACCCCGCCGGCGACGACACCCGGAGTGCGGAACTCCACGGCGCCGTCCAGTTCGGGTTCGAGGGCGGATTCACGGTGTTCGACGCGCATGACGGCTACTATCGCATACGTAGGATGATTGGATGAAGGGATAATCCTGTGCCTCTGGCCACCACCCGGCGAGCAGGCCTCGTCGACCAGGTCATCGACCAGCTGCGGACCGCGGTCACGCAGGGCGAATGGCCCATCGGCGAACGCATCCCCACCGAAGCCGAACTCGTCGACCAACTCGGCGTCGGGCGCAACACCGTCCGCGAGGCCGTGCGCGCGCTCGCCCACACCGGCCTGCTGGAGGTCCGGCAGGGCGACGGCACCTACGTGCGCGCCACCAGCGAGGTGTCCGGCGCGATCCGGCGGCTCTGCGGGTCGGAGCTGCGCGAGGTCCTGCAGGTCCGGCGCACCCTGGAGGTCGAGGGCGCGCGCCTGGCCGCCGCCGAGCGGACCGACGACGAGGTCGCCGAACTGTGGGCCCTGCTGTCCCGCCGGGACACCGAGCTGCGCGACGGGCGCTGGGAGGACTTCGCGCGCACGGACGCGGAGTTCCACTGCGCCGTCGTCCGCGCCGGCCACAACCGGCTGCTCACCGAGCTCTACCGCGGGCTGACCGAGGTCATCACGGCCAGCGTCGCGGCGACGTCCAGCATCACGCCGGGCGCGGAGCACGTGCCCGAGATCGGCCACGAAGGTCTCGCCCGGGCCATCGCCGACCGGGACGCGGACCGGGCCGCCGCCGAGGCGTGCGGCTTCCTGGACGAGCTGCTGGAGCGCATCGAACGCGCTTGACCTGCACATTTGCCGCCTTTGGCATCACAATCGACCCCTAAGGGTGCCAATTCAGGGTTGTCGTGGCACCACCGTGGCGCCATAGTTGCGCCATGGACCTGACGCCCTTCGTGGAAGAACTCCGCCGGGAGCTCGCGGTCGCCGCCGAAGCGGCGGGTGAGGAAGCCGTCGCCCTGGCCGAGCGCCTCACCGCGCCGCTCGAATCGGCGATCCGGCTCACCCTGCTCGACGCCCTTTCCGCGGCGGCCGACGAGATCACCCGCGACCTCGCCCCCGGCTCCGTCGAGGTGCGCCTGCGCCGCCGCGAAGCCGAATTCGCCGTCGCGCTGCCTGCCGCACCCGAGCCACCACCCCAGGAAACGCCCCCGGCGCCCCCGGAAGCCGACGACGGCGCCGTCGCCCGGGTCAACCTCCGGCTGCCCGAAACGCTCAAGCAGCGCGTCGAAGAGGCCGCAAACCGGGAGATGCTCTCGATCAACGCCTGGCTCGTGCGGGCCGCGAGCGCCGCCCTCGGTCCCGGCAAGAGCCAGCCGCACCGCCGGTCGGTCTTCGGCGAGAAGTACACCGGCTGGGTTCAGTAACCCGCCACTCTTCCTTTTCCCTCACACGTCTCCGACCTGCGGAGACGCCACCCGAGCACCCCAGGAGGGCGCAGCCATGCCCGTTTTCGCCACCCCCGAGCCGATCTCGGCCACGATCGACGTCAGCATCGCCGACATCCGGATCGTCGCCGGCGAGCGCGCGGAAACCACCGTCGAGATCGAGCCCGCCGACCCGTCCGAACCCGAAGACGTGCGGGCGGTCGCCAAGACCCGCGTCGAGTTCGCGAGCGGTGAACTGCTGGTCAAGGGCCCGAAGTACGCCACCAAGCTGTGGGGCAAGGGCGGCTCCCTGCACGTCACGGTCGAGCTGCCCGCCGGCTCGCGCCTCCGGTCCACGGCCGCCATGGGCGACATCCGGGTCAGCGGCCAGGTCGGCGACAGCCGCATCAAGACCTCGGTCGGCGACATCCACCTCGACGAAGCCGCCCGGCTCGAGGCGAGCACCGCCACCGGCGACGTCTCCATCGAGCGGGCCACCGGGCACGTCGAGGCCCACACCGGCTCCGGCGAGCTGCGGATCCGCGAGATCGACGGCACCGCCGTGCTGAAGAACTCCAACGGCGAGACCCGCGTCGGCGAAGTCACCGGCGACCTGCGGGTCAACACCGCGAACGGCGACATCTTCGTTTCCCTCGCCCACGCGAGCGTGCACGCCAAGACCGCGTCCGGCGACATCCGGCTCAACGAGGTCATGCGCGACTCCGTCGTCCTCGAAACCGCGGTCGGCGAGATCGAGGTCGGCGTCCGCGAGGGCAGCGCCGCCTGGCTCGAGCTCAACTCCCTGACCGGTTCCGTGCGCAACACGCTCACCCCCTCCGAGGGGCCGGGCGGGACCACGGAAACGGTCGAGGTCAAAGCCCACACCTACACCGGCGACATCGTCATCCGCCGGGCCTGAAACTCCGCACAGAGAAGGGGAAGACCATGCCAGACGCCATCGTGGCCGAAGGGCTCGTCAAGAAGTACGGCTCCGTCACCGCCCTCGACGGGATGGACCTGCGGGTCCCGGAGGGCACCGTGCTCGGCGTGCTCGGGCCGAACGGCGCCGGGAAGACCACCACCGTCCAGATCCTCACGACGCTGCAGAAGCCGGACGCCGGCCGCGCGACGGTCGCCGGGTTCGACGTCGTCAAGGACGCGCACGTGCTGCGTTCGCACATCGGCGCGTCCGGCCAGTACGCCGCCGTCGACCAGGAGCTGACCGGGGCCGAGAACCTCGAGATGGTCGGGCGGCTCTACCACCTCGGCACCAAGCGGGCCAAGGCCCGCGGCCGGGAGCTGCTGGCCCGGTTCAGCCTCGAAGACGCCGCCGACCGGCCGGTGAAGGGGTACTCCGGCGGCATGCGGCGCCGGCTCGACCTGGCCGGCGCGCTCGTGGCCAACCCGCCGGTGCTGTTCCTCGACGAGCCCACGACCGGGCTCGACCCGCGCGCCCGCACCGAGCTGTGGGACGTCATCACCGAGCTGGTCGCGGGCGGCACCACGCTGCTGCTGACCACGCAGTACCTCGAAGAGGCCGACCGGCTGGCCGACAGCATCGCTGTGATCGACCACGGGCGCGTGATCGCCCGCGGCACCGCCGACGAGCTCAAGGACCTCGTCGGCGGCGAGCGGATCGAGCTGACCGTCGGCACGCACGCCGACGTCGGCGTCGCGCAGCGGGCGCTGGCGCGGCTGGCCAGCGGCGAGCCGCAGGCCGAGGCGTTCCGGCTCACCGTACCCGTGACCCACGGCGCGAAAGCGCTTACCGAAGCGCTCGCCCTGCTCGCCGCCGACGGCGTCGACGTCCGCGACGTCGGCGTCCGCCGCCCCACCCTCGACGACGTTTTCCTCACTCTCACCGGCCACGAGACGGCCGAACCCGCGAAGGAGGCCGTGTGATGAACGCGGTGCAGATGGCCGTGACCGACGGCGTGACCGTCGCCAAGCGCAACTCGATCAAGATCGTCCGGTCGCTGGACCTGCTCGGGTCCATCGTGTTCATGCCGGTGATGTTCGTGCTGCTCTTCGGCTACGTGTTCGGCAGCGTGATCGACATCCCCGGCATGTCCTACCGCGAGTTCATGCTCCCGGGGATCTTCACCCTCGCCGTGGCGATGGGCAGCATCGTCACCGGCTACGGGCTGACCGACGACCTGCAGAAGGGCATCATCGACCGGTTCAGATCGCTGCCGATGTCGCCGGCCGCGGTGCTGATCGGGCGCACCACGGCGGACCTGATCCTCAACGTGACGAGCCTGCTCATCATGGGCCTCGTCGGCCTGCTGGTCGGCTGGCGCATCCACACCGGCGTCTTCGAGGCGCTCGGCGGCGTGCTCCTGCTGCTCGCCTTCGCCTACGCGCTGTCGTGGGTGATGGGGACGCTCGGCCTGGCCGTGCGCAAGCCCGAGGTGTTCAACAACGTCTCGAGCGTGGCGATCTTCCCGCTCACCTTCCTGGCCAACACGTTCGTCGACAGCGGCCGCCTGCCCACCCCGCTGCGGGTGATCGCGGACTGGAACCCGGTCTCGGCGATCACCCAGGCGGCGCGGGAGCTGTTCGGCAACACCAGCGCGTCGATGCCGGTGCACGACGTCTGGCCGATGCAGCACGCCGTGCTGGCTTCGGTGCTGTGGATCGCGGTGCTGCTGGCGATCTTCGTGCCGCTTTCGGTGCGCTGCTACAAGAAGGCCACGAGCCACTGACTCAGGGCAGCGTGAGGATCTCGCTGCCGTCGGCCGTCACCACGAGGGTGTGCTCGAACTGGGCCGTCCACTTCTTGTCCTTCGTGGTGACGGTCCAGTCGTCGGACCAGATGTCGTAGTCGATGGTGCCCAGCGTGATCATCGGCTCGATCGTGAAGGTCATGCCCTCCTCGATGATCGTGTCGACGGAGGGCTCTTCGTAGTGCAGGACCGTCGGCGGCGTGTGGAACGCGGGGCCGACGCCGTGGCCGGTGAAGTCGCGGACCACGCCGTAGCCGAAGCGCTTGGCGTAGGACTCGATGACCCGGCCGATGACGTTGAGCTGACGGCCCGGCCGGACCGCCTTGATCGCCCGCATCGTCGCCTCGCGGGTGCGCTCGACCAGCAGGCGGGCCTCCTCGGAGACGTCGCCGGCCAGGAACGTCGCGTTCGTGTCGCCGTGGACGCCGCCGATGTAGGCGGTGACGTCGATGTTGCAGATGTCGCCGTCCTCGATCACCGTCGAGTCCGGGATGCCGTGGCAGATGACCTCGTTGAGCGAGGTGCAGCACGACTTCGGGAAGTGGCGGTAGCCCAGCGTCGAGGGGTAGGCGTGGTGGTCGAGCAGGAACTCGTGCACCACCTTGTCGATGTCGTCCGTGGTGGCGCCCGGCTTGACCGCCTTGCCGCCCTCTTCCAGGGCCTGCGCCGCGATCCGGCTCGCGATCCGCATCGCCTCGATCACCTCGGGCGTGCGCACGCCGTTGCCGGTGTCCCGCTTCGGCGCCGGCTTGTCCACGTACTCGGGACGGGCGATGGAACTGGGGACGTCGCGGCGCGGCGTCTGGACGCCGGGAACCAGCGGGGCACGAACGGACATGCCCCCCACCTTACGACGACCCGCTCAGCCGATCCCGGCCAGGAACCGGTGGGCGGCCTGCACCGCCGGTTTCGACGAACCGGCTTCGGTCAGCAGCACGGCGAACGCCAGGTCGCCGCGGTAGCCGACGAACCAGCCGTGCGAGCGGGAGCCGTCGCCGAACTGGGCGGTGCCGGTCTTGCCCGCCACGTCGGGGATGTCCCGCAGGCCGGTGGCGGTGCCGCTGGTGACGACCTCGCGCATCATCCCGCGCAGCGCGTCGATGACTTCCTGGGACGGCGCGTCGCCGACGTTCTTCGTGCTCGCCGGCATCCCCTTCACCAGCGACGGCGTCGGCACCTTCCCGGCCTGCACGGTCGCCGCGACCAGGGCCATGCCGAACGGGCTGGTGACCACCGTGCCCTGGCCGAAGCCGTTTTCGGCGCGCTGGACGGCCGAGTCGCTGGCCGGGACGGCGCCGGTGACCGTGGTCAGGCCGGGGACCACGAAGTCGGCGCCGAGCCCGAACGAGCGGGCGGTATCGGTCAGCGCCGACGCCGGGAGGCCCGCCGCGAGCCGGGCGAAGGTCGTGTTGCAGGACCGCGCGAACGCCGTCTTCAGCGGGACCCGGCCCAGGTCGAAGCGGCCTTCGTTCGGCACCACCCGGTTTTCGACCGTCGTGGTGCCGGGGCAGTCGACCGGGCTGCCCGCGTCGACGTCGCCCGCCGACAGCGCGGCCGCCGCCGTCACGATCTTGAACGTCGACCCCGGCGGGTAGCGCCCGGCCAGGGCCAGTGAGCCTTCGTCGTCGGCGGCGCCGTTCTGCGCCACGGCGAGGATGTCGCCGCTCGACGGCTGGATCGCCACCAGCGCGGCCGGGTACTCCTCGGGCTCGAGGGCCTTCTCGGCTGCGGCCTGGAGCCGCGCGCTGAGCGTGCTGGTCACGGCGGGCGCGGGCCGCGGCGGCTCGGCCTTGAGCTCGGCCGCCTCGCCCCCGGTGACGTCCCGGGTGACGATCCGCCAGCCCGCCGCCCCGGCCAGCTGCTGCTCGACCAGCGCGCGGATGCCCGGCAGGACCTGCTGCCCGGACCCGCGGGTCACCGGCAGCAGCCGCTCCTGGCTGGCGAAGCGGACGCCCGGCAGGTCGTAGATCGCCGGCTTGACCCGCTGGTAGTCGCCGGCGCGCAGGCTGATCACCGGGTAGGCGTCGCCGGGCTTGGTCTTGCTCATCCCGTCCAGCACCGAGCGGCCGGTGACCGACGGCTCGTACCGGTGCAGCGCCTTGGCGAGGGTCCCGGCGACCGCGCTCGGGTCGCCGGCCTTCTGCGGGTCGACGACCACGCCGATCACGGTCTGCGGGCGCATCAGCGGCACGCCGTCGCGGTCGAGCACCGGCGCCGTCTCCGGCAGCTGGGGCAGCACGCCGAGGGTCTGGCCGACGGCCAGCTGCGGGTGCACGACGGTCGGCTGCCAGTGCACCTGCCAGCCGTTCTCGGCCGCGCGCAGCTGCGCGTCGGCGCGGTAGGACCAGCTGCGGCCGTGCGGCAGGTGCCAGGTGAGCCGGTAGCCGGCCGTGACGACGTCGCCGTCCGGCTGCTTCACCTCTTCGTCGTCGACGTCGAGCGACTCCGGGGCGAGCACGCCGAGGACCTGGGCCAGCACGGTCTTGGCGGCATCGGGCGAGTCGGTGTTCGCCGCCGCGGCGGCGACGTCCCCGGACCCGACGGCGTCCAGGAAGGCGGAGAGGGCGTCCTCGGGACCGTCTCCCGAGCACCCGGCCGTGGTCGCGGCGGCGAGCAGCAGCACCGCGAGGGCACCGCGACGTCGACGTGCACTCATGGCGGGATAATGCCTGGTCAGCGGGTGTCTCCGCGGCTGAAACGCGGCCACGGAAGAGTGACTAGAAGAGCACCGTCGCGTACTGGCCGACCTGCTGGAACCCGATCTTGCGGTAGGCCGCGAGGGCCGGGGTGTTGAACGCGTTGACGTAGAGGCTCGCGGTGCGGCCCAGGCCGCGGACGAGCCGGTTGACCACGGCGGCCGTACCGGCGGTGCCGAGCCCGCTGCCCCGGCGTTCGGGGTGCACCCAGACGCCCTGGATCTGCCCGACGGTCGCCGACATGGCGCCGATCTCGGCCTTGAAGACGACTTCGCCGTTCTCGAACCGGGCGAACGCGCGCCCGGCGCCGATCAGCTCCGTGACGCGGGCGCGGTAGCTGGCGCCGCCGTCGCCGCTGCGCGGGTCGACGCCGACCTCCTCGATGAACATCGCGACGGCCGCGGGCAGGTACCGCTCGAGCTCGTCCGGCCGGACCGGCCGCACGAGGGGGTCAGCGGCCACCAGCGGCGTGCTGTCGAGTGCCATCAGCGGCTGGTCGTCGCGCACTTCGCGGGCCGGGCCCCACTCGTCTTCGAGCTCGTCCCAGAGCCCGAGGACCTGCTCGGCCGGGCCGACGAGCGACGAACAGGTGCGCTGCCGCCGCAGCGCGCGGTCGGCGAAGGACCGCAACGCGGGGGCGTTGCCGCGCAGGGGGATGAGGTTCGGCCCGGAAAAGCACAGCCCTTGGAGCCGCCCGGCACGAACCGGACGGCTGTCGGCGGCCCAAAGCTCGCCTCCGAGCCGCCACGGATCGAGACCGGCAGCCTCGACCCGGGCGCTGACCATGCAGCTGCCCACCGGGTCGGCGGCGAGCGCGGCACGGACCGCCGGATAGTCCCGATCATCGAGCAGCCGTGCACCTGCAAGCCGCAACACGGACTCCAGGGTGCCAGATTCGGCCGGTAAACGGAACGCGAGGCCGTCGACACGCTGAGATGAACGCCTGGTTCGCCTCCCGCGGGCGGAATCGGGCGTATGCAGTGGTGGACGGGCGGCCGGCGGCGGCGCTCACCTCGGCCGATCCACCGCCCGCCGCCGCCGCGGTCAGGGCGCGCCGCGGTAGGTGCCGATCGTCCAGGAGTTGCCCTCCGGGTCGCGGAGGCTGAACGTGTGCGAGCCGTACTCGGTGTCGGTGAGGGCGGCCGTGATCTCCGCGCCGGCGTCCTTCACCCGCGCGTGGATCTCGTCCACCTTGTCCGAGACGACGTACACCGCGCCCGTGCCCGGCTTCATCGCGTCGTGGACGCCGTCCGGCGGGCGGACGCTGCCCAGCATCACCGCGCCGCCCTCGGGCCAGCGCAGCTCGGCGTGCGCGATCAGGTCGCCTTCGGGCACCACCAGTGCCTCGGTGAAGCCCAGGACGTCGACCAGGAACCGGACCGCGGCCGGGGCGTCGTCGTACCGGAGGGCGGGCCAGACGTTCGGTTCAGGAGTCATGTCGCGAGTCTTGCCCGGCGGCTCCCTCCTGGTCTTGGAGGAACGGGAGCTCCTCCGCGATCCACGTGCCCGGCGTGCACCCGGCCAGCGCGCGCCACTCGTTGGTCAGGTGCGCCTGGTCGTAGTAGCCGCACTCCACCGCCAGCGCGGCCAGGTCCGCGCGGCCCCGGCGCAGCAGCCGCCCGGCCAGCTCGAACCGCAGGACCCGCGCCGCCTGCTTCGGGGCCAGGCCCAGCTCCGCGCGGAACCGCTCGCCGAGGTGGCGGCGGCTCCAGCCGACCGCACTGGCGAGGTCGGCGACGCGCACCCGCCCGTCCGCGCCCCGCATCCGGCGCCACGCCTCCCCCAGCTCGGGCGGCGGCGCCACCGGCTCGACGGCCCGGGCGGCCAGGACGTCGTCGAGCAGCGCGAACCGCTCCGGCCAGGTGGGCAGCTCCCGCAGCCGGTCCGGCAGCGAGCCGAGGCCGAAGCCGGCGAGGTCGGCCACCTCGCCGCCCAGCTCCGCCGCCGTGACGCCGAAGAGCGTGCGCACGCCCAGCGGATCGAGCTCCAGCTGGAGCCCCTCCTGCACGCGGTCCTGCCGGATCAGCACCGCGCTCGTGTGCAGCCCGCCGACCAGCGCCTGCAGGCTGTGCCCGGCCATCCGCACCGGCCCGGCGAGGCTGATGACCAGCGTCACGTGCCGGGACGGCAGCCCGCGGTGGACCGGCAGCGTCACCTCGCGCTGCGCGTACCCGACGTAGCGCGTGACCAGGGGCCGCACCACCGGGTGCGGCTCGTGAACAGCCCAGGTCACGGTCACGAATGCCAGCGTAAACGTCACCACCGACAGTTCCGGGTCTGATAACACGGAAGGTGCGTCCCCACCGCGGAAGGAACCACCCCATGACGA
Source organism: Amycolatopsis lexingtonensis (assembly GCF_014873755.1). NCBI lineage: Bacteria > Bacillati > Actinomycetota > Actinomycetes > Pseudonocardiales > Pseudonocardiaceae > Amycolatopsis > Amycolatopsis lexingtonensis. The sequence continues at coordinate 5,167,167 of NZ_JADBEG010000001.1, forward strand.
TCCAGGAGCAGGCGCAGCAGCTGGAGCTGCTCGCCGACCAGGTGCCGACCGGCATCGCGCTGGCCACCAAGAGCGACCTCGAAGACCTGCAGGCGCAGGTGCTCGGCCTGCTCGGGGAGACGACCACCGCGACCGCGATCCAGGGCGCCATCCAGCTGGCTTCGCAGCAGATCGACGAGGTCGCCGCCGCGCTGGAGAACGTCCGCCTGCAGATCCGGGACGCCGCGCAGCACCACCTGCAGGGCTGAAAACGCCGTGAAGGCCTCCTTACCGGTCACAAAAGCCGGTAAGGAGGCCTTCACGGCACTTCGGAAGCTTAGCCGGCGGTGACGACCGGGGCGCCCTCGCCAAGGGTCTCGCCCGCCTCTTCGGCGATGCGCATGGCCTCTTCGATGAGCGTCTCGACGATCGCGTGCTCGGGCACGGTCTTGATGACCTCGCCCTTGACGAAGATCTGGCCCTTGCCGTTGCCGGAGGCGACACCCAGGTCGGCCTCGCGTGCCTCGCCCGGGCCGTTGACGACGCAGCCCATGACGGCCACGCGCAGCGGGATCTCCATGCCCTCGAGCCCGGCCGTGACCTGCTCGGCCAGCGTGTAGACGTCCACCTGCGCGCGCCCGCACGACGGGCAGGACACGATCTCCAGCTTGCGCTGCTTGAGGTTCAGCGACTGCAGGATCTGGATGCCGACCTTGACCTCTTCGACCGGCGGCGCGGACAGCGAGACGCGGATGGTGTCGCCGATGCCCTGGCGCAGCAGCGCGCCGAAGGCCACGGCCGACTTGATGGTGCCCTGGAACGCCGGCCCGGCTTCGGTCACGCCGAGGTGCAGCGGGTAGTCGCACTGCTCGGCGAGGATCTCGTACGCGCGCACCATGACCACGGGGTCGTTGTGCTTCACCGAGATCTTGATGTCGTGGAAGTCGTGCTCGGCGAACAGCGACGCCTCCCACAGCGCCGACTCCGCGAGCGCTTCCGGCGTCGCCTTGCCGTACTTGTCCATGATCCGCTTGTCGAGCGAACCGGCGTTGACACCGATCCGGATCGGCGTGCCGTGGTCCTTCGCGGCCTGCGCGATCTCCTTGACCTGGTCGTCGAACTTCCGGATGTTGCCCGGGTTCACGCGCACCGCCGCACAGCCGGCCTCGATCGCCGCGAAGACGTACTTCGGCTGGAAGTGGATGTCGGCGATCACCGGGATCTGCGACTTGCGCGCGATCGCGGGCAGCGCCTCGGCGTCGTCGGCCGACGGGCACGCGACGCGGACGATGTCGCAGCCCGCGGCGGTGAGCTCGGCGATCTGCTGCAGCGTGGCGTTGACGTCGGAGGTGAGCGTCGTCGTCATCGACTGGACGGAGATCGGGAAGTCGCTGCCGACGCCGACCGGGCCCACCTGGAGCTGGCGGGTCTTGCGGCGCTCGGAGAGGACGGGCGGGGGCAGGGCGGGCATACCGAGTGCGACGGTCACGGTTTCCAGCGTACCTACCCCGACCGGGCCACCTTCACCATGTCAACCGTCACGGTGAGCAGCATTACGGCCCGTGCGAGCCGCCGGGGAGGGGCCGCAACCCCTCCGTGGCGGCTACTGCCCGAGTCGAATCGGGTTGACGATGTCCGCTGTCACCGTGAGTAGCGTCACCGCACCCCCGATGAGCACCAGGACCATCGTGATCCCGGACAACCGGGTGTAGTCGACGGGCCCGCCCGCCGTCTTGCCCCGCCGGGCGCGGATCCAGTCGCGGACGCGCTCGTACCAGACCACCGCGATGTGCCCGCCGTCGAGCGGCAGCAGCGGCAGCAGGTTGAACACGCCGATGAAGAAGTTCAGGCTGGCCAGCAGGAAGAAGAACAGCACCCAGATGCCCCGCTCGACGGCCTCGCCGCCGATCCGGCTCGCGCCGACGACGCTGACCGGGGTGTTCGGGTCGCGCTCGCCGCCGAAGATCGCGGTGACCACCGCGGGGATGCGCTCCGGGAACTCGACGAGCCGCTGCGCCGTCTCGGCGAACATCGTGCCGGTGAAGCTGAACGTGGCGCCGACCGCGGCGACCGGCCCGTACTCGATGGTCTTGGGCGGCTCCTGCGGCGAGGCGCCGATCATCCCGACCTGCTTGACGCCGTCGCTGGTCCAGCGCTGCACCTTCGGCACGTCGACGGTGAGCGACAGCCGCTGCTCGCCGCGCTGCACCTGGAACACGGTCGGGCCGCTGGTGGCCTGCACGGTGGCGAGCATCTCGTCCCAGCTCCCGATCGGCTTCCCGCCGACGGACAGGACCTTGTCGCCCGGCTGCAGCCCGGCCGTCTTCGCCGGGGTCAGCGCGTCCGCGGCGCAGGTGGGGTTCTGCGCCTGCGCCTTGGCCTGGGCTTCGGTCGTGATCGACTGGGCGCACGACGTCGCCGACAGCACCGCCGGGGCCGGCGTGAGGTTCGGCAGGCCCATGGTGACGGCCATCAGGTAGAGCACCACGAAGCCGAGGATGAAGTGGGTGATCGACCCGGCCGACATCACGACGGTGCGCTTCCAGGTCTTGAACCGCCACATGGCGCGCGGCGCTTCGTCCGGGGTGACTTCGTCGAGCGCGGTCATGCCGGCGATGTCGCAGAACCCGCCGAGCGGGATCCACTTCAGGCCGTACTCCGTCTCGCCGCGGCGCCAGGAGAACACCGTGGGCCCGAAGCCCACGAAGTACCGGCGGACCTTCATGCCGAAGGCCTTCGCGGTGACCATGTGCCCGGCCTCGTGCAGCGCGACCGAGACACAGATCCCCAGCGCGAAGAGCACCACACCGATGATGTAGGACACCCGCTACTTCCCCTCGATGATCGAACCGGCCCGCGCGCGAGCCCAGCGCTCGGCGGCGAGAACGTCGTCGACGTCGCGCGGTTCGCGACGCCACTCGTCGGCGGCTCCCACCACCTCGGAAACAGTGTCCACTATCGACGTGAAGCTGGTGTTCTGCGCGAGGAAAGCGGACACGAGCTCCTCGTTCGCCGCGTTGTAGACGGCGGGCAGGCAGCCGCCCTCGGTGCCGCAGTGGCGGGCCAGCTCGACGGCCGGGAAGGCGTCGTCGTCCAGCGGCTCGAACGTCCAGGTCGCGGCCTTGTCCCAGGTGCACGCGGGTGCGGCGGCGGGGACGCGGTCGGGCCAGTGCAGCGCGAGCGCGATCGGCAGCCGCATGTCGGGCGGGCTGGCCTGGGCGATCGTCGAGCCGTCGGTGAAGGTCACCATCGAGTGCACGATCGACTGCGGGTGCACGGTGACGTCGATGTTTTCGGGCGCGATGTCGAACAGCAAGGCCGCTTCGATCAGCTCCAGGCCCTTGTTGACCAGGGTGGCGGAGTTGATGGTGATCAGCGGGCCCATGGACCAGGTCGGGTGCGCCATCGCCTGCTCGACGGTGACCCCGGCCAGCTCGGCGCGCTTGCGGCCGCGGAAGGGACCACCGGACGCGGTGAGCACGAGCCGGGCGACCTCGTCCTTGCGCCCGGCGCGCAGGGCCTGGGCGATGGCGGAGTGCTCGGAGTCGACGGGCACCAGCTGGCCGGGCTTGGCCGCGGCGAGCACGAGCGGCCCGCCGGCGATCAGGGACTCCTTGTTGGCCAGCGCGAGAGTGGCGCCGGTGGCGAGCGCTTTGAGCGTCGGCTCGAGGCCGCGGGACCCGGGCAGGGCGTTGAGGACGGTGTCGACCTCGACGGCGTCGATCAGCTCGGTGACGGCGTCGGAGCCCGCGAAGAGCCTTGGCAGCTTGAAGTCGCCTTGGCTGTAGCCGCGCTTCTGCGCCTCGGCGTACAGCGAGAGCTGCACGTCTTCGGCGGCCGTGGCCTTGGTCACCGCGACGGCCTCGACCCCGTGGGCGAGCGCCTGCGCGGCGAGCGCGGCCGGATCGGCCCCGCCCGCGGCGATCCCGGCCACCCGGAACAGGTGCGGGTTGCGGGCCGCGACGTCGAGGGCCTGCACACCGATGGACCCGGTCGAGCCGAGCACGAGAACGCTTCGCGAGGTAGTCATCGCGGGTCATTGTCGCGCGGGCCGGGTCCGCGGCGCACCCGGAGGTTCGGTGGCGGGGAATCCGGAGCGTTCGCCTCGCACCGATCGCGCACTCACCGGGTGTCCGGCGCCACGCGGGCCGTGTCCGCGGCGCGCCCGCAGGTGTGGGATCATCGGCGCGTACGAGGTTCACGGGTCTTGAGGAGTTCATCGTGGCAGGCAAGGCGGTCGAGAAGAGGCGGCCCGAGGTCGACCCCCGCGACGAGCCGTCCGCGGCCTGGGGCTGGCACGGCACGTTCCCGAAGGCCACCCGCATCGCCGGCTGGGTCAGCGCGATCATCCTGCTGGTGATGATCAAGGGCAACCACGAGAACAACACCGAGAACGTGTGGCTCGTGGGCCTGTCGCTGTTCCTGATGCTGCTGCTCGTGCTGGACATCCGCAAGCGCCGCACGGCCTGGCGCAAGTAGTCCGTTTTTCGCTAACGTCTCCGGCCATGAAGCTGCGCTGGGGTTTGGCCGTCGTCGCTGTCCTGGGTGCGTTGGTGGTACCCGCCACCCCGGCCGCGGCTTCCGCACCGGTGGTCCCGTGCACGTTCACGCCGACCCCGGAGAACCCGGCGGCCCGTCCGGTGGTGCGTCCGCTGCCGTTCGCTCTGACCCGCGGAACCGTGGACGTGACGTTCCGGTTCAACTACGGGCCGGTGACGGTCCGGTTGAACCGCGCCGGGGCGGCGCCTTGCGCGGTGCACAACATGGTTTCGCTGATCGCCCAGCGGTTCTACGACCGGTCACAGTGCTGGCGGCTTTCGAACTCTTCGCGATTGGGTGTTCTCCAGTGCGGGGACATCTACGAGGTCGAGAAGGGCGGGCCGGGGTACAAGTTCCCGGATGAAGTTTCGGGTGCCGAGACTTACCCGCGTGGGACCGTCGCCATGGGGAACCAGGGGCCGGGGACGAACGGGTCGGAGTTCTTCATCGTGCATTCGTTCGCGAACATCCCGGCGAACTACTCGGTGCTGGGCACTGTGGTGCGGGGGATGTCGGCCATTGATCGGATGGTGGCGGACGGGATCATCCCGACCGATCCGAACGGGCCGCTGGACGGGGCACCAGCCAAGCCGGTGAAGATCCAGCGGGCCACGCTCGGCCGGTAGGTCACCAGAAGTCACCCGGCCGCTTCGCCACTTCCCGGGCGAGTTCGCGGACCGCTTCCCGATCGTCGTCGACCGCGGCGGCCAGCACCGCACGGGATTCCGGTGTGTCGATGTGCAGCAGGGCGTCCAAGGCGTTGACCGCCAGGTCGTCGTCGATGTCGTTTTCGCGATGCCAGGCCACGGTCCTCGCCAGCACTGGAACCGACTCCGGTGCGGCGAGATCCGACAGGGTGTACACGATGTTCAGGGCGTACACGTGCGGCTCGGTTCGCGCCAGGTCGAGCGCATCGATCAGCACCGGCAGATAGGACGGCGACGGGAATTCGCCGACCACATTGACAAAACTGTCGAAGTGCGACCAATTGCGATTCGCGAAAGCTTCGGCAAGTCCACCGGACAGAGCCGCGACAACCTCACCTGGCTCTTTTTCACGAAGCCGGGCAGCTTTTTCGAGCGGATTGCCCTCACTGCCGAGAACAATCGCCGCGATTTCACGGTCGGTCACGACAATCACCTCCCGACAAAATCGGACAAAGACTCGACGTCATAGCCCAGCAGTTGCCCATTGTACAAGTCCGCACTGCCACCACCCGACTTGCCCCGTAGCCCATAAGTGATGAATCCGTGCTCATCCTTGACGTGCACTTGACGGATATCACTGGTCACCCGGGGCAGGCCATCGAGTCCACGTTCTCGGATCGAGGGCGACGGCGGGTAGTCGATGGCGCCGTTGTCGATCAGCAACTGCCGGGTTCCCGGCTTCGCGTACATCGTCACCACGACGTCGTACTTCCCGCGCTTGAACTTGGGGATCCGTCGCTGGATGTAACCAGGGTCGTCGACGATGAAACTCTCGTTCTTGCGGGGAACGATGCCGTTCTTCTTGAAGGACTCGAACTCTTCGAACGACATCGCCCGGTAGAAGACCTCGAGCTTCCCCTGCGCGACCAGGTCGGAGACCGGGAGATCCCCGATGTCCTGGACCACGTCCCCGTTGGGCCCGCGGACGAGATCGCGGAAGTGCCGGTAGACGTCGAACCACTTCTGCAGGTCACCCTGGTCGTCGGCCACCTTGTCCGCCGGCAGGTTCGGGTTGCTCGAGGTGGTGCCGTCGGCGAGGTACTGCTCCTGCGCGCCGACCGGGATCGGATCGGGGACGCGCAGCGCGCGGTCGTTGGCGACCTTGCGAGCGGCGATGCCCGGCGGCGGGGGCGGCGGCTGCCAGCGCGGTGCCACGCGCTTGCCCGGACCACCGCAGGACACCCGGCAGCCGCCGGATTTGCCCGAACCACCGTGCAGCGTGGCCGTTGCGGTGGCGTTGGCGCGACTGGGCGGTAGCGGTCCGACGACGACGGGGTTCCGGATATCGCCCGGCCCGTATGTGGTGACGCGGGGGACGAACGTCATCATCCACATGCAGGTGAGGTAGGCGTACCCGGAATAGTTGTCGCAAACCCCGTTGGGGTCGACTTCGTTGATGACCGACCACGGATCCGAGGCCTGGTGCCCGTCGAGGTCGACCTGGCCCAGCGGATCGGCGTTGCCGAAGAGGTACCGGTTCCCCCCGGTCGAAGGGCCGCCCGGGTCGACCTGGATGTCGTCCCGGCTGGTGAACGAGCCGGTTCCCGGCGAATACCACCGGGCACCCATGTCGACCTGGCCCGTCGACGGATCCGTGTAGTCCGACTGGAACCCCAGCGACGAAGTCGTCCCCGCGGAGGCCGTCCTCGCGCCGAACGGGTCGAAGCTCGAAGATCCGGTCAGCTGTGCCGCGGCCGGGTCCAGCCCCCCGACGACGTCGAAGTGCCGGTCGGTCAGGTCGATGCGCCCACTGCCCGAGCCGGGCTTCTCGGCGAGCAGCCCGTTCCGGCTGTCTCGCGAGAACGTCGACGTGCCGTCCGAGGTCAGGTCCAAGCTCGTACCGTCATACGACAGGGCCTGGTCGTTCCGCGACGACGCCCGATCCAGGCCGTCGTACGCGTACGTGGCCGAGCCCTGCTTCACCGCCCGGTCGAACGCGTCGAACTCCGATGTCACCGTTCCGGCCGGGCCGGTTCGGGCGTTCAACGTGCCCCGCGCGCTCCATGTCAGCGTGTCCGCGCCGTCCGTCAGCTGGCGGTTGCGCTCGTCGAACGTCGCTGTGCGGTCGCCCGCCTGCACTCGGTTGCCCGAGGCGTCCCACGCGTACGAGGTCGTCTTGCCGCCGGCGCTCCACGACGTCAGGCGGCCCGCCTGGTCGTAGCCGTAGGTGTTGTCGCCGGCTCCGGCCACTCCCGTCGTCTTCTTGCCGGTGAGGCGGTCGTCGAGGTCGTAGCTGTAGGCCAGCGCCGCGAGCGAGACGCCGCCGGTGGCCTTGAGCTCGTCGCTCGTCTGACGGCCGAAGTCGTCGTAGCCGTAGGTGCGGACGCGGCCGCTGCCGTAGTCGATCGACGCGAGGTTGCCCGCGTCGTCGTAGCCGAGCGTCTGCTTGACGCCGGTCAGGCCGTCCTGCTGGGTCGACAGGCGTCCCTGCTGGTAGCCGAACACCGCGGTGCCCGCTCCGTCGACGCGCTGGGTCAGCCGCCCGGAACCGTCGTAGGAGTACGCCGACGTTCCCGACACCGGCCCGGTGCTGGTCAGCAGGTCACCGCGGTCGTCGTAGGTGAACGTCTTCTCGCCTCCGGGCGCGTTCACCGCCAGCAGGCGCCCGGACGGGTCGAACCGCTGGACGCGGTCCGGGGTCGGCTGGGCCGCGCCGGTGCCGGTTTCCAGCGTCAGCCGGCCCAGTGCGTCGAACGTCCGCTGCCGGACGACGCCGCCCGGTGCCTGGACGCGCTCCGGCCGGCCGGCGAGGTCGTACGTGGTCGTCCACGTGCGGTCCGCGGCGGCCGGGTGGGCCGCCGTGGCCGGTTCGAGCACCGATTCGGACAGGCCCAGCGCGTTGTACGTCTCGATCGTGCTGTTGCCGCGGCCGTCGGTCGACCGGGTCCGGTTGCCCGCCGCGTCGTAGCCGAAGGACGTCGTGATCGACGTCGTGTCGGTGGTCGGCTCCTGCTGCCGGACCAGGAGGCCGCGGGAGTCGTAGTCGAACCGGGTGGTGCGGCCGAGCGCGTCCGACGCGGTGACCTTGTCGCCGTCCGCGTCGTAGCCGACCGAGCTCTTGCGCAGGACGCGCTCGGCCGGGTCGAGGCTGTAGAACCCGGTGGCCCGGCCTGCCGGGTCGTAGCTCACGTAGCCCGTGCGGCCGTGGCCGTCGGACTGCCGGACCTGGCGCCCGGCGAAGTCGTAGCCGAAGCGCGAGACCACCCCCGCCGGGTCCGTGGTCGTGGTCCGCTGCCCGAGCACGTCGTACTCGTTCTTCGTCAGCTCGCCGGTCGGCGCCGTCGAGGAGACGAGGTTGCCGGCGTCGTCGTAGCGGAGCTTGGTGCTGTACGCGGCCGGTGCCGGACGGCGCTCGATCCGGGTCGCCGTGACCTGCCGCCCGAAGTCGTCGTAGGTGGCTTCCACCCGCGAACCGGTCGGGTCTGTGGTCGAGAGCAGCTCGCCCTCGGTCGTGTAGCCGTAGCTCCACACCCCGCCGGGCTGATCGCCGTCGGCCGGGTCCGGGTCGGTGCGCTCGACCAGACGGCCGAGCTGGTCGTACCGGTAGCGGGTGACCGCGCCGGCCGGGTCCGTGACGCTCAGCAGGTTGCCCATCGCGTCGTACTGCCGGGTCGTGGCGACCTTCGCCGCGGTGGTCTCCCCCGGCTTGCGGTAGTCCGGCGACGCCACCTTCAGGATCCGGCTGTCCCGGTCGTAGGTGATCGTCCCGACGTTGCCGTTCGGGTCCTTCGTCTCGGTCTGGTTCCCGAAGGTGTCGTAGCCGCCGACGACCTCCGGCCGCACCTGCGCGGCCGCCGCTCCCCCGGACTCGGCCGCGACGAGCGGCTGCGTGGTCCGGATGAGCCTGCCGAGCTTGTCGTAGGCCAGGTTCGTCGTGAACGCGACCGGATCCGCGCCACGGACGTTGCCGCGCGGTGCGGTGACCGCGGTCATCAGGCCGCGCTCGTCGTACTGGTAGGTCGTGGTCAGCTTTTCGGTCGCGCTCTTGGTCACGGACTGGCTGATCTGCCTGCCCGCCGTGTCGTAGCCGTATTCGACGCTCTCGCGGTTGCCGAGGTCGAGCCGGGTGCTGTTCGAGCTCTGTCCGGTGTGGACGGTCTTGACGACGTCCCCGCCGGGGCCGTACGTCCACTCGGTCCGGTTCGCCAGCCCCGCCGGGTCGGCGGTTTCCGCGGTCCCGCGGCCCGCCGCGTCGTACTCGAACGTCGTGACGCGGCCACCGGGCTCGGTCAGCTTGGTCTTCTGCCCCGCGGCGTCGTAGGCGTACTCCTGCAGCGTGACGTCGCGTTTCGGCGCCGCCGGGTTGAAGGGGTCGCGCACGTCGTGAGCGACGACCTTCCAGACCTTCCCGTCCCCGAAGTACCGGTAGCGGGTGGTGCGCCCCATCGAGTCGGTTTCCCGCACCCGCCGGCCCGCGAGGTCGTAGGCGTAGGACGCGAGGACCAGGGTCGGCGCCGAAGTCGTGTCCCCGGCGCCGTCGGTGTCGCCGCCCCCGCTCGCCGGATCGGTCGCCTGCCCGTTCCAGGCCCGCAGCCGGACTTCGGCCAGCGCGTTGCGCGCGGTGTAGCCGTACTCGTACTTGTTCCCGCCGGCGTCGACCATCCAGACGCGGTTGCCGAAGGAGTCGTAGCCGGAGGAGGTGACCCCGCCCTCCGGGTCGACGACCCGGCTCGCCCGGCCGAAGTCGTCGTAGTCGGTCGTCGTGACCCGGGCGGCGTCCCCGCCGGTCAGGTCCTTTTCCTCGGTGCGCACGACGTTGCCGTCGGCGTCGTAGCCGGTGAGCGTCTGCGCGGTGTGGGTGACCCCGGTGATCGCGTTGGCCACGCCGGAACCGGTCGCGGCGGTCTGGTGCGACCGGGAGTCGTAGGCGTAGGTCGTCGTCACCCCGGCCGGATCCGAGGCGCTGCTTCGCGTTTCCGTCTTCTTGCGGCCGAAGACGTCGTACGTGTACGCCGTCGTCAGGCCGGCCGGGTCGACGACCTTCGCCAGGTCGCCGTTCTTGAAATACGAGTAAGCCGTGACGCCGTTGCGCGGGTCGGTCGTCTGCAGCAGCAGGCCCGCCGGGACGTTGCCGCCGCCGACCGCCGCTTCCGTGCCGTTCGCGTACTGGTGGCGGGTCACGCCGCCGTCCGGGGTGGTCTCCGTGGAGAGGAGACCCCGGACGCCCAGGTCCGTGTACGTGTACGTCGTCGCGTACGCCGGGTCGTCCGCGTTCGCCGAACGGGCGTCGCGGGTGGACAGGAGCTTGTCGTTGCGCGGGTCCGTCACGTCGGCCGCGTTGAGGTAGTACGTCGAGTACGACGTCTGGCAGTCGCCCGGGGCCACGCGGCACGTCTTGCGCGCGATCACGTTGCCGCGCTCGTCGTTGGTCAGGACGACGGTGTTGCCGAGCTCGTCGCCGATCGTGGTCTGGAAGCCCTTGTCGTCGTAGTCGTAGGTGCGGACGCCCTGGCCGTTGACCGGGCCGCCGACCCACGTGCCGTCGCCGCCGACCGGGCCGCCGCAGTACGTCGGGTCGCTCGGGTCCTGGGGTGCGGACGGGTCGCAGGTGGGGTTCTCCGGCGGCAGCGGGTTGCCGTCGCCGTCGCGGCGGTCCTCCGGGCGGATGCCCTGGCCCAGCGGGGCGATGTAGCGCAGGATTCGACCGCGCACCGGGTCGTAGTCGTAGAAGTGCGGGCGGTTCCCCGGATCCGTGACCTGCGTCGTGCGGACGAGATTGGTCTCGGTGCCGGTCACGGCGGGACGGCCGACACGCCAGTGGCCGCCGTTGCGGTCGACGACCTCGGTGATGCGGTCGGCCGGGGTGTCGTAGCTCAGCTGCGCGGCGACGCGGCCGCTCGGCAGCGTGATCTTCGTGAGCGAACTGGCCGCCGCGCGCGCCTGGTAGTGCGCGGCCGCGGTCGTCGGGCCGACGGCGTACTCGTAGAACGCCGCTTCGGCGATCTGCCCCGAGAAGAACCGGCGCGCGGCCGTGCCCCAGGCCGGCCACGCCGACGGCGGGACGGTGTACGCCGCGCCGATCTGGTCGTACACGACGTCGTCGTGCGCGATCTCGCCCTGCGCGGTGCCGACCGCCTTGCCGTCGAGGTAGAGCGTCTGGGTCGCGAGCGCGCCGGACAGCACCACGTGGTGCCAGGCGTTGTCGTTGACCGTCGTCGCCGAGGTGATCGGGGCCGCGCCGCCGTTCCAGAACTGGCCGCGCAGCTTGCCGTCGGTGCCGACGTACAGCACCGGCACCGCGCCGGTGGGCGTGCCGCTGATCGGCGCCTTCTGGTAGCCGAAGAGCGGACCTCCCGCCGTGGTCCGGAACCACATTTCGATGGCCAGGTCACGGTTCTTGCGCACCGTGCCGTCCGGCAGCGTCACCACCGACGACGTGCCGTTGAACGTCGCCGCGGTCCCGGTGCCGGTCAGCGGCCCCGGCTGGCCGAGGGTGACGTCCTTGTAGGTCCCCGCGTCCTTGCCGAGCTTGAGGCCGTTCTCGCTGGCCGCCGTGGTCCCGGACGTCTCGCCGAAGCGCCAGAACGACGAGGGGCGGGCGTCGACGACGGAGCTGCGGTAGTGCGAGCCCGCGGTGTAGTCGTAACCGGTGCACCCGTTGTCCGGATCGCACACCTTCGTCAGCCGGTCGCCGTCGTAGGTGTAGGTCCAGGTGAGCTGCTTGCCGTCGATCGGATCGGTGCTCACCGACGTGACGTGGCTGCCGGTCCACTTGAAGTACAGGATCCGGTCACTGGTCAGGCTGATCGCCCGGCTGAGGTGTTCCGGCGTGCCGTAGTCCAGCTGGACGTGGTGCCCGGCCTGGTCGTAGATCTCGATCAGCCGGCCGTCGGGGCGGAAGCGGTACAGCGTGGCCGCTTTGTCCGTCAGCACCCAGCCGCCACCCGCGGCTTCCGGCTCGATCCGGAAGTTCGCCTGCCGGCCGGGCGGCGGCGCGAACGTGCCGTCGGCGTTGCGGCCGAACCGGACCTGCTGGCCGTCCGGGTAGGTCACGACGACGTTGCCCGAACCGTCGTTGTCGGGCAGGACGCGCATGTCGTAGCGCGTCGACCAGCCCGCGCCGAAGGCGAGGTCGGTGCGCGGGTCGAGGCTGTTGTAGGTGCGGGCGACGGTCAGTTCCGGCCCGGTCACCTGCAGCGCGGCGTCGACCGCGCTGGAGAAGTAGTTCCCGGTCTGCGGGTCGAAGTCGCGCTGCGCGCCGCTGTAGGGCGCGTTCGCCAGGTGCGACGTGATCTCCGGCTGCGGGACCGCCGTCAGCAGGTGGCTCGGCGTGAGCTTTTCGCTCTCCGAATTCCCGTCGTAGGCGAAGACACGCCACTGGTAGTCCTTGCTCCAGCGCAGCGCGCCGACCGGGACCGTCCACGTCCGCTTGGTCACGTACCCGGAGTCCACACAGGACACCCCGGTCAGCGTGCCGTCCGGCTTGGCGACGTACTTTTCGCAGACCTCGAAGCGGTACTTGAGGGTCGACGAGACGGGCGCGTCGACGTCGACCGCGTCGGCCCAGAGCTGCGGGGTGAGCGTGGGCGCCGAGAACCCGTTGGGCGGGTACTGCGCCTTGACGATCGGCGGGACGTCGAACACGGTCATCGACAGCCGCGTCGGCGGGATCTGCTCGTCGGTGAACCAGGCCCCGCCGCGGCGCAGCATGCTGAAGTCGAACAGGTACTGACCGGGCTCGATGGCCTTGATGGTGGCGTCGAGCGTCACCGAGCCGCCGCGCGGCACGTCGTTCGGCAGCGACGCGGCTTCGACCGCCCCGACCGGGGCACCGGCCGCGGTGAAGACGCGGTAGCCGAGCGCGAAGTCCGCCGCGGTCCAGGTGTCGGCGCCGCGGTTGGTGACGGTGATCTTGACCTTGCCGGCCTGCGTGCGGGTGACCGGCGGCTGGGGAACGCCGCGGTCGACGCGGTATTCGGCGTCGTAGGCGGTGTGCGTGACGAACAGGCGCGGCGGGTTCGCCGTCCGGTTGCCGGTGAACTTCTTCCAGCCGTACGGATCGGTTTCCGAAGCGCGGACCGCGAGGCCGTAGTTGGCCTGCGCGCCGGTCACCCAGCGCTGCACGAGGTCGCGGCCGCCGATGCCGAGCGGGATCAGCTCGGTCGCCGACGGGCAGCTCGAAGCGTGCTGCTGGAGGCCGATGTACCCGTGGGCGAAGGACTCCTGCGCGAGCGCGGGACCGAAGGCGGGCCCGGGGTAGCCGGACGCGGTGGTCCACGGGGCGGTGACGTCGTGCACGGTGACCGGGCGCGGCTGGCAGGACCACGACCAGGTGCTCTTCAGCGTGAGCTGGGCACCGAGGATCTTGTGGTTGCGCAGCCGGCTTTCCACACCGCTGAAGGACAGGTAGCTCGCGGCCTTGACGGACCCGGTCGTCCCGATCTTGAGCTCGGTCGAGCCGTCGAGCCGGGAACCGCCCTGGAACACGGCGGCGCCGTCGGACGCGGTGGTCTCGACGCTGGGGTCGACCTCCACCGGGTAGACGCGCGCGGAGTCCTTGAGCCAGTTCGGGTCCAGCTTGACGCGGAGCACGAACGCGCCGGCGTTTTCCCGCAGTTCGTAGGTCACGCCCTCGGACCGGGCGGGGTCGCCGGTCGCGGGATCACGCCGGGAGTCGGTCATGAAGCCGGCCGGGATCCGGGCGCGCTCGCGCCCGGACGTGTCGGTGAGCGAGATCCGCCCGTCCACGAGGGACGGCCGGAGTCCCTTCAACCGCAACGGGAAGTCCCACGTCGCCGCGGCCTCCGGCGAGGTGAGGACGAGCGTTTCCTTGACGCCGCCGGGCACCACGTCGAGCCGGAGGTCGGCACCGGCCCGCACGCCCGGGTAGACGATGCGGCTGCCGGAGACGGCACCGGCCGACGGCACGGCACCGCCTACGCCGTAACCGAATTCGTGGTCGCCGTCCAGGGTGACGTGGACGAGGTCGTTCCCGGCCGCCTTGGCGGCGAAGGTGATCCGCTCGGCGTCGGCCGCGTTGGACCAGCCGGTGCCCGCGGGCACGATCGCCGTGTCGATCGGCTGGTAGCTGCCGTCCGGCGCGCGGAAGTTGATCGGCTCCTCGCCGAACTCCGTGGTGAGGGTGCCGTCGGTGTTGGCGTAGGTCTTGTCCGTGGCGGTGCGCCGCTCCGGCAGCTCACGGCTGGTCTTCTCGTCGAACCCGGTCACGTGCGAAGGCGCGCTCCCGACCTGCACGGCGTTCGCGCCGACCTTCGCCTCCCCGGCGGCCACCGCGGGGTACTTCGACTGCAGCGACTTCGGCCCGGCGGTGTTGGCCGGCCCGGCCGGGTCGTCCCCCTGCTCCCCCGCCGTCCCGGCCAGCTGCTTCGGGGCGAGCGCCATGGCCTGCTGCAGCAGGTTGGCGCCGGCGTCCGGCCCGGCCGGGATCGACGGCCCGACGATTCCCGCCGTCAGCGCGACGACGAGGACCAGCAACCCGGCCCGGCTCGCGTGCCCGGTCTTGCGACGTGGAGAAAACATGGGAAATCCCGCCCTCATCGGTCGGACGACTGCACGGCAAGGGGACAGCCGGGCGGGCCTCGAACCACGTCGAGGCCCGCCCGCCCGTCAGGCGAACTGCGTCAGAGAGCCGGCTTCGGCAGCGGGCCGCCGGTGAACACCGTCGCCGGGCTCGCGCTGCGCGCGAACGCGGTCGTGACCGGGACACCCGAACCGAAGGCGTAGGTGACGCCGTCGCTGTCCCGGTAAGTCACCACCACGCCCCCGGCCGAGAGCCCGGTGAACGTGGGGTCCGTCGCGGACTGGTAGGCCGCCCCGGTCCGGGAGTCGACCAGCTTCTGCCAGGCCTGGTAGCCCGTGCTGCCAGGCGCGTTCTGCTGGGTCACGTAGACGTAGCCGTCCGTGGCGCGGACGGCCACGTGGACCACGCCGCCGGTGTCGACCGCGGCGGCCGGGGAACCCTGCGCGGTGACGCCGGCCAGCGGCTGCCACGTGCCGGTGAAGCCCGCCGCCTGCTCACGCTGGTTGACGACCACGCCGTCCGGCTGGACGGCGAAGGCTTCGAGGTTCTTGTCCGGGTTCGCCGTCGCGGCGAGCTTGCCGGTCCAGCCGGTGCCGGGCACCGCGCTCCAGGCGCTGAGCGTGCCGTCGAGGTAGGTCGCCTTGGTGTAGGTACCGCTGGTGGTCCGGGCGACGAGGTCGATCCCGTCGCCCTGGGCCACCGCGGTCAGGTCCGCGGTCAGTCCCGACGACGGCAGGACCCGCCACGGCAGGAACTGCTTGCTGTTCGCGTCCTGCGGGCGGACCAGGAGGCGGCCCGCGCTGTCCACGGCGAACGCCGTGCCGGTGCCTGAACGCTGGACGAGGACCGCGGCGCCGGGCGTCCAGCCGCCGAAGCCGCTCGCGGCGGGCCAGGTCGTGGTGGCCGCCGCCTGGGTGCTGCTGCGGGTCTCGCTGTCCTGGCCGAGAGCCGTGACCAGCAAGCTGTCGTCGGAGCCGCGCAGCGCGCTCGGGGTGCCGGTGTACTCCTGGTAGCCCGGGACCACCGCGAAGTCGACGACGGTGATGTCCGTCGAGCGCTGGCGGCCGTGGATGAGCCGGCCGAACCCGTCGACGTAGAAGTGCTGGAGCTTCCCGCCGGTGCCTTCGACGACCGCGCTCGGCGCGTCGGCGACGACCGGGACCGAAGGACGTGTGGGCAGGCCGGGGTCGACCAGCTTGCAGTCGTCGGTCGTGACGCTCAGCTGGTAGTCCGTGCCGATCGTGCCGACCACCTTCCAGCCCAGCCAGCTGCCGGCGCCCAGGTAGCGGTACCACTTGATCTGGCCGGTGTTCTTGTCCAGCGCGTAGAGCACGTCCCCGCCCGCGGACGCGATCTGGCTGTAGTTCTGCCAGCCACCGCTGCCGACCAGCCGGGCGTACTCGAGCCAGCGCTGGCTGACCGGGTCGTACTGGAAGCGGTAGAGGTCGCCGCCCGGGGTGCGGGCGTAGAACACGCCGGCGCCCGCGCCGACGATCATGTCGTACTTGGTCGTGGTCCAGCCGGTGTCGATCAGCCGGCTGGTCCAGACCTTCGCCGTCTCGTCGTAGCGGAGCCAGGCGAGGATGTTGTCGTGCGACCAGTAGAAGTCGCCGGTCGCGTCGACGGTGATCCGGTTGCGCTGCGAAGCCAGGGTCACGCCGTTCCAGCCGGTCGCGATGATCTGGCCGGTGCCGCCGTTCTCCCAGCCGGTGGCCAGCCGCCGCTGGCGCAGCACGCTGCCGTTGTCGGAGATGAGGTACATCCGGCCGTCGGGGCCGGCGAGCGTCTTGCCCGCCCACGTGTTGCCGATCGTCGCGCGTCCCGTCCAGGAGACGGCGCCGGTCTCGGGTTCGTTGTGGCGGTCGAGGTCGAGGTGGGTGTCCGGGAGGGTGTAGAAGACGCCGGCGCTGGCGCGGCAGGTGATCGTGTCGGCCGCGGCGGCCACGTTCGCGCCGGTCACGGTCACCGCACCGGTGAAGGCGACGGTGAGGGCGCAGCCGAGGACGGCGGATCTGCGGGCAAAGGGTCTCTGGCGCATGGGACTTCCCCTTGTCGTGAAAGCGTTTTCGAACAGCGCGAAGCATGCCTGCGGCGATGGCGGGCAACGGTCGGCGATGGGCGCGGGGCACCGGGATCCGGGCAGACTTCCCCGTGCGCGACACCTCCCCATGCCGCGCGGCGACGAGCCCGCCTCCCGCGAGCTGTTCGATCTTCCCATCCGATCTTCTTACGGTGGCGTTACCGGCTCTTGGGTAGTTGCACCGTTCGGACTACGACCGAAGTAGGGGAACAAACGGGCCGGGTGCCACCGCGAAGGTGGCACCCGGCCCGTTTTCCTTGCGCTGTCTAGCGTTCGCTCGCCGGCGACACCAATTCGCTCGGCCCGCCGCCGGACTCACCGGCGACCGCCGCCAGTTCTTCGCCCACCGATTCGCGGTCCTTCGGGCGGGCGTCCTTCGTCAGCAGCGAGGCCACCGCGCCGATCAGGCAGACCACGATCGCGAAGCCGAACGCCACCGCCAGGCCTGACTGGAACGGCCCCGAAATCAGGTTCGGGAAGAAGCTGCGGCCGGTCAGGAAGGACGCCTGGTCCGGCGGGAGCGTCGCCAGCTGGCCGCCGAGCAGCTGCTGGATCGGGTTGTAGCCCAGGAACGCCGCGAACAGCACCGCCACCGCCGGGAGGTTCGCCACCTGGGACGCCGCCGCGTCCGGGACGCCGTGGGCGACCAGACCGTCGTGCATCGTGGCCGGGAGGCTGCTCGAGAGGCCCGAGATGATCAGGCTGAAGAAGAAGCCGATCGACAGGACCATCGCGGCGTTCTGGAAGGTCGTCATCATGCCCGCGCCGGAGCCGCGCGCGTCGGCCGGGAGGCTGTTCATCACCTCGGCGCGGTTGGGCGAGGAGAACATGCCCATGCCGATGCCGTTGATCAGCAGGATCGCGGCGAACGCCCAGTAGTTGAAGTTCACCGGCAGGATGATCAGCAGCAGGAACGTGATCGCCGTGATGAGCAGGCCACTGGAGGCGAGCAGGCGGCTGCCGATGCGGTCGGCGAGGATGCCCGACGTCGGCGCGGCCACCAGGAAGCCGATCGTCATCGGGAGCATGTAGATGCCCGCCCACAACGGCGTCTGCTCGAACGTGTAGCCGTGCTGCGGGAGCCAGATGCCCTGCAGCCAGATGATCAGGATGAACTGCAGGCCACCGCGGCCGAGTGACGCCGTCAGGTTCGCGATGTTGCCCCAGGTGAACGAGCGGATCCGGAACAGCGAGAGCCGGAACAGCGGGTTGTCCACCTTGGTTTCGATGACCACGAACGCGACCAGCACGGCGACGCCACCGATCAGGCAGGACAGCACCATCGGGCTGGTCCACCCGGTCTGCGACGTCCCGTAGGGCTGGATGCCGTAGGTGATGCCGACCAGCACCGAGATCAGGCCGACCGCGAAGGTGATGTTGCCCCACCAGTCCATCCGCGCGTGCTTGCGGACGCCGGTGTCGTGCAGCTTGAGGTACGCCCAGATCGTGCCGATCACGCCGAACGGCACCGAGACCAGGAAGATCAGGTTCCAGTCGACCGGCGCGAGCACCCCGCCGACGACCAGGCCGAGGAACGAGCCGGCGATGGCCGCGACGCCGTTCATGCCGAGCGCGAGCCCGCGCTGGTTGGCCGGGAAGGCGTCGGTGAGGATCGCCGAGGAGTTCGCCATCAGGAAGGCGCCGCCGACGCCCTGCACGATCCGCCAGCCGATCAGCCACAACGCGGCCGCGTCGCCGCCGAACCACGTGACGGCCAGCATGATGGAAGAAACGGTGAAGACGGCGAAGCCGAGGTTGTACATCCTCGCGCGGCCGTACATGTCGCCGAGCCTGCCGAAGCTCACCACCAGCACCGCGGTGACCACGAGGAAGCCCATGATCATCCACAGCAGGTAGCTGGTGTTGGCCGGCTCGAGGGGGTTGATCCCGATGCCCTTGAAGATGTCGGGGAGCGCGATCAGCACGATCGAGGAGTTGATCGTGGCGATCAGCATGCCCAGCGTCGTGTTGGACAGCGCGATCCACTTGTACCGCGGCCCCAGTTCCGCGATCGAATACGTCCGGCGTTCCGCCACTGTGCAACCCTTCTGCTCGCCAGTCCCTTAGCTAGGCTAAGCAAGTTGCTTGCGTATGGCAACCAAGTGGGCGAAACGCATGGGAGAGCATGATCACAGTCGGTTAACTGTCCTTTGTGGATCCTTTACCGGGGCGGCCGGTCGGCACCTTCGCCGGCCAATGGGTGACCGTGGCGCGAGTTGTGGTGTCTTGAATGAGTCATTCAGGTCGCCGGCGGTCCTGAATGACTCATTCAAGACGCCGGCGCAACGCTGCGGACCGCACCAAGCCCGACTTTGCCGGGCCCCTGACGTCTGGTGCGGTGAACGACCGGTTCATGACGCTTTCGGCCGGTGTTCCCGGTGAGGTCGGGTGGTGCCGGCTGCTGCTGGGTGTCGCGGAGCCCTGTCGCCACATTCACCGACGCCGGTCTCGCGGTACCGCTCCGGCCCGAGCGGGCTAAGGGACCAGCCGCCCCAGTACTGCGACGCCCTCCTCGATCTCCGAAGCCGTCCGCGCCGCGTACCCCAGCACCAGCCCGGGCCGACCCGGCCGCTGCCGGTGCCACGACAGCGGCTGCACCTTCACCCCCTCCGCCAGCGCGGCCGCCGCCACCGCGACGTCGTCGACCTCGCCGTCGAACGTGATCGTCAGGTGCAACCCGGCCGCCGCGCCGTGCACCCTCGCGGCCGGCAGGGACGCCGACAGCGCGCGGATCATCGCGTCCCGGCGACGCCGATGCCGCCCCCGCACCACCCGCAGCTGCCGCTCCAGCTCGCCCGTCTCCATCAGCCGGGCCAGCACCAGCTGGGCCAGCACGGCGTTGCCCAGGTCCGCGAACCGCTTCGCCGCCACCAGGTCGTCCCGGAACCGCGGCGGCGCCAGCAGCCAGCCCACCCGCAGCGCGGGCGCCAGCAGCTTCGACACGCTCCCCGTGTAGCAGACCTCCGGCACCATCGACCGCACCGCGGGCACCGGCGCGCGGTCGTAGCGGTGCTCGGCGTCGTAGTCGTCCTCGACGACGATCCCGCCGTCGGCCACCCAGCGCATCAGCTCGCGGCGGCGCTCGCCGCCCAGGACCACGCCCATCGGGAACTGGTGCGCCGGCGTCAGCAGCACCGCCGGGGACTGCAAGGAATTGACACGCACGCCGTCGTCGTCCACCGGGATCGGCGGGGTCGCCAGCCCGCAGTGGTGCAGGTGCTGGCGCGCGCCCAGCGATCCCGGGTCCTCCACCGCGATCTCGGCGATCCCGTGCTGCCGCAGCACCTCCCCCAGCAGCGTCAGCGCCTGCGCCACCCCCGCCACCACGATGATCTCGCCCGGATCGACGCGGATCCCGCGGTTGCGCGCCAGCCAGTGCGACACCGCCAGCCGCATCGACGGCGCGCCGCGCGGGTCGCCGTAGCCGAAGTGCGACGGCTCCAGCTCGTCGAGCACCGCCCGCTCGGCGCGCAGCCACGCCGCGCGCGGGAACGCCGTCAGGTCCGGGACACCCGGCGTCAGGTCGATGCGGGCCGGGATCGCGCGGATCGCGTCGAACACCTCGACGCCGGGCAGCGGCGTGATCACCTTCGACGGCACCCGGGCCGGCGCGGGGTCCGGGGGCAGCACCGGCGCGGCGACCACGACCGTGCCCGCGCGGCCGCGGCCGGCGGCGTGCCCGTCGTCGATGAGCCGCTGGTAGGCCTCGGTGACCACGCCCCGCGAGACGCGCAGCTCGGCCGCCAGCACCCGGGACGCCGGCAGCCGGCCGCCGACCGGGAGCCTGCCGTCGGCGACCGCGGCGCGCAGCTGGCCGGCGAGCCAGTCCGCGAGCCCGCCGGGCGGCGCCTCACGGACGTCGAGCTGGAGGAAGTCCGACCCTATGGACCCCTCCGAAGGGCCTGCTTTGGCTCTGTCCACCGGACCATTGTCGCAGCACGCTGAACTCATGGACACCACTTACGTGCACGGGTACACCGCTCCCGAAGCCCGCCGCCTCGGCGACCAGGCCGACACCCTCGCCGAGCTCCTGCACGCCGGCACGGCCTTCCCCGCCGGCAGCCGCGTGCTGGAGGTCGGCTGCGGCGTCGGCGCCCAGACCGTCCACCTCGCGGCCCGCAGCCCGGACGCGCACCTGACCGCGGTCGACGTCTCCGAAGCGTCGCTGGAGCAGGCCGCGGCCCGGGTGACCGGCGTCGACTTCCGCCACGCCGACCTGTTCGACCTCGACGGCGAGTACGACCACCTCTTCGTCTGCTTCGTGCTGGAACACCTGACGGCGCCGGAGAAGGCCCTCGCCCACCTGAAAACGCTGCTGCGACCCGGCGGCACGATCACCGTGATCGAGGGCGACCACGGCTCGGCCTTCTTCCACCCACGCAGCGAACCCGCGCAGGCCGCGATCGACTGCCTCGTGCGCCTGCAGGCCGACGCCGGCGGGGACGCGCTCATCGGGCGGCGCCTGTACCCGCTGCTCGACGGCGCCGGCTTCGACGACGTCGTGGTCGAACCGCGGACGGTTTACGCCGACCCGTCCCGCCCCGCCCTCGTCACCGGGTTCACCCGCGACACCTTCACCGCGATGGTCGAAGGCGTCGGCGAAACCGCCGTCGCCCGGGGCCTGGCCACCGCCGAAGACTGGGCTCGCGGCGTCGCGGACCTGCACCGGACCGAGGACGGGACCTTCCACTACACGTTCTTCAAGGCCACCGGGAGGACATCGTGATCACCCGACGGCTGGCGGGCAGCACCAACTTCGTCGACCGCGACCGCCAGCGGCTGGAAAGCGACCTCGCCGCGCTCGAACCGCGTTACCCGACCACGCGGTCCAAGGCCGCCAGGTGGTTGCGGACGCGGATCGCGCCGGGCACGCACTCCCCGGCGTAGCAGGCCAGCGCGCGTTCCCAGTGCTCGCGCGCGGCCACCGCGTCGCCGAGTCCACAGTGGACTTCGCCGAGCCCGCAGTGCGCGCGGCCCTGTTCGGGACCGCAGCCGGTTTCCTTGGCCGCGGCCAAGGCTTCCCGGTGGTACGCGAGCGCCTCCGACGTCGCCCCGCGCGCGGCCGCCACCGCGCCCAGGCTGTTGAGCACGCGGGATTCGAGGCCCCGGTCGCCGCATTCCCGGGCCAGGCCCAGTGCTTCTTCGAGGTGGCGGGCCGCTTCCCCGGGCCGCCCCTGCGCCAGCCGGACGTCGCCGAGGTGCTTCAAGGCGACCGCGCGGTTGGTCGGGCTGCCCGTCTCGCGCGCGATTTCCATCGCCCGCTCGAGGTGGGCCGCGGCCTCGGCGTACCGGCCGCGCGCGTGCTCGACGTCGCCGAGGATGCCGAGCGCGTACCCCTCGCTGACGCGCACGCCCATGGCCCGGAAGTGCTCCAGCCCTTCCGCCAGCGCCACCGCGGCTTCGTCGTGATTTCCCTGCGCCGACAACGCGTCGCCGAGGTTCACCAGCGCGTAGCCCTCGCTGGTGCGGTCGGCGGTTTCGCGCGCGAGGGCCAGGGCTTCCCGGTGGTACGCGGCCGCTTCCGCGTACCGGCCGATGCCGCGGCAGGAGCAGCCGAGCACGACCAGGACCAGGCCCTCGCTGGTGCGGTCACCCGTCTTCCTCGCCACCGCAAGCGCTTCCGTCGAGTAGGTGATCGCCTCGGCGAACCGGCCGAGCGCGCGGCAGACCAGGCCGAGGGTGTTGAGGACGTGGATCTCGGTGCGCCGATCCCCGGTTTCACGGACGAGGACGAGCGCTTCCTCCAGGTACCGCCGCGCTTCCCGCGACCGGCCGACGCGCCAGTGGCCGAGCGCGATCAGGGTCAGCGGCTCGGCTTCGGCGGCGCGGTCGCCGGCGTCGTGGGCCAGCGCCGACGCGTGCGTGTGCAGCACCAGCGCTTCCTCGTGGTAGCCGCCGACGTCGAGGTAGTGCCACAGGATCCCGGACAGCAGGCGCAGGTGGTCGGCCCAGCCGCGCCGGGTCGCGTGCGCGGCGACCGCGAGGAGGTTCCGCCGCTCGGCTTCCAGCCACGCCTGGGCGTCGATCACCTTGACGTCGGGGTCCGGCACGACCGGCCGCAGGTGCCGTTCCTGCGGCAGGACGACGTCCATGGCCTGCGCGGCCGCGCGGACGTAGTAGTCGAACAGCCGCTCCCGGGCCGCGTGGCTCTCGTCCGGCTCGGCGGCCGCGAGCTCGGCGGCGTACACGCGCAGCAGGTCGTGCAGCTGGACGCGGTCGTCGCCGGTCTGCTGCGCGAGGTGGGCGCGCACCAGCACACCGGTCAGCCGCTCGGCTTCGGGCAGGGCGACGTCGGCGAGCGCGGCGAGCGCGACCGGCGTCAGGTCGCGGCCCGGGTGCAGGCCGCAGAGTCGGAACACGCGCGCGGCGTCGGACGGCAGGTGCCGGTAGGACCACGAAAACACCGCGCGGACGGCGGTCAGCGGGTCGCCGCCGCCGTCGAGCAGGTCGAGCCGCCGCCGTTCGTCGGCCAGCTCCGCCGCGAGCGCGGCCAGCCGCTCGCCCTCGCGGCTCAGCGCCAGCTCGGCGACCAGCCGCAAGGCCAGCGGCAGCCGGGCCGAGTAGCCGATCAGCGCCGCGGTGGCCTCGGGTTCTTCGTCGACGCGCGGGCCGAGCAGCGCCCGCAGCAGGTCGCGGGCTTCGGCGTCGGTGAGCAGGCCGACCAGCACGCGGCGGGCGCCGTGCCGGGCGACCAGCCCGGGCAGCGCGTCCCGGCTGGTCACCAGCACCAGGCACGACGGCGAACCGGGCAGCAGCGGGCGGACCTGGCCGACGGAACCGGCGTTGTCCAGCACCAGCAGCATCCGGCGGCCGGCGAGCGCGGTGCGGAACTTCGCCGCGCGCTCGTCCGGTTCGGCGGGGATGTCCGCGCCGGGGACGCCGAGTGCGCGCAGGAACCCGGACAGCGCGTCGCCCGGCTCGACCGGCCGGACCGTGCCGTAGCCGTGCAGGTCGAGGTAGAGCTGCCCGTCGGGGAACTCCGCTGGCGCGCGCTGCGCCCAGTGCACGGCGAGCGCCGTCTTGCCGACCCCGCCGGTGCCGGAGAGGACGGCGATGCGCGCGCCGGTGTCGTCGCGGTGCAGCAGCTCGTCGAGCTCGGCCAGCTGGGCGACGCGGCCGCGGAAGCCGGGCACGTCGGCGGGCAGCTGCGCCGGGACGCGGGCCGGGGGCTCCGGCTCGGCGAAGTCCTGCCGCAGCACCTGGCGGTGGGCGGCGCGCAGTTCCGCGCCGGGGACGATGCCCAGCTCGTCGGCGAGCCGGCGGCGCACGTCCGCGAAGACGTCCAGCGCGGCGGCCTGGCGCCCGGACGCGGCGAGCACCAGCATCAGCCGGGCGTGCGCGGACTCGTTCAGCGGCTCCTCGGCGGTCAGCACCCGCAATTGCACCGCCGCGTCCTCGGGGGCCGCGACCCCGGCGTAGGCCATCACGGCCTTGGCGCGCCGCATCGCGAGCGCGAGCCGGGCGGGGTGCTGGCGCAGGCGGTCGACGTCGGCGAGCGCCGGGCCGCGCCAGAGTTCGAGGGCCGGTCCGGGCTCGTCCCGCGCCAGGAGGGCTTCGAACTCCAGCAGGTCGAGCTCGTTTTCCCCGGCGGAGAGGCGGTAGCCGCCCTTGTCGGTGGCGATCAGGTCCGCGGGCCGCAGCGCCCGCCGCAGCCGGGCGACGTAGGTGTGGAGCAGGTCCAGGCACGACGGCGGCGGCTCGTCCCAGACGACGTCGACGAGGTCTTCGCGCCGGACGGTCCGGTTCGGCTGCAGCGCCAGCAGTGCCAGGATGAGGCGCTGCTTTTCCGCGCCGATCTCGACCGGCTCGGCGCCCCGCGACACCGTCAGCGGGCCCAGCACGCCGATCCGCACCGGCTCGGGCGGGGCCTCCGCGAGTGCCTCCCGCAACCGCCGTTCGGTCTCCGGGCGCGGCCGCCGGACGCTGCCGAGCTCGGCGTTGCGCACCGCGCGGAGGCTCAGCCCGGCGCGCTCGGCGAGCTGGGCCTGCGTGAGCCCGGTCAGCACGCGGCGCTCACGAAGCCATCCGGCGAACGACCGGCCTTCCTCCACAGGCGTCCTCTCCCGAGCGGAACGTACCGCTCAAGCATCACGATCGTGCCTCCCGAGCTGTACCACCGAACGGCGAAGATAACCGTTTCCGCAGGTACCGACCGTGACCACGGTGTGACGGCGCAGTACAGGCGCTCGTCCACCACGAGTTCCTAGGCTTGCTCCCGTCCGGTGGTGACGAGGGGTTCGCGGAGCAGCCGTCGCATGGGGTACGACGGCTGCACCCGGGCCATCAGACGCCGAAGCGCTCCAGCAGGGCGCGCACGGCGGCTGGGTTCTCGACGTGGGCGTTGTGCCCGAGGCCGGCGAGGGTGACCGCGTCCGGGTCCAGCGCGCGCAGCTGCTCCGGGCGGCTCATGGGGTCGTGCTCGCCCGCCGCCAGCACGACCGGGCACCGCGCCGCGGCGAGCAGCGCCGGCATGTCCGGCGCGCCGACGCCGAACGCGGCCGGGTCCATCGCGAGGCGCCAACCTCCCTCGGTCTCGCGAAGCCCGGCCGGGTCCGCGGGCGCGATCCCGAGCAGCCCGGACACCTTGAGGTACGCCTGCTCGGCGTCCACCCGCGTCTCGAACACCCGCGACGGCTTGGCCGCGAAGCTCGCCGCGCGCCCGAGGTCGTCCTGGCTCCACTCGACCTTCACGCCGAGCGCCAGCACGCCCGCGACCTCGACGTCGTACTTCCCGGACGCCAGCTCCAGCGCCAGCACCCCGCCGAGCGAATGGCCGGCGACGACGTATGGGCCCTTCCCCGGCAGCGCACGGGCGACGGCGGCGGTGAGCGTCTCGAAGCTGTAGTGCGGCAGCGGCGAGGACGGGCCGTGACCGGGCAGGTCGGGCACCAGGACGCGGCGGGGCAGCGACGGGGCCAAGTGGGCCCACACGGCGCCGGTCGCGCCCAGGCCGTGCAGGAGGAGGACGGCCGGTTCGCCCTCGCCGCCGGTGCGCATGTTCAGGGTGTCCATTCCGGCAGCCTGCCAAATTGTCGGTGGGCGCGGCTAGGGTCGGGCTCGTGACGATCACCGATCCGGACACCTACGTGCGAGGTGTCCCGTACGAGGAGCTGGCGCGGCTGCGGCGCGCCGGCCCGGTGGTGCGCGTCGACGACTTCTGGGCCGTGCTCGGGCACGCCGAGGTGCGGCAGGTCCTGCGTGACCCGGGAGTGTTCTCGTCGCAGCTCGGCGGGACCCAGATCCGCGACGCGGCCGACCTCGCCTACGTGCGCCGGATGATGCTGAACATGGACCCGCCGGAGCACGGCAGGCTGCGCGGGCTGCTGACGAAGGCGTTCACCCCGCGGGCCGTCGCGAAGCTGACTTCGCAGATCGAGACGTGGGCGCGGGATCTCGTCGCTTCGGTCGCGGACCGGGGCGAGTGCGACTTCGCCGCAGTGGCCGCCGATCTGCCGCTGATCACCCTGGCCGGGGTGTTCGGCGTGCCGGAGCGGGACCGGCGGCTGATGTACGACTGGAGCAACCGCGTGATCGGCTACCAGGACGCCGAATACGCGGTCAGCTCGACGGTTTCCGTCTCCGAGGTGAGCGACCTCGCGCGGGCCGCGCTCGCCGTCCGCCCATCGCCGGGGCCGGACGGCGCGATGCCGGATCCGCGGACGCGCGCGGGCATGCCGGACCTCTACGCGTACGCGAACGCGCTGGGCGAGTACAAGCGTTCGCACCCGGGTGACGACGTCATGAGCAACCTGATGCGGCACGTCGGCGACGACGGCGGGCGCGTCTCGCTCGCCGAGTTCGAGAACCTGTTCTGGCTGTTTTCCGTGGCGGGCAACGAAACCCTGCGCAACGGGCTGCCGGGCGGGCTGCTCGCGCTGCTCTCGCACCCCGCGGAATACCGGCGGCTGCTGGCGGACCGGTCGCTGCTGCCGTCGGCGGTCGAGGAGATGCTCCGGTGGTGGACGCCGGTGATGCACTTCCGGCGCACGGCCGCTGCTGACGTCCGACTGTCCGATGTGGACATCCGCGCCGGGGACAAGGTGGTGGTGTGGTTCTCTTCGGCCAACCGGGATCCCGCGGTGTTCCCTTCCCCGGACACCTTCGACGTCGGGCGCACGCCGAACGACCACCTCACCTTCGGCCACGGCCCGCACTTCTGCCTCGGCGCGCACCTGGCCCGGGTGCAGCTGCGGGCGATGTTCGGTGCGGTCTTGGACCAGCTGGGTTTCGTGGAGCTCGCCGGCGAGCCGGTCCGGCTGCGGTCCAACTTCCAGAACGGCCTCAAGTCGCTGCCGATCCGGTGGGGCCGCTGATGGAGATCCGCGAGATGCGCGCGTTCGTCGCGGTGGCCGAAGCCGGGACGATGTCGAAGGCGGCGCGGCAGCTGCACATCAGCCAGCCCGCGCTGTCCCAGACGATCACGGCGCTGGAACGGCGGCTGGGTCTCCAGCTCCTGGTCCGCACGAGCACCGGCGTGCGGACCACCGACGCCGGGGCGACGTTGCTGGGCGAGGCCAGGGCGGTGCTGGCGCGGCACGAACAGGCCCTCGCCGCGCTGGCGCGCCACACGACGACGGACGTGCTGCGCGTCGGCGTCCCCCTGGAGCTGCCGCCGGAACTGCTGCCGTCGGCGCTGGCGCGGCTGGCGGCGGCGTTCCCGGAGACGCGGGTGCAGGCCCGGCACCTGTCGTCGGTGGCGCAGGTGGCGGCGCTGCGCGCGGGTGAACTGGACGTCGGGCTGGTGCGCGAGCGCCCGCCGGGGCCCGACCTGGACGCGGTGCTCGTGGTGGCGGAGGACGTCGGCGTCCTGCTGGCCGCGGACCTCGCGGAGAAGCTGGGTTCGCCGGTCCGGCTGGAGGACCTGGCCGGGCTGGAGTGGTTCGCGTTCGCCCGCGCGGGCAGCCCGGCGTGGTACGACGAGCTGGCGGCGATCCTGCGCAGCCACGGCCTCGACGTCGGCCCGGAGGTCCCGGAAGAGCAGCGGCTGATCGTCGAGCTGAAGATCCCGGCGGTCAACGCGGGCGGGGCGTACGCGTTCGCCCCGGCCGAGTGGCCGTACCCGCTGCCGGACACGGTGCGGTGGGTGCCGCTGGCGGGCAACCCGATCGTCCGGCGGACGTGGGCGGTCTGGCCTGCCGCGTCGCACCGGCGTGACGTCGCGGAGTTCGTCGCCGCGCTGGAGGACTATCGGGCGGACTGATCGCGGGCATAAGCGATGCCGAACGCCGGACCGGAAGTCCTGTCCGGGTCTCGCGCTTGAACCCTCCGACCGGGAGACACCCGGGTCTTCGGAGGAGTTGAACGATGAGTGCAGATCTGTCCGCGTCTCTGTCCGGGTCGACGGCGCTGGTGACCGGCGGGACGAGCGGCATCGGCCGCGCGACGGCGATCACGCTGGCCGGGCTCGGCGCCCACGTGGTCCTGTCCGGCCGGGACGCGGCGCGCGGTGCCGAGGTCGTGTCGGCCATCCGCGAGGCGGGCGGCAAGGCCGACTTCGTGGCGGCCGACCTGGCCGACGCGGCGTCGGCGCGCGCCCTCGCCGACCGGGCGCGGGAGGTGGGCGGTCACGTCGACGTGCTCGTGAACAACGCGGGCATCTTCCCGACCGGCCCGACGGCTTCGACGGCGGAAGCGGAGTACGACCGCGTCTACGCGATCAACGTGAAGGCGCCGTTCTACCTCGTGGCCGAGCTGGCCCCGGAGATGGCCGCCCGCGGCCGCGGCGCGATCGTCAACGTGTCCACCATGGTCGCGGCGCGCGGCATGACGGGCATGGCGCTGTACGGCTCGTCGAAGGCCGCGGTGGAACTGCTGACGAAGGCGTGGGCGGCGGAGTTCGGCCCATCCGGCGTCCGCGTCAACGCGGTCAGCCCGGGCCCGACCCGCACCGAAGGCACCGCCGCGTTCGGCGACGGCCTGGACGAGCTGGCAGCCGCGGGCCCGGCGGGCCGGGTGGCGTCCCCGTCCGAGATCGCGGCGGCGATCGCATTCTTGGTAACGGACGACTCGAGCTTCATCCAGGGCGCAATCGTCCCGGTGGACGGCGGCCGGCTGGCGGTGTGAGCCCCGCCCGGGACGGTGTCACCGCAGGAAGGTGACACCGTCCTGGGGGCGCTCGTCCACCGTCAGCGAGAACACGTCCGGCCGCGCGTAATGCCCCGAAACATCAAGACTCTGCCGCGCCGCAACAATGTCCGCCAGGTCGATCTCCGCCGTGATCAGGCCCTCCGCGTCCCGCAGCGGCCCGGCCAGCACGTCGCCCAACGGTCCCACGATCACGCTCCCACCACGAAACGGATCCTCGCCCGAAGTCTCAAACGGACAAGCCGAAACAACGAAACACCGGCCCTCGTCCGCGATGTGCCGCATCGACGCCTGCCACACATCGCGGTCGTCCGCCGTCGGGGCGCACCAGATCTCCACGCCCTTCGCGTACATCGCCGCCCGGAACAACGGCATGTGGTTCTCCCAGCAGATCGCCGCGCCCGCCAAGCCCGCCGCCGTCGGGACCGCCGGGAGGGTCGAGCCGTCGCCGCGGCCCCAGGCCAGGCGCTCGCGGGCCGTCGGGACCAGCTTGCGGTGCTTGGCGACCAGGCCCAGCGCCGGGTCGAGGAACACCGCCGTGCTGTAGAGCGTCGAACCGGCGCGCTCGATCACGCCGGCCACCAGGGACGTGCCGGTCCGGGCCGCGAGGCCGGCCAGTGCCGAAACCTCCCGTCCGGGGACCGCCACCGACGCGGCGAAGTAGTCCACGAACGGTGCCCGGCCCGGGTAGCCGCCGAGGACGGCCTCCGGCAGGACCACCAGGTCGGCGCCGCGGAGCTCGTCCTCGAACGCCAGGATCCGCTCGACGGGAATCCCCGTCCCGAGCTGCAGGGCCCCGACGACCGTCATCCGCGGGACGGCCACGGGACCACCGCGGACGTCCGCCGCTGGTAGTCCGCGTACTCCGGGTAGCGCGACTTCGTGATGCTCTCGGTGAACTTCGTCGACCCGACGAACAACAGCGTGAGCAGCACGGCGCCGAGCACCGTCCACTGCAGACCGCCGGCGACGATCCCGAACACCGCGATCACCCACCACTGCGCCTGCTCGAAGAAGAAGTTGGGGTGCCGCGAGTAGCGGAACAGCCCTTCCTGGAGGAACCGCGTCGGCGCGCGGCCCGCGTGCTTCTCGCGGTGGAACGCCCACTGCTGCTGGTCCGCCACCGTCTCACCCACCAGGAACGCCAGGAAGACCACCGCGACGACGACGTCCGCCACCCCGAACGAGCCCTGGTTCTCCAGCGCCGTGTACGCGGGCAGTGTGATCAGCAGCAGGATCGCGTTCTGGTACAGCGAGATGAAGAAGAAGTTGAACACCTGGAACTGCCACGGCGCCATCCGTTCGCGCAGCACCGCCCACCGGTAGTCCTCGCCGCCCGGGGCGTAACCACCCTTCCGGGCGAAGTTGAACGTCAGCCGGATCCCCCACAGGGTGACCAGCGCGAACATCACGTTCAGCCGGGCGTCGGCGAACCCGGCGGCGCCGGCGAAGATCGCCAGGTACGCGACCGGGACGATCGACCAGATCCGGTCCACCCAGGAGTACTCCCTGGTCAGCACCGACACCACCCAGGTGCCGAGCGTCACCCCGGCGAAGACGTACAGGCACACCCGCAGCGCGTCCATCCCCTCACAATAGGACTTAAGATCGGCGGCATGAACCTGCCGCTGCGGGAACGGAAGATCGACGTCTTCTTCGCGGTGCTGTTCTCGGCCTTCACGGTGACGTCGCTGATCAGCGACCTGCTTCCGACCGTCGGCGTCGACTTCTCGAAGCCTTCGGGCAACTTCTTCGTGAACTCCAACTACTGGTACGCCCACGACGCCGACCCGCTGTTCATGCACCCGCCGGACTGGATGCGGATCGTCACCGGGCTCTCGGCGTTCGTCTACATGCCGTTCTACGTCGTGCTCGTCTTCGCGCTGGTGACCGGCAGGAACTGGATCCAGCTGCCCTCGGTGACCTACGCGACGATGATCGTCACGCTGACCGGGGTCGTCGTGTTCGGCGTCGAGTTCTTCGGCGACCCGGCCACGCGCACCGGCAACCCGGCGAAGTTCCTCGCCTTCAACCTGCCCTACGTCCTGGTGCCGCTCCTGCTGCTGGTCCGGATGCGCAAGCCACTCCCGTTCACCCGCCGTTTCTGACCGGAGGCGCCGTGCCGTATTCGTTCCTCAGCCACCTCGACTGCTCCCGGACCGGCGAACGCTTCGACGCCGACGCCGTCCAGGGGCTTTCGCCGTCGGGCGCGCCGCTGCTCGCGCGGTACGACCTCGACGGGGTCCGCGAAGCCGTGACACCGAAGGAGATCGGCGGGCGCGAGCCGACGCTGTGGCGCTACCACGAGGTGCTGCCGGTGCGCTCGCCCGAGCACGTCGTGAGCCTCGGCGAAGGCATGACGCCGTTGCTGCGGCTCCCGCGCTACGGCCGCGAGCTGGGGCTGTCCCGGCTGTGGATGAAGGACGAGGGCCTGGTCCCGACCGGCACGTTCAAGGCGCGCGGCGCCGCGGTCGGCGTTTCGCGGGCGGTGGAGCTGGGCGTGCGCGGGATCGCGATGCCGACGAACGGCAACGCCGGCGCGGCGTGGGCGTTGTACGCGGCTCGCGCGGGGCTGACGAGCCTGATCGCGATGCCGGACGACGCGCCCGCGATCACCATGCGCGAGTGCGTCGCCGCCGGCGCCGAGCTGTACCGGGTGGACGGTCTCATCGGCGACGCGGGCAAGCTCGTCGCCGCGGCGGTCCCGCGGCGGCCCGGCGTGCAGGACGTTTCGACGCTGAAGGAGCCGTACCGCATCGAAGGCAAGAAGACGATGGGGTACGAGATCGCCGAGCAGTTCGGCTGGCGGCTGCCGGACGTCATCCTCTACCCCACCGGCGGCGGGGTGGGCATCATCGGGATCTACAAGGCTCTGCTGGAAATGCGGGAGCTGGGCTGGGTCACCGGCGACCTGCCGAAGCTGGTCGCGGTGCAGGCCACCGGGTGCGCGCCGATCGTCGGCGCTTTCGCCCGCGGCGCCCGGGAAAGCGAGCCGTTCCCGGACGCGCGCACGGTCGCCTTCGGCATCACCGTGCCCAAGGCCATCGGTGACTTCCTGGTGCTCGACGCCGTTTACGCGACCGGCGGGACCGCAGTCGCCGTCACCGACGAGGAACTCCTTGCGGCGCAACGGGAACTCACCGAGCGCGAAGGCACCTTCGTCTGCCCGGAAGGCGGGGCGTGCTTCGCCGCGCTGCGGCACCTGCGCGAGTCCGGGTGGCTCGAAGGCGACGAAGACGTCGTCGTGCTCAACACCGGCGCCGGGATCAAGTACCCGGAGACGGTGCCGCTCGACGTCCCGCTGCTGGCGAAGACGGACTCGGTTCCTTAAAGGACCGAGCGGACCGTTTCGGGGTCGCGGGCGACGACGGTGGTGCCGTCGTCGGCCGTGATGATCGGCCGCTGGATCAGCTTGGGGTGCTCGGCCAGCGCGTCGATCCAGCGGGACCGGTCGTCGGGCGTGCGGCCCCACGTCTTCAGGCCGAGTTCCTTCGCGATCGGCTCGGCCGTGCGCGCGATGTCCCACGGTTCGAGGCCGAGGCGCTCGAGCACCTCGGTCAGTTCCGCCGCCGTCGGCGGGTCGTCGAGGTAGCGGCGCACGGTGTACTCCGCGCCCGCTTCGTCCAGCATCGACACCGCGGACCGGCACTTCGAGCACGCCGGGTTGACCCAGATCTCCACGGGCGGCAGCCTACCGCGCTGGTTTTGGAGCAGCTGTTCTGTTACGGTCGCGGCATGCCCCGACCCCGTGTCCACGACCTCGACGCGCTGCTCGACGTCGCCGAACGGCTGGTCGCGACGTCGGGGTACGAGAACGTGACCGTGCGCGGGCTGGCGACGGCCGCGGGTGTGCCGAACGGCACGATCTACCACGCGTTCGGCTCGCTCAGCGAGCTGCTCGCCCGGGTCTGGGTGCGCGCGGCGACGGCGTTCCTCGACCTGCAGGAGTCCCAGGTGGACGCCGCGGCGACCCCGGTGGACGCCGTGGTCGCTGCGGCCGGCACCCCCGCGCTGTTCGCCGACCGGCGGCCCGACGCGGCCCGGATGCTGCTGAAGGTCCGGGGCGACCGGCTCTTCGGGCCCGAACTGCCCGGCGAGCTCGCCGACACCCTGCACGCGCTGGACAAACGGCTGGTCGCACTGCTGGTCCGGCTCGCGCGGCTGCTGTGGGACCGCGGCGACGGCCTGGCCGTCGAGGTCGTCACCACCTGCGTCGTCGACCTGCCGACCGCGTTCTTCCGCCGCGACCTCACCGATCCGCTGGTGCGGGAGCGGCTCGCCGCCGCCGTGCGGGCCGTGCTGACCGTGCCACCCCGAGAAAAGGACCGACCGTGACCGTTTCCGTGCTCGACCTGGGCGACGACGAAAACCGCTTCTCCCCCGACTGGCTGCAGCGCGTCCATTCCTTTTTGGACGGTGTCGAAGGCGCGCTGGTGACCACCGGCGGCGGGAAGTTCTACTCCAACGGCCTCGACCTCGAATGGCTGACCGCGCACGGCGACCAGGCCCAGCAGTACGTCACCGACGTGCAGGAGCTGTTCGCGCGGGTGCTGACGCTGCCGGTGCCGACGGTCGCGGCGGTCAACGGCCACGCGTTCGGCGCGGGCGCGATGCTGGCGATGGCGCACGACTTCCGCGTGATGCGCTCGGATCGCGGGTACTTCTGCTTCCCGGAGGCGGACATCAACATCCCGTTCACGCCGGGGATGGCGGCGCTGATCCAGGGCAAGCTGACCCCGGCGGCGGCGATCGCGTCGATGACCACGGGACGCCGGTTCGGCGGCGCCGACGCGCTGGAAACCGGTCTGGTGGACGAAATCGCGGCCGAGTCCGAACTGGTGAAGGTGGCTTCCGAGCGGGTGCGCGCCTTGGCGGGCAAGGACCGCGGCACGCTGGGCGCGATCAAGGCGACGATGTTCGCCCCGGCCGTCACGGCGCTGCGCGCACCTGCGTAGGCCTCCGGCCCCCGGTGTCCATTCTACCGGCGGGCACCGACAGTTCCGGGTGCTCGCGCTTCCGGAAGGCCGTGAATGCCACATTCACGTCCCAAGTGTCCGTGAATGTGGCATTCACGGATTTGCGACCGCGGTGAGGCGGCGGCGGAGGTGGGCGCGTTCCGGTTCCGTTCCGGCGAGGGACAGGGCTTCGCGGTAGGCGGCGGCTGCCTCCGGGTGGCGGCCCAGGCGGGTCAGCAAGTCGCCGCGGGCGGCCGGGAACGGGCTGTACTCGCGCAGGCGAGGGTCGCCCGTCAGAGCGTCGAGGAGGGACAGGCCCGCTGCCGGGCCGTCGCGCATCGCCACCGCCACCGCTCGATTGAGATCCACCACCGGCGAGGGGGCCAGGCCGCGCAGGACGTCGTACAGCGCGACGATCTGCGGCCAGTCCGTGCTCGCCACGTCCGGGGCCTCGTCGTGCAGTGCCGCGATCGCCGCCTGGACGCCGTACAAGCCGGGTGGGCCGCCGGTCAACGCGGTCTCGACTAATGGAGTGCCCTCGTCGATCATCGCGCGGTCCCAGCGGGCGCGGTCCTGGTCGTCGAGCAGCACCAGATCGCCGTCCGGGCCGGTGCGGGCGTCGCGGCGGGCGTGGATCAGCAGCATCAGCGCCAGCAGGCCCGCGACCTCGCGTTCGCCCGGCAGCAGGCGGCGCAGGATCCGAGCGAGCCGGATCGCTTCCTCCGCCAGGTCGAGGCGCTGCAGGTCCGGCCCCGAACTCGCCGCGTACCCCTCGGTGAAGATCGAGTAGACGACTTGGAGCACACCCGGCAGCCGGCCGGGCAGCTCGCCGGGATCCGGGACCCGGAACGGGATCCGCAGCGTGCGGATCCGGTTCTTCGCGCGGACGATCCGCTTCCCCATCGTCGCGCCCGGCACCAGGAACGCGCGCGCCACCTCGGTCGTGGTCAGCCCGGCGAGGCAGCGCAACGTCAGCGCCGTGCGGTCCTCCGCGGACAGGGCCGGGTGGGCGCAGGTGAAGAACAGCTGGAGCCGCTCGTCCGGCAAGCCGCCGTCCGGCGCCGACGCCGGGGCCGCGCGGTCGGCCTCGACCTGCAGCACCGCGAGCCGGGCCGCGTAGGCCTGGTCGCGGCGCAGCCGGTCGACGGCCTTGCGCCGCGCCGTCGTCATCAGCCACGCACCCGGCTTCGGCGGCACGCCCTCGGCCGGCCAGTGCACCAGCGCCGCTTCGATCGCCTCCGACGTCACCTCCTCGGCCAGGTCGAGGTCGCCGAACCGGCGGGCGAGCGCGGCCAGCAGCAGCCCGCGCTCCTCCCGGAACACGGCTTCGATCGACGCGGCCGCCCGCTCCGGCACGGCGTCAGTCCCCGTAGGACGCGAGCGGGCGCACCACGATGTGCCCGCCGTCGCGGGCGCCGGGGCAGCGTGCCGCCCAGTCGAGGGCGACGTCGAAGTCCGGCACGTCGATGACGAAGTAGCCCCCGAGCACCTCGCGGGACTCGGCGAACGGCCCGTCGGTGACGATCCGCTCGCCGGTCTCGGTGACGCGGACCGCGGCGGCCGTGGTGAAGTCGGCGAGCGAGTTGCCGCCGACGTGGACGCCGGCGTCCTTCATGGACTTGTCGAACAGCATCCAGTCCTCGGGCGTGCTGCAGCCGGTGGGGGCGCCCTCGGCGTCGAGGGCGGCGTTGATCAGCATCAGGTACTTCACGGTGTCCTCCGGTGTCTCGGTTGCCGTACGCGAGCACTACGAACGGCAGGCGCCGCCTTGGACACCCTCGCCGAAGATTTTCTCATGTCAAGAAACTTTGACATGATGTCTGGTTTGTTTTACCTTGGCGAAGGTGACCCACGAAGAGAAGAACGCCTGGATCCAAGGGCTCGCCGCGGTGGTGAGCTACGCGGTGTATCTGACGCTGGTCCTCGGCCGGGCCGGCGGGCGGCCGCTGGCCGAAGTCCCCTACGTCGCGGCGCTGCTCTGGACGGTGGGCGCGTCCATCGTCGCGGCGATCGTGCTGAGCATCCTCACCGCGGTGGTCTCGAAGGACGGCGAGAAGGACCAGCGCGACCGCGAGATCGGCCGGTTCGGCGACCACGTGGGACAGTCGTTCGTGATCGCCGGCGCGGTCGCCGCGCTGCTGCTGGCGCTGGCCGAGGCGCCGCACTTCTGGATCGCCAACGCCGTCTACCTGGCGTTCACGCTCTCGGCGATCCTCGGGTCGACCGCCCGGATCTTCGCCTACCGCCGGGGTTTCCAGCCGTGGTGAAACCGACCCGCGTCACGAACTCGCTGCGCGCCCTCCGGTTCGCCAACGGCCAGATGACCCAGGCCGACCTCGCCGCCCGGATCGGCGTCACCCGCCAGACCGTCATCGCGATCGAGCAGGGCCGCTATTCGCCGTCGCTCGAAGTGGCGTTCCAGCTCGCGCACGTGTTCGGCGTCCCGCTCGAAGAAGTGTTCCAGTACCCGGAGGAGTCCTCGTGAAAGCGATCGTCCAATCCCGCTACGGCAGCCCTGACCTGCTCGAGTTCCGCGACGTCGGCAGACCGTCGCCCGGAGCCGGCGAGGTCCTCGTGCGGGTGCACGCGGCCGGCGTCGACCCGGGCGTGTGGCACCTGACCACCGGGCAGCCGTACCTGCTGCGGCTCCTGGGTTTCGGGTTCAGGCGGCCGAAGCAGCCGGTGCGGGGCCTCGACTTCGCCGGCACCGTCGAAGAGACCGGCGACGGCGTGACGCGGTTCCGGCCGGGCGACGAGGTGTTCGGCATCGGCAAAGGGTCCTTCGCCGAACTCGCCGTCGCCGGGCAGGACCTCGTCGCGGCGAAACCCACGCGCCTGTCGTTCGAGCAGGCGGCGGCCGTCCTGGTCTCCGGCGGCACCGCCCTGCAGGCCGTGCGCGACGCCGGCGACGTCCGGCCGGGGCAGCGCGTCCTGGTCATCGGGGCGGCGGGCGGCGTGGGCTCCTTCGCCGTCCAGCTGGCCAAGGCCTTCGGCGCGCACGTCACGGGACTGTGCAGCACCGCCAAGACGGACCTGGTCCGCGCGCTCGGCGCCGACCACGTCGTCGATTACACGCGCGAAGACTTCGCGGCCGAGCGGTACGACCTGATCGTGGACACCGCCGGCCTGCGTTCGCTGACCCGCCTGCGCCGGGCGCTGACCCCGCGCGGGACGCTGGTGATCGTCGGCGGCGAAGGCGGCCGCTGGTTCGGCGGCATCCAGCGGGTGCTCGTGGCGGCGCTGCTGAACCCGCTCGTGCGGCACCGGCTGCGGGGGCTCGTCGCCCGCGAGCGCGGCGCGGACCTCGAGACCCTGCGGGAACTTATCGAAGCCGGGAAGGTCACGCCGGTGCTCGACCGCACCTATCCCCTCGCCGACGCCGCCGCCGCGATCGGCCACCTCCACGCGGGGCGCGCGGCGGGCAAGGTCGTCCTGCTCCCCTGAATCCCGCGGCCGGTCAGCGGAACGCGCCGGCGTGCGCCGCCGCCCAGTCGGCGAACGTGCGCGCCGGCCGGCCCGTGATCTCGGGGACGTCCGGGTGGACCGTCGCCTCGTCGAGCGTCCCGCCGACGTAGAAGTCCCAGAACGCCTCGACGTACGGGGCCGGCATGCTCGCCTCGAGCTCCGCGCGCGTCTCGTCGTCGGTGAGCCCCACGAAGCGAAGGTCCCGTCCGAGCACTTCGGCCAGCACGGCGACCTGCTCGGCGGGACGCATCGCGACCGGTCCGGTCAGCTCGTGGATCCGGCCTTCGTGGCCGCCCTTCAGCGCTTTCACCGCCACCGCGGCGATGTCGGCCGGGTCGACGCACGCGGCGGCGACGTCCGGGAACTGCGCGCGGACGGTGTCCCCCGCGCGCAGCTGCGGCAGCCAGCGCAGCGCGTTCGCCATGAACGCGCGCGGCCGTAGGAACGTCCAGTCCAGACCGGACGCGCGCACCGCGCGTTCGGCCAGGGTCATGTACCGCGAAACCGCGTTGTCCAGGTCCTCGAGCGCGGCCGAACCGCCGGACAGCAGGACGATCCGCCGTACGCCCGCCTCGCGCGCCAGCGCCAGCATGCCGGGCATGTCCTGGTAACCGGGCAGGAGGAAGATCCCTTCGACGCCCTCGAGCGCCTCGCCGAGACCGGCCGGCTCGTCGAGGTTCCCCACGGCGGCCTCGACGCCGTCCGGGAGCACCGCGTCCGGCCGGCGCACCAGCGCCCGGACCGGTTCGCCCGCCTCCTTGCACGCCGCGACCACTTCCGAGCCGACGTTGCCGGTGGCGCCGGTGACCAGGAACATGTGCGAACCCCCCACGGATCGTCCTGGGCCCACCGTAGCGCCACCGGCCCGCGCGTCAGCCCTGCGGCAGGTCCTCGAACTCGACGACCTGCCGGACCTCCACCTCGATCTCCAGGTCGAACAGCTCGACGTAGCGCCGGGCGAACTCGACGGCTTCCGCGAGGTCCGCGGCGTTGATCAGCGCGAACCCGCCGATGACCTCCTTGGCCTCGGCGAACGGGCCGTCGGTCACCCGGATCGCGGCGCCGCGCGGCTTGCGCACGAGCGCGCCCTTCTCCGACTTGTGCACGCCCTCCGCCGTGATCAGGACGCCCTTTTCGGCCGACTCCTGGACGAAGGCGCCCATCTTCTCCATGAACTCCGGGCTGGGGTTCCACGCCTGCGGGTCGTTCTCGTCGATCCGGTGCATCATGAGGAAACGCATGGTCTTGCTCCCTGGTCGTACTGGGCCGGGGTCCGGTGCCTTCCGAACGCGATGACCGGCCTTCCACCCCCGCGTCGATCGGCCGCGCACGGCGTTCGACATTTCTCCCGGACATTTTCCCGGGCAGAGTACTGTGACGCGCGTCACCATCGACTGGAGGTGCCGGATGCCCGTCGTACTCGCGATCGGAACGCGCAAAGGCCTGTGGCTGGCGACCAGCCGGGACGACCGGAAGACCTGGGAGGTGACCGGCCCGCACCACCCGATGACCGACGTCTACGCCATCGGCATCGACACCCGCCGCGCCACCCCGCGCCTGCTCGCCGGGGTGACCAGCGAGCACTTCGGGCCGAGCGTGGCCACCAGCGACGACCTCGGCGCGACCTGGGACGAGCCGGACCACGCGCCGATCGCGTTCCCGGCGGACACCGGCGAATCCCTGGCCAGGGCGTGGCAGCTGGTGCCCGGTCCGGCGAGCGAGCCGGACGTCGTCTACGCCGGCACCGAGCCGTCCGCGCTGTTCCGCTCCACTGACGGTGGCCGCACGTACGAACTGGTCCGCGGCCTGTGGGAGCACCCGCACCGCGAGCACTGGACGCCCGGGGGCGGCGGCAAGGCCATCCACACCGTGCTCCCGCACCCGGCCGACCCCGCCCACGTCACCGTCGCGATGTCCACCGGCGGCGTCTACCGCACCGAGGACGGCGGCGAGTCGTGGCGGGCGAGCAACACCGGCATCAAGGCCGTCCACGTGCCCGACCCGTACCCCGAATACGGCCAGTGCGTGCACAAGGTCGCGACGCACCCGGCCGAGCCGGACCGCTTCTACGCCCAGGTGCACCACGGCGTCTACCGCAGCGACGACGGCGGCGAGACCTGGCAGTCCATCGCCGACGGGCTGCCCAGCGACTTCGGCTTCCCCGTCGTGGTCCACCCGCACCGGCCCGAGGTGATCTACACGTTCCCGCTGGTCGCCGACGCCCTGCGGTTCCCGCCGGACGGCCGCTGCCGCGTGTACCGCAGCGAGGACGCCGGGAAGTCGTGGGAAGCGGTCGGCGCCGGCCTGCCGGACGGCTACTGGGCGGGCGTGCTGCGGGACGCGATGTGCACCGACGACGCCGATCCGGCCGGGGTGTACTTCGGCTCGCGCTGCGGCGACGTCTACGCCAGCCGGGACGAGGGCGACAGCTGGCAGCTCGTCGCGGCGCACCTGCCCGACGTGCTGAGCGTCCGCGCGGCGACGGTGTGACCGTGCGGATCACCGTGCTGCTGCCCGGAACCCTGCGAGAAAAGGCGGGCGGCGAGGCGAAGCTGGACGTCGAAGTCGGCGAGCCGGCCACCCTGGGCGCTGTGCTCGACGCGCTCGCCAAGCGGTACCCGGCGCTCGAACGGCGGCTGCGCGACGAGCAGGCAGGCTTGCGCCGGTACGTCAACTTCTACGTCGACGGCGAGGAGTGCCGTGCCCTCGGCGGCACCGGAACCGTGCTCCGCGATGCCGCCGAGGTGCAGATCATCCCGTCGGTCGCGGGAGGCTGAGCGCCTCGGCCCGGCGGCCGGTGCCCACCAGCGCCAGCGCGAGCAGCCCGGCACCGAGCCCGGCCACCAGCCACCACACCCCGTGCGCGGTGCCCGCGAGCGCGACGCCCAGTGTCGTGCCGGTCTGCCGTCCGGTGGAGGCCAGCGAAGCGGCCACCCCGGCCATCGAACCGGGCATCCCGGAGACGGCGGTGTTGGTGATCGGCGGGTTGACCGTGCCGAGGAAGACGCCGAACAGCAGGAAGACCGCGAGCACCAGGGGCAGCGGCGTCGCCGGGCCGAGCCACGCGGCCGCGGCGCCGCCGAGGGCGAGCGCGCTCCCGGCGACGACCAGCGGCACCCGCGGGCCCCGCGTGCCGACCAGCCGTCCGGTGCACGGCGACAGCACGAGCACCAGCAGCCCGACGGGGAGCAGGCACAACCCGGCGGACAACGGCGTCATGCCGCGGACGTCCTGGAGGTACTGGGTGGCGGTGAACAGGAAGATCCCGAACCCGCACAGGGCCAGCACCGCCATGAGGATCGCCGAGCTGAACGCGACACTGCGGAACAGGTGCAGCTCCAGCAGCGGATCGGCGCGGCGCGGTTCGTGGACCAGCAGGCCTGCCACGCCGAGCGCGGCGAGCGCGAACAGGCCGAGGACCAGCGGCGACGTCCAGCCCAGCGGGCGCGACTCGATCAGCGCGTAGACGACGCTGCCGAGCACCACCAGCACGAGGAGCTGCCCGAGGGGATCGAACCGGCGGGCGCGCGGCGCGCGGGACTCGGGCACGACCAGGACGGTGGCCACGAGCGCGGCGGCGACGATCGGGACGTTGACCCAGAACACGGCCCGCCAGCCGAAGCCGTCGACGAGCGCGCCGCCGAGGATCGGCCCGAGCGCCAGCGCCAGCCCCGACATCGAGCCGAACACGCCGATCGCGCGGGCGCGTTCGGCCGGGGCGGGGAAGGTGGTGGCGACGATGGCCATCGCGACCGGGTTGAGCATGGTGCCGCCGACGGCTTGCAGCGCGCGGGCCGCGATCAGCCAGCCGATCCCCGGCGCGAGGCTGCACAGCAGCGAGCCGAGCCCGAACGCGGCGAGGCCGCACTGGAAGACCCGCCGGCGCCCGAACCGGTCGGCGGCCGACCCGGCGAGCACGAGGAACCCGGCCAGCACGAGCGTGTAGGCGTCGACTGTCCACTGCAGACCGGAGACGGACGCGCCGAGGTCGCGGCGGATGGCGGGCAGGGCGACGGTGACGATGGAGATGTCCATCACCACCACGACGATGCTGGCGCAGCAGACGGCCAGCACGAGCGCGGGGCGATGAGCGGTGGGAACGTTCATGCGATCGACGCTAGGATTTAGAGCGTGCTCGAAGTCAAACCGCCGATCCCCGCCGAGGGGCTGACCATCGCGGACGCGGCCCGCCACACCGGGGTCAGCGCGCACACGCTGCGGTACTACGAACGCGCGGGCCTGGTGGTCACGAAGGTCGACCGCACGAGCGGCGGCCGCCGCCGCTACCACAAGCTCGACCTCGAATGGATCAAGATCTGCACCAAGCTCCGCGCCACGGGCATGCCGATCAAGACGATGCGCCGCTACGCCGACCTGGTCGCCGCCGGCCGCGGCAACGAGCCGGAACGCCTGGCGCTGCTGGAGGAGCACCGCGCGGAGGTGCTGGCGAAGCTGGCCGAGCTGCAGGAGAACCTGCAGCTGATCGACCGCAAGATCGGCGTGTACCGGGGCCGGTTGGAAGCGGGCGACGCGGACGGGCTCTGGGCGCCGGGGCAGGCGTAGAACCGCCCACCGGGGACGATTGACAGCAACCGCACAGCTTCCGCACAAGGCGGGACAACCTTCCGGCGGCAAGGTGGCAGCCATGAACCCCACCTACGAAGGCCGCCCGCTGCCCCGGCCGCGAGACGAGGTCGTCGACCAGGGTCTCGGCTTCGACATCGCCACCCTGCTCAGCCGCCGCCGGGCGCTGCGGTTCCTCGGCCTCGGTGCGGCCGGCGCCGTGCTGACCGCCTGCGGGACTTCGGCCACCACCACGTCGGCTGCCTCCTCGACCGCGGCAACGGCGTCGGGCGAGATCCCGGACGAGACCGCCGGCCCGTACCCGGGCGACGGCTCCAACGGGCCCGACGTACTGGAGCAGAGCGGCGTCGTCCGCTCCGACATCCGGTCCAGCTTCGGCACCGGCAGCGGCACCGCCGAAGGCATCCCGATGACGCTCGAGCTGGTGGTCGCGGACCTGGCCAAGGGCGGCTCGCCGTTCGCCGGGGTCGCCGTGTACGTCTGGCACTGTGATCGCGAGGGCCGGTATTCCCTTTACTCGCAAGGGATCCAGGACGAGAACTACCTGCGCGGCGTCCAGCTCGCCGACGCCGGCGGCCGCGTGCGCTACACCAGCGTCTTCCCCGCCTGCTACGACGGCCGGTGGCCGCACATCCACTTCGAGGTGTACCCGGACCAGGCCTCGATCACCGACAGCACGAAGGCGATCGCCACGTCCCAGGTCGCGCTGCCGCAGAACGTGTGCGAGGCGGTCTACGCGCAACCGGGGTACGAAGCGTCGGTCTCCAACCTCCGGAAGGTGAGCTTGAGCAGCGACAACGTCTTCGGCGACGACAGCGGCGCGCTGCAGCTGGGGACCGTGACCGGCGACGTGACCAGCGGCTACACGGTCACGCTCAAGGTCGGCGTCGACACCACGACGACCCCGGCGGCCGGCGGCGGCCCGGGCGGACCGCCGCCGTCGCGCTAGTTGCCCGGCTTGAGCTCCTCGAACAGGTGCAGCAGCTGCTCGGGGATCTCGCCGCCGAACACGCTCTCGATGAGGACCGCCTCGTCGACCGGGGTCGCGCTGCGGGTGAACATGGCTTCCTCGTACACCGCCAGCGCCTCTTCGACCGGGTGCGCGGCGAGCGCCTGGCCGAGTTCGGCGCCGTCGAGCATGGCCAGGTTGGCGCCTTCGCCGTTCGGCCCGGCGAGGTGGGCGGCGTCGCCGACGAGCGTCACCCCGGGCACGCGCTCCCACCGCAAGCCGATCGGCAGGGTGTGGTGCGGGCGCAGCACCGGCCCGGAATCGGCGGCGGTGAGCAGCGCGGTGAGCTCCGGGGCCCAGCCCTCGAACTCCGCCGCGATCCGGGCGGCGGCCGCGGCGGGATCGGCGAAGTCGATGGCGTCGAACCACTCGAGCGGCCGCTCGAGTTCGACGTAGGCGTGCAGGGTGTCCCCGCTTTCCCGGTGCGCGTTGATCCCCTGCCCCGGCGTGGGCCCGTTGACGAACATCGCCCCGCCGCCGACCGCCTTCGCCACGGCGGTGTGCCGGGTGTCGGCGTCGAAGAGGTAGGTCTCGGCGAAGGCGGTCCCGGCGTACTCGGGGGTCGCCGGCGTCAGCAGCGGGCGCACCCGCGACCAGGCGCCGTCCGCCCCGACGAGCACCGCGGCTTCGACGGTGGTCCCGTCGGCGAAGACCACCTCGTGCCCGGGCCGGACTTCCGCGACCTTGTGTCCCCAGTGGACAGTGCCGGGCGGAAGTGAGTCGAGCAGCATCTGCCGCAGCTCGCCCCGCTGCACCTCGGGACGACCGCCGGTGCCGTCGTCGGCCTTCTCGAACAGGAGTTTCCCGTTCGCGTCCAGGACCCGCATCGCCTGGCGGCCCTCCAGGATCAAGCTTTGGAACTCGGTCATCAGCCCGGCCGCCTCGACCGCGAGCTGGCCGTTGTAGTCGTGGATGTCCAGCATCCCGCCCTGCAGCCGCGCCATCGGGGACGCTTCGGCTTCGTAGACGACGGACTCGATGCCGTGGGCGTGCAGCACGCGGGCGAGGGTGAGTCCCCCGAGCCCGGCGCCGACGATCGTGACTGGGGTGCGCATGGCGGCTCCTTCGGTCTCTGGAATTACGTTCCAGAGCTTGTCGGGAGCCGCTGGCAGGCGGCGCACACGGACCTGGCAGGGCCCTGGCAGGTCAGTGGGCGTGCCACCAGGGCACGTCGGTGTCCCCGAAGAGCAGGACGAACAGCGAGACCGGAAACCGGCCGTCCGCCGGCGCGAAGTCGAAGTCGAAGTCGACCGTCGTCTCGACTTCCTCCGCGCTCAGCAACCGGACCCCCGCCTGCCCCGCTTCGGTGACGATCCGCTCCTCGGCCGGCGGCCGGCCCTCCTCGACGCCGGTGATCACGTCGGCGCGGCCGACGGCCAGCTCCAGACCGCGAACCGGAAGGACAAGAAACCTTTTCTGGCCCGGAACCGGAACTGGGATCCGCTCCCGCTGCCGGACATCACGAGACCGATCTCCTGGCCGTTCCTGAAGCCGTCGCTCTTCAGGAGATCGGCGTTCGCGAAGTGGGACGTTCTCGGCCTCGACTTCGTCCGGCAGCCGCGGTTCGTCGCGGTCGCCGTCCCGATGGACTTGGACACCTCGAAACCGCCGCCGTTCCTGGTGCACTTCGAGCACATCCCCGGCCAATTGGCGGAGGAGCACCTGTTCACCCACTTCCGGCCGCTCGGGTTCGACTGGCTGTACTACGACATCTGGAGCTGGCTGGTGTACCACGCACGGCTGGTGTCCGACGACAACTTCGACGCCGACATGCCGTTCTTTTCGAAGCAGCAGGGTTCTTTCGGAT
Organism: Amycolatopsis lexingtonensis; assembly: GCF_014873755.1. NCBI lineage: Bacteria > Bacillati > Actinomycetota > Actinomycetes > Pseudonocardiales > Pseudonocardiaceae > Amycolatopsis > Amycolatopsis lexingtonensis. Next base: position 5,211,857 of record NZ_JADBEG010000001.1, read on the forward strand.
TTTCCTACCAGCTGCGGCACGCGAACAAGCCGTACGTCATCGTGCTGCCCCAGATCAGCCGGGTCTTCGACCAGGCCACCAAGCAGCTCCGCGACTACCAGCTCTACTCGGCGGCGACCCTGCGCAAGATCCTGCTCGCGATCCAGGGCGACATCCTGCCGATCCACGACGACACCCTCTCCCACGTCGCGATCTCCGCCAACAGCAGCGGGTGCAACGTCCTCGCGAAGTTCCTGGTCGACAACGTGGCCGCGGCGAAGCGCGATCCGAAGGTGGGAACCTTCATGAACGACGAGTTCAACGAACTCTTCGTCCTCGATCCGCGCGGGGACTTCGCCGACCCGATGATCGCCGCCATGGGCGGCGCCAAGGCGAACCCGCTCAAACGGGGGAAGCACGGGCTGGCGGAGTCCCCCGACAAGCGGGTTTCAGTGGCGTACCTGCCCTTCGACGCACGCGACGGCAACGACGTGTGGCAGCAGACCTACGACGAACACCAGCCGGACGGCGACCTGCGGGTGAACAACCTCGAGTTCGTCCACCACGCGATCCCCGCACTCTGCCTGACCGACGCGGCGGCGCGCAGCCTCTACGTGTGAGATCGGCGTCGTCTACGGTAAAGGGCTGAACGACGAGCACGGCGACGACAAGGTGATGGGTGAAGGAACGCGAGTTGCGGCGCCGCTGCCGGCGGTTGCTGAACGAACTGGGCATCCGGCCCCCGCTCGACGTCGTCGAGCTGTGCCGGAGCGTCGGGGAGCAGCGCGGGCGGCCGATCCGGCTGATCCCGCACCGGATCCCGGTGCCGGGCCCGTTCGGCGCGTGGATCGCCACCGAGCGGGCCGACTACATCATCTACCAGCGCGACACGAGCAAGGCCCACCAGAGCCACATCATCCTGCACGAGCTGGGCCACATGCTGGCCGGTCACCATGCCACCGCGGAGGACGACAGCCTGGTCGCCGGCCTGACCCCGCCGGGGCCGCACCCGGACCTGACGCCCGAGCCGGTCCGGCGGGCGCTGCTGCGGACCTCCTACGACAGCGACCACGAGCGGGAAGCCGAGACGGTCGCGACGATCATCCTGGAATGGGCGTCCGTGCTGGACCTGGTCGCGCCGGCGTCGTCGGACGAGGACACCGCGCAGCGGATCGAGAACGCACTGGGCGAACGGCTGGGGTGGCTGTGAACAGCAAGATCGCACTGCTCGTCGTCCAAGGGGTCATCCTCTACCCCGCTCTGCTGTGGAAGCTCTACCAGCTCAGCCGCGCACCCGAGAACATCGCGCGCTGGATGGTCACCGCCTGCCTGGCCTGCTTCGCGGCGTCCTTCCCCCTCGGCCTCCTGGCGGGGGACGTGAACCAGCCGGACCCCGGGGCGATCGTGCCGCTGCTGTTCCAGCACGTCTTCCTCTGCGGGCTCGTCTACTCCCTGATGTGCTTCTTCCTGTTCTCGGCGCTGCCGCCCGCCCGCGCCCGGCGGCGGGCGTGGTGGGAAGCGGTGCCGCTGGGCACCACGATCCTGGTGATGGCGGCCGTGGCGGTGCTCATGCCCGGCGGCCCGCCGTCGACGTACCCGCGCGCGGGCGTCTCGGTCTTCTACCTCGCGGCCGACCTGTACCTGACCTACGGCATCGCGAGCGCGTGCTTCCTCGCCCGGCGCTACGCCCGGGGCGCCGCACCCCGGCTGGCCCGCGGGCTCCTGATCGCGTCCGTGGGCTTCGCCTTCGGCGCGGTGGGCGGGGCGACGCTGGTCGCGGTCGTGCTGGTGCACTGGGCGGGCGCGGCGATCCCCGCGCTGCTGGTGCAGGCCACGGTCTTCCTGGTGTTCCCGAGCGCGATCCTGCTCGTGGTCGGCCTGTCCTACCCCGGCGTCGCCACCCGGCTGGCCGCGACCCGCGTGTGGTGGCGGCACCTGCGCACCTACCACCGGCTCGGTCCACTGTGGACACGACTGCACGAGGCGTTCCCGGAGGACGCGCTGAGCCGGACCGCGCCGAGCCCGTGGCGGGACGCCCTGAGCGTGTTCGGCGTGCACCGCCGCTACTACCGCCGGGTCATCGAGTGCCGGGACGGGCTGGTGCGGATCAGCCCGTACCTCGCCCACCTGCCGCACGACGGTTCGCTGGCCACGCGGCTCACCGAAGCGCTGCGCGCCCACGCCCGCCGTGAACCGGTCCCGGACACGGGGATGCCGGTCGCGGTGCCGGAGGGCGGCGGCCTGGACGACGACGTCCGGGAGCTGGTCGCGCTTTCGGAGTCGCTGGGGACGGTCACCGCGTGACGCGGTAGGTCAGCGGACGAGCCAGGGAGCGAGCAGCTTCTCCAGATCCGCGTCCGACAGCGCCCGCGGCCCACCGTGGAACTCGTGCCACCGCGCGGCGTCACACGCGGCCGCGTACTCCACCTCGAAGGCGCGCATCAGGACGTACATGAACGTCACCGAGCTGAACCGCTCACCCAGCAACGTCCGCGCCTCACGGGCGACGTCCGTGGCGCCGGTGAAGTCCGCGAGCCGAAGCTCCTCCGCAGCCGGGTCCAGCAGGCTGGGGGCATACATCACGACAAACACTCCATCATCGAAAGGAAAACTCAGCCCTCGGCAGCAAGCTGCCCACAGGCGGCGGCGATCTCCTGGCCGCGGGTGTCCCGCCCCGTGCACGCTACTCCGCCGGCGTTCACCAACCGCACGAACTCCCGCTCCACCGGCTTCGGCGACGCATCCCCCTTCGAACCCGGCGTCGGTGTGGCGAAACGCGCTGCCCGCTTCCGCCCGCAGCGAACCACGCAGTACCCGGAGACGTAAGTCCTGACGCCCAGGAGCACTTCGGCCCTGCCGAGGACAGGCCGTCTTCGTCACGGTGAGAGCCGGGCGACCAGGACGGACGGCGTTCAAGGGCTGTCCGCGGCCGGCTTCAGGACTGCCGATGAGGAGACCGATCGTGACTACCGACGATTCCGGCACGCCTCGGATCATCCAGGGTGGCATGGGGGTGGCGATCTCGTCCTGGCCGCTGGCCAGAGCGGTGTCCCGGACCGGCCAACTGGGAGTCGTCTCGGGCACCGCTCTCGAAATCGTGTGCGCACGCCGGCTGCAGCAAGGCGACCCCGGCGGCCACGTCCGCCGTGCGCTGGCGCACTTCCCCCTGCCCGGAGCCGCCGACCGGATACTGCGCACCTACTACGTCCCGGACGGCAAAACCCCGCGGGCCGGGTACCGGCCGGTGCCGCGGTTCACCCTGAACCCGTCGGCCGCACTGCGGGAGCTCACCATCGCAGCGAACTTCGTCGAGGTGTTCCTGGCCAAGGAAAACCACGACGGGCCGGTCGGGATCAACTACCTGCGCAAGATCGAACTGCCGATCCCGTTCGCCTGCTACGGCGCGATGCTGGCCGGTGTCGACCACGTGCTGATGGGCGCCGGCAACCCCGCCGACCTGCCCCTCCTCCTGGACCGCCTGGCCCGCCACGAACCGGTCACCCTGCCGGTCCGGGTCCAGGGCGCCACCTCGGCCGACGGCGACTTCGCCATCCACTTCGACCCGCGGGACCTCGCCATCGACGACCGGCCGGTGCTGCGCCGGCCACGCTTCGACGCGATCGTGGCCTCGGTCGACCTCGCCACCGCGCTGGCCGCCGATCCCACCACGCGGCCCGACGGATTCGTGGTCGAGGGCCACTCCGCCGGCGGTCACAACGCACCGCCCCGCGGACCACGCCGGCTCGACGCACAGGGGCAACCCCTCTACGACGACCGGGACATCGTGGAACCACGGCAAATGGCCGGCATCGGCCTGCCGTTCTGGATGGCCGGCTCGTACGGCACTCCGTCCGGCCTCACCGACGCGCTGGCCGGCGGCGCGGCCGGAGTGCAGGTCGGCACCGCGTTCGCCCTGTGCCGCGAGTCCGGCATGGCCGACGAGTACAAGTACCGCCTGCTCGACCAGGCGGCCCGAGGACAGGTCGACGTCCGCACCGACGCCCGCGTTTCACCCACCGGCTTCCCGTTCAAGGTCGCCCAGCTGGCGGGCACCCTCTCCGACGAACAGGTCTACGCCGACCGGCAGCGCGTCTGCGACCTCGGCGTGCTGCGTTCCGCCTACCGCAAACCCGACGGCACGATCGGCTACCGGTGCCCGTCCGAACCCACGGCGGTCTACCAACGCCACGGCGGACGACCGGCGAACACCGTCGGCCGGCGCTGCTTGTGCAACGCACTGCTGGCCACCGCCGATTTCGCCCAGCAACGTCCCAGTGGCTACACCGAGCCCGCGATCGTCACCACCGGCGCCGATTACACCGCGGTACACGACCTCATCGCGCAGCTGCCCGCCGGCGACCGCACCTACACCGCCCAGGCTGTTGTCAGCTATCTGCTCGGCGACCAAACACTGTGACGCAGTCCGCTGATCGGTCGGCTTTCGAGCTGTTCGGGTCCCGCGCCAACGAAGTCACTGACGCACGCCTCGGACGGCTGGTTCGATGATCAGCGGTCAAGCCACGGCGCGAGCAGCTTCTCCAGGTCAGCATCCGACAGCGCCCGCGGCCCACCGTGGAACTCGTGCCACCGCGACGCGTCGCACGCCGCCGTGTACTCCACCTCGAACGCCCGCATCAGCACGTACATGAACGTCACCGAGCTGAACCGCTCACCCAGCAACGTCCGCGCCTCACGGGCGACGTCCGTGGCGCCGGTGAAGTCCGCGAGCCGAAGCTCCTCCGCAGCCGGGTCCAGCAGGCTGGGGGCATACATCACGACAAACACTCCATCACTGAAAGGAAAACTCAGCCTTCGGCGGCGAGCTGACCGCAAGCCGCGGCGATCTCCTGGCCGCGCGTGTCACGCACCGTGCACGCTACTCCGCCGGCGTTGACCAGCCGCACGAACTCCCGCTCCACCGGCTTCGGCGACGCATCCCACTTCGAACCCGGCGTCGGGTTCAAGGGGATGACATTGACGTGGACCAGCTGGCCCAGGTGCTTGCGCAGCCGCTTCGCGAGCAGCTCGGCCCGCCACGGCTGGTCGTTGATGTCCCGGATCAGGGCGTACTCGATCGAGACCCGACGACCAGAAGTATCGGCGTAGTACCGCGCGGCGGAGAGCACCTCATCGACCGACCAGCGCTCGTTCACCGGCACCAGCGTGTCCCGCAGCTCGTCGTCCGGCGTGTGCAACGACACCGCCAGCCGAACCTGCATCTTCTCATCGGCCAGCTTCCGGATCGCCGGCGCCAGCCCCACGGTCGACACCGTCACCGACCGCTGCCCGATCCCCAGCCCACCCGGCGCCGGATCCGTGATCCGCCGGACCGCGGCCACCACGCGCTTGTAGTTGGCCAGCGGCTCGCCCATCCCCATGAAGACGATGTTCGACAGCCGTCCGGGGCCGCCCGGCATCGTGCCGTCGCGCATGACCGCCGCCGCCGAGCGGACCTGGTCGACGATCTCCGCCGTCGACAGGTTTCGATCAAGCCCGCCCTGGCCAGTCGCGCAGAACGGGCAGGCCATGCCGCAGCCCGCCTGGCTCGAGATGCACAGGGTCGCGCGGTCCGGGTAGCGCATCAGGACGCTCTCCAGCAGCGTGCCGTCGTGCGCCCGCCACAGCGTCTTGCGCGTCGCGCCGTTGTCGGCCGCCAACGCGCGGACCTCGGTCAGCAGCGTCGGCATCAGGTCGGCGACCAGCTTTTCGCGGGACGCCGCCGGGATGTCCGTCATCTCCGCCGGGTCGACCGTGAGACGGGAGAAGTAGTGGTTCGACAGCTGCTTCGCCCGGAACGGCTTCTCCCCCAGCTCGGCCACGGCGGCGGCGCGCTCGGCCACCGAAAGGTCGGCGAGGTGGCGCGGCGGGAGGCCGCGCTTGGGGGCGTCGAAAACGAGGGGGAGGGCAGTCATAACCGGTTAAGTGTCCCACGCCCCCGAAACCCCCGCCCGGCCCGCCCCGGCCGGGTGTCCGCCGGGTCACACCCCAGCTCGGTAGCCTCTCGGCATGAATCCGGGGGAAAGCGACGCCGGCATCGCCGAGGCGATGGCCGAAGCCCTGCGCGCGGGCGCGGGAGCCGGCTGGACGAACGCCACGCTCCAGCTGCGGCACACCGGCGGGTCCGTCTCGTGCACGGCGTGGAGTGACGTGCGGGACTCCCTTCGCGTCGACTACACGTCGATCGCGAGGCGGCTGTTCGAGCTGCCGCCCGCCGTGCTGGAAGTGCGGCTCGACGTCGCGGGGACCTACAGCTTCACCGCCCGGCCGGACCTCACGGCCGTCTCGCCGGGGCAGCTCGTCTTCGACCCGGACTTCCGCTATCCCGGGCACCCTCTGCCGGGGCTGCCGCGCCCGGCGGCCGCCGAACCGACCGGCGCGCCGACGGATCCCCGGGTGCGCGCCGAGGTCTTCCGGCTCACCGGCCAGTACGCGGAGGCCTACACCCGCATCAAAGGCACGGCTCCCCCGTGGCCCGCGGGGAAGACCGAAGCGGAGCTGGCCGGCGCCGAGGCGCGCATGGGCGTCCGGCTGCCCGAGGACCTGCGGGCGCTGTACCTGGTGGCGGACGGCGATCCCCGGGAGACCGGCCTGCTCGGGCCCTACTCCCACGACCCGCTGGAGCGCGTCGTCGACAACTACCTCGAGGGCGCACCCGGTTCTTACGGCTGGGAAGACGCGCTGGACGACGACGGCGTCGTGTTCGAGACCGTGCCCTTCGGCCACGTGAAGCGCCTGTCGCGCAACGACTGGTGGATCACCTTCGGCGGGGACCGGGCGATGAACTACCTCGCGGTGGACGTCGACCCCGCCGCGCGGGGGCACGCGGGCCAGGTCCTCGAGTACGGCCGCGACATCTACGGCCCGCTGCGCTACGTGGCGACGTCGATCACCGCCATGCTGACCGAAGTCGTGACAGCGCTGCGGGCCGGGCGCTTCGACGACCCGGGCGGGCAGTACCTGGTCGCGGAGACGGATCTCCGCGACGCCGCCGAGCGGTCGTACAACGAGGTGGTCTCGAAGGCGGCCGAGCTGGACCTGCCGTCGGTGGTGGCCGGGCTGCCCGGCCGGGAGCTGGTGCAGGAGGTCTACCTGAACGACGCCGCCGACGTCGACCTGGCCGTGTTCGCCCCGCTGACGTCGTTGCGGCGGCTGAGCGTCAACCGCGCCGCCGCCGTCACCGCGTCCGTCGGCGGCCTCGGCGCGCTGGAATCGGTGCAGCTCGAGGCCGGAAGCGCCGACCTCGCCGGGCTCGCCGCGCACCCGGTGCTGTGGGACCTGCAGCTGGAAGGCGTTCAGGAACCGCTCGACCTGGGGGTGCTGCGCACGCTGCCCCGGCTGGCGAGGCTGCACCTCGCCGGCTCGACGGTGCCGGACCTCGGCCAGGTCGCCGATCTCCCCGGCCTGCGCGTGCTGGGGCTCGACGCCGGGCAGGTCCGCCGGCTGCTCGACCTCGGCCGTCCCCTGCCCCGCCTCGCGGCGCTGTTCGTCTCCGGGCGGACGACGCTGCCGGAGATGGCCGAGCTGCGGTCCGCGCTCGGAGCCGGCCGGGCGGGCCCGGTGACCGAGTTCTCGGCCGTGCTGCCCGGGCGTCACTGACGACGTGCTTCACATCGCGCCTTGCGCCGCGACCAGCCGCGTCATGTGCGGTGACGGGCGCACGCCCAGCTCGCGGTGCAGCAGCGCCCGGTAGTGCTGGTAGTGCCGCAGCGCCGAGCCGCCGTTGCCCTGGGCCAGGTGGGCCGCGATCACCGTGCGGTGAGCGCTTTCCCGGACCGGGTCGATGCCGATCGCCGTGAACGCCGCTTCCAGCGCGGCCAGGTGCGCGCCGGCCGTGATCAGGTGCTGGGCGATCGCTTCCAGCGCGTGCAGGCGGACCTGCTCCCAGCGCTGCCGTTCCGGGGCCAGCCAGTCCTCGGTCCAGTCGGGCAGCAGGTCGCGGGACAGCGCGTCGACGAGCCCCTCCGGCGCCGGGCGGGCCGAAGCGCCGACGACGTGGTGGGCCGCGTCGAGCGCACCGCGGAAGTCGACCGGGAGCGCCGGGGCCAGCCGCAGGTGGTCGACCGGGGTCTCGACGACCGGGGCGGCCGTGGAGCGCCGGACGTGCCACAGCGCCTGGCGCAGGTTGGCCGCCGCGCGCTGGCGGCGGCTCTCCGGCCACAGCCGCTCGGCCGCCGCGTTGCGGTTCACCGCGGCGCCGTCGCGTACTGCCAGGAACGCCAGCAGGCGCTGCGCCGCCCGCGGCAGCGCGATCCGCTCGCCGCCGTCCAGCAGCTCGAACCGGCCCAGCAGCACCAATTCCACGCCGGGTCTGTCGCCCTCGTCCATCGCGGTCCCCTCGTCTGGCGCCGGCGTCGTTCGCCGGTCTCCGAGCATGGCACCGGCGGTGTCTCCGGGGCGTCTCGCCGCCCTCTCACGCCGCGTCCGGACCGCCGTGCCCGCGCCGGCGCCCCTCAGTCGTGCGCGGGCTTGACTGGTCACCCGGACGGGACCGGGCCGCGACGGCGCGTCGCCGGACTCCCCGGGGAACGCGCGCCCCGGGTCGCCAATGGCCCAACGGCACTGGTCCGCCCCGGTTTAGCCCATCGTGTGACGCCCGACGGCGCGCGGCACGCGGAACCGACGTCCGCGCGACGGCGACCCCGGAAGGTCGGTGCCGAGGGCCGCACCGGCCCAGCCCGAACCGAGGAGCGGAAACCATGACGGACGGACAGCTCAAGAGCGTCGACATCCAGATCGCCGCGGAGGACCTGGAGACCCTGAAGAAGAACGGCTACCAGCTGTGCTTCGCGAAGAAGGTGAACGACACCTACAACGTGGTGTGGGAGTCGGCCGACAAGTACCTCGCCGACAACACCTTCTCGTGGCAGCCGCTGTACGAGCTGTTCGGCAGCAACAAGTTCGAGAGCAGCGTCGGCGTGAAGGTCTCGACGAACCGGGTCTCGATCGGCCTGGGTGACGAGTCGGTGCTGGACTCGAGCGGCGTGCTCGGGGAGTCCTCCTCGGGCGGCCCGGCGACCGGCATCACGCTGGTCAACGACTACGGCACGATCCACCCCGGGCTGTGCGCGTTCTCGACCAACCTCGACGGCAGCACGTCGACCAGCCCGATCTACGTGGCCGAGAAGGCCATCGTCACCGGCTCGGACGTGCTGACCCCAGTGGAGTGCGTGCAGGTCTGGTTCGAGCAGAACGTCACCACCAGCACGATGTTCAGCACCGCGCGGTCCAACGCGATCGAGATCGACCTCACCGAGGTGAACTCGGCGGCCCGGCTCTACAGCAAGGGCGAGTGGACGACGCCGCGGGTGAGTTCGCTCTACGTCGACACGAAGGCGATCGTGACCATCATCGCGGCGCTGACCGCGGCGGTCAGTGTCCAGCAGCTCCTGGCCAAGATCACCTCGAAGCTCACCGGGGTGTACCAGGACATCCAGGTCGACGTGAAGGCGGCGGGCGGAAACAGCGTCAGCATCGTGTACTCCGAGAAGCCGAAGCTCTCCGCGATCCGGGGGAACCAGACGCGACTGCTGCTGCGGAACCCGGCCGTCGTCGACCAGCTCGCCGGGTTCACGCTCGAGGCGTTCGCGCAGCTGAACGCCGGCTACGTCTCGCTCACCGCGACGGCGGCCGCCTGATCCGCGGCGCACGGGCGGCCTTTACGGTGAAACCGGACGGGCCGCCCGGGCGTCCGAGGTCCGACGAAAGAGGTGAGCCCGTGTCCTTCCGGCACAGCGTCCTGGTCCTCGTGGCGCTCTTGAGCGCCGCGGCCTGCAGCACATCGACCGCGGGGCAGGCCCAGCCCGTCCCGACGGTGACGGCGGCCGCGGGGCCGCAAGCGGTCGTCGGGACCATGCGCGTGACGTTGCCGGTGGGCGCGACCTACACCGAGCACAGCCAGGACGGCCTGCTCGACGGCTGTGTCGCCGAAGGCACCACGGTCTGCGAAGCGCGGCTGCTGGACCTGCGCGAAGCGACGTCGGACCCGAACGCGCCGATCAACCTGCCGAGCGCGAAGCGGCCCTTCGGCTGGTACACCGGCACGGACGTGCCGACGTGCATCACGGCCGCGTCGCCGCCCGGGGAGGCCGCCGAAGCGACCGGCAGCAACCTCCTCGAGTCCGGCTTCAAGCCGATCGGGCCGAAGAAGGCCGAGTACGGCCGGTGGGCGGTCACCTGCAAGGACGAGACGCAGAACAACCAGGTCCGGATGTGGTGGCTGCCGACGAGCAAGATCCTCGTCGTTCAGTACGGGGCCTTCCCCGGCTGGGACCAGAAGATGGACACCCTCCTCGCCGGCGCCACCTTCGCTTAGGCGGTCACGTCCAGCGCGGCCCGGATGATCGCGTCGGTGTCGATGCCGTGGTACCGGTACACGTCCTCGAGCGAGCCCGACTGGCCGAAGCCCGTGACGCCCAGCGCGACCGACGGGACCCGGTTGACCCCGGCGAGGAACGCCAGCGTGTGCGGGTGGCCGTCGAGCACCGTGACCAGCGGCTTCGCCCGCGAAGCCGGGAAGACCTGGTCGAGGATCCACGACTCGCCGCTTCCCCGGCCGGAACGGGCCTGGAGCGCCTCGAACAGCAAGCCGGGGCTGGTCACGCAGACGACATCGGCCTCGATGCCGACCTGGGCCAGCCGCTCGGCCGCCGCCAGGGTGTCCGGGACCAGCGCACCCATCGCCGCGAGGGTGACCGAAGGCGCCGAAGCCCGTCGCAGCAGGTACGCGCCCGCCACCACCTGGCGGCGACGGCGTTCGCGCGCCGCCGGGTCGGCGGGCACCGCGGCCAGCGTCTGGTCGACCGGGCGGGTCGAGAGGCGGAAGTACGACGACGTGCCGCCCGGCTTGCCGAGCCGGCCGAGCGCGGCCAGCAGCGTCCACTCGGTGTCGATCGCGAACGCCGGTTCGTAGCTGACGCAGCCGGGCTGCTCGATGCCGATCGACGGCGTGGTGATCGACTGGTGCGCGCCGCCTTCCGGGGCGAGCGTGACGCCGGACGGCGTGCCGATCAGGATCGACTGCCCGCCCGCGTAGATACCGAACGACCACGGCTCCAGCGCGCGCTCGACGAACGGGTCGTACATGACGCCGATGGGCAGCAGCGGTTCGCCCCACCGGCTCCAGGTGGCGCCGAGCTCGCCCAGCAGGCCGACCAGGTTCGTCTCGGCGATGCCCAGCTCGACGTGCTGGCCGGTGGGCTTCTCCCGCCAGTGCATGATCGTTTCGGGGTCGTCTTCGAACCAGTCGTGGCGCTCGGTGGCCGACCAGACGCCGACCTTGTTGACCCAGCCGCCGAGGTTGGTCGTCGAGCTGACGTCGGGGCTGACCGTCACCACGCGCTTCGCCGCTTCGGGCGCTTCGCGCGTCAGGTCGAGCAGGACGCGGCCCAGCGCCGCCTGCGTCGTGGCGGTCCCGGACGGCGTGCGCCCGATGTCGGCGGGCAGCTCCAGCGAAGGCAGCGAAGGAATGTCGGGGCGGCTAAGGCGCGAAGCGACTTCGGCGCACAACGCAGCTTCAGCCGAGTCGGCCGCGAAGCCCTCCCACGGCGAAGCGAGGTCCGTCCCCAGCGACGACGCCAGCTCTTCCATCTGCGCGACGGTCAGCAGCGACGAGTGGTTCTGCGGGTGCCCCTGCGTCGGGAGGCCGCGGCCCTTGACGGTGTAGCAGAAGATCACCGTCGGCCGGCTGTCCGAAATGGACGCGAAGGCGTCGTCGAGCGAGCCGAGGTCGTGGCCGCCGAGGTTGCGGATCGCGGCCAGCAGCGTCTCGTCGTCGAGCGAGGCGACCAACGACGCCAGCGCGGCGTTCCCCGCGGGCAGCCGGTCGCGGACCTGAGCGGCGTCGCAGCGCAGCAGCCGCTGGTACTCCGGGTTCGGCATCTCGTCGATCCGCGTGCGCAGTTCCGCGCCGCCGGGCCGGGTGAACAGCTCTTCCAGCAGCCGCCCGTACTTCAGCGTCAGCACCTGCCAGCCGGCGGCGTCGAACATGCCCTGCAGCCGTCCCGCCGCGATGTTCGGCACGACGCGGTCGAGCGACTGGCGGTTGAGGTCGACGATCCAGACGATCTCGCCCAGCTCCGCGACGCCCGGGTCGAGGATGGCCTCCCAGATCGCGCCCTCGTCCAGCTCGGCGTCGCCGACCAGCGAGTACTGGCGGCCGGTGCCCGCGGACGAACCGCGGGCGGTCAGGTAGCGGCGGGCCAGCGCGCCCCAGATCGGGGCGGTCGCGCCGATGCCGACCGAGCCGGTCGAGTAGTCGACGGGGTCGGGGTCCTTGGCGCGGCTCGGGTAGCTCTGCAGGCCGCCGAATTCGCGCAGCGTCGGCAGGTAGGCCTCGTCGAGCTCGCCGAGCAGGTAGTTGATCGCGTGGAGCACCGGCGACGCGTGTGGCTTCACCGAGACGCGGTCCTCGGGCCGCAGGTGCCGGAACCACAGCGACGTCATGATCGACACGAGCGACGCGCACGACGCCTGGTGGCCACCGACCTTCAGCCCGGACGGGTTGGGCCGGACGCGGTTGGCCTGGTGCACGATCGCCGTGGCGAGCCACAGCACCCGCTGCTCAATGGAGGCGAGCGTGCCCGTCGCCGGAGCCGCCGGGGTGGCCTGAGTCATCGTCGACACCTTTCGTGCAGGAAGCACCCCCAGAACAGCACTGGTGAACGCTTCGCACAACCGATGCCGATCCGGCTGCGCAGAATGCACACCGGAACCGGACGGCTCAGGCCTCCGGGTGCGCAGAATGCACGCGCTCCAGCAGGGGCGTCAGGCGGTAGGGAACGAGCTCGCGCATGACGAGCGAGATGTTCGTCCGCTCCACTCCCGGCGAGGCGAGGACGCGCCCGGCGATCCGGTAGAGGTCGTCCGCGTCGACGGCGACGACCTGCACCATCAGGTCGCTCGCCCCGGTCAGCCCGCACACCTCGGTGACCTCGGGGATTTCGGCGAGCGCCGCGGCGATCTCGGCGAGGCGGCGCTGGTCGACCTGCGCGTTGACGAACGCGCGCAGCGGGTAGCCCAGCCGCGCGGGGTCGATGCAGCGCTCGAACGACCGGAGCGCGCCGCGCTGCTCCAGCCGCGCGAGCCGGGCCTGCACCGTGTTGCGGGACAGGCCCAGCCGCTCGGCCAGCGCGACCGCGGTGGACCGGGGGTCCTCCCCCAGCGCCTGGAGCAGGCGCGCGTCGATCTCGTCGATGGTGTCGGGCACCGCCCGATCCTCTCAGCCCAAGTACTTCTTGAGGTCGTCGAGGACCTTCATCGCCCCGATCGGGCCGAGGCCGAGGAACCACACCGAGTCGTCGACCGGGATCGCGTGCTTCGCCTTGACCGCGCTCAGCCCGGCCCACAGCCCGCTGCCCGTGACGGCCTTCTCGTCCGCGCTCGGGCCCGCGCCGAGGCTGGAGTAGAAGATCCAGTCGGCGTCGGCCTCGTCGATGCGCTCCTTGGAGATCTGCGCGGCGAGCTCGTTGATGTCCTGGTTGGCCGGGCGGCCCAGGCCGGTGTCCTTGAGGATGACGCCGATGAAGGACAGGTTGCCGTAGAGCCGGATGCCGGTGGAGTGGAACCGCAGCAGCGAGATCTTCGGCGCGCCCTTGACCGCGGCCTTCACCTCGTTCGCGCGCTTCTGGTAGTCGTTCAGCAGCCCGGTCGCCTGCGTCTCCGCGCCCAGCGAAGCGCCGATCAGGAGCAGGTTCTCCTTCCACGGGAACCCGGGGCGGATGCTGAACACCGTCGGCGCGATCTTCGACAGCTGCGGGTAGAGGTCGTTCGCGCGCAGCTTGCTGCCGAGGATCAGGTCCGGGGTCAGCGCCGCGATGGCTTCGAGGTTGAGGTTGCTGACCCCGCCGACGGCCGGGATGCCCTTGGCGCGGTCGGCGAGGTAGGCCGGCACGTCGTTCTGCCCGGCGTTGGTGGCCATGCCGACCGGGGTGATGCCGAGCGCGAGGACGTCGTCCAGCTCACCGCTGTCGAGCACGACGACCCGCGACGGCTTCTTGTCCAGCTTCGTCTTGCCCAGCGCGTGGGTGACGGTCCGCGGGAAGACGCCGGGCCCGACGTCCGCGCCGAGCTTCGCGGTCTCGGTGTCCGCAGTGGAGAACAGCCGGCCGCCGGTGGCGACGTCGGTGTCGCCGACGCCGGAGGTGCTCGGCTTCTCGGGCTGGCCGCAGGCGGCGAGGAGCGTGCCGGCGGCGAGCAGCGCGGCCAGGCGAGTCCACTTAGGACGCATCGGGGGTTCCTTCTTCTCGGGGAGTGGCCCGCCGCCTGCCGATCGGGACGACCAGCGGCGTGGCGGAGACCGGGTCGGGGATGACCCGGCAGGGCATGCCGAAGACGTCGGCGACGAGCTCGGCGGTGAGGACGTCGGCGGGCGCGCCCTCGGCGGCGATCCGGCCGTCCTTCATCGCGATCAGGTGGTCGCCGTAGCGGGCGGCCAGGTTGAGGTCGTGCAGGACGATGACGACCGTCCGGCCGTCCTCGGCGTTCAGCTCGGCCAGCAGGTCGAGGACCTCGACCTGGTGGGCGATGTCGAGGAACGTCGTGGGCTCGTCGAGCAGCAGCAGCGGCGTCCGCTGCGCCAGCGCCATGGCGATCCAGACGCGCTGGCGCTGCCCGCCGGACAGCTCGTCGACCGGGCGGTCGGCCAGCTCGACGGTGTCGGTCGCGAGCATCGCCTTCGCGACGGCGTCGTCGTCTTCGGCGCTCCAGCGGCGGAACATCCCCTGGTGCGGGTAGCGGCCGCGGCCGACGAGGTCGGCGACGGTGATGCCCTCGGGGGCGGTCGGCGACTGCGGCAGCAGGCCGAGCACGGTGGCGACGTCCTTGCTGCGCCACGTCGTGATGGCCTTGCCGTCGAGGTAGACCGCGCCCGCGGTCGGGGTGAGCAGGCGCGCGAGGCCGCGCAGCAACGTCGACTTCCCGCAGGCGTTGGTCCCGACGATCATCGTGACCTTGCCTTCGGGGATCCGGACGGAGAGGTTCTTGACCACGCGAAGCGGCCCGTAGCCGAGCTCGAGGTTCTCGGTGTGCAGTGTCACGGCGTTCCTCTCACACGCGCCCGGCGCGGTTGGCGGTGGCCAGCAGCCACAGCAGGTACGGCGCGCCGACCGCGCCGGTGACGACGCCGACCGGCAGCTGCTCGCCGAGCAGGTGCTGGGCCGCGAAGTCGCCCAGCAGCACCACGAGCGCGCCGGTCAGCGCGGCGGGGACGAGCCCGGCGCGGGCGCCGCCGACGAGCCGGGCCGCGATCGGGTTGGCCACGAACGCGACGAACGAGACGGGCCCGGCGGCCGCCGTCGCGAAGGCGGCGAGCGCGACGGCGACCAGGAGCAAGGTGAGCCGGTTGCGCTCGACGCGGAGCCCGAGCCCGGCCGCGGTGTCGTCGCCGAGCTGCAGGCCGGTCAGCGCCCGGCTCTGCACCAGTGCCAAGGGCAGCAGGACGACGAGCGCGGCGGCGAGCGGTCCGGCGTGGTCCCAGCCGCGGCCGTTGAGGTTTCCGGTGAGCCAGATCAGCGCCTGCTGGGCGAGGGTGACGTCGGCCCAGGTCATCAGGTACGAGACGACGCTGGTCAGCACCGCGCCCACGCCGACGCCGACCAGGACGAGCCGGTAGCCGTGCACGCCGCCGCGGCGGGACAGCAGGTAGATCGTGGCGCCGGTGAGGACCGCGCCGGCCAGCGCCGCGGCCGAGACCACCACGCCCGAGGCCTCGAAGAGCACGATCGCCACGACCGCCGCGGCGCTCGCGCCCTGCGTCACGCCGATGACGTCCGGGCTCGCGAGCGGGTTGCGCAGGAGGCGCTGGAAGAGCGCGCCTGCCGTGCCGAACGCGAGGCCGACGAGCAGGCCGGTGACCGCCCGCGGCAGCCGGAGTTCCGTGACGACGTAGGCCGCGCGGCCGACGCCGTCGCCGAAGAGGAGACCGGGGAGGTCGCCGAGCGGCACCGGGAAGTCGCCCACGGCCAGGGAAAGCGCGAAGACGGCCACGATGGCGACCGCCAGTCCCGCCGACACCCCACGGGCCCGGACCGCTCCGCGCCGGCGTGCGGCGGCGACCAGCTCGACGGCGCTCACACCGCCACGACCTTCCGGCGCCGCACCAGGAACACGAACACGGGCGCGCCGACGAGCGCGGTGATGATCCCGACCTGCACCTCGGCCGGGCGCGCGACAACCCGGCCGACGACGTCGGAGATCAGCAGGAGCAGCGGCGCGAGCAACGCCGAGTACGGCAGCAGCCACCGGTGGTCGGGACCGGTGAGCAGGCGGGCGGCGTGCGGCACGGTGAGCCCGACGAAGGCGATCGGCCCGGCGATCGCCGTCGCCGTCCCGCACAGCACGACCACGGCGAGCGCGCACACCAGCCGTGCGAGCGGGACGTTCTGGCCGAGCGCGCGGGCGACGTCTTCGCCGAGCGCGAGGGCGTTGAGCAGGCGGGCGGCGACGAGCGCGAGCACCACGCCCGTGACCACGAACGGCACGGCCTGGGTGACCGTCGCGGCGTCGCGGCCGGTCAGGGAGCCGACCTGCCAGAAGCGGTACTGGTCGAACGTCGTGGCGTCGGTGAGCAGGAGCGCGCTGGTCACCGACCCGAGCGCCGCCGTCACCGCGGCGCCGGCCAGCGCGAGCTTCACCGGCGTCGCCCCCGCCCGGCCGAGGGAGCTGATGCCGTAGACGACGGCCCCCGCGGCCGCCGCGCCGGCGAAGCCGAACCAGACGTACCCGCCGACGCTCGTGAGGCCGAAGGTGCCGATGCCGAGGACGACGAAGAGCGCGGCACCCGCGTTGACGCCGAGCAGGCCCGGATCGGCCAGCGGGTTGCGCGTGGCGCCCTGGATGACGGCGCCGGACAGGCCGAGCGCGACGCCGGCGAGCACCCCGGCGAGCGTGCGCGGGAGCCGGAGTTCGCGCACGACGAGGTGGTCGGGGTTGCCCGCGTCGAAGTGGAAGAGCGCGTCGAGCACGGTGCCCGGGCTCAGGCCGCGGGTGCCGACGGCGATGCTGAGCAGCACGGCGGCGGCCACGGCCGCGGTGAGGACCACCAGCCCGGCCGTGAGCGGGAGCGAGCGGGTCCGCACTGGTCGTTACCTCTGCTAACAGGTCTTTAGGCTTGCCTACCCTATGCGTACGAACTTGAGCTCTCAAGTTCCGTGAGCGGCATCACCGGAAGCAGGTTGTCATCCGACCGTTTCCGATATATCGTGAACGTGTCGCAACAGTTCGAGAAAGGAACACAGACATGCGTAGGCAACGACACCCCTTCGCCCACGAACGTGGGCGCACCCCCTTCGGGCCCTTCGGTGGCTTCGGCGAGTTCCCCCCGGGTTTCGGCCCCGGTGGACGCGGTCGCGGCCACGGACCGGGCCGGCGGGGTCACGGCGGACGGCGCAGCCGCCGCGGTGACGTCCGCGCCGCGATCCTGGCGCTGCTCGCCGAGCAGCCCCGGCACGGCTACGAGATCATCCGCGAAATCGGCGAGCGCTCCGGCGGCTTCTGGCGGCCCAGCCCCGGCTCGGTCTACCCGACGCTGCAACTGCTGGCCGACGAAGGCCTGGTCATCAGCAAGGACGAGCACGGCAAGAAGCTCTTCGAGCTGACCGACGCCGGCCGCGCCGCCGCGGAGCAGCAGGACAGCACCCCGCCGTGGGAGCAGATCGCGCAGGACGTCGACCCGACCGAGGTCGGGCTCGCCAAGGCGGGCAAGAACCTGGCCGCCGCCGTCGTGCAGATCATGCGCGCGGGCACCGAGAGCCAGCAGGCCCGCGCGGCCGAGGTGCTCAACGACGCCCGGCGCTCGCTCTACGGAATCTTGGGTGAGGACGAAGACGAGTCCTCGGCGCCCGGAGAGGCAGCCGAGTGACCTGGCAGGACGAGGCCGGTGGGCTTGCGCCGCGCGTGAACGCGGTAGCCCACCGGCAGCGTCAGGTCTTCGGCGCGATTCCCGTTACGCTGCAAGGACTCCGTGATCGCCTGTTCGGCGACGGGCTTGCTGAACTCGATCTTCAGCACCGCTTCGAGGTCCGCGGCGGTCGCGAAACGCCACTCGGTGGCGACCCGGCGTAGGCCGAACCCGGCGCGAGCGAAGAACCGCTCGACCGCGACCGGGTCGTAGTGCGGCAAATCGGCGCGCATCCAGCCGCCGTAGGGCTCGCCGGTCACGTCGAGGTCGACGATCAGGATCTTCCCGCCCGGCCGCAGGACCCGTTCCGCCTCCGCCAGCCCGGGTTCGCACCCCGGCCCGAAGAAGTACGCCGTGCGCGCGTGCACGACGTCGACGCTCGCGCTGCGCACCGGCAGCCGCTGGGCCCGGCCCATCCGGACGTCCACGTTCGACAGTCCCTCGACGCGCTTCAGCGCGCTTCGCACCAACGGTTCGTGCGGTTCGACGCCGAGCACGGTCCGCGCGTCCCGGGCGAAGACCGGCAAGTGGAAGCCGTCGCCGCAGCCGACGTCCAGCACGTCCCGGCCGGTCCAGTCGCACTCCTCGCGCAGCACGCGCCAGATCTCGCCGCCGCTGTCCTGCGCGCGGTTCTCCCGCTCGTAATCGGCCTGGTAGTACCAGATGTTGGGGCTCGGCACGACCTCCGCGCGCCGGGACGACCACCGCACCCCGCTGCTCCTTCCGGGTCCTCGTCGCCGTCCCGTGCTCTCCCGGTGGCGAATTCTTGGCGGAAACCACACGGATCGCGCCTAGAATCCGGTGGGTATCGGGAGGAGCACCCATGGCATTCGGCCCGTCCAGTACCCCGTCCCCGGTCCCGGCCGGACTTCCGTGCTGGATCGAGCTGGCCTGCCGCGAGCAGGCCGTGGCGGAAAGATTCTACGGTGCCCTCTTCGGCTGGGAGTACACCACTCAACGGGATCCGGCGACGTCCGACGGCCGGTACGCCATCGCGACGATGAACAACCTCCCCGTGGGCGGCCTCTACCGCGCCGCGCAGGGCGCGCCGCTGGGCTGGATGCCCCACCTTTCGGTGCCGCACACCGCGAGCGCGGCGGAGTGGGTCGAGCACTTGGGCGGGCGGCTGACGCTCGGGCCGATGCCGATCCCGCGGCGGGGCACCATCCTGCACGCCTTCGACGCGTGCGGCGCGCCGGTCGTGTTCTGGGAGGTGCCGCCGGACTGGGAGTTCGTCACCGGGATCCCCAACACCTTCAGCGGCGCGGACCTCAACACCCACGACGGCGTCGCGGCGGATCACTTCTACACCAAGCTCTTCACCTACGGCAGCCACCAGATCGGTGACGGCGAGTCCCTGGACTACGTCGAATGGCTCATCGAGCACGAGCCCGTGCTGTACCGGTACGTGATGGGGTCGGAGTACAGCCTCGACACCCCGCCGCACTGGCTCGTCTACTTCGACATCGACCCGGCCCGCGGCGCCGACGCGGTGGCGGGCGAGGCGCTCATGCACGGCGGCACCGTCGTGATCCAGCCGTACGACACGCCGTTCGGCCGGATGTCGATCCTCGCCGACCCCGAGGGCCACGTCTTCGCCGTGATCGACCACTCGCGCGTCTCCGAAGAGTGGGGCCGCGCCGAGGTCGACGACCCCTACGACGACTGACGCCCGGCGAACGCCAGCCCCGCGACCAGCGCGTACCCGGCCACCACCAGCCACATCCCGGTGGCCGGGGCCAG
Source organism: Amycolatopsis lexingtonensis (assembly GCF_014873755.1). Lineage (NCBI taxonomy): Bacteria > Bacillati > Actinomycetota > Actinomycetes > Pseudonocardiales > Pseudonocardiaceae > Amycolatopsis > Amycolatopsis lexingtonensis. Next base: position 5,231,472 of record NZ_JADBEG010000001.1, read on the forward strand.
CGCGCCGACGAGCGCGACCCCGATCGCTCCCCCGGTCTGGCGCGACGCGTTGAGCACGCCCGCGGCCAGCCCGGCCTGCCCCGGCAGGGCGTTCATCGCCAGCGACGTCATCGCGGGCATGGCGAGCGAACAGCAGCCGAAGACGACCGAGACGGCGGCGAACGCCACGAGCGCGCGATCGGCCGGCAGCAGCGCGAAGCCGGCCGAGCCGGCGAGCCCGGCCAGGGCGCCCGCGACCATCGGCCCGCGCGGGCCGGACCGGCCGGTCAGGCGTCCGCTGAAGAAGGCGTTGAGCCCGACCACCGCCGTGAGCGGCACCAGCGCGAGCCCGGCGGCGAGCGCGCCGAGCGACCACGCGCGCTGCAGGTACAGCGCGAGGCTGAAGAGCGTGCCGTAGAGGCAGAAGTTGAACAGGCCGCCGATCCCCGTGGCCACCGCGAAGTTCCGGATCTTCAGGATGCCCAGCGGCAGCACGGGTTCCGCCACGCGCTGCTCCACGGCCACGAACACGACACCGGCCACCACTCCCCCGGCGAGCAGCGCGAGGGTCGCGGACGCGCCCCAGCCCGCGTGCCCGGCCTCGATGAACCCGGCGACGAACGCGGCCAGCGAAACCGTGCCGGCGACCTGCCCGGCGAAGTCGAGGTGCGTCTCCCGCCGCGGTGGTTCGGTGACCGCCCGCCGCGTCAGGACGATGGCGAGGATCCCGACCGGGACGTTGACGGCGAAGACCAGGCGCCAGTCGGCGAGGCCGACGGCGAGCCCGCCGAGCACCGGCCCGGCGGCCAGGCCCGCGCCGCTCATGCCGCCCCAGACGCCGAGCGCGTGGGCGCGTTCCCGCACGTCCGGGAACTGGTGGACGATCAAGGCGAGCGACGACGGCAGCAGCGCGGCGGCCCCGGCCCCCTGCACGGCCCGCGCGGCGATCAGCCAAACGGCGTCACCGGCGAGCGCGCACCCGGCGCTCGCGACGACGAAGACGGCGACGCCCGCTTCGAAGACGCGCCGCGAACCCCACCGATCCCCGGCGGCGCCCCAGGTGAGCAGGAACGCGGCGAGGGTGACGGTGTAGGCGTCGACGACCCATTGCAGGGCGGCCGTCGACGGCTCCCCGAAGTCGGCGCCGATCGCGGGCAGGGCCAGGTTCACGATGGTCGCGTCGAGCGTGATCATCAGGAAGCCCAGGCAGACGGCGGTCAGGGCGAGCCGAGTGCGGGTTTCGGTGACCATGTCCCCGAGTCAAACCCGCGGAAGCTTCGGCCGTCCACGAACCTTTGCCTCCGGGCTGAGAGCTTTTGGCTCCCACCGCAGGTCAGCCGAGCGGGACGAACGCCGAGAGCAGCAGCCAGGAAACGACGGCCGAGGGCAGCAGCGAGTCGAGGCGGTCCATGATCCCGCCGTGGCCCGGCAGCAGGGTGCCCATGTCCTTGACGCCGAGGTCGCGCTTGATCAGCGACTCGACGAGGTCGCCCAGGGTCGCGGTGAGCACGATGGCGACGCCGAAGATCACGCCCTGCCAGACGTGGCCGTCCAGCAGCAGGCTCAGCGTCAGGGCGCCGGCGACGACCCCACCGACCAGCGAACCCCCGAAGCCTTCCCAGGTCTTCTTCGGGCTGATGGTGGGGGCCATCGGGTGCTTGCCGCCGAGCACGCCGGCGATGTAGCCGCCGGTGTCGGAGGCGACGACCCCGATCAAGAAGGTGAGCACGCGCCCGACGCCGTCCGACGGCGGCACGAGCATGGCCGCGAACGCGCCGAAGAGCGGCAGGTACGCGGCGGCGAACACGGACGCGCTGATGTCGCGCAGGTAGCCCTTCGCGCCGCCGGGCAGGCGCCAGAGCAGGCAGGCGAGCACGGTGAGGACGAACGCGGTGAGCGCGCCTTCGCGGCCGAACGGCCAGGCGAGCCAGATCATCGCCTGCCCGCCCACGAGCACCGGGATCATCGCGACCTTGGTGTCGGCGACCCGGCGCAGCACCCCGGCGAATTCGAAGGTGCCGACCGCGATCGCGATCGCGATGATCCCGATGAACAGGAAGCGCACGGTGAGCAGGGAAACGATGATCGCGGCCCCGAGCACCAGCCCGACCCCGATGGCCGCGGGCAGGTTCCGGCCGGCCTTGGAAGCCTTCTTGGCTTCCGGCGCGGCTTCGGTACCGGGGGTCCCCGGCACCGAGGTCGCCTCAGCGGCCCCGGCCGCCGACAACCGGCTCGCCTCGCCGTTTCCCGAGGTCTCCGGCACGACCGGCGTCTCCGCCGCCCCACCGGTCCCCGGGAATTCAGGCGTGGCCGGGGTGCCGGCTCGCGCCGGCTCCGGCGTCCCGGGCGCGGCCGCCGGGTGTTCTCCGGTGGCGTCCACCCGGTCCTCGCGTTCCTCGCTCACCTGTGCCATCAGACCTCGAGCAGCTCGGCTTCCTTGTGCTTGACCAGCTCGTCGACCTTGTGCACGTAGGTGTCGGTCAGGTTCTGCAGTTCCTTCTCCGCGCGCGCGACGTCGTCCTCGCCGGCCTCGCCGTCCTTGGCGATGCGGTCCAGTTCGTCCTTGGCCTTGCGGCGGATGCTGCGGATCGACACCCGGGCGTCCTCGCCCTTGCCCTTGGCGACCTTCACCATCTCCTTGCGCCGCTCCTCGGTGAGCTGCGGGATGACGATGCGGATGACCTGCCCGTCGTTGCTCGGGTTGACCCCGAGGTCCGACTCCCGGATCGCCTTCTCGATCGCGCCGAGCTGCGTCTGGTCGTAGGGCTTGATGAGCGCCATCCGGGCTTCCGGCACGTTCACGCTGGCCAGCTGGTTCAGCGGGGTCGGCGAGCCGTAGTACTCGACGACGATCCGCGCGAACATCGTCGAGGAAGCCCGCCCGGTGCGTACCGACGTCAGCTCGTCCTTGGCGACGGACACCGCTTTTTCCATCTTCTCCTCGGCATCGAGGAGGGTCTCGTCGATCACGGCTACTCCCGTTGTTGTGATGGGTGGCGCTTGCTGATCCCAGCAGGTCTAGGCCGGCACCCCGTCAGCGGGGGTGCTGACCAACGTGCCGATTCTTTCACCACTCACCGCGCGGGCGATGTTCCCCTCGGTGAGCAGGTTGAACACGATGATCGGCATGTTGTTGTCCATGCAGAGGCTGAACGCCGTCGCGTCGGCGACCTTGAGGTCCCGCTCCAGCACCTCGCGGTGGGTGATCTCGCGGAACATCTCGGCGGTCGGGTCGGCCTTCGGGTCCGCGGTGTAGACGCCGTCGACGGCCTTCGCCATCAGCACGGCTTCGCAGCCCAGCTCGAGCGCCCGCTGCGCGGCCGCGGTGTCGGTGGAGAAGTACGGCATGCCGACCCCGGCGCCGAAGATCACGACGCGCCCCTTCTCCAGGTGCCGCTCGGCGCGGCGCGGGATGTAGGGCTCGGCGACCTGGCCCATCGTGATGGCGGTCTGCACGCGGGTGGGCAGGCCCTCCTTCTCCAGGAAGTCCTGCAGCGCCAGGCAGTTCATCACGGTGCCCAGCATCGCCATGTAGTCGGCGCGGTCACGGTCCATGCCGCGCTGCGAGAGTTCGGCGCCGCGGAAGTAGTTGCCGCCACCGATCACGACCGCGACCTGGACGCCGGTGCGGGCGACGTCGGCGATCTGCTGCGCGACCGAGTGGACGACATCCGGATCGACGCCGATCGAACCACCGCCGAACATTTCGCCGCCCAGTTTCAGCAGCACCCGCCGGTAGCCACCTTCGACCCGGTCACCCATCTATGTCGCCTCCTAGGCCCCTCGACCGTTGAATTCTCCTGGACCCGACAGTGCCCCGTCCCCGATGGACGGAGACGGGGCACTGTGGGTGTGAAACCTACGCCCTGGCCTGGGGTCAGGCCTGGCCGACCTCGAACCGCGCGAACTTGGTCAGCGTCACGCCGGCCTCGTCGAGCAGAGCCTTGACGGTCTTCTTGTTGTCCTTGACCGACGGCTGCTCGAGCAGCACGTTGTCCTTGTAGTAGGCGTTGACCTTGCCCTCGATGATCTTCGGCATGGCCTGCTCCGGCTTGCCCTCTTCGCGAGCGGTCTTCTCCGCGATCGAGCGCTCGTTCTCGACGATCTCGGCCGGCACCTCGTCGCGGGTCAGGTACTTCGCGCGCAGCGCGGCGACCTGCATGGCGGCACCGCGGGCGGCCTCGGCGTCGTCACCGGTGAACTCGACGAGCACGCCGACGGCCGGCGGCAGGTCGGAACCACGGCGGTGCAGGTAGGTCGCGGTCTGGCCCTCGAAGGCCACGACGCGGCGCAGCTCGAGCTTCTCGCCGATGCGGGCCGACAGCTCCTGGACGACCTCGCTGACGGTCTTGCCGTCGAGCTCGGCGGCCTTGAGCGCCTCGACGTCGGAGGTCTTGAGGGTCTTCGCGACCTCGACGATCTTCGCGGCCAGCGCCTGGAAGTCGGCGTTCTTGGCGACGAAGTCGGTCTCGGAGTCGAGCTCGATCAGGACGCCGCCGTCGCCGGTGACCAGGCCCTCGGCGGTGGCGCGCTCGGCGCGCTTGCCGACGTCCTTGGCACCCTTGATGCGGAGGAACTCGACGGCCTTGTCGAAGTCGCCGCCGTTCTCTTCCAGGGCCTTCTTGCAGTCCATCATGCCGGCGCCGGTCATCTCGCGCAGGCGCTTCACGTCAGCGGCGGTGTAGTTCGCCATTCTGGTAAATCCGTCCTTTTCAGGTACGTAAGCCTTGGAGGGTGCTGCGCCCGTGCGGCCGGCCGGAGCCGGCCGCACGGGCGAGGATGAACATCAGGAGGAGGCGGTCGCCTGCTCGGTGGCGGCCTCGGTCGCGGCAGCGGCCTCGGTCGCGTCGGCAGCGGCGGTCGCGTCGGCGGCGGCGGTCTCGGAGCCGGCGAGCAGCTCCTTCTCCCACTCGGCCAGCGGCTCGTCCGCGGCCACACCCGGCTCCGGCTTCGCGTCGGCCGACGCACCGTTGCGGCTGGACCGCGCCATCAGACCGGCGGCCGCGGCCTCGGCGACGACCTTGGTCAGCAGCGCGGCCGAGCGGATCGCGTCGTCGTTGCCCGGGATCGGGTAGTCGACCTCGTCCGGGTCGCAGTTGGTGTCCAGGATCGCGACGACCGGGATGTTCAGCTTGCGAGCCTCGCCGACGGCGATGTGCTCCTTCTTCGTGTCGACGATCCACACCGCGCTCGGGACCTTCGACATGTCGCGGATACCGCCGAGGGTCTTCTCGAGCTTGTCCTTCTCGCGGGTCAGCGTCAGGATCTCGCGCTTGGTGAGGCCCGCGAAGCCGCCGGTCTGCTCCTGCGACTCGAGCTCCTTGAGGCGGAGGAGGCGCTTGTGCACGGTCTGGAAGTTGGTCAGCATGCCGCCGAGCCAGCGCTGGTTGACGTAGGGCATGCCTACGCGCGCGGCCTCGTTGGCGATGGCTTCCTGGGCCTGCTTCTTGGTGCCGACGAACATGATCGTGCCACCGTGCGCGACGGTTTCCTTGATGAACTCGAAGGCACGGTCGATGTAGGTCAGCGTCTGCTGCAGGTCGATGATGTAGATGCCGTTGCGCTCGGTGAAGATGTAGCGCTTCATCTTCGGGTTCCACCGACGGGTCTGGTGCCCGAAGTGCACGCCGCTGTCGAGCAGCTGCTTCATGGTGACGACGGCCATTGCCGGAATCACACCTCTTCTGTGTAGTGCGCGCCGGTTGCGGTCGGCGCGCTGCTCGGTTTTGTCGCTCCCGGCCGGGTGGCCGTTCGCCCTGGTGCCCGTGGCGGCGTCCGGACCCCGAGGCGTTGAAGAACCCCTGGGACCGCCGGACCCCGTGCGTCTCCCCCGCGAGGAAAATCGAAGGGAACGCGCACGTGCACGCGAAGTCAGTCCGCTCACACGGACCGCGCAAAAGATTCTACCCCCTCCCACCACCCCACCCCTCACCGGCGGCGATTGGGCGGCGGAGTTGTCCACATGGGGTCCGGTTATCCACAGATTCGCCGGCGCTCCCCCACGAGGCCGTCCGGTGCCGCACGCTGGGGACATGGAGTCGATCATGCGTTCCCGGCGGTGGCCGCCGGGCTGGTTCGGAGTGGTGTTCGTGCTGGTAGTGGCGGTGTGCGTGGGGCTGGGAGGTGGAGTGGGAACGGCGATGGCGCCGGCCCGGGATCCGGTTTACGAGAGACCCGGAACGGCGGTCGCGTCGCCGGCCGCCGGGTCGGCCGGGCTGGGGACAGGTGGTGAGGCGGAGGTCGATCCGGGGCCGCCGCCGACCTCGCCGTTGTTCCTCCCGGCGCCACCGGCCGGGCAATGGCCGCCACCCCTGCCCGCATCGCCGATCGGGCTTGGGCCGGAGTTGTTCCGGACGGCGGCGCGGGACGACCGGCAGCCGCGACTGTCCTGGCCACTATCACCCGTTCCGGTGGTGACGAAGTACTTCGACGCCCCCGAAACGCCCTACGGCGCGGGGCACCGCGGGGTCGACCTGGCCGCCGTGCCCGGGCAGGAGGTGCTCGCGGCCGATGCCGGCGTCGTCGTGTTCGTCGGGCCGGTGGGCGGGCGGACCGTCATGTCCGTCGACCACGACGGCGGACTGCGCACCACCTACGAGCCCGTCGTGCCGAAGGTGGCCGTGGGCGAGCAGGTCTACCGGGGGCAGGTGCTCGGGACCGTCCTCGCCGGGCACCCCGGCTGCCTGGTGGCGGCGTGCCTGCACTGGGGCGTGCGGCGGGGCGACGAGTACGTCGATCCCCTGGCACTGACCGGCGAAGTGGGCGAATACCGGCTCAAGGCGTGGGGAGGTGGTTAGTTGATCAGGTGCCGGTCTGCTCGACGAGCTTCGCGCGCAGGCGCATGACGGCCCGGGTGTGCAGCTGGCTGACCCGCGACTCCGTGACGCCGAGGACCTTGCCGATTTCGGCGAGGGTCAGGCTCTCGAAGTAGTAGAGGCTGACGACGATCTTGTCCCGCTCGGTGAGCTGCGCGATGGCCTGCGCGAGCTGGCGGCGGTTGTCCTGGTCGACGAGCACCGCGACCGGGTCGACGGCGTCGTCGTCGGGCAGCGTGTCGACCAGGGAGCCGCTGTCCTTGCCGGCGGCCACCAGGTCCTCCAGCGCGACGACGCTGGTCAGCTGCAGCTGACCGTAGAAGTCGCGCAGGTCGTCGAGGCCGATGCCGAGTTCGGCGGCGAGTTCCGCGTCGGTCGGGGTGCGGTGCAGGCGGGCGCCGAGGCGCTCCATCGCGCGCTCGGCCTCCTTGGCCTTGCTCCGGACCGCGCGCGGCACCCAGTCCTGTGAACGGAGGTCGTCGAGGATCGCGCCGCGGATGCGCTGCATCGCGTACGTCTCGAACCGGAGGCCGCGCTCGGGGTCGAACTTCTCGATCGCGTCGACGAGGCCGAAGATGCCCGACTGCACGAGGTCACCGACGTCGACGTGGGTGGGCAGGCCGGTGCCGACCCGGCCCGCGACGTACTTGACCAGCGGGGCGTAGTGCAGCACGAGCCGATCGCGCGACGCCTGGTCCGGGCTGTCGGCGAACTGCCGCCACAGCGCCGCGATCCCGGCGTCGACGTCGTAGCCGGCGCGGGTGTCCGCGGGCGCGGCGACCTCACCGTGAGTGGTCACTCCGGCGGTTTCGGTCACGTGCGGTCCTGCGGTCATTGCACAGTCGTTCTCGGCATGCGGCTCAGTGTCGTCTCCGTGCTCGTGCGGATGCGCGTGCGCCGCCGGGCCCGCTGCTGGCGACCCCGGCGAGACCCCCGGGGCCGCCTCAGGCCCTGGGGTGCGCTCGGTCATGGATCGCTTTCAACCGGTCGACGGTCACATGAGTGTAGAGCTGCGTCGTGGCAAGCGTAGCGTGACCAAGCAGTTCCTGAACGCTCCTGAGATCGGCGCCCCCTTCGAGCAGATGCGTCGCGGCGGAATGACGCAGGCCGTGAGGCCCCATGTCGAGCGCTCCGGGCACCGCCGAGACGGCGTCGTGCACGACTCGCCGCACCGCCCGCGGGTCGACTCGTTTGCCCCGGACACCGAGGAAAAGCGCGGGCTCGGCGCCGTCACCACCGCTTTCCGCGACGATCTTCGGCCGCCCCTCGTCGATCCAGTCCGTCAGCGCCGCCGCCGCCGGGACGCCGAACGGGACCACTCGTTCCTTCGCGCCCTTGCCGAGCACCGTCACGACACGACGGGAGAAGTCGGCCCCGCCGACGTCCAGCCCGCACAACTCGGACACGCGGATGCCGGTGGCGTAGAGCAGCTCGACGATCGCGCGATCACGCAGTGCGACCGGATCACGTTGCTCCGCACCCCCCGCCGACGCCTGCATGACCTCCCCCGCCTGCCCGGCGCGCAGCACCCCGGGCAGGGTGCGGTGCGCCCGCGGGGCGGCGAGCCGGCCACCCGGGTCGGTGGCCAGGACACCGGTCCGGTGCGCCCAGGCGGTGAACGTCCGGGCCGAAGCGGCCCGCCGCGCGAGCGTCGTGCGGCTCGCCCCGCCGGACTGCTGCGCGGCGAGCCACGCCCGCAGCCGCGCGAGGTCGAGGTCGGAGAGGCCGCCCCCGCCGTCCACGACGAAGCCCAGCAGCGACACCGCGTCGCCCACGTACGCGCGGACGGTGTGCGCGGACAGTCCCCGTTCGAGCCCGAGGTGCCGTTCGTACCCGGTGACGACGGCCCGGACGGGCTCGGGCAGCGCGGCCCGGAGCGCGCGCAGGTCGGGACGGCGGGCCCGGCCGGAGCGTGGTGACGGCATGGCTGTCACGCTGCGCGAACTACCGCCCGCGGTCAAGGATCGCCACGCGGGCCCACCGGACCGGCCGAATCCCGTCGACGATTTCTCCCGGATTTCGTGGCGTTCACGCGCTTTCCCTCCGTCGTCGCCACCCGGCCTCCCCGCGGACGGCGAATCCGTCGATCTCCAGGGCCGGCAGCAGGGCCCGCACCCGCCGCAGCGGGATGCCGGCTTCGACCGCGATCTCCGCGTCGGACCGCTCCGCGCGCACGGCCAGTGCCTCATACGTACGCAGCGCTTCGGGCCCGAGCCGGTCGGTGGACCGTTTCTGCCGGCCTGCCGCGGTGTCCTCGGCGATGCCGAAGTGGCCCACCGTTTCGAGGACCTGATCGATCGTCGAGACCAGCGTCGCCCGGGAGTCGCGGATCAGCTCGTGGCAGCCGACGGACATGGCGGACGAAACCGGCCCCGGCACCGCCATCACGATCTTGCCGAAGGCGCCGGCGGTGCTCGCGGTGTTGCGGGCGCCGCTGCGCTGCCCGGCCTCGACCACCACGGTGCCCTCGGTCAGCGCGGCGATCAGCCGGTTGCGGACGAGGAAGCGGTGCCGCGCCGGCGGGGTGCCGGGCGGGTACTCGCTGACGACCGCGCCGCCGGAGCGCACGATCCGGTTCAGCAGGCCGACGTGACCGGCCGGATAACCGGCGTCGACGGCGCAGCCGAGCACCGCGACGGTGACCCCGCCGGCGGCGAGCGCGCCGCGGTGCGCCGCGCCGTCGATGCCGTACGCCGCTCCCGAGAACACCGGCACGCCCCGGCCGGCCAGCCCGTACGCGAGTTCGGCCGCGTGGTGCTCGCCGTAGTCGGTGGCCGCGCGGGCCCCGACGACGGCGACGGCCCGATCGGTGGCTGTACCCAGCGCGACCTCGCCGGCCACCCACAACGCCAGCGGCGGCACGGCCTCGGTCACCCCGCGCCGCGCGGCTTGCTCCACGGCGAGCAGCGGCCAGCCGGGCCACTCGTCGTCCTCGGGGATCACCAGCCGGGCGCCGGCTTCGGTGGCCCGGGCGAAGTCCTGGGCGACTAGGTCGTACTCCCGCCGGGCTTCGGTCGCTTTCAGCACCTCGGGCGGGCAGTCCCCACCGCGGACCCGCTCGGCGGCCGCCACCGGCCCGTGTTCGGCCACGAAGGCGACCAGGGCCGGCGCCGGTGGTTCGGCCACTCGCAGCAGGTAGGCGCGGGCCTGGCGCACGTCGTCGGGACTCATGCCGCCACCCGCTCGCGGAAGTCCAGCGCCGCACCGACTTGTTCGGCGCCGGGGCGGGCCTCGCCGTCGAGATCCGCCAGGGTCCAGGCGATCCGCAGGCAGCGGTCGGCACCGCGGCCGCTCAGGAAGCCGCGGTCCATGGCGCGGTCCAGGAGGACCGTCGCGTCCGGGGGCAGCGCGAACTCGCGGCGCAGCGCCGGGCCGGGCACCTCGGAGTTCGAGCGCCAGCCCTGCTCCTTCCACCGGTCGGCGGCGCGGCGGCGGGCCTCTAGCACGCGCTCACGGACTCTCTCCGTCGGCTCCGCCGCGTCGGTGTCGTGGGCGCTGAGCGCGCTCAGCGGGCGCAGGCGGACGGACAGATCGACGCGGTCGAGCAGCGGTCCGGAGAGGCGGCTGAGGTAGCGGCGGCGGGCCATCGGCGTGCAGACGCAGTCGGTGTCCTTCGGCGGCGCGCACGCGCAGGGGTTGGTCGCCAGCACCAGCTGGAATCGCGCCGGGTACGTGATCGCGCCCTTGACGCGCGCGATGCGCACTTCGCCTTCTTCGAGGACCGTCCGCAGTGATTCGAGGCGCTCGCCACCGAACTCGCAGACTTCGTCGAGGAACAGCACGCCGCGGTGGGCGCGGCTGATCGCGCCCGGGGAGGCGAGACCGCTGCCGCCGCCGATGAGCGCCGCGACCGTGATCGAGTGGTGCGGGGCCACGAACGGCGGCACGGTGATCAGCGGCGACGACCTCGACAGCGAGCCGTCGACCGAGTGCACCGCGGTGACCTCCAGGGATTCCTCGGGCGACAGCCGGGGCAGCAGGCCGGGCAGGCGTTTCGCCAGCATCGTCTTGCCGACGCCCGGCGGGCCGGTGAACAGGATGTGGTGCCCGCCCGCGGCGGCCACCTCCAAGGCCCAGCGGGCTTCCGGCTGTCCGACGACGTCGGCGAGGTCCGGCACGGCCGGCGGGACGGCCGGGCCGGGTGGTTCCGGGTGCGCCAGCTCGCCTTCGCGCTTCAGCCACGCGACGAAATCCCGCAGGTGCGGCGCGCCGGCGATTTCGATGCCGTCGACGAGCGCCGCCTCGACGAGGGAGTCCGCCGGGACGACGGCGCGTTCGTAGCCGGCCGCGCGAGCCGCCAGAAGGCCGGGGAGGACGCCCCGGACCGGACGGACGCGGCCGTCGAGGGCGAGTTCGCCGAGCAGGACCGTGCCGAGCAGCCGCGTCGACGGCACCGCGCCGGTCGCGGCGAGCACCGCGGCGGCGATGCCGAGGTCGTAGGCCGAGCCGACCTTCGGCAGGTTCGCCGGGGACAGGCCGAGGGTCACCTTGCCCTCCGGCCAGGGCTGCCCGGAGTTGCGGACGGCGGAGCGGACGCGGTCCTTGGCTTCGCGCAGCCCGGCGTCGGGCAGGCCGACCAGGGTGACACGGCTGAGACCGCCGCCGAGGTCGGCTTCGATCTCGATGAGCCGGCCGTCGATCCCCAGCAGCGCGACGCTCCACGTCTTGGCGATGGGCATCAGAACGCCGCCTCGAGGTGCTGGAGGCGGGGGCTGGTGCCCGGTTCGGCGAGGATGGTGACGACGTCGTAGCGGACCGGGCACCACCTGACGCGGTACTCGCGCAGCCAGCGCTCGGCAGCTCGGCGGACGCGGCCGGCTTTCTCCTCCGTGATCGTCTCGGTCGGGAGGCCGAATTCGGTGCTGGTGCGGGTTTTCACCTCGCAGACGATGACGCGGGTGCGGTCGGTGAAGACCAGGTCCAGCTCGCCTTCGCGGCAGCGCCAGTTGCGGGCCAGCAGGACGAGGCCGCGCTCCTGCAGGTAGCGGAGGGCGAGGTCCTCGCCCCAGGCACCCAGGTCGCGGCGGTGTCTTGCGAGCTCGTCGGTGCCCGTCATCGTGTGCGCCCCCTCGTCGGTCCCGCGCCGGTCACCGGGGCGGTCCCGGCGATCACGGTGCGTGTGCGTTCGACGATGCCAGGGCGCGGAGACGGTCGGCCAGAGCCGATTCGCGGACCTGTGGACAACTGGGGTGCTGGGGACAACTGGTCCCGAGCCGGGGCGAAACGCGCCCGGATTGTCGGTGCGGTGTGCTAGGGGCCGAGGGTGCTCCAAAAGAACCGCGCCCCCTCACCCGGGTAGGTGAGGGGGCGCGGTTCTTCGGAGATCGGGGTCAGCCCGAGAACGGGCCGTCTTCGGGGAGGCGCAAGTCGGGCTTGTCGAGTTCCTCCACGTTCACGTCCTTGAACGTGATGACCCGGACGTGCTTGACGAAGCGGGCCGGGCGGTACATGTCCCAGACCCACGCGTCCGACATGCGGACCTCGAAGTACACCTCGCCGCCGCCGTCGCGGACCTGGACGTCCACTGCGTTGGCCAGGTAGAACCGCCGCTCGGTCTCCACCACGTACGAGAACTGACCCACTATGTCGCGGTACTCGCGGTACAGCGAGAGCTCCATCTCGGTCTCGTACTTCTCGAGATCCTCTGCGCTCATGAAATCCGCGCCCCTCCTCGGGATCGTGCTGCTGCTCCGCCGGCGGAGCGTTCATTGTGACCCACACCCGCGGCCGGGGCATGCAGCGGCAGGCTGAGTTGTGGCTCGAGTGCTTCGTCGAGAGCCGCGGACAAGGTCGCCGTCGTGCCGGCCTCCATGGCTTTCTCCAGGGCCGCGTACGTCAGCAGGACCGGCCTGGTGGGGCGCACGCCGTGCTTGACGGCCACCGTGGCCACGTTCGTGTACGACCAGCGGTGGACGTCGCTGGGGCCGTGTTCGCGCAGGGCCGCCAGGTGGTCCGACGTGCTGTACCCCTTGTGCACGTCGAATCCGTAGTGCGGGAGGTCGTCGTGGTAGCCCGCCATGATGCGGTCCCGCGTCACCTTCGCCAGTACCGACGCCGCCGCGATGCAGGCCACCGAGCGGTCGCCCTTGATCACCGCCGTGTTCGGGGCCGTCAGGCCCGGGACCCGGAAACCGTCGGTGAGGATGTAGCCCGGGTGCACGCGCAACGCCGACGCGGCCCGGCGCATGCCCTCGAGGTTCATCACCCGGATGCCGTAGAGGTCGACCTCGGCCGTGGGGATGACGATCACCGAATAGTCGACGGCGCGCTTGAGGATCAGGTCGTAGACCCGGTCGCGCGCCTTGGCCGTCATCAGCTTCGAGTCGGTCAGCTCGGTGAGCTTCGCGTCGCCCTGCTTGAGCACGCAGGCCGCGACCACCAGCGGCCCCGCGCACGCCCCGGCGCCGGCTTCGTCCACACCGGCGACCGGGCCGAGGCCACGGCGGTCGAGCGCGCCCTGCAGACCCCAGAAGAGGTCGCCGCGCACCACGGCCCGCGGTGGCCGGATCGGCTCGGCCGCGGTGAGGGGAACGGGAAGAGTCAAGGCAGGATCACCCGTCGGGGGTGGTTAGCGTTTCCGGCGCAGTCCGGACTTCAGCTTGCGCCCGAGGAACAGCGTCGGCCAGGCCGCCGCGATCCCGGCGCCGAGCGGGAGCCCGCTCTGCCACGCCGGCGCGCCGAGCGCCACCGGCTGCGCCGTCTCCTGCGGGTTGTGGTCGCTGATCCCGCCCCAGCGGCTCGGCGGGAGGACGATGATCCGCGCCTTGCCGATGATGTTGTCCACGGGCACCGCGCCGTTCACGCCGCCGCCGCCCTGGAACCGGGAGTCGTCGGAGTTGTTGCGGTTGTCGCCCTGGACCCAGACCATGCCGGCCGGCACCTTGACCGGCTCGAAGGTCTTCTGCTCCTGGACCGACGGGTCTTCCCAGTGGATGTACGGCTCGTCGAGCGCCTTGCCGTCCACGATCATGCGGCCCTGCGGGTCGCAGCACTGGACGGTCTGGCCGCCGACCGCGATCACCCGCTTGACGAAGTCGCGCTCGTCCGGCGGGGCGAACCCGACCAGCGAGCCGAGCCCCTGGATCGCGCGGACGACGATGTTGCCCGACTCCTGGGGCGCGATCTCGTTGTTGATCCAGGCCGGCGGGCCCTTGAACACGATCACGTCACCCGGGGAGGGCTCGGTGAAGTCGTAGGTGACCCGGTCGACGAGGATCCGGTCGCCGTGGCAGCCGGGACACCCGTGCAGCGTGGCCTCCATGGACCCCGAAGGGATCATGAAGACTTTCGCGAGGAATGTCTGGATCAGGATCGTGAGCACCAGGGCGATCACGAGCAGGATCGGCAGTTCCTTCCAGAACGACCGTTTCTTGGCGGGCTTGGCTCGCCGCCGACGGGATCCCCCGCGCTCCTCGGAACGGGACAGCCGCGGCTTGTCCTCTTCGGAGCGATCGGGGTCATCCTCGGGAGCGTTCTGGGACACGGGTTCGGCCACGTCGTCAGGCTACCGGTAACCGGGTTGTGACTCAGTTAGCCGAGGCCGTCTCGCGGTTCTCGCGGCGCTCCTTGATCTTGGCCTTCTTGCCGCGGAGGTCGCGCAGGTAGTAGAGCTTCGCGCGCCGCACGTCACCGCGCTTGTGGACCTCGACCTCGGCGATGTTCGGCGAGTGCACCGGGAAGGTGCGCTCCACGCCGACGCCGAAGGAGACCTTGCGGACGGTGAAGGTCTCCCGGATGCCGCCGCCCTGACGGCGGATCACGACGCCCTGGAAGACCTGGTTGCGCTCGCGGTTGCCCTCGATGACGCGGACGTGCACCTTGAGCGTGTCGCCCGGGCGGAAGTCCGGGATGTCGGAACGCAGCGACTGCTTGTCCAGCGCGTCCAGGGTGTTCATCGGTGGTCCGTCCTCGTCTTCGTATGGCTTGCGTACACGTCCCCGGGCGCGCAACGGTGCCGCTGCGGGCGACCCAGGGGGCTGCTGGCGGGCTCGTGAACGAGGAGGTCCACTCACGCCAACCTGTCAAGTATCGCAGACGCCGGCTCCGGTCGAGCAACCGGCCCTAAGCCTGCTCGGGGTCCAAGCCCTCCAGGACCCCGCGATCGTGCTTGTCGAGACTACCTTCCGGCAGCGCGGCCAGGAGATCGGGGCGGCGCCGGGCGGTGCGTTCGAGGGCCTGGTCGCGCCGCCAGCGGTCGATCAGCGCGTGGTTCCCGGACCGCAGCACGTCGGGCACGGCCAGCTCGCGCCACACCTCGGGGCGCGTGTAGCTGGGCCCTTCGAGGAGGCCGTCGGAGAACGAGTCCTCGGCGGCCGAACGCGCGTTGCCGAGCACGCCGGGCAGCAGCCGGACGACGGCCTCGACGATGACCAGCACCGCCGCCTCGCCGCCGACCAGGACGTAGTCGCCGATCGACACCTCGTCGACCGGCATCCGGTGGGCCGCGTCGTCGACGACCCGCTGGTCGATGCCCTCGTACCGGCCGCAGGCGAAGACCAAGTGCTTCTCTTCGGCGTACGCGTGCGCCAGCTCCTGGGTGAACGGCCTGCCCGCCGGCGTGGGCACGACGAGGCGGGTTTCCGGACCGCAGACGTCGTCCAGCGCCGGGCCCCAGATCTGGGGCTTCATGACCATGCCGGGGCCGCCGCCGTACGGGGCGTCGTCGACCGCGCGGTGCACGTCGTGGGTCCAGTCGCGCAGGTCGTGCACGCCGACCTCGATGAGGCCGCGGTCGATCGCCCGGCCCAGCAGCGCGGCGCGCAGCGGGTCGAGGTATTCGGGGAAGATCGTGACGACGTCGATGCGCATTTCAGGCGTCCAGGAGCCCTTCCGGCGGGTCGAGCACGACCCGGCCGCCCGCGACGTCCACGGTGGGGACGATCGCACGGACGAACGGCACCAGCACCGAGCGGCCTTCGACGTCCAGTTCCAGCAGCTCGCCCGCGGGCGAGTGGACGACTTCGACGACCTTGCCGACGACCGTGCCGTCGGTCAGCTCGGCCCGCAGGCCGGCCAGTTCGTGGTCGTAGAACTCGTCCGGATCCGACGTGGGCGGCAGCGTGTCGGTGTCGGCGAGCAGGAGCGCACCCCGTAGCGTCTCGGCGACGTCGCGGGTCAGCACCTCCTCGAAACGCACCAGCAGCCGCCCGCTGTGTTCGCGGGCGGCTGCGATGGTGAGTTCCCTTTTGCTGCCGTCACGCAGCTTCGTCGTCACGGCCGCACCGACGCGGAACCGCTCGTCCGGCGAGTCCGTGCGCACGTCCACCGCGAGTTCCCCGCGGATTCCGTGCGCCTTGGCGATGCGGCCGACTACGACGTCCATCCTGACCGTGCTTCCGAAATGCTCAGCGGTCGGTGTCGACGACGTCGACGCGGACGCCGCGGCCACCGATGCCGCCCATGACGGTGCGCAGGGCGGTCGCCGTGCGACCACCCCGGCCGATCACCTTGCCGAGGTCGTCGGGGTGCACGTGCACCTCGAGCGTGCGGCCACGGCGGGTGGTCAGCAGCTCGACCCGGACCTCGTCCGGGTTGTCGACGATCCCGCGCACCAGGTGCTCGAGGGAGTCAGCCAGAAAGCTCACTCGGCCTTCTCACCCTCGGCGGCTTCGGCCTTCTCGGCCTCGGCCTTCTTGGGGGCCGACTTCTTCTTCGGCGTGGTGGCCTCGGCGGAGGGCTCCTCGCCGGCCGCGGCGAGCGCGGCGTTGAACAGGTCCTGCTTCGACGGCTTCGGCTCGGCCACCTTCAGGGTGCCCTCGGCGCCCGGCAGGCCCTTGAACTTCTGCCAGTCACCGGTGATCTCCAGCAGGCGCTGGACCGGCTCGGTCGGCTGCGCGCCGACACCCAGCCAGTACTGGGCGCGCTCGGAGACGACCTCGATCAGGCTCGGCTCTTCCTTCGGGTGGTACTTGCCGATCGTCTCGATGGCCTTGCCGTCCCGGCGGGTGCGCGCGTCGGCGACGATGATGCGGTAGTACGGCGCACGGATCTTGCCGAGGCGCTGCAGCTTGATCTTGACGGCCACGGGTGTGGGTTCTCCTCGAGTCTCTCTGGTGCTGGGCTGGGCGCACGCGGGCCGAGTGGGGACACGGACGCGGGCACCCGAAGGTCAGGAGCTTTCGCACGGTGAGAGGGTCCGGCGGAAGCAGGCAGTGCACCATTCTGCCAGACGGCTCGCGCGGACCCGGAAAGAGGCTCAGAAAGACGCCACTCCGAGGGCCCCGAGCAGGATGGTCAGCGCCGGCAGGAAGTTGTTCACTTGGTGCGCCACGATACTCGCGGGCAGCCGCCCGGTGACCAGCCGGGCCAGGCCGATCGGCACCGCGATGACCAGCAGCAACGTCGTGCGCAGCGGCTCGAGGTGGCTGGCCGCGAACACCGCCGTCGACAGCAGGAACGCGGCCACGCGGCCCCAGCGCTCGCTGCGCCACTGCAGCTGCTCGGCGGCACCCCAGAGCAGGCCCCGGTAGATGACCTCCTCGCAGATCGGGCCGAGCAGCCAAAGGTAGACGAACATCACCACCGCCGCCGACACCGACATCCGGCGGTCCTCGACCAGCGCGCTGATCGCCGACGTCGCGTTCGCGTCGCCGACCAGCCGCGTCCACAGGTAGGCGGCGAGGGTCGTGAAGACGAGCCCGACGCAGCCGTAGCGGAAGCCGGTCTTGACGTCGGCCCAGCGCCACTCGATCTTGAAGTCGACGACGGGCCCGTTCCCGCGCACGTACGTGATCAGCACGGCGACGCCCGCGGCGATCATCGTCGGCAGCATGGTGCCGAGCAGCACCACGCGCATCGGCAGCGGACCGGGCCCGGTGTCCCCGACCAGCACGGACACGAACGCGGCGGTGGCCAGCAGGACGGCTTCGACCAGCAGGAAGGCCCCGAACCCCCACCGGTGCCGTGGCGCGGACGAAAGAAAGGCCGGCTCGTCCGGTTCGGGCAGGGGTGTGGCGTCGGCAGCCGGGTCCCGGGGCTGGGAAGTGGTCACGCCTTGCCCTCCGCGTCGCTCGGCTCCTGCTTCGAGCCTAGCCGCCGGGCGGTCATCACACAGTATCCGTCCGACTACTGTCCATCGATCTTCGCAACGTTCAGTGCGCGACGAACAGCAGGACGGCGGGCGGGAGGTTGTTGGCGGCGTGGGCGATCACGCCGGCGCTGACGCGGCCCGACAGGTGCCGGGCCAGGCCGATCGCGATGCCCTGGCCGATCAGCGCGAGCGTGCGCGTCGGCTCGCCGTGGAGCTGGGCGAACACCACCGACGTCAGCAGCAGCACCACCCACGGCGGGACGCGGTGGAAGGACAGCGCGTTCCAGAGCGTGCCGCGGACCAGCAGCTCCTCGGTGATCGGGGCGCCGGCGATGACGATCACCGCGGCGAGCACCAGCCACACGGTGTCGCCGTCGAAGGTGTCGGCGAGGTCGGTCAGCGGGCTGTCGGAGACGTCGTCGGCGCCGTAGACCGCGATCAGCACCAGGTTGAGCAGGTAGCCGACGACCAGCGCGAGCACCCCGCAGGCGAGGCCGATCCGGACGTCGCGCCAGGTCGGCTTGAGCCCGAAGTCGGCGCGCAGCCCGTGGCCCCACAGCCACGAGCCCGTCGCCGGACCGAGGCCGAGCAGGAGGTTGGGGACGAACGCCAGGAGCAGGAGCGGGCCGACGTCGCGCAGCTCCAGCGGGTCGAACTCGCCGACGTTGCGGTTGACCGCGGCGGCGATGATCAGGTTGGCGAGGTAGTAGCCGCCGATCCCGATGAAGAACGCCACGAAGCACCAATGCGCTCCCAGTACGCGCCGTGCGCCGTCGTCGTCCGTCACGGCCCCCACGCTAAAGTGCCGTCCCCGCAAGGAAAACGGCGGGGGTCTACGCGTAGACGACGCCGCCGAGCACGATGTGCGAGGGATGCCGCAGGACGCCCAGGTCGTCGCGCGGGTCGCTCGGGTAGACGAGCAGGTCGGCCGGGGCGCCGTCGGCGATGCCGGGCCGGCCGAGCCAGTCGCGGGCCGCCCAGGACGCGCTCGCGAGAGCCTCTTCGCGGGTCATGCCCGCGCGGTGCAGCGCCTCGATCTCGTCGACTAGCCTGCCGTGCTCGACCATGCCGCCGGCGTCACTGCCCGCGAAGACGCGTACGCCCGCTTCGATGGCCGACGCGACCATGTCGCCGACACCTGCGTGCAGCGCCCGCATGTGGTTCGCGTACGCGGGGTACTTGCCCGCCTTGTCGGCGATGCCCGGGAAGTTCTCGATGTTGATCAGCGTCGGCACCAGGGCGACGTCGTTCCGCGCGAGTTCCGCCAGCTGATCCGCGCTCAGGCCGGTGCCGTGCTCCAGGCAGTCGATGCCCGACGCGATCAGCCCGGGCAGGGCGGCTTCGCCGAACACGTGCGCGGTGACGCGGGCGCCGTTCTCGTGCGCCACCCCGACCGCCTCGGCGAGGACGTCGTCGGGCCACAGCGGGGCCAGGTCGCCGACGCCGCGGTCGATCCAGTCCCCCACGAGCTTGACCCAGCCGTCGCCGTCCCGCGCCTGCTCGGCGACCGCGTCCGGCAGCTGTGCGGGGTCGTCCAGCTCGATGCCGAGGCCGGGGATGTACCGCTTGGTGAGCGCGAGGTGCTGCCCGGCGCGGATGATCGTCGGCAGGTCGGCCCGGCGCTGCAGCGGCCGGACGTCGATCGGCAGCCCGCAGTCGCGGATCAGCAGCGTGCCCGCGGCCCGGTCCTGGAGTGCCTGCTCGGTGGCCTCTTCCAGCGAGACGGGCCCGCCGACGCCGATGCCGGGATGGCAGTGCGCGTCGACCAGGCCGGGCACGAGGAAGACGTCCCGGCCCAGCGTTTCGGCGTCCGGCACCGGCTCGAACGAGATCCGGCCGCCGGTGATCCAGAGGTCGCGGGACTCGCCGCCGGGCAGGACCACCCCGGCGGCGTGGAGCGCGGTGCTCAATTGTCCTTCGGGTTCTTCGGCAGCTTGAACTTCGACGGGTCGAAGCCCGGGACGTCGTTCATGCCGCCCAGCTGCGAGAGGTCGGGCATGCCGCCCGGCATCTGGCCGCCCGGGGGCAGCATCGGCATGCCGCCGGGGAAGCCGCCGCGGACCTTGGGCTGGGTCGGGCCGCGCCCGCCCTTCTTGCCCTTCTTGCCCTTGCGCTTGGAGCTGCCGCCCCCGCCGCCGAAGCCGAACCGGCCGGCCATCTGGGCCATCATCTTGCGGGCCTCGAAGAACCGGTTGACCAGGTCGTTGACCTCGCGGACGGTGACGCCGGAGCCGTTGGCGATGCGCAGCCGGCGCGAGCCGTTGATCAGCTTCGGGTCGTCGCGCTCGGCCGGGGTCATGCCGCGGATGATCGCCTGCAGCTTGTCCAGGTGCTTGTCGTCGACCTGGGCCAGCTGGTCCTTCATCTGGCCGGCGCCCGGG
Organism: Amycolatopsis lexingtonensis; assembly: GCF_014873755.1. Taxonomy (NCBI): domain Bacteria; kingdom Bacillati; phylum Actinomycetota; class Actinomycetes; order Pseudonocardiales; family Pseudonocardiaceae; genus Amycolatopsis; species Amycolatopsis lexingtonensis. Next base: position 5,251,676 of record NZ_JADBEG010000001.1, read on the forward strand.
AGCATGCCGAGCAGGTTGCCGATCGGGCCCATCTTGCGGACCGCGAGCATCTGCTCGAGGAAGTCCTCGAGGGTGAGCTGGCCGCTGGACAGCTTCGCCGCGGCCTTCTCGGCCTGGTTCTGGTCGAAGGCCTGCTCGGCCTGCTCGATCAGGGTGAGGACGTCACCCATGCCGAGGATCCGCGACGCCATCCGGTCCGGGTGGAAGGTGTCGAAGTCCTCGAGCTTCTCGCCGTTCGAGGCGAAGAGGATCGGCTGGCCGGTGACCTCGCGGACGCTCAGCGCGGCGCCACCGCGGGCGTCGCCGTCGAGCTTGGTGAGCACGACGCCGCTGAAGCCGACGCCGTCGCGGAACGCCTCCGCCGTGGTCACGGCGTCCTGGCCGATCATCGCGTCGACGACGAACAGGACCTCGTCCGGCTCGACCGCGTCGCGGATGTCCGCGGCCTGCTTCATCAGCTCTTCGTCGACACCCAGGCGGCCCGCGGTGTCGACCACGACGACGTCGTGCTGCGCGTGCTTGGCCTCGGCGATGGCGCGGCGGGCGACGTCGACCGGGTCGCCGACGCCGTTGCCGGGCTCGGGCGCGAAGGTGACGACGCCGGCGCGCTCGCCGACGACCTGCAGCTGCGTGACGGCGTTCGGGCGCTGGAGGTCGCAGGCGACCAGCATCGGCGCGTGGCCCTGCTTCTTCAGCCACAGCGCGAGCTTGCCGGCCAGGGTCGTCTTACCCGCACCCTGGAGGCCCGCGAGCATGATCACGGTCGGCGGGTTCTTCGCCAGGTTCAGCCGGCGCGTCTCGCCGCCGAGGATCGCGACGAGCTCCTCGTTGACGATCTTGACGACCTGCTGCGCGGGGTTGAGCGCCTGGGAGACCTCGGCGCCCTTCGCCCGCTCCTTGATCTTCGCGATGAAGGTCTTGACCACGCCGAGGGCGACGTCGGCCTCCAGCAGCGCGATGCGGATCTCGCGCGCGGTGGCGTCGATGTCGGCGTCGGACAGCCTGCCCTTGCGCGTGAGCGTCTGCAGGGCGGCGGTGAGCCGATCGGAGAGGGTGTCGAACACGGGTGTGCACGCTCCAGCTGGGTCGAGAGTGGCGCGCCGGACGAGGCCGGCCCCTTCGAGGGTAGTCGCTCCGGCTGGTTCTCCTCGCGGGTACGCACCAGTACTACGCATGTACGTACTAAAACGAGGTCGACTTCCGGAAAAAGACTGGAACTTGGCCGCCGATTCGGTAAACATACGTGTATGACTTCCGTCCCCGTCCTCCGTGAACCGGCCACCGACGCCGACGAGCCGGTCCCGCTGCGGCGGATCGCCGGCCTGTTCCGCCCGCACCGCGGGCCCCTCACCGCGCTGTTCGCGCTGATCGTGGTGCAGGCCGGCCTCGGCGTCGTCTCGCCGTTCCTGCTGCGCGAGATCCTCGACGACGCCCTGCCGCACCGCGACACGCTGCTGATCAGCCTCCTGGCCGCGGGGATGATCGCCTGCGCGGTCGGCAGCGGCTCCCTCGGCGTGGCCACCACCGGGCTGTCCAACACGATCGGGCAGCGCGTGATGAACGAGCTGCGCGTCTCGGTCTACGGCCACCTGCAGCGGATGTCGCTCGGCTTCTTCACGCGGACGAAGAGCGGCGAAGTGCTCTCGCGGGTGTTCAACGACATCGGCGGGGTCGACAACGTCATCACCACGACCGCCGGCTCGGTGGTGCAGAACGCGACTACGACGATCGCGATCACCGCGGCGCTGATCGCCCTCGACTGGCAGCTGGCGGGACTGTCGCTGATCGTCGTGCCGCTGTTCCTGCTGTTCACGCTGCGGCTCGGCAAGAAGCGGCGGACGCTGGCCCGCGGCCGGACCCGGCGGATGGCCCGGCTGACGACGATGGTCGAGGAGTCCCTGTCCGTCACCGGCGTGCTGCTCGCCAAGACGATGGGCAACGAGCGGGCTGTGCGCGAACGGTTCGGCGCCGAGTCGCGGGAGATCGCCGCGCTCGAGCGCGCCGCCGCGCTGGCCGGGCGCTGGCAGACGGCGTCGCGCGGGATGAGCCTGACCGTCATCCCGGCGCTGGTCTACTGGATCGCCGGGCTCGCGCTGGCCGGTGGCGCATCGCCGTTCTCGCTCGGCACCGTCGTGGCGTTCACCAGCATGCTCAACCGGCTGGTCGCGCCGGCGACCGCGATGCAGACGATCGGCCAGAACGTGGCGACGTCGAAGGCGCTGTTCGGGCGCATCTTCGAGGTGCTCGACCTGCCGGTGGAGATCGCCGACAAGCCGGGGGCGCGGGAGCTCGAGGTGCGCCGTGGGGACGTGTCCATGCGCGGGGTGTCGTTCCGGTACTCGGAAGACGGGCCGCTGACGCTGCGCGAGATCGACCTCGACGTCCCGGCGGGCACCACGACGGCGCTGGTCGGCTCGACCGGGTCGGGCAAGACGACGCTCGCCTACCTGGTGGCCCGGCTGTACGAGGTGGAGTCCGGTTCGGTGCGGATCGACGGCGTCGACGTCCGCGACGTCACGCTGGCCTCGCTCGCGGCGGGCGTCGGGCTGGTGTCGCAGGAGACCTACCTGTTCCACGACACCGTGCGGGAGAACCTGCGCTTCGCGAAGCCGGACGCGACTGACGAGGAGATCGAGCTCGCGGCGAAGGCGGCGCACATCCACGACACCCTCGCCGGGCTGCCGGAGGGGTACGACACCGTCGTCGGCCAGCGCGGCTACCGGTTCTCCGGCGGCGAGAAGCAGCGGATGGCGATCGCCCGGATCCTGCTGCGCAACCCGCCGGTGCTCATCCTCGACGAGGCGACCAGCGCGCTCGACACCCGCACGGAACGCTCGGTGCAGGCCGAGCTGGACCGGCTCGCCGCGGGGCGCACGACGCTGACCATCGCGCACCGGCTGTCCACTGTGGAGCACGCGGACCAGATCGTGGTGCTGCACGAGGGCCGGATCGCCGAACGCGGGACGCACGAGGAGCTGCTGGCGCGCGACGGGCGGTATGCCCGGCTCGTGCGGGGTACCGCCTAACCTGGGGCCCATGCAGCCGGACCCCGACACCGCTTCGCGCGTGAGCGACGACGCCGAGCTCGCCGACCTCGCTTGGCGGGTCCGCGAGGGCGTCGGGCGGCTCAGCTGGCGGATGCGCGCCGAGCGCGACCCGAGCGGCCCCGGCCCGGCGGTGCTCGCGGTGCTGAGCCGGCTCTACCGGGCGGGCACGCACACGCCGACCGAGCTGGCCGAGGCGGAGCGGCTGCAGCCGCAGTCGCTGACGCGGATCCTCGCGTGGGTGTCCGAGCGCGAGCTGGTGACAAGGACGACCGACCCGGAGGACGGGCGGCGGTCGCTGATCAGCATCACGCCGGCGGGGCTGGCGGTGCTGCGGGAGTACAGCGTGCAGCGGGAACGGTGGCTGGCGGCGGCGCTGGAGTCGACGTTGTCGCCGACCGAGCGGCAGCTGTTGAAGCTGGCGGCCGATCTGCTGGTTCGGGTGGCGGACGCCTGATGGTCAGTCCGCGACGTTTGCCCTGGTCTCGACCCACTTGGACACCGCAGAGTCGCCGAGACCGGCGTACTCGGTGACGATCCGCTCGGCGGGGAAGATCCGTTTGAGGTTGCTCACGACTGCGTCGCTGTAGTCGACGGGGACGATCGTTGCGTTGGGGTTCAACTCGGTCGCGAGCATCGAGCTGACGATCAGGTCTGATGGCGGCAGGCTGAAGCCGATGATCACCAGTTCATCCGCTTGACTCAGTGCTTCGGCTGCCTGGCGCCACAACGCCCGGATCGTGTTGTTCACGTAATAGGGGCTTTTGACGGCCGCGGGCGGAACGATCATCGGCACCTTGTCAACGCTGAGCTCGTCGACACCGACGATCGGGGGTGCCGAGTCCGCCGGCCCCCACCGATCGACTCGCGTTCCATACAGCTGATCGCCCGGCGGGCTCGCCGGCCCGGAATACCACCAACCGAGTGATCCATGCAGCTTCAACAGACGAAGTCCGCCCGAGTTTCTCCTGCCGCCGTGAACGCCGCTTATGCGGATGCCCAACGGTGCAATAGGAACCGGGTACATTTCGGTCCACCTGGTACCTGGAACCTCGGCAATCAGCGCCTTCTCGACCAGAAGATCGTAATTGAAGGTGATCACAGTCGTTCCGGCATCTTGCCAATGGCGAACCAGCTGGGACAGCCAGTCAGGCGACGCACCTTCAGTAGCCCGAGCCTGAAGTGCCGACAGGACTGAATACAGGCTCCCGGCCACGTCGCTGAAGGCGCCGCGATTCCGACACTTCTGTCCCTCGGCCAGCCACGGAGGCTCCTCGATGAGGTAGCTCAGCCACTGTTCGAAATTGTCCGCCAGCGGCGACTCTTGCCCGGGAAGGGGCGGCAGTTCGCTCTCAGCCAGGTCGTTTCGGATGGCCGCCGAAAGCCCGTCCATGGTGAGCATGTGCTCGCTGATCGCGCGGCTGAAACCAGACCCGAGCAAGTAGACCGAACCCGCCACCATGCCTCCCGCAGAACCAGGCTGCCAGCGTAACTCCGCAGATGGCCGACGCCTGAAAGCCGCCGCGGAGACCCCTCGATCCCTCCACGGCGGCTTCAAGCTCCCCTCCGTCCGCGCCGCCTCCCCGCGGTGCGGACACGGGTTCCGGAGACGGGCCGCTCCTCCATCGGCCCGCTCCGGAACCCTGGTCCCCGGACGGCTCACCTCCCCAGGGGCCGTCCGGATTCCCCCCTTGCCAGCGATCCGGTATCCGCTGACAGGAACGAAGTCTGCCGCTCGCGAGGGGGCAGGTTGAGTGTGAGAACCCTCAATTACCCGTGGGTAGTAATACTCAAGACGTCTTCGCGCGCCCTCGGCCCGCGGCCCGCTTCGCCGTTGTACGCGCCTTCGCCGCCCTGGACGCGGCGGCCTTGGCCTTCACGACGGCCGCGGCGGGTTGGGCCTCCGCGGCGGTCTCCTGCAGCGCCGCCAGCAGGCGGGTGACGCCGTCCGCCTGCTCGGCGGCCGTCGGCTGGACGACCTCGGCGCCGTCGATCTTCGCCTGGATCAACGCTTGGAGCGCCTCGCGGTAACGGTCGGGTACGCGACCGGGGTCGAAGTCGCCGGTCAGCTCCTCGATGAGGTTCACCGCGCGGCGCAGCTCGCCCGGGCGGATGTCGACGTCGGCGTGCCGGAACGGGAAGTCGGGTTCGCGCACCTCGCCGGGCCACAGCATGGTTTCGAGCACGATCACCTGGTCGCGCACGCGCAGGGCGCCGAGCGTTTCGCGGCGGCGGAGCGCGACCGTCACCAGCGCGATCCGCCCCGACTGCTGCAGCGCCTCACTGAACAGCACGTACGGCTTCGTGCCCGCCGGCTCGGGTTCGAGGTAGTAGCTGCGCGCGAACCAGATCGGGTCGACGTCGGCGAGCGGGGCGAAACCGCGGATGGCGATCGTGCGCGAGGGCATCGGGAGCGACGCCAGCTCGTGGTCGGACAGCAGGACGACATCACCGCCCGGGACGGGGTAGCCGCGGACCATCTCCGCCGGCGGGACCTCTTCGCCGTCGACCTCGCACACGCGCTTGACCCGGACGCGGCCGCCGTCGGTTTCGTGGACCTGGTGGAGCGGGATCTCACGCTCTTCCGTCGCGCTGTACGCCTTCACCGGAACGGCGTAACTCCCGAACCCGATCGTGCCCGTCCAGACCGCCCGCATGCGCGCCACCTCCGCAGGTCCCAGGCTAGCCAGGCGGTCCCGCGGCCCGACAGCTACAAACGGGTGTCAGGCGCGACGGATTCGCTCACACATTCGAACGACGGCGTGACTTCGTCGAGCGCCTCGGCCGAACAGCGGGACGCGATGGCGGCCGCGCGGAGCACCTCGGTGACCACCTCGACGTCCAGCGGCGGGGCCGCGGCGAGCGCGGCCGACCCGGCCTCGACGCGGGCGGCGAGCCCGGCGAGCGCGTGCGAAATGGCTTCCTGGCCGGCGACGAGCTGGGCGACGACGTCGGTGAGCTCGGCGGTCGTCGCGCCCGGGCCGCCGCAGCGCAGGCCCGCGGCGAGCTCCTCGGCGCACGAGCGCAGGTGGGTGGCGACGACGGTCGGCGGCAGCGTCAGCCGGTCCTGCATCGCTCACCCCCTCCGGTCCGAGCAGTCATCGTGCCACCGCACGCGCCGTCACCGGAGCCGACACACCGCTGCCCGCTTATTTGACCGCTCGTTCTAGATACGGCTAAGGTTTCGATCATGTCCCGGGTCAAGGAGTTCGACGTCGACGAAGCCTGCGACGCCGCGCTCACGCTCTTCCGGCGGCAGGGGTACGAGGCGACGTCGGTCAGCGACCTCGTCGCGCACGTCGGTGTCGCCAAGGCCAGCCTGTACGCCACCTTCGGCTCGAAGCACGACTTCTACGTGACGGCGTTGAAGCGCTACGCGGACCGGACCGACGCGCGCGTGCTGGCCGAGCTGTCGAGCCCGGGCTCCGGCGTGGCCGCCGTCCGGCGGCTGTTCGACGGCTACCTGGCGGAAATCCTCGGCGACGAGACGAAGATGGGCTGCTTCGTCGTCAACTCGGCGGTCGAGCTGCTCCCCCACGACACCGAGGTCGCGCGGCTGGTGGAACGCAGCTGGGACACCCTCGAAGTCGCGCTGACCATGGCGTTGGAGCGCGCCAAGGCGCAGGGCGAACTCGCCGGCGGCAGCGAGCCGGCGGCCTTGGCGCGCTTCCTGCTCACCGTGCTCCAGGGCCTGCGGGTCCTGGGCAAGGGCACGGACGCGGCACGCCGGCTGGACGCGGCCGTTTCGCAGGCGATGCGGCTTATTCAAGACTGATCGGACCAGAAAGAAGGCACACGATGGGGGCACGTTTCGCGGGCAAGGTCGTCCTGGTGACAGGCGGCAGCTCGGGCATCGGGCGGGAGACGGCGCGGGCGTTCGCGGCCGAAGGCGCGACGGTGGTCGTCGCCGGGCGCGACGAGCAACGGCTCGCGGCCGCGGTGAAGGAGATCGGCGGGGACGCCGTCACGGTGGACGTCACGGACTCGGCGGACGTGGCGCGGATGGTCGGGACGGTCGTCGCGCGGCACGGCGGGCTGCACGTCGCGGTCAACAACGCGGGCATCCTCGGCTCGCCGGCGCCGGCGGCGGACATCGACGAGGACGGGTTCGGCGCGGTGCTGGCCACGAACGTCACCGGGACGTGGCTGTGCCTCAAGCACGAAGTCGCGCACATGCGGGCGCACGGCGGCGGCGCGATCGTCAACATCTCGTCCAACATCGGCGCGCACGGGCGGCTGCCGAACATGGCGGCCTACGCGGCGTCGAAGGCCGCGGTGAGCGCGCTGACCCGCACGGCGGCGCGCGACCACATCGCCGAGGGCGTCCGCATCAACGCGGTCAGCCCGGGCGCGACCGACACCGAAATGTCGCGGCGCCCCGGCGAGACGGACGCCGATCGCGCCGAGCGGCTCAAGGGCGCGATTCCGCTGGGCCGGGTGGGTGCCACCGCCGAGGTGGCGGCCGCGGTGCTGTGGCTCGCTTCGGAGGAAGCCGCCTTCACCGTGGGGCACGACCTGGTGGTCGACGGCGGCGCGACCGCCTGAGCGGCCCACCCGGGCCCGCGGCTCCTTCAGGACTCACGGTTGCGCATGGTGACGTTTCCCTTCTCGTGCCGGGCGGTACGGGATGCGGTGGGGTTCAGGACTCGCGGTTGCGCACGAGGCTCTCCTTCCGGGCGGCGCGGGCTGGGGTCGCTGCGGTTCAGGACTCGCGATTGCGCACGGCACAGCTCCTCTCGCGGGTGCGGACGGATGGCGGGGGGCTCAGGACTCGCGATTGCGCACGGGGCTCTCCTTCCGGGCGTGCCGACGGATGGGCTTCGGTTCAGGACTCGCGATTGCGCACAGCACGGCTCCTCTCGCGGGTGCGGACGGCTGACAGCGGCTCAGGACTCGCGGTTGCGCACGACGGCCTCCCTCCGGTGGTCCACGGCGGAAATCGGACACTGGGGCTCAGGATTCGCGGTTGCGCACGGCGGCGGCCTCCCTTCGCTGCTCCGATCGTGTGGCAATCGTCGATCGCGGCCGCCCGGTGTGGTGGGGTGGACGCGGATCGTCGGCTCACCCAGGGGAGTTGGACCGCCTTGAGTATGGACGGCGCCCGTCCGGCCGAACGGCACTCGGCCCGGATCGGAGGGGCGCTGAACCCTGCTCGCTGGACGCTCTGGCGGCAGCGCCGGCCGCTCGTCTTCTACTGCTTCCTCGTCGAGTCCGTGGCGCTCGTGGCGACCGTCTGGACGGCCGCCGTGGTGCCCGTGCGGGCGTGGGACCTGGCCGTCTTCGGGGTGCTCGCCGGGCTCGGGGTGCTGCAGGCGGAGCTGGGCCGGCAGGTCGAGCGCGTCCGGCGGCTGGTGTCGGACACCCCGCACATCAACCTGACGTCGGTCTGGACGTTCGCCGGGGTGCTGCTCCTGCCGCCGGCGCTGGTCACGGCGCTGATCGCGATCCTGTACACGCATCTGGCGACGCGCAGCCTCGCGCGGATCAAGCGCGTCCCGCCGTTCCGGACCACGCTGAACGCGACGCTGGTCGTCGTCACCTGCTACTCGGCCGTGTTCGTGCTGCACCGCCTCGGCGTGCCGGACATGTACACGGCGCTGACGTCGGGCTGGCGCGGCGTCACGGCCATCGCGCTCGCCGCGGGGGCGTACTTCCTGGTCTCGGCGATCACGATCCTTCCCGCGCTGACCATCACGACGCGCTCGGTGAAGGCGTTCTTCGGCGGCCTCGGCGACAACCTGCTCGAGGTCGCGACGCTCTGCCTGGGCCTGCTCACGGCGCTGACGCTGGCGACGCTGCCCGCGCTCGCCGTCGCGATCGTGCCGCCGCTGCTGGTGCTGCACCGGGCGGTGCTGATCAAGCAGCTGGAGATCGCGGCGACGACCGACGAGAAGACCGGCCTGTTCAACACGACCGGCTGGCACCTGCTGGCGTCACGCGAACTGGCGCGCGCCCAGCGCAACACGCGGAGCACGTTCGGCGTGCTGATGATCGACCTGGACCACTTCAAGCTGATCAACGACGAGCACGGCCACCTGGCGGGCGACGCGGTGCTGCGCTCGGTCGCGGCGACGATCAAGTCCGCGGTCCGCGACTACGACTCGGTCGGCCGCTTCGGCGGCGAGGAGTTCGTGGTCCTGCTCCCGGACATCGGCCCGGCCGCGGTCCTGGCGGTGGCCGAGCGCATCCGCTCGGCGATCGAGACCCTGAAGGTCGAGTACTTCGACGGCACCGCGTCCCGGGTGATCGGCGACCTGTCGGCGTCGATCGGCGTGGCCACGTACCCGGACGGCGGCACGGCCGTCGACCGCCTGCTGCAGGCCGCGGACAAGGCCCTGTACCGGGCCAAGGACGCGGGCCGCAACCAGGTGGTCGACGGCACGGCGCCGGCTTAGGAAGCCGCCACCTCCAGCCGCCAGAGGTCGCCGAGCACCTTCAGCAGGGTTTCCTGGCGTTCCTCGAGGACGGCCGGGGTCCAGCCGTCCGTCGCGAGCACCTGGGAGGTCAGCACGAACGGCGGCCAGCTCGTCTTCTCGAAGTACTTGGTCTTCTTCGCCTCGAACTCGAGGTTGCTCGCCGCCGAGTTCTTCCGTCGCGAAAGCAGGACGAGGTTCGCCAGCCGATGCACCCAGTAAGCCCGTTCCTGCGCGGTGAAGGTGCCGGTCCACCCGCTGCCCGCGGCCGGGGACTGCGGGAGGACGTGCTCCACGCTGATCAACGGGTAGCCGTCGTAGCCCGTTCCGCCGTCCGACAAGGCCGAGTCGAGGCGCAGCAGCACGTACAAGCGGATCCTCGTCACCGTGTAGATCTCCGAGCCCAGCTTCGCGAGGGTTTCCGCCTGTTCCTCCGCGGAAAGCTGCAGCGGGGACTCCGGGGCGTAGAGGTCGAGGCCCTTCTCCATCCAGTCCAGGACGCGGCCGTACCGCTCGACCCGGCGGGTGATGTCCACCCGGCGGACGAGCATGCCGGCGGCGAGCCGTTCGAGGTCGACGAGGAAACGCAGCAATGACGCGGAGTCGGCGGTCGGCCGGCTGAAGTAGCTGATCGCCGGCGGAACCCAGTCCGTGTTGTCCAGCTGTTTCAACCAGCCGAGGAGCCGGTTGATCTCCTCGGCGCCCGGTCCCCCGGCGTAGCTGGCGCGCGTGACCACCTCGAAAGCGTCCGAGTAGGGAACCAGCACGTCGTCGATGAACTTTTTGCCGTCGGGCACCCGGTGCAGCACCGACGCCCGGAATTCCTTCAGGATCGACTCCCGGGCTTTCGTCTTCGCGTACACCATCCGGATGTGGGAGAAGAGGTCGCCGAAGTCGCTGCGGCCGAGGTCGTCCTCTTCGTGCGACCACTTGTTCGTGTAGGCGTCCTGGTCGGCCTCCGGGATGTTGCCGATGATCTCCGACTTCAGGATGTCGGTGTGGGTGAGGTCCAGGCCGCGCTCGTTGAGCACCGAGAAGATCCGGTAGGCGGACTCGAAGTCGACAGTCGCCACGACGACGAGGTAGGTGTACCCGTCGATGAACGAAACCAGCCGTTCGCACTCCGAGATTTCCAGAGCGCTCAACCGGTCCTTGAGCAGGAGTGCGTTCTCGACCAGCCGGAGGCGGCTGTCCGGCTTCACGTCCTGGAGCGCGGACAGCAAGTCGTTGCCCGAACGCTCCTGGATGTACTTCTCGAAGAATCCCTGGTCCTGATCCCGGAGCCGGAGGCGTGGCTGATCGGCGGTGCCCTTGATCGGATCGCCCTTCTGGAAGATGCGCTTTTCCAGGGACACGGCGAAGCCCGGCGAAACGTAGTCGCGGAGGACGCTGAGGAGCACTGTCAAGGTCGTGAGGCGTTGCTGACCGTCGACCACGTCCGCGAGTGGCTGCTTCTCGGCTTTGACGAGGACGATGCTCCCCAGGAAGTACGGATCCGACTCGGACAACGAGTCTTTCGCCTGGGAGGCGGCGAGGAGATCGTCGAACATCTCCCCGGCCTGCTCCGTCGTCCAAGCGTAGGGACGCTGGTAGCGAGGGATGGTGAACTGGTAGGCGTCGTCGAAGATCTCGCCGACGGGGTGCTCCGCTGCTTGGATTTTGGTCCCGGCCATGCGGGAGATCTCGGTGCGCGGGCACCGGTTGTTACAGCCGTTACCGCATCGTTCGGAGCCGCGAGTCGCGCCTGCGGCTCCGAACAACGCGTTTAGGAAGCCGCCGCCAGGACGGCTTGCTCCACCTCTCGGCGCCAGCCCGGTTCGATGCGGCCGCTTCGCGGGGTCACCGCGAACGAGTCCACCACCGCGCCGCCCAGGGTCGATGCCTTGGCCCAGCGGACCTCCGCGTCGCACCTCCGCAGCGCGCCCGCTACCCGGAACAGCAGGCCGATGCGGTCGGCCGCGCGCAGTTCCAGGACCACTGTGTCCGGGCCGCTCGTCTCGTCGTCGAACCACAGCACCTTCGGGGCGACCGGGGCCGGTGAGCCGTAGTCGCGTTCCTTCGCCGCCAGGCGCTGGGTCAGCGGGAGCGTGCCCGCGACCGCCCGGGCGAACTGCTCGCGCAGCAGCGTCGCGTCCGGCAGGGAGCCGAACTTCGGGGACGCCGTGAACACACCGGCTCGGCCGCCGTCGTGGCCGCGCAGGACCGCCGAGTGGACCTCCATCGAGTTCAGCGCCAGCACGCCCGCCGCCGGGGCCAGGAGTTCCGCGCGAGCCGGGACCGCCAGCAGGACCGTGACGACCTTGCCCTGGGAGCTGATCCGGATTTCGCCGGTGCCCGAGGCCACCGCCGCCGCGACCAGCTCGCGCTGGTCGTCGTCCATCGGTTCCGGGGCGGTGAAGCCCTTGCCGTGCAGGACTTCTTCGCAGCCGGAGACCAGTTCGGCGAGCAGGCGCGCCTTCCAGTCCGTCCAGACGCCCGGTCCGGTGGCCAGCGAATCGGCCTGGGTGAGCGCGTGCAGCAGCTCGACCAGGACCAGGTCGCTGTCCAGCGTCTTCACCACCCGTGCCACGGTGGCCGGCTCGCTGATGTCGCGCCGGGTCGCCGTGTGCGGCAGCAGGAGGTGGTGGCGGACCATCGACGACACCGTCGCGGCGTCGGCCGGGCTCAGCCCGAGCCGGGTCGCGACCTGGGCGGAGATCTTCGCGCCCAGTTCCGAGTGGTCGGCGTCGCGGCCCTTGCCGATGTCGTGCAGCAGCGCGCCGATCAGCAGCAGGTCCGGCCGCGCCACCGTGGTGGTCAGCTTGGCCGCCTCGACGCAGGTGCGCACGAGGTGCCGGTCGACCGTCCACTGGTGCACCGGCGAGCGCGGCGGCAGGTCGCGGACCGCGCCCCACTCGGGGAACAGCCGGGACCACAGGCCGGTCCGGTCGAGCGACTCGACCGCGTCGACCAGGCCCTCCCCCGCGCCCAGCAGCTCGACCAGCGCGTTCAGCGCCTCCGACGGCCACGGCGCGCGTAGTTCCGGCGCCGTTTCCGCCAGTGCCTTGAGCGTGCCGAGCGCGATCGGCTTCCCGGTGCGCGCCGACGCCGCGGCGACCCGCAGCAGCAGCGCCGGGTCCTTCGCCGGGACGGCGTCGCGGGCCAGCGCGACCTCGTTCCCGTGCAGCACCACGTTTTCCGCGAGCGGCGTCCGCGAAGGACGGCGCCCGAAGCGCGTCTTCGGCGGGTCCACAGTGGACCGGAGCGCGACGTCCAGCGCGTACGCGATGGTGCGGCCCGCGCCGGAAAGCTTGCGCGCCAGCGTGAACCGGTCGCCGAAGCCGAGTTCGGCAGCCACCAGCTCGGCCTCCGGCGCGGCCAGGACGTCCCGTTCGCGCCGGATTTCGCGCCGCAGCTCGGTGCGGACGTCGAGCAGGAGTTCCTTGGCCTCCAACAGCTCTTCGCCCGGACGCGCGGTCAGCTGCGCCGCGGCCAGCGCTTCCAGGACGGCGAAGTCCCGCAGCCCGCCCCGCCCGTGCTTGAGGTCGGGTTCGGCGGACTGCGCGATCTCGCCGCTGCGGGCCCAGCGCTGCCGGACCGACGCCGTCATGTCCGGGATCTGCTTGCGCGCGGTGCGGCGCCACTGGTCGCGCGCCGCGGAAACCAGCCGCCCGCTCAGCTCGGCGTCCCCGGCGAGGTGCCGGGCGTCGAGCAGGCCCATGGCCACGCGAAGGTCCTCCGAAGCGACCTTCAGCGCTTCGCCGGGCGTGCGGACCGAGTGGTCCAGCCCGACTTTCGCGTCCCACAAGGGATACCAGAGCGCGTCCGCGATCTCGCCGATGCCGCTGTTGCCGTTGTGCACCAGCAGCAGGTCGAGATCGGAGAACGGCACCAGTTCCCGGCGGCCGAGCCCGCCCACGGCGACCAGCGCGACACCCGGTTCCGCGGTGTCGACGCCGGCCGCCGAGGCTCCCCTGCCCAGCCAGAATTCATAGAGGTCGACCAGGGCCGCCCGCAGTGCGGACGCCCCCAGCCTCCCGTGCCTGCCCTCGAGCAAGCGCTCGGTGGCCTTGACCAGTTCGCCCCCGTCGGCCATCCCAGACGCCTATAGCGCGTCCGTGCCGCGCTCGCCGGTCCGTACCCGGATGACGGTCTCCACGGGCGTCACCCACAGCTTGCCGTCGCCGATCTTGCCGGTGTGCGCCGCCGTGGTGATGGCCTCGAGGACCTTCTCCACGTTCGTGTCGTCGGTCACGACCTCGATCTTCAGCTTGGCCACGAAGTCCACCGAGTACTCCGCGCCGCGGTAGACCTCGGTGTGGCCCTTCTGCCGGCCGTAACCCTGGACCTCGCTGACCGTCATGCCCAGCACGCCCAGCTGTTCCAGCGCGGAGCGGACGTCGTCGAGCGTGAACGGCTTCACAATCGCCGTGATGAGCTTCATGCCTTGCTCTCCTCGAGTTTCGCGGCCGGGGTGGACTTGACCGGAAGGGTGGACGGGGCGCCACCGCCGGACAACCCGGTGAAGTCGTAGGCGCTCTCCGCGTGCTGGGCTTCGTCGATGCCGCTGACCTCGTCCTCGGTGCTGACGCGGAAGCCGCCGGCCTTCTTGATCACGAAGCCGATGATGAAGGACAGCACGAAGGAGTACGCGAGCACCGCACCGGCGGCCGCGGCCTGGCGACCCAGCTGGGTGAACCCGCCGCCGTAGAAGAGGCCGTCCGCGCCGAGGGAGTTGACGCTGGTGGTGCCGAAGAAGCCGATCAGCAGCGTGCCGACGATGCCGCCGACCAGGTGGACGCCCACGACGTCGAGCGAGTCGTCGAAGCCGAACTTGAACTTGAGCGAGATGGCGAGCGCGCAGAGCACGCCGGCGATGAGGCCGATCGCGATGGCCCCGAGCGGGCTCACGAAACCACACGCCGGGGTGATGGCGACCAGGCCGGCGACCGCGCCGGAAGCCGCGCCGAGGGTGGTCGGCTTGCCGAACTTCAGCTGCTCCACGACCAGCCAGCCGAGGACGGCGGCGGCGGTGGCGACGGTGGTGTTGGTGAACGCGACGGCGGCGAGGTCGTTGGCGGCCAGCGCCGAACCGGCGTTGAAGCCGTACCAGCCGAACCACAGCAGCGAAGCGCCGAGGAGCACGAACGGCACGTTGTGCGGGCGGCCGGTGTCCTTCGGCCAGCCCTTGCGCTTGCCCAGCACGATGGCGAGGGCGAGACCCGCGGCACCGGCGTTGATGTGGACCGCCGTACCACCGGCGAAGTCGAGTGCCTTCAAGTTGTTGGCGATCCAGCCGCCGACGGCGTTCTCGCCGACGAAGCCGTTGAAGGAGAACACCCAGTGCGCGACCGGGAAGTACACGACCGTCACCCAGATGACGACGAACAGCGTCCAGCCCCAGAACTTCGCGCGGTCGGCGATGGCGCCGGAGATCAGCGCGGGGGTGATGATCGCGAACATCAGCTGGAACATGACGAAGGCGAGGACGGGCAGGCCGTCCGAGCCCGGCCACGCGACGGCGGGGCTGGTGTCGGTGGCGGCCGTCGCGAACCCGGCGAGCTTGCCGAAGGTGTTCTCGAGGCCGGCGAAGTGGAAGTTACCGAGCAAACCGCCGAAGGCGTCGTCGCCGAAGGACATCGAGAAGCCGTACAGGGCCCACAGCACCCCCACGACGGCCAGCGCGATGAAGTTCATCATCAGCATGTTCAAAACGCTCTTCGCGCGGACCATGCCGCCATAGAAGAACGCCAGTCCTGGGGTCATGAGCATGACCAGCGCGGCGCTGGCCAGTACCCATGCGGTGTCTCCTGCGTTCAGCACATCGTCCTCCCGTGCCCTGGGTTGGTGCGTTGGCAGTTTTGGCGCGCGGTGTTTCACGGGGCGGCGCGTGAGGTTTCACCCGCGTGAACTGTCCGCGCCGAGTTGTTACGGGGAGGTTTCCGGAGACCTGTGCTGAAGTGTCCGGTTGCTTTACGCCGTGGTCGAATAGCCCCATGAGTGCGAGCGGCCACGGGAATGACCCACTGCCACCCCGAGTCGTGGAGGCATTGCGGTGTTCGGTGTGCGGTGACCCGATCGGACTAGCCGATCGCACGCTGCGTTGCGGGAACCGCCACTCTTTCGATCTAGCGCGACAGGGTTACGTGAACTTGTTGCACGCGCGAATCCCATCCGGCACGGCGGACACCGCGGACATGGTCGCGGCGCGCGCCGACTTCCTCGCGTCGGGTGCGTACCGCGGGCTCGCCGACGAGCTGGCGCGGGTGTGCGCGGAGGCCGACGACCTCGTCATCGACGCGGGCGCGGGCACCGGCTACTACCTCGCGCGGGTGCTCGACGCGTCCGGGGCCTTCGGCCTCGCGCTGGACGTCTCGGCGGTGGCCTTGAAGCGGGCCGCCCGCGCCCACGCCCGGCTGGGCGCGGCGGTGTGGAACCTGTGGGAGCCGTGGCCGGTCGGCGACGAGGTGGCGTCGGTCGTGCTGAACGTCTTCGCGCCGCGCAACGGGCCGGAGTTCCACCGCGTCCTGCGCCCCGGCGGCCTGCTGGTCGTGGCGGCCCCGGCCCCGGACCACCTGCGCGAGCTGGGCGACCTCGTGCTGGCGGTGGACGAGCGCAAGGACGAACGCCTGGACGGCACCCTCGGCGAGTACTTCGGCCGGACGGGCCGCACGGAGGTCCGCCAGGAGGTCGAGCTGTCGCCCCAGCAGGTGCGCCAGGTGGTCGGAATGGGGCCTGCGGCGTTCCACCTGGACCGGGGCGACCGCCGGGCGCGGCTGGACGCGCTGAGCGAGCCGCAGGTGGTGACGGTGTCGTTCACGGTGTCCACCTACCGGCGTCTGGGAGGGTGAAGGGGTGAAGCCCGACTGGACCGCCCCCGCGACCCGGCTCGCGGACGCGGAGTGGGTCCGGGCCCGCATCGGCGGCGCGGCCAAGCTGTACGGCTGCGCGCGGCCGGAGGTGCTGGGCACGATCTGGTGGTACTCGCTCTCGTCGGTGCTGGTGGCGCCCGCGGTGGAAGGCCTGGTCGCGGGCAGGCTCGCCGACCCGTCGCTGGACGCGGTCGAGATCGACCTCGTCGCCGACGGCCGGTTTCTCGGTGCCCGGTCCACCCGCGCGCTCGACGGCGGGCTGCCCGAGCTGGGCGCGGCCCTGAAGACGGCGCTCGGCACCGCCATCGGCACCATCGCGGCCGTCAGCGGGGCCCGGGAGCGCGCGCTGGGCGCCATCGCGACCGACTCCATCGGCAACCGCCTGCTCTGGACGCCCGAGCCGGAGCGGGCGCTCGCCCTGGCCGAACCGCTGGTCGCGGCGATCGGGCTCGACCTCCCGAAACCGCGGTTCGTGCGCGTCGGGCGCACTCCCGCCGTGCGGCGGGCGTCGTGCTGCCTGATCTACGAGGTGGGCAACCCCAAGTGCGTGAGCTGCCCACGGCAGACGCCGGCCGAGCGCGACGCCCGCCTTCGCGCCGCGCTCAGTCCATGACCGCCAGCTCGAGCTTCGCCAGCCGCTCGGGGTCGGCGATGACCTCGATGCCCGCGATCCGGTCGTCCTCGACGCGGAACGCCAGGACCACCGCGAGCCGTCCCTCGCGGACCATGAGCAGGCCGGGCGCGCCGTCGACGAGGGCGAGTTCGCTCGCGCGGGCCCGTTCGGACGCCAGCACCGCGCCGCGGCGGACGCTCTCGACCCCGCGCAGCACGATCGGCGCCGGGCTCGGCCCGACGAACCGGTCGGCGTGCAGGACGACGTCCGGGTCGAGCAGGGCGAGCAGCGCCTCGAAGTCCCCGCCGCGCGACGCCGCCAGGAACGCTTCAACGACCTTGCGCCGCCGGGGCAGGGTCGCGTCGGCCGCGGTCCCGCCCTTGACGCGGCGACGGGCGCGGCTCGCGAGCTGCCGGGTCGCGGCCGGCGTCTTGCCGAGCATCGGCGCGATCTCGTCGAACGGCACCGCGAACATGTCGTGCAGCACGAACGCGACCCGCTCGGCCGGGGCCAGCGCGTCGAGGACGACCAGCAGCGCCAGCCCGACCTCGTCGGCCAGCTCGGCCTCCTGCGCGGGATCGCGGCGCTCGTCGTCCGGCTCGGGCTGCCCGTCGAGAGGCTCCTCGGGGTGGTTGCGGCGCGCCCGCAGCGCCGAGAGGCACACGCGCGCGACCACGGTCGTCAGCCACGCGGGAACGTTGTCGATCTCGGCGGCGCCGGTGCGATCGAACCGCAGCCAGGCCTCCTGGAGGGCGTCGTCGGCTTCGGCGGCCGAACCCAGCATCCGGTAGGCGACCGCGCGCAACCGCGGCCGCTCCCGCTCGAACCGCTCGGTCAGCGCGTCCACTTCGTTCCTCTCGCCCGGGTATTCAAGGAGTAGACCCCGGCGCGGCCGGCGATGTGACCGGAATGAGCGTGATCCGGGTCATCCCCGGCGGTGGACGGCCCGCCGTGGCTCGTACCAGGTCTCGCCCACGGGCTCGCCGGCCATGTTCCAGCTCCACGAGACGCGCGGCGTGACGCGGGCGTAGTGGCCCGGCCCGACCAGGCCGGTGCGCTCGACGGGTTCGTCCGCCTCGCCGTACACGCGGATGGCGCGGGCGATGAACGGCTGCATCGAGACCAGGTCGTCCACCAGCAGGGCGACCCTCCGGCGGCCGGCGCCGACGTTGCGGAACTTGCGGGTCGCCAGCACCGCGGCCCCGACGCCGCCGACCCAGAAGGCCTCGCCGTCGAACTCGAACGCCAGCGGGACGAGGTCGGGCTGCCCGCCGGCACCGAGGGTGGCGACGCGGGCGAGCGGCTGGGAACGCAGGTAGGCGATCTCTTCCGCGGTGAACGACATGGCGGCTCCTTCGTGGTCGGGTCCCCCCGGCTACACGAACGGCGCCGGCCCGGATCGACAGCTCACAGCACGCAGAACTCGTTGCCCTCGGGATCCGCCAGCACGAAGTGGTCCGGACGGCCGTCCAGGGTGTGCTCCTGCAGCACCGTCGCACCCGCCGCGGTGAGGCGGGCGATCGCTTCGACGACCCGTTCCCAGCGCCGCTCCCAGGGGACCTCGCGGCCGCCGCCGGCCTGGACGTCCAGGTGGAGGCGGTTCTTCGCGGTCTTGCCCTCGGGGACTTTGAGGAAGCTCAGGTTCGGCAGGACGCCCTCGGGGTCGCTCAGGTACGCGCCGTCGTCCCACTCCGGCTCGGGTACGCCCTGCTGCTCGAACCACGCTTCCCAGCTCGCGAACCCCGGTGGGGGCGGGCGCTCGATGTAGCCGAGGGCCACCGCCCAGAACTTCGCCAGCTCGCGGGGTTCCGCGCAGTCGATCGTCAGGCTCCAGCGCACCGTCACGCACGAAGAGTAGCCTCGCCCACGCGCTGGGAAACTTGACCGGCCGGCCGAACCTGCGATTACGGTGAGCACCGATGAGCGAACGCACCTGGGGCTTCCGCACCCGCGCCCTGCACGCCGGCGGCACTCCCGATCCGGCGACCGGCGCGCGGGCCGTGCCGATCTACCAGACCACCAGTTTCGTCTTCGAGGACGCGGCCGACGCCGCCAGCCTCTTCGCGCTCCAGAAGTACGGGAACGTCTACAGCCGGATCGGGAACCCGACCGTCGCCGCGTTCGAGGAGCGGGTCGCCAGTCTCGAAGGGGCCATCGGCGGGGTCGCGACCGCGAGCGGGCAGGCCGCGGAGTTCCTCACGTTCAGCGCGCTCACCGAGGCCGGCGACCACATCGTGTCCGCGAGCGGGCTCTACGGCGGGACCGTCACCCAGCTCACCGGGACGCTCCGGCGCTTCGGCGTCGAGACGACGTTCGTCAGCGGCGGGATCGACGACTACGCCGCCGCGATCACCGACCGGACGCGGCTGCTCTACACCGAGGTCATCGGCAACCCCGGCGGCGGCATCGCCGATCTCGCCGCACTGGCCGATCTCGCGCACGCCCACGACATCCCGCTGGTCGTCGACGCCACGCTGGCCACGCCGTACCTGTGCCGCCCGATCGAGCACGGTGCCGACATCGTGCTGCACTCGGCGACGAAGTTCCTCGGCGGCCACGGGACGACGCTCGGCGGGATCGTCGTCGAGTCCGGGAAGTTCGACTGGGGCAACGGGAAGTTCCCGCGGATGACCGAGACCGTCGACAGCTACGGCGGCCTCCGCTACTGGGAGAACTTCGGCGAGTACGCCTTCTGCACCCGGCTGCGGGCCGAGCAGCTGCGGGACATCGGCGCGGTGCTCTCGCCGCACTCGGCTTTCCTGCTGCTGCAAGGGATCGAGACGCTGCCGCAGCGGATGGACGCGCACGTCGCCAACGCCCACGCGATCGCCGCGCACCTCGATGCCGACCCGCGCGTGGCCTGGGTGTCCTACGCCGGACTGCCGTCGCACCCGCACCACGAGCTGGCGAAGAAGTACCTGCCCGCCGGGCCGGGCGCGGTGTTCTCCTTCGGCATCGACGGCGGCCGCTCGGCGGGCGAGAAGTTCGTCGAATCGGTGGAGCTGCTGTCGCACCTGGCGAACGTCGGGGACGCGCGGTCGCTCGTCATCCACCCGGCGTCGACGACGCACGCGCAGCTGTCGGAAGAGCAGCTCGCGGCCGCGGGCGTCGGGCCCGACCTGATCCGGCTGTCCATCGGCCTGGAGGACACCGACGACATCCTCTGGGACCTCGACCAGGCGCTGGGCAAGGCGGTGGCCGGATGAGCTACGACGTCGGCGCGGTCGAGCGGCGCGCGATCCTCAACCGGACGAAGTCGGTGACGCTGGTCGGCGCGTCCGCCAACCCGGCGCGGCCCAGCTACTTCGTCGCGACCTACCTGCTCTCCTCGACGCGCTACGAGGTCAACTTCGTCAACCCGCGGCTGGACACGCTGTTCGGGAAGCCGGTGTACGCCTCGCTCAAGGACGTCCCGGGCGAACTGGACCTGATCAGCGTGTTCCGCAAGCACGACGACCTGCCGCAGGTGGCCGAGGAGGTCGTCGACGCCGGCGCGCGGACGTTGTGGCTGCAACTCGGGTTGTGGCACGAGCCGGCGGCCGACCGGGCGCGCGAAGCCGGCCTCGACGTCGTGATGAACCGGTGCGTCAAGATCGAGCACGCCCGGTTCGCCGGCGGGCTGCACCTGGCCGGGTTCAACACCGGCGTGATCAGCTCGCGGCGGCAGTCGGCACCCTAGGCGCCGCGGGAAGAGAACGGGCGTTCCCGCTGTTGGCCCGGATATGACTCTGGGGATCACGTTTTCCGGCGGCCCGACCGCCCTGCTGGAGCTGGGCGGCGTCCGGCTGCTCACCGACCCGACCTTCGACGCGCCCGGCGACCACCCGGTCGGCGAGCGCGTGCTGGTCAAGACCGAGGACTCGGTGCTCTCCGAGGACGCGGTCGGCGTGGTGGACGCCGTGCTGCTGTCCCACGACCAGCACCCCGACAACCTCGACGACCGCGGCCGCGCGTACCTCGCGACGGTGCCGCTCACGCTGATCACGCCCGCCGGCGCCGCGCGGCTCGGCGGGACGGCGAAGGGCCTGGCGCCGTGGGAAGAGACGCGCGTCGGCCCGTTGACCGTGACCGCCGTCCCGGCGCTCCACGGGCCCGAAGGCGCTTCGCGGCTCACCGGCGACGTGACGGGGTTCATCCTGACCGGCGACGGCCTCCCGACGGTGTACGTCAGCGGCGACAACGCCTCGGTCGACCTCGTGCGCGAGATCGCCGCGCGCTTCCGCGTCGACGTCGCGGTGCTCTTCGCCGGCGCCGCCCGGACGGTCTTCTTCGACGGCGCTCCCCTGACGCTGACCAGCGAGAACGCCGTCGAAGCCGCGAAGGTGCTCGACGCGGCGAAGATCGTCCCGCTGCACTTCCGCGGCTGGCAGCACTTCAGCGAGGGCCCGGACGTGCTCCGGAAGGAGTTCGAGGCGGCCGGCCTGGCCGACCGGCTGGTGCTCCTCGAACCCGGGCAGCACGCGGACGTCTGAGCAGGCCGTGAGAGGCTGGCGGCATGGCCAAGCCGACCCCGCTCCAGTTCCGCAACCTCCTCGTCGCCCTCCTGGCGGCGGCGGGCTTCGTCTGGAGCGTCGTGACCGGCCTGCCGTGGTGGGTCAGCGCGATCGTGGGCTGCGCGTGCGTCCTGTCGCTGGCCTCGGCCTACCTCAACCGCCCGGGCGCGAACGGCTAGCGCGTCTTCGCGAACCGCGCCTTGAGGTTCGTGCGGCCCGCCTCCGTGAGCCGTCCGAAAAGGCGCAACCGCGCGAGGCCGCCGTCCGGGTAGATGTCCAGGCGGGCTTCGGTCACCTCCGGGCCGTCCTTGAGGGCGAAGCGGTGGCGGGTGTCCGGCTGCAGGCGGGTCTTCGGGAGCAGGTCGACCCACTCGCCGTAGGTGTCGCGGCCGCTGACCGAGGCCCAGCCCGGGGCGTTGCCCTTCAGGTTGCTCGTGTCCAGCTCCGCGAACCGGACGTGGCCGGCGCCGGCCAGGCGCAGCGTCACCCAGTCGTTGCCGTCGTCGCGGCGGCGGGCCGTCTCCCAGCCCTCCGCCTGGTGCGCCGCCAAACCCGGGGACAGCAGGTTGTTCGGGGATGAGTAGAACTTGTTGCTGCAACCGGTGACGACGGCGCCGTTCTCCAGCGCCGCCAGGTCGAGCGCGTCGAGGTCCAGCAGGTCGGGGTCCGGGATCGGCAGCCCGTGGACGCGCAGGCGGGCGACGCCGCCGTCCGGGTGCTGCGTCAGCCGGACGTGCGTGTAGCGGCGGGAACCGTTGACCGCGTAGAAGTTCTCCGTGTGGCCCGCCGCGGGGGCGCGGTCGACCAGGACGTCCCAGTCGGCCGACGCCAGCTCGGCCGCCGACGGGTAGCCCGGGACCGACGTCGCTTCGACCGAGACGAACGGCGGGTAGTTGCCCTTGAAGAACGCCGTGTCGACGATGACGCCGGTGACCGTGCCCGCCAGGCCGAGCCGCAGCACGGCCTGGTCGTCGCCCGGTTCGCGGTGGCGGCGGGTTTCCCAGCCGTCGTAGACCTGGCCCTTGGGTCCGAACGTCTCCGCGCGGTGCGCCGGGACCCACGGGTTGACCAGGTTCTCCTTCTCGGCGAACAGCTCGTCGGTCGCCCACATCACGGTCCCGCCGAAGCGCCGGGAAGCGAGATCGGGCAGTTCTGTCCACTCAGGACGGTCGGACACCACAGCCTCCATTTCAGCAGTTCCCCCGGGTCAGCAGCTCGCCGTGCGGCGCGTCGCCGGTGATTTCGGTGCCCCGCAGCCACGTCGAGCGCACGACGCCGGCCAGCGGGCGGCGGTCGTAGGCGCTCACCGGGTTGCGGTGCTTCAGTTTCGCGACGTCGACGACGAACGCCTCGTCCGGCGCGAACACGCAGAAGTCAGCGTCGTACCCCACCGCCAGGTGGCCCTTGCGCCGCATCCCGGCCTGCGCCGCGGGGCGCTCGGCCATCCAGCGGACGACGTCGGTGAGCGCGAACCCGCGCTGGCGCGCCTGCGTCCAGATCGCCGGCAGGCCCAGCTGCAGGCTGGAAATGCCGCCCCACGCCTCGCCGAAGTCCCCGCTGTCGAAGCGTTTCAGCTCCGGCGTGCACGGCGAGTGGTCGCTGACGATCGTGTCGATCACGCCGTCGGCGAGCCCCTGCCAGAGCTGCTCGCGGTTGGCCGCCTCGCGGATCGGCGGGCAGCACTTGAACTGCGTCGCGCCGTCGCGGATCTCCTCGGCGACGAAGCTCAGGTAGTGCGGGCAGGTTTCCGCCGTCAGCGCCACGCCGTCACGCCGGGCCGCGGCGATCAGCGGCAAGGCGTCCGAAGAGGACAGGTGCAGGATGTGCGCCCGCGCGGAGTTGCGGCGGGCCGCGTCGATCACGTGCGTGATCGCGAGGTTCTCCGCCTGCCGCGGCCGCGAATGCAGGAAGTCGACATAGCGACCGCCGTGCGGTTCCGGCGCCGAGTCGATCTCGTGCGCGTCTTCGGCGTGGACGATCATCAGCGCGTCGAAGGAACTCAGCTCCCGCAACGCTTCGTCGAGCCCGGCCGGGTCGAGCGGCGGGAACTCGTCGACGCCCGAGTGCAGCAGGAAGCACTTGAACCCGAACACGCCGGCGTCGTGCAGCCCGCGCAGGTCGCCGGCGTTGCCCGGGATCGCGCCGCCCCAGAAGCCGACGTCGACGTGCACCCGGCCCGTTGCCGCCTTGCGCTTGACCTCCAGCGCCGCGACGTCGACGGTCGGCGGCAGGCTGTTCAGCGGCATGTCCACGATCGTGGTCACCCCGCCCGCGGCGGCCGCGCGGGTGGCCGTCTCGAAGCCCTCCCACTCGGCGCGGCCGGGGTCGTTGACGTGGACGTGCGTGTCGACGAGTCCGGGCAGCAGCACGACATCGCCGCCGAGGTCGACGACGCGGTCGCCGGAGAGCGAAGCGCCGCCGGGTTCGACCGCGACGATCCGGCCGCCGTCGACGCCGAGCGTCACCGGGACTTCGCCGTCGGCCGTCACGGCCCGGGCGGCGCGCACCACAAGATCCATCCGAAAGCCCTTCGCCGGGAGGATGAGCACCATCGATTCCACAGAACGGAAAGACGGTTTCGCACAACGACAGTAACCACGGCGCGCGCCGCTCGTCAACGACAGACGTCGCACGTCGCCGATCGGGCCGAAAGCAGGCGGAGACGGACAGGTACCAGCCGGCTCACCGGCACCCGTTCCGCCGTGACTGCCGGTCGGATCGGCGACAGCGACACAGTACGGTCATCCTTGTGCGGCTTGAAGCGGAGTTCACCAGCGAACCGTTCCACGGCGAAGGTTCGCCGCCCGAGCACGCGCTCGCCGCGCGGGACGCCGCCGCGGAAGCGGGACTGGAGACCGACTTCGGGCCGCTCGGCACCCTCGCCAGGGGCGAGGCGAAGGAGCTGTACGACGCGCTCCCGGCGATCGCGAAAGCCGCGCTGGAGGGCGGCGCCACCCGCGTCACGCTGCAGCTGCGCCGGGCCGACGACGAGCGGAGCGCGCCCACGGTCGAGCTGAACGACGCGCTGGCCCGGCTGATCGCCGACGTCGAACGCGAACTGGGCGCCAAGCTCGGCGAACTCGACCGCGCCGGCAAGCAGCGCGCGGTCCGGCTCCTGCGCGAACGCGGTGCCTTCGGCCTGCGGAAATCGGTCTCTTCGGTGGCCGACGCGCTGGGGGTCACGCGGTTCACGGTCTACAACTACCTCAACCGGGAAGCGGACTGACCAACGCTTTCAACAAAATGTTGACGGAACTCCGGGGTCGACGTACGGTCAGGCCGTGCTGCTCACCGAGTTCAACACCACCGACGTCCGCCCGCTGCTGACGGAGTGCCTCGCCGTGCCCCGGTGGGTCGACGCCGTGCTGGCCGGGCGCCCGTACGCCGACCTGGACGCGCTCAAAGCTGCCGCCGACTTGCCGCTGAGCAGCGACGAGATCCGGCAGGCGATGGCCGCGCACCCGCGGATCGGGGAAAAGCCGGCGGGCGGCTTCGCGCGCTCCGAACAGTCCGGTGTGGACAACGCCGAGGACTTCGCCGCCGCGAACGCCGAGTACGAAGCCAAGTTCGGGCACGTCTACCTCGTCTGCGCGAGCGGCCGCAGCGGCGAAGAGCTGCTGGAAATCCTCCGCGCCAGGCTGGCCAACGATTCCGCGACCGAACTGGCCGTCGCCGGGCGCGAACTCCTCAAGATCGCCGAACTCCGAGTCGCGAAAGCGGTGACCGCGTGAGCCTCGTGACGACCCATGTTCTCGACACGGCGAAGGGGCGGCCAGCGTCCGGGATCGCCGTCCGCTTCGAGACCGCCGACGGGAAGCCGATCGCCGACGGCCGCACCGACGACGACGGCCGCATCCGCGACCTCGGCCCGGAAACCCTCGAGCCCGGCGTCTACCGGCTGGTCTTCGACACCGGCACCTACCTGGGCCCGGACGCGTTCTTCCCGGAGGTCACCTTGACCTTCCGGATTCTCGACGGCACCGCGCACCACCACGTGCCGCTCCTGCTCAGCCCGTTCGCCCATTCGACCTACCGAGGGAGCTGACCGTGGCCATCACCCTGGGCCCCAACCAGTACGGCAAGGCGGAGGTCCGCCTGGTCACGGTGCGCCGCGACGGCCCCGTGCACCACCTGAAGGACCTCACCGTTTCGACGTCGCTGCGCGGCGAGCTGGCCGCGACGCACCTGACCGGCGACAACGCCGGCGTGCTCGCGACCGACACGCAGAAGAACACCGTGTACGCCTTCGCGAAGGAGGCGCCGGTCGGCGAGATCGAGGACTTCGGCCTGCGGCTGGCGCGCCACTTCGTCGGCACGCAGGAGAACATCACCGGCGCGCGCGTCAAGCTCGACGAGCACGGCTGGGACCGGATCGCGGTCGGCGGCGCGCCGCACGACCACGCGTTCAGCCGCTCCGGAGACGAACGGCGCACGACCGCCGTGACGGTCCAGGGCGAGCGCGCGTGGGTGGTGTCCGGCATCGACGGCCTGACCCTGCTCAAGTCCACGGGTTCGGAGTTCCACGGCTTCCCGCGCGACCACTACACGACCCTCGCCGAGACCGGCGACCGCATCCTCGCGACCGCCGTCACGGCGAAGTGGCGCTACCAGGGCGTGGACGTCGACTGGGCCGAGAGCCACCGCGAAATCCGCCGCCTGATGCTGGAGACGTTCGCGACGAAGCACAGCCTTTCGCTGCAGCAGACGCTGTACGCGATGGGGGAAGCGGTGCTGGAAGCCCGCGAAGAGGTCGCCGAAGTCCGGCTTTCGCTGCCGAACAAGCACCACTTCCTGGTGGACCTGAGCCCGTTCGGGCTGAAGAACGACAACGAGGTGTTCTACGCCGCGGACCGGCCGTACGGGCTGATCGAGGGCACGATCCTGCGCGACGACGCCGAGGACCCGGGCCCGGCCTGGGACCTCCACTGACCGTCGCTTTCACGTGAAAGCTACGCCCGTAGCTTTCACGTGAAAGCGACTGGATAGATCGCTCTATCATGGGGTTGTGGCAGGGACCAAGGAACGCATCATGGCCGCCGGCGCGGAGTTGTTCCGGCGCAACGGCTACACCGGCACCGGGCTCAAGCAGATCGTCTCGGAGGCCAACGCGCCGTTCGGGTCGCTCTACCACTTCTTCCCCGGCGGCAAGGAGCAGCTCGGCGCCGAGGTCATCCGTACGTCCGGGCTCGCCTACATCCAGCTCTTCGACCTCTTCATCGCACCCGCCCCCGACCTGATCAGCGGGATCGAGTCCTTCTTCGCCGCCGGGATCGCGACCCTCGAAGCGACCGACTACGTCGAGGGCTGCCCGATCGCGACCGTCGCACTGGAAGTCGCGAGCACCAACGAGCCGCTGCGGCAGGCCACCGCCGAGGTCTTCACCGCGTGGATCGACGCCGGCACCGAGAAGTTCGCGAAGTTCGGCATCGGCCGTGCAGCGGCCCGGACGCTGACGATCACCGCCGTCAACAACCTCGAAGGCGCGTTCGTGCTCTGCCGCGCGCTGCGCGACACCGAAGCGATGGCCGTCGCCGGGGCCGCGACCGTCGACGTCGCCCGTCGGCTCCTCAACGAGAACGCACAACTTTAGTCGGGAATCCAACACGAATACTCAAGATGGCGCTTGACCGCACAGCAAGGGACACGGAAGCTGCTCTTCTCCTCCCCCAACGCCGTCGGTTGGAGCTGCCATGCGCCGTGCCCTCGCCGTCCTCGCCACCGCCGTAGCCGC
The DNA here is from genome assembly GCF_014873755.1 of Amycolatopsis lexingtonensis. Classification (NCBI taxonomy): domain Bacteria; kingdom Bacillati; phylum Actinomycetota; class Actinomycetes; order Pseudonocardiales; family Pseudonocardiaceae; genus Amycolatopsis; species Amycolatopsis lexingtonensis. The sequence continues at coordinate 5,278,821 of NZ_JADBEG010000001.1, forward strand.
CCTCGGGCTCGTGTCCCCACCCGCCGACGCCCTCGAAAACGGGCTCTTGCGCACGCCGCCGATGGGCTGGAACACCTGGAACACCTTCGAGTGCAACATCAACGAGACGCTGGTCAAGCAGACCACCGACCTGATGGTCAGCTCCGGGATGCGCGACCGCGGCTACACCTACGTCAACCTCGACGACTGCTGGATGACGCGCAGCCGTGACGGCGCGGGCAACCTCGTCGCCGACCCCGCCAAGTTCCCCAGCGGCATGAAGGCCCTCGGCGACTACATCCACGCGCGCGGGATGAAGTTCGGCATCTACGAGAGCGCGGGGACCGAAACCTGCCAGCACTACCCCGGCAGCCTCGGGCACGAGCAGACCGACGCGAACAGCTTCGCGGGCTGGGGCGTCGACTACCTCAAGTACGACAACTGCGGCAGTCCCGCCGGCGAGACCCAGCAGGACTACGTCCGCCGCTACTCCGCGATGCGCGACGCGCTCAAGGCCACCGGCCGCCCGATCGCCTACAGCATCTGCGAATGGGGCAACTTCAGCCCGTCGACGTGGGCGCCGGACGTCGGCAACCTCTGGCGCACCACCGGCGACATCACCAACAACTGGGGCAGCATCGACTCGATCTACCGCCAGAACGTCGGCCTCGCGTCCGCCGCGAAACCCGGCGCCTGGAACGACCCGGACATGCTCGAAGTCGGCGACGGCATGGACTTCCAGGAGGACCGCGCCCACTTCACGCTCTGGGCCGCGATGGCCGCGCCGCTGATCGCCGGCGCCGACCTCCGCAGCGCCAGCGTCGCCACCTTCTCGACGTACCTCAACTCCGACGTCATCGCCGTCGACCAGGACTCCCTCGGCAAGCAGGCCAAGCGGATCTCGTCGTCCGGTGGCCTGGACGTCCTGGCGAAGCCGCTGTCCGACGGCGACGTGGCCGTGGTGCTGTTCAACGAAAACAGCACGATGAAGACCGTCTCGACGACGGCGGCCGCGGCCGGGCTGCCCGCCGCGTCGAGCTACCGGCTGACCAACCTGTGGTCGAAGGAGCAGACCACGAGCACCGGCGCGATCAGCGCCGCCGTGCCCTCGCACGGCACCGTGATCTACCGCGTCAAGCCGAACGCGAGCGGTAGCAGCACCGCCCGGCCGCTGCAGGGCGCGTCGTCGGCACGCTGCATCGACATCAACGGCGGCGCCACGTCCGGCGCGAAGGTCGACATCTGGGACTGCGACGGCGGCGCCAACCAGTCGTGGACGTTCACGAGCGCCGGTGAGCTGCAGGCCGGCGGCCTCTGCCTCGACGCCAGCGAAGGCGGCACCACCGCAGGGACCAAGCTCATCGCCTGGACCTGCCACGGCGGCGCGAACCAGAAGTTCAAGCTCAACCCCGACGGCTCGATCACCGGCACGCAGACCGGCCTGTGCGTCGACGTCACCGGCGGGGACAAGCCCGCCGGCAACGTCAACGGCACTCAGCTCGAACTGTGGGGCTGCAACGACGACGCCAACCAGAACTGGCAGCTCAGGTAGCGGTCAGGTGCTCCGGCCGGACCGGGACGCGGGTGAGCGCGAGCCCGGTCGCGGCCCGGATCGCCGCCACGATCGCCGGAGTGGACGAGATCGTCGGCGGCTCGCCCACCCCGCGCAGGCCGTACGGCGCGTGCGGGTCCGGGCGTTCCAGGACGTCGATGCTCATCGGCGGCATGTCCAGGACCGTCGGGATCAGGTAGTCGGTGAAGGAGGGGTTCCGGATCTTCCCGCCGGAGGTCTGGATCTCCTCCATCACCGCGAGCCCGAGGCCCTGCGCCGACCCGCCCTGGATCTGGCCCAGCACGGCCTGCGGGTTGAGCGCCTTGCCGACGTCCTGGGCGCAGTCGAGCGCGACCACCTTCACCAGGCCCAGCTCGGTGTCGACGTCGACGACCGCCCGGTGCGCGGCGAACGCGTACTGCACGTGCGCGGTGCCCTGCCCGGTTTCCGGGTCCAGCGCGGACGTCGGCCGGTGCCGCCACTCCACGGTCTCGTCGTAGACGTCGTCGCCGAGGACGTCCGCCAGGCCGGCGAGCACCTGGCCGTCGGCCGCGACGAGCTTGCCGCCGGCGATGCGCGTCTTCCGGTCGAACCGCGACAGCAGCTTCGCCCGCACCGCGCCGCAGGCGGCCTGGACCGCGCCGCCGGTGACGTAGGTCTGGCGCGACGCCGACGTCGAGCCGCCGTTGCCGATCGAGGTGTCCATCGGCAGGATCGTCACCTGCTCGACGCCCAGCTCGGTCCGGACGATCTGCTGCATGATCGTCACCAGGCCCTGGCCGACCTCGCAGGCCGCGGTGTGCACGGTCGCCGCCGGCTCACCGCCGACCAGCTGCAGGCGCACGCGCGCGGTCGAGTAGTCGTCGAAACCCTCGGAGAAGCAGACGTTCTTGATCCCGACGGCGTACCCGACCCCGCGGACGACGCCTTCGCCGTGCGTCGTGTTGGAGACGCCACCGGGCATGTGCCGCAGGTCGAAGGGCCGCTCGGGCGGCATCGGCTTGTCCCGCACCAGTCTCAGCAGCTCGGCGACCGGGGCGGCGGAGTCGACGGCCTGGCCGGTCGGCATCAGGTCGCCTTCGCTCATCGCGTTGCGGACGCGGATCTCCACCGGGTCCAGGCCGCAGGCGTCCGCGAGCTTGTCCATCTGGGACTCGTAGCCGAACGCTGCCTGCACCGCGCCGAACCCGCGCATCGCGCCGCACGGCGGGTTGTTCGTGTACGTGCCCCAGCAGTCGACGGCCACACTGTCCACTTTGTACGGACCGACGCCGAGGGTCGCCGCGTTCGCCACCACCGCGCCCGTGGAGGAGGCGTACGCGCCGCCGTCGAGGCACAGCCGCGTGCGGACGTACACCAGCCGGCCGTCGCGGGTGGCGCCGTGCTCGTAGTACATCTTCGCCGGGTGGCGGTGCACGTGGCCGTAGAAGGATTCTTCGCGGTTGTAGACCATCTTCACCGGCTTGCCGGTGTGCAGGGCCAGCAGGCACGCGTGCACCTGCATCGACAGGTCTTCGCGGCCGCCGAACGCCCCGCCGACGCCGCCGAGCGTGAGCCGTACCTTCTCCACCGGCAGGCCCAGCGCGGCGACGATCTGCTGCTGGTCGACGTGCAGCCACTGCGTCGCGACGTACAGGTCGACGCCGCCTTCGGTGTCCGGCACGGCGAGCCCGGACTCCGGGCCGAGGAAGGCCTGGTCCTGCATGCCGACCTCGTAGACACCCGAGACGACGACGTCGGCCGGGACGTCCTGGGGCCCGCGGCGGATCTTCACGTGCCGCACGACGTTGCCGCCGTCATGCAGCGAAGGTCCTTCGCCCGCGACGGCCGCTTCGGAGTCCGTGACGGGCTCCAGTTCCTCGTAGGAAACGACGATCCGCTTCATCGCGCGGCGTGCGGTCTCCGGGTGGTCGGCGGCGACGAGCGCGACCGGTTCCCCCTGGTACCGCACGACTTCGGCCGCGAGCACCGGCTGGTCGGCGTGCTCCAGGCCGTACCGGTTGAGGCCCGGGACGTCCTCGTGCGTGAGCACGGCGTAGACGCCCGGCACGGTGAGGGCGTCGGTGATGTCGATCGCGGTGATCCGCGCGTACGGGTGCGGGCTGCGCAGCGTCACGCCCCACACCATGTCCTCGTGCCACAGGTCCGAGGAGTACGCGAACTCGCCGCGGACCTTGACCGTGCCGTCGGGGCGGCGCGGGGACGTGCCGACGCCGTCGACCGCCTGCGTGCTGACGGTGGTGGTCATCTGGTCTCCCTCAACCGGGCGCTCGCGGCCGCCAGCTCGCGGGCGATGGCGGACTCGTCGGCTTCGCGCAGGGTGCCGTCCTCGACCACGGCCTTGCCGCCGACGAACAGCCGGCGCAGCGGCGGGGTCGTGCCGAGTACCAGGGCCGCGACCGGGTCGGTGATGCCCGCGTAGTTCAGGCCGGTCAGGTCCCAGACGGCGAGGTCGGCGAGCTTGCCGGGCTCGATCGAGCCCAGGTCGTCGGCGCGGCCCAGGCAGCGGGCGCCGCCCAGCGTGCCCATCCACAGCGCTTCCCGCGTGGTCAGGCCGCGGGGCCCGCCGCGCTGGCGGGCCTGCAGGAGCGACTGGTGCAGCTCTTCGCCGAGCCCGCCGGATTCGTTGGACGCGGCCCCGTCGGCACCCAGCCCGACCGGGACCCCGGCGTCGAGGAGGTCGCGGACCGGCGCGATGCCGGCGCCGATGCGGCCGTTGGACGTCGGGCAGTGCGCCGAGCCGGTACCGGTCGCGCCGAACCGGCGGATCGCGTCGGGCGCGAGGTGGATGGTGTGCGCGAGCCAGACGTCGTCGGCGAGCCAGCCGAGCTTGTCGGCGTACTCGGCGGGCGTGCAGCCGGCTTCGGCGAGGCACTGCTTCTCCTCGTCGAGCGTCTCGGCGAGGTGGGTGTGCAGCCGGACGCCCTTGCGGCGGGCGAGCTCGGCCGCGCCGGACATCAGCCGCTCGGTGACCGAGAACGGCGAGCACGGGCCCGCGGCGATCTGCAGGTGGGCTTCCGGCGAGGCGTCGTGGAAGCGGTCGATCGCCGCCTCGGTGCCGGTCAGCGCGTCTTCGGTCGCCTCGACGAGGTTGTCCGGCGGCAGGCCGCCGTCGGATTCGCCGCGGTCCATCGACCCGCGCACGACGTGCAGCCGGACGCCGATCCGCTGGCGGGCCGCGGCCAGCGCCGCGACCTGGTCGCCGCCGTCGCGCGGGAAGACGTAGTGGTGGTCGGCGACGGTCGTGCAGCCGGTCAGCGCCAGCCGGGCCATCCCGGCGGTGCCTGCGGTGTGGGTGATCTCGTCGTCGAGGCGGCCCCAGACCGGGTAGAGCGCGACCAGCCACTCGAAGAGCGTGTGGTCGGCGGCCATGCCCCGGGTCGCCCACTGGTAGAGGTGGTGGTGGGTGTTGACCAGGCCGGGCGTGACCAGGCAGCCTTCCGCTTCGACGCGCTCGTCGAACTCGCCGGTGTAGACGCCTTCGCCGACTTCCGCGATCCGGTCGTTCTCGACGACGACGTAGCCGGACGCGTGCTCGGGGCCGCTGACGGTGGCGATCGCCGCGTTCGCGATGAGGGTCTTCACGCGACACCGCCCTTCGCGACCGCGCGGACCGCGTCGAGGATCTTCTCGTAGCCGGTGCAGCGGCAGAGGTTGCCGGCGAGCGCTTCGCGGATCTCCTCGTCGGACGGGTCGGGGACGCGGTTCAGCAGGTCGTGCGCGGCAACGACCAGGCCGGGCGTGCAGAACCCGCACTGGACCGCGCCCGCGTCCACAAAGGACTGCTGGACCGGGTCGAGGGTGTCGCCGTCGGCCAGTCCCTCGACCGTGCGGACCACGCGGCCCTCAGCCTGCCCGGCCGCGACCAGGCAGGCGCACACCGGGACCTCGTCGAGGTAGACCGTGCAGGAGCCGCATTCGCCCTGCTCGCAAGCGTTTTTCGAGCCCGGGAGGCCGAGCCGCTCGCGCAGGACGTAGAGCAGGCTTTCCCCTTCCCAGACGTCGTCCGCCTCGCGGTGCTCACCGTTGATCGTGACATTCAGGCGCATGCGCGCTCCCCCGTCCGGTGTTCGTCCCAGGCCCAAGTCAACGTACGCCGCGCTAGTACCCCCAACGCGTGCTTCCGATACGCGGCGCTGCCGCGGACGTCGTCGATCGGCGAGGTCGCTTCGGCCACGAGGTCGCCGAAGCGGCGTTTCAGCGAGTCGGGCAGCGCGTCGGGCAGCGCGTCGGACGAGCCCCACGGCAGCTCGGCGGCCAGGAACTCTTCGGCTTCGCGGGCGCGGCGCGGGGTCGGCGCGGCGGACCCGATCGCGGCGCCCACCCGCCCCTCGCCCAGGGACAGCGCGAAGGAGCAGACCGCGATGACCATGGCGTTGCGCGTCCCGACCTTGGCGAACTGCTGCGGCCCTGCGTGCGCGGGCAGGTGGACGGCGGTGATCAGCTCGTCCGGGGCCAGCGCGTGGCGTTTCACGCCGACGTAGAAATCCTCCGCGCGGAGGATCCGGGTCCCCCGCGCGGAGGCCGCCTCGATCCGCGCGTCCAGGGCGAGCAGCACCGGGTGGGTGTCGCCGGCCGGGGACGCGGCGCCGAGGTTGCCGCCGACCGTGCCGCGGTTGCGGATCTGGGGCGAGCCGACCGTGCGGGACGCCATGGCCAGCGCGGGGACGGATTCACCCACTTCGGCGATCACACGGGTGTACGGGACGCCGGCGCCGAGCCGGACGGTGCCGTCCGATGTGGACCACTCCGTCAGCTCGGGGACCGTGGTCAGGTCCAGCAGCGCTTCGGGGCGCCGGTGGTCGAAGTTCAGCTCGACCATGACGTCGGTGCCGCCGGCGATCGGCACGGCGTCCGGCCGCTCCGCCTTGAGGGCGAGGGCCTCGGCGAGCGTCGTGGGACGCAGGAACTCCACTGGCGGCTCCTTCGTGGGGCGATAGACCAGTAGACGCCGAAGGAGGCACGAGCGGCAACGGCACGGCGCATGAAACGCACAGCAGCGAAACCGGGGGCGTTTGTGCTTTCCTACAAGCCTGATGACGACCGTGAAAACTCTGCTGGGCCTCCCCGGCCTGCGGCTGCGCCCGCGAGCGGGAGCCGACCTGCTCGACCGGCCCGTGACGCGCATCTACGTCACGGAGCTGCCCGACCCCGGACGGTACCTGTCGGCGGGCGAGCTGGTGCTCTCCGGCCTGCTCTGGTGGCGGCGCCCCGGGGACGCCGAGCCGTTCGTGGCCGCGCTGGCCCGCTCGGGCGCGGCGGCGCTGGCCGCGTCCGGCGCCGATTCCGGCGGGATCCCGGCCGACGTGGTCGAGGCCTGCGAGCGGCACCGGATCCCGCTGCTCGAAGTGCCGGCGGACCTGTCGTTCTCGGTGATCACCGAGCAGGTGGTGCTGGCGCTGGCCGCCGCGTCCGACAGCGCGCGCAAACGTTTGCAGGCCGCCGCGGACGCCCCGGTCGAGACCCTGCTGGAGCGCGCTTCGGCGGAGCTCGGGCTGCCGTGCTGGGTGCTCTCGGGGCTCGGCCGGGTGATCGCCGGGACCGCACCGCTGCCGCTGCCCGCCGCCGACGTCGTCCGGCGGCACGCGGCGCGCGAGTCCGGGCCGCTGACGGTGATCCCGGTCGAGGGGCGGCACGCGGTGCCGTGGCTGATCGCCGCCGGTGGCCCGCTGAGCACCGCGCAGACCGAGCTGGCCGAGGAACTGGCGGGGCTCATCGGCGTCACGCGAGCGCGGTCCTTGCCGGTCGCGGCCGAGTTGCCCGGCGACGCCCGCGTCGTCGCACTGCGGACCGAGGGCAGCGACGAGAGCCGGGACGTCCTGCGGGAGCTGCTGCCGGACGGGCTCCTGCTGGAGTCCACCGGGGACACCGCGTACGCGGCGACGACAGCTCAGCCGTCCACAGTGGAGTTGTCCACTGTGGAGCCGCTGCTCCGGGCGACGCGGATCCTCTGCGGGGTCGGCGATCCGGCTCCGCGGGCCGAGGCGTGGGAGACCGCGCGGTACGCGCTGGGGGTGGCGGCCCGGCGTCCGGGCCGGGTGGTGGTCGTCCCGGCCGCCGAGGTGGCGGCGCACCGGCTGCTGCTCGCCGGGGCTCCGGACGGGCTGCGCGCGGCGTTGCGGCGCCGGGTGCTCGGGCCGCTGCTGGCCTACGACGCCGAGCAGCACACGGACCTGGTGCACACGGTGCGGGTGTTCCTGGAGTGCTCGGGCTCGCCGACGCGGGCGGCGAAGGCCCTGCACGTCCACGTCAACACGCTGCGCTACCGCATCGGCCGGGCGGGCGAGCTGCTCGGCGCGGACCTGACCGAGTTCACCGACCAGCTCGACGTCTACCTCGCGTTGTGCACGGAGGAGTGAAGTGGAGATCACGTCGGCCGAGCAGGCCGGGCACGACCCGCGGATCCTGGCCTTCGGACGGCTGCAGGGCGCGGCGAACCGCCTCGAGTACCTGCTCGGGCGGGCGCTGGAGCGGGAATGCGGGATCACGCACCTGATGTACGAGGTGCTGCTGATCGTCGGCCGCGCGGGCCCGGACGGGCTGACGATGCGCTCGATCGCGCAGGAGCAGGTCCTGACCACGGGCGGGGCGACCCGGCTGGTCGACCGGATGGCCGCGCTCGGCCTGGTGACCCGCACGCCGTCCCCGCGCGACGGCCGCGTCCAGCTGGTCCGGCTGACACCGCTGGGCGAGGAGACGACGGTGCGGGCGAGCCGGGTGCACGTGGAGAACATCGAGCGGTTCTTCTTCCGGCCGGTGCCGCCCGAGCACCGGGAGCGCTTCGCCGAGGACCTGCGGGCACTGAGCCAAGCCGCCCGCGACGCCCTCCCCCGCCTGCGCTGAAGCGCCCCAATGTGGCGTTCGGTGCGTCCAGCGCACCCAATGTGGCGTTCGGTGCGTCAGACGCAACCAACGCCACATTGGGACGCTCGGGGCCCGGCGGACCGCTGCGGCACACTCCCAGCGTGGGCAAGAAGAACCGCCGTCAGCGCGCGGCCGTCGAGGAAGCCGTCCCGTGGGCCGGGGCGTCGCCGACGGCCGAGGAGGCACGCGACACGCTGCTCGCCGCCGGCTACGAGACCGCGCGGGGTGTCCCGGGCGCGGCCAAGAAGCACGCGAAGAGGCTCGCGCCCGGCCTCGAACTGACCGCCGAACTGGCCAGCGGCGCGCACCAGGCCGGGCAGCAGCTCATCGCCCGGGTCTGCCGGGGCGGCTGGCTGCCCGAGGACATCGACCAGGCGGCCCGCCGGCACGTCGACGAGTTCGCCCGGTCCTACGTGCTCGACACCCTCGCCGCCCACGTCGAGCGGTTCGCGCCGGAGACGGTGCACCCGCGCTGGCGGGAGCAGCTCGCCGAGGTGGGCGCCACGCACTGGTGGCCGGAGCCGCACCTGACGCAGTGGGCGGCCAAGCACATCCTCACTCCGGCCGAGGCGCTGACGACGGTGATCGAAGCCCTCGGCTTCCTGCTGCCCCTGCCGGAGGTCACCCTCGTCCTGCCCGTGCCGGGCACCGCGAGCCCTGGGCGGCCCGCGCCCCACGCCGTCGACGAAAAGAAGCTCGGCCGGGTGCGCGCGCTGCTGGCGAAGGCCGAGTCCAGCTCGTTCCCGGAGGAGGCCGAAGCCCTCTCGGCGAAGGCGCAGGAACTGATGACGCGGTACGCCCTCGACCGCGTGCTGGTCGAGGCCGGCGAGGCCGCGCCCGACGTGCCCGCCGCCCGCCGGATCTGGCTCGACACGCCGTACGTCGACGCCAAGTCGCTGCTGGTCCACGTCGTCGCGAAGGCCGACCGCTGCCGCGCAATCTTCGACCCGCGCTGGGGGTTCGTCACCGTCGTCGGCGACGAGGCGGACCTGGACTCCGTCGAGCTGATGACGACGTCGCTGCTCGTCCAGGCGACGCGGGCGATGATCGCCGACCCGGCGGGCCGGTCGCGGGCGTTCCGGAAGTCGTTCCTCGTCGCCTACGCCACCCGGATCGGCGAGCGGCTCGACCAGGCCGCCGCGACGGCGGTCGCGGAGTCGCCGGACGCGGCCCGGCTGCTGCCGGTGCTGGCGTCGCACGAGCTGAAGGTGGAGTCGGCCTTCACCACGCGGTTCCCCGAGGTGGTGCACAAATCGGTGACCGTGCGCAGCCACGAGGGCTGGGGCGCGGGCCGCGAGGCCGCCGACCGCGCCCGGCTCGGTGAGTGACCTTCAGACTTCGCGCCGCGCGTACTTCTCCAGTTCCGGCCGCCCGAACGACAACTCGCCTTCGTCGAGCGCGCCGCAGTCGAGCCCCCGCAGCAGGTACACCGCCAGTGCCTGCGCCGTGGCCGGTTCGTCGAGCACGCCGCCGGCTTTCTTGTCGGCGTACGCGCGCAACCGGTCCACTGCCGCGGGGAAGCCCGACCGGTAGAACGTGTACGTCGCCGCGAACCGCGTCGGGAGCTGGTGCGGGTGCAGGTCCCAGCCCTGGTAGAAGCCGCGCTCCAGCGATCGCCGCACCAGGCGCAGGTGTTCGGCCCACGCCGACGGCAGCGCGTCGCCGACCGGGAGCTTGTTCGTCGAGCCGTCCGACAACCGGACGCCGGTGCCCGCCGCCGAGACCTGCATCAGGCCCTTGGCGAGGTCCGCGACCGGGTGCTCCATGCTCTGGTACGCCGCCGCGATGCCGAGGCCCGCGCTGTAGTCGTAGGTCCCGTAGTGCAGCCCCGAGCACCGGCCCTCGGCCGCCTGCACGATCCGCGGCACCGCGAGCGTCCCGTCGAGGTCCACAATGGACTGGGACGTCTCGATCTGGACCTCGAAGCGCAGTGTGTGCTCAGGCAGGTCATACGCGGATTCCAGGCGGGCCAGCACTTCCGCCGCCACCGAGACCTGCTCGATCGCCGTCACCTTGGGCAGCGTGACGACGAACCCGGGCGGCAGCGGCCCGTTGTCCAGCAACGACCCCAGGAACAGGTCCAGGGTGCGGATCCCGCGCCGGCGCGTCGCCGCTTCGAAGCTCTTGAACCGGATGCCGCAGAACGGCGTCCCGCCGGTGGTGGCCAGCGTCTGCCCGGCCGCCAGCGCGGCGGCGTCCTCGACGTCGTCGGGGACGCGGCCGTAGCCGTCCTCGAAGTCGATTCGCAGGTCCTCGATCGGCTCGGTGAGCAGCTTGGCGCGCACGCGTTCGTACTCGTCCGGGGCCAGGCCGAGCAGGTCTTCGTGCTCGACGAACACGCGCATCGCCTGCTTGCCCCAGTCGGCGACCAGGCGCGTCCGGTACTGCGACGCCGGCACGTACACCGTGTGCACGGGCTGGCGTCCCGGCCGCTCCCCCGGGTACGCCGCCGCGACGCGCGCGTCGGCCGGAGCCAGGCGCGCGTCGGCGGCGGCGTAGACGTCTTCGGGAAGACGCACCTACTTGATCCGCTCGTAAGCGGGCAGCGTCAGGAAGTCCGGGAACTCGTCGGCCAGCGCGACCTGCTCGAACAGCTCCACGGCGGGCTCCAGCAGCTCCGGCTTGAGCTCGCCGGCCAGCTCGCCGCGGACGTCCGCCAGCACGCCCCGCACCAGCTCCGAGGTGACGGTGTCGCCGGTGTCCAAAGTGGTCCCGTTCTTGACCCACTGCCAGATCTGCGAGCGCGAGATCTCGGCGGTGGCGGCGTCTTCCATCAGGTTGTGGATGGCCGCCGCGCCGTTGCCGCCGAGCCAGGACGCGATGTAGCGGACGCCGACGTCGACCGCGGCGCGCAGGCCGGCCGCCGTCGCGCCACCCGGCGTCGAAGCGACGTCGAGCAGCTGGTCGGCGGTGACGCTGACCTCGTCGCGGGTGCGCCCGAGCTGGTTGGGCTGGTCGCCGAGGACCTTGTCGAACTCCTCCTTGCAGAGCTCGACCATGCCCGGGTGCGCGACCCACGAGCCGTCGAAGCCGTCGCCGGCCTCGCGGGACTTGTCCGCGTGCACCTTGTCGAAGGCGCCCTTGTTGGTCTCGGGGTCCTTGCTCGGGATGAACGCGGCCATGCCGCCGATCGCGAACGCGCCGCGCTTGTGGCAGGTGCGCACGAGCAGCTCGGTGTAGGCGCGCATGAACGGCGCGGTCATGGTGACGGAGTTGCGGTCCGGCAGCACGAACTTCTCGCCCGCGTCGCGGAAGTACTTGATCACGCTGAACAGGTAGTCCCAGCGGCCGGCGTTGAGGCCCGAGGCGTGCTCGCGCAGCTCGTAGAGGATCTCTTCCATCTCGAACGCGGCCGGGATGGTCTCGATCAGCACGGTCGCGCGGACGGTGCCGTGCTCGATGCCGAGCGCCTTCTCGGCGTGGGTGAAGACGTCGTTCCAGAGCCGCGCTTCGAGGTGGCTCTCCATCTTCGGGAGGTAGTAGTACGGGCCCTTGCCGCGCTTGAGCAGCTCGGCCGCGTTGTGGAAGAAGTGCAGGCCGAAGTCGACGAGCGCGCCGACGCCCTCGCGGCCGCCGAACTTCAGGTGGCTTTCGGGCAGGTGCCAGCCGCGCGGGCGGACCACGATCGTGGCGTGCTCGACGTCGTCCTTGAGCGCGTAGCTCTTGCCGCCGCTCTCCAGCGTGATCGTCTCGCGGATGGCGTCGTACAGGTTCACCTGACCGGACACGACGTTCACCCAGTGCGGGGTGTTGGCGTCCTCGAGGTCGGCGAGCCACACCTTGGCGCCGGAGTTGAGCGCGTTGATGGTCATCTTGCGGTCGGTCGGCCCGGTGATCTCGACGCGGCGGTCGCGCAGCGCGGCGGGCGCGCCGGCGACCTGCCAGTCGCCTTCGCGGATCTCCTTGGTCTCCGGCAGGAAGTCGAGCCTGCCGGTGGTCCGGGCCTCCTCGCGACGCTTGCCGCGCGCCTGGAGCAGCTCGTCGCGGCGGCCGGCGAAGGCGTCGTGGAGACCGGCGAGGAAGGCGAGCGCCTCCGGCGTGAGGATCTCGTCGCCGCGCTCGACCGGGTCGCCCAGCACCTGGACTTCAGAAGACATGGGGAAACACCTCGAGGGTTCGGATCTTTGGATAACGGCCCTACGGTTTTCTACCAGCCGGACTATAGTTTCTGCATAGCGGAAGCTCAACGCCGACGTAAGGAGGGCCACCGTGCCGGCGGAGAAGAACGGTCGCGACGGCGGCGTCCAGTCCCTGCAGCGTGCCTTCGAGCTGCTGGAACACCTCGCGGACACCGGCGGCGAAGCCAGCCTGTCGGAGCTGGCGACGCTGTCCGGGCTGCCGATGCCGACGATCCACCGGCTGATCCGCACCCTGGTCGACCTGGGGTACGTCCGCCAGAACACGAACCGCCGCTACGCGCTGGGCGCCCGGCTCATCCGGCTGGGTGAGAACGCGAGCATGCAGTTCGGCGCGTGGGCGCGGCCGCTGCTGGCGGAGCTGGTCGAGGAGGTCGGCGAGACGGCGAACCTGGCGGTCCTGGAGCGCGACGAGGTCGTGTACGTGGCGCAGGTGCCCTCGAAGCATTCGATGCGAATGTTCACCGAGGTCGGGCGGCGGTTGCTGCCGCACGGGACCGGGGTCGGGAAGGCGATGCTCGCGCACCTGCCTGCTTCAGACGTCCGGGAGCTGCTTTCGCGGACCGGGATGCCGGCGTACACGGAGCACACGTTCACGGACGCGGACGCGCTGGCGGTCGAGCTTTCGCGGATCGCTTCGCAGGGGTACGCGCTGGACGAGGCGGAGCAGGAGCTGGGGGTCAGGTGTGTGGCGGTGGCGGTCCCGGGGGCACCGGTGCCGGCGGCGGTGTCGGTTTCGGGCCCGTCGGGGCGGCTGACCGCCGAGGCGGTGGCACACATCGCCCCGGCGGTACAACGGGTGGCGGACGCCCTGGGAGCGAGCCTCTCCCAGGCCCCACTATCAGTGTGACAGAAAGTGATATTCAGTGACTGAAAGTGACCCCGCCGCGGAGGGCTCGAACCCCGCCGGTAAGATCGACGACATGGCAAGACTCGAAGATCTCGAAGCCCGCGTGACCGCTTTGGAAGAGCAGGTGCGGTCAACTCGACAGGACGCCGCGGCCGCACGCATTCTCGCGGGGACGGCGGATCGGGATGTCTCCGACTTCAAGCAGACCTTGAACGGCCACACCAAGGTGCAGAACGCGATGCGCGAGACGCAGATCGAGCATGGTCAGCGGCTCGACGCGATCGAGTCCAAGATCGACAGCGGGTTCACCAAGATCAATGTCGGCATGGAGCAGATGAGCCGGTTGCTTCAGCAGGTCATCGACAAGGACTGACTCCTCACTTCAGTTCCCCCGCCAGCAGGTCCATCAGCAGGCCGTCGTGCCAGCTGCCGTCCGCCGCCCGCTCGTACCGGCGCAGCACGCCGACCGGCCGGAACCCCACCTTCGCGTACACCCGGATCGCCGGCTCGTTGGCCGCCGCCGGGTCGATCGTCAGGCGGTGGTGGCCCTGGGCGAACAGGTGTCTCGCCAGGGCGCGGAGGGCGTCCGTGCCGAGGCCGCGGCCGTGGAAGCCCGGGTCGATCGCGATGTCGATGCCCGCGCTGCGGTACTGCGGGTCGAGCTCCTCGCAGCTCTGGATCAGCCCGACGACGGCGCCGTCCGCTTCGATCACGTAGCAGCGGAAGCCGTCCTCGACGGTGTAGATGCTTTCGGTTTCCGACTCCGGCTCGCCCCACCAGCGGGCGACCTCCGGAGTGGCCAGGATCTGGTGCGCGCGGGCGCGGTCGGCTGGGCCGATCGGGCGCAGCAGCACCCGTTCGCCGTGAATGGCGGTCATGATGGGTCCTCTCTCGTAGCGAATGACGGCTTCGGGACGTCTGTACGAGGAGGGGCACGAGCGGAAGTGCGTCAACCGGGCATACCGGGAGTGTGCGCCGCCGCGCGGGAGCCCGTCATCCGAATATCGCCGGAGGCCTCATGGACGTGCACACCGGCGCGCTGACCTGGCTCGCCCAGGGCGCCGCTTCGAACCTGGTGGACCGGCTGGTCGACCGCGCGCTCGACGGCTCACCGCAGGCACCGGCGTGGCCGCGGCCCGGCGGGATGCCCGCGGGCACCGTCGAGATCTCCGTGCGCCACTACACGACCGCGAAGGTCCGCACGCCGGTGATCCTCACGCTGCAGGAGGACGGCAGCCGAACGGGCACGGCCTTTTCCCTGGTCCTGGGCCACACGGCCCGCATCGCGGTCCCGGGCGGCGCCTACTTCGGCGCGGCGATGGTCGTCGACCCAACCCGCCGCACCCTGCAGGGCATCGGCTGGTCGCGGCTCACGGTCGCGGCCCGCCGGACGTCGCCGTGCCTCATCCCGGCGAGACGCCCGTCGGCGCCGGTGATCCTGCAGCTGGGGTTGCGGAAGGCGGACGGGACACCGTTGTTCCGGCTCTAGCCCAGCAGGGCGTCCACGAACGCGCCGGGCTCGAACGGCGCCAGGTCGTCCGGCCCTTCGCCGAGCCCGACCAGCTTCACCGGGACGCCCAGCTCGCGCTGGACCTGGAACACGATGCCGCCCTTGGCGGTGCCGTCCAGCTTCGTCAGCACGATGCCCGTCACGTCGATGACCTCCGCGAACACCCGGGCCTGCATCAGCCCGTTCTGGCCGGTCGTCGCGTCCAGCACGAGGAGCACCTCGTCGACCTTCGCCTGCTTCTCCACGACGCGCTTGACCTTGCCCAGCTCGTCCATCAGGCCCGTCTTCGTGTGCAGCCGGCCCGCGGTGTCGACCAGGACCGCGTCGACGCCGGTGTCCACGCCGCGCTTGACCGCGTCGAACGCGACCGCCGCCGGGTCCGCGCCTTCCTTGCCGCGGACGACCTCCGCGCCGACGCGTTCGGCCCACGTCTGGAGCTGGTCGGCCGCCGCCGCGCGGAAGGTGTCCGCCGCGCCCAGGAGCACCGTCTTGTCCTGGGCGACCAGGACGCGGGCGAGCTTGCCCGTGGTCGTCGTCTTGCCCGTGCCGTTGACGCCGGCCACCAGGACCACCGCGGGCTGCTTCTTGCCGTCGACGATGTGCGGCAGCGCCCGCACCGCGCGCTCGCTGTCGGTGGACAGCTGGGCGGTCAGGACCTCATGCAGCACCTCGCGGGCCTCGGCCGACGAGCGGATCGCGCGCCGCGAAAGCTCGTCGCGCAGGCGCTCGACGATCTGGGTCGTGGTGGCCGCGCCGAGGTCGGCCATCAGCAGCGTGTCTTCGACGTCCTGCCAGGAGTCCTCGTCGAGGTCGCCCGCGCCGAGCAGGCCGAGCAGGCTCGTGCCGAACACCGAACGCGACTTCGACAGCCGGCCGCGCAGCCGCTCCATGCGGCCCGTCGCCGGCTCGATCTCTTCGACGATCGGAGCGGCCTCCGAAGGCGCTTCGGGCAGCTTGACGTCGCGGACCGTGCGCTGCGCCGAATCGCGCGGCACGGCGGCGTCGTCGCCGACCGCGGGCTGGCCGTCGGTCTCCGGCCGGTCTTCGACCGGGTGCTCGACCGCGGGAGCCTCGCCGCCGGGCGCGAGCGCGATGCCCCCGCTGGCCGCGTAGGAGCCGCCCTTCGGTTTCTCCTCGACCTCGCGCTTGGCGTCCAGGCTGATCCGGCGCTTGCGCGCGACCAGCAGGCCGGTCACCAGGAGGGCGACCAGCACGACGACGGCGAGGACTACGAACAGGAACCAGGTGCTCGACACGGGACCCATCCTTTCATCCGCACCCGCGCCCGCCGGACACCCCGTCCACACAGGCAATTCGCAACAACGTGGATCCCGATTGGGCCAAGACTTCACCAAGTGGGTTGCGTCACACGCCGGACCTGCACTAAACCCCTCCGGATGGGGATTCGCGCCAGCCACGGCTTCCGGGTGATCGGCCTGATTTCGGGCACGTCGGTCGACGGCATCGACGTGGCCGCCGCCGACCTGCACGCCGAAGACGACGCCGTGGTGCTGACGCCGCTCGGCGAGCTCGACGTCCCGTACCCGGAACCGCTGCGCGAAGCCCTGCTCGCCGCCCTGCCCCCGAACCCGTGCACGGCCGGCGAGCTGACCCGGCTCGACACCGGCGTCGGGCAGGCGTTCGCCGACGCGGCCGCCCGCGGCGCCGAAGAACTGGCCGGGGGCAGCGCCGACCTCGTCGCGTCGCTCGGCCAGACGGTGTTCCACTGGGTCGAGGACGGTCACGTCCGCGGCACCCTGCAGCTCGGCCAGCCCGCCTGGATCGCCGAGCGGACCGGGCTGCCGGTGCTCGCCGACCTGCGGGCCCGCGACGTCGCCGCGGGCGGCCACGGCGCTCCCCTGGCGAGCACGCTCGACCAGCTGTGGCTGCGCGGCCTCGCGCAGGACACCGGGCGCCCGGTCGCCGCGCTCAACCTGGGCGGCATCGCGAACATCACCGTCGTCGCCGACGGGGAACCGGCCGTCGCCTACGACACCGGGCCCGCCAACGCCCTGCTCGACGTCGCCGCCTACCGCGTCACCGGGCGCCGCAGCGACGTCGACGGGCGGCTCGCGCTCGCCGGCTCGGTGCGCTCCGACCTGCTCGTCCGGCTGCTCGCCGACCCCTACTTCGCCGCCGCGCCGCCGAAGTCGACCGGTAAGGAGCACTTCAACGAGACCTACCTCGACGCCGCGCTGGCCGGCGTCGGCCCGGTCGACCCCGCCGACCTGCTCGCGACACTGACCGAGCTGACCGCCGTGACCGTGGCCGACCAGTGCCTGCGCCACGGCGTCACGATCGTCATCGCCTCCGGCGGCGGCATCCGGAACCCGGCCCTCATGACGGCGCTGGCGCGGAACCTGCCGTCCGCGGTGCTCAAGACCAGCGACGACCTCGGGCTGCCCGGCGCCGGCAAGGAGGCGTACCTGACCGCGCTGCTGGGCTGGCTCACCTGGTGCGGCGTGCCGGGTACGGTGCCGTCGGCGACCGGTGCGCGCGGGCCGCGCCTGCTCGGGTCGCTCGTCCCGGGTGCCGGGCCACTGATCCTTCCCGCCCCGCTGGGGGGCACCGTGACG
Organism: Amycolatopsis lexingtonensis; assembly: GCF_014873755.1. Taxonomy (NCBI): domain Bacteria; kingdom Bacillati; phylum Actinomycetota; class Actinomycetes; order Pseudonocardiales; family Pseudonocardiaceae; genus Amycolatopsis; species Amycolatopsis lexingtonensis. Next base: position 5,296,288 of record NZ_JADBEG010000001.1, read on the forward strand.
CGGTTGCGAGTCGCGGAGAAGGCCGGATGACAGTAGGAGAACTCCATGCGCGGTGTTGACCTCGCGATCATCGTGATCTATCTGGCGGCGATGCCGCTGATAGGCGTGCTCGTCGGCCGGAAGCAACGGTCGGCGGCCGACTACTTCGTCGGCGAGCGCAGCCTGCCGTGGGGCGCGGTGATGCTGTCCGTGGTGGCCACGGAGACCTCGACGCTGACCGTGATCAGCACGCCGGGCCTCGTCTTCGGCAACGCGTTCCTGTTCCTGCAGCTGGCCTTCGGCTACATCATCGGCCGGACGGTCGCCGCGTTCGTGCTGCTGCCGCGGTACTTCCGCGGCAACCTCGTGAGCGCGTACGCGTTCCTGGGCAAGCGGTTCGGCTCGGGGCTGCAGGGCACGGCGTCGGTGACGTTCGTGATCACCCGGCTGCTCGCCGAGGGCGTGCGCCTGTTCGCCGGTGCCATCCCGATCAAGGTGATCCTCGGGCACTACAACGTCCACCTGGACTACTGGGTGATCGTGGTCATCCTGACCGCGCTCACGCTGATCTACGCCTACATCGGCGGGATCAAGGCGGTCGTCTGGGTCGACGTCATCCAGCTGTCGCTGTACCTCGGCGGCGCGGCGGTGGCCGCGATCGTGCTGCTGAACAAGCTGCCCGCCGACTGGGCCACGCAGGCGTCCGCGGACGGCAAGTTCATGCTCGTCGACTTCACGAAGAACCTGCTGACCAGCCCGTACGCGTTCATCACGGCGGTGCTCGGCGGCGCGGCGCTGTCGATGGCCTCGCACGGTGCCGACCAGCTGATCGCGCAGCGGCTGATGGCCACGCGCAGCCTGCGCGACGGCCAGAAGGCGCTGATCGGCAGCGGCATCATCGTCACCATCCAGTTCGCGCTGTTCCTGCTGGTCGGGGCGATGCTGTGGGTGTTCAACGGCCGCAAGTCCGTGGCACAGCTGGGGCTGCAGAGCCCGGACGACGTGTTCTCGCGGTTCATCATCGACGACCTGCCGGTCGGGGTGTCCGGGCTGCTCATCGCGGGTGTGCTCGCCTCGACCATGGGCGCGCTGGCGTCGGCGCTCAACGCGCTCTCGACGTCCACTGTGGCCGATCTCTACCAGCGTTTCACCAAGCGCTCGCCCGAGGATTCGAAGCTGCTCCAGCACGGTCGCATGTGGACACTCATCTGGGCCGTCGTGTTCGCGGTGTTCGCCTCGCTGTTCTCCACCACGAAGAACTCGGTCATCGAGCTGGGCCTGGCCATCACCGGTTACACCTACGGCGCGCTGCTCGGGTCGTTCCTGCTCGGCCTGCTGATCAAGAAGGCGCGTCAGGTGGACGCGATCATCGCGTTCGTGGCCACGGTCGTCGTGATGGCGTTCGTGATCCTCGGGGTGAAGTTCAGCGCGAAGACCGGCGGGTTCATCGGGATCGACTTCAGCAAGGCGGCCGGGGACAAGGTCGCGCTCGCCTACCCGTGGTACACGCTGCTCGGCGTGGTGATCACGCTGGTCGTGGGCGGGTTGCTGGCGCTGCGGCACCGCACGCCGGACCCGAAGGCGGCCGAAGCCGAGGCCGTGGGCGAGAGCGAAGAAGTCACCGCCGCCTGATCCTTTTGAACCGTTTCCGGCGGGCGCCCGTGTCGGTCAGCGGGAGCCCGCCGAGAAGCGGCGGGAGGACATCGAAGGTGGACTTCATGAAGCGGATGACGGTGGCGCTCGCGATCGGCGCCCTGCTCGTGGGCGGCGCGGCGACGGCTTCGGCCACCCCGGCGGCCCCGAAGGTGCCGGACGCCATCAAGGTCCCGGACGGCAACCGGGCGCTGGCCTCGTACCCCGCCGAGGGCGTGCAGATCTACGGGTGCACCGCCGGCGCGTGGACGCTGATCCAGCCCGCGGCGGTGCTGTCGAAACACGGCAAGCCGGTGGCGCTGCACAGCAAGGGCCCGGTCTGGACGTCCATCGTGGACGGCAGCACGGTCGGCGCTTCGGCGCAGGCCAACTCCCCGCGCGAGGGCGCGATCCCGGAACTGCTGCTGAAGGCGAACCTGAACACCGGTGACGGGATCTTCGGCAAGGTCACCTACGTCCAGCGGCTGAACACCCGGGGCGGGGTTGCCCCGGCGGGGACCTGCACGGACGGTACGCAGACCGCGGTGCGCTACTCGGCGGACTACGCGTTCTGGGTCGCTGGATAAGTGGCTGTGAAAGCCCCCTCCCGCTCCCGTAGCCTGGGCGTGGGAGGGGCTTTCACATGGGGTTCTTGATCGGAATCGGTGCCGTGCTCGCCGTGGTCCTAGTCATCGCGCTGGTCATGGACCGCGCCGACCGCAAGCGCGGGGTCAAGCACGGCATGCTCCGGCCGCGGGGACGCCGGCCGCAGCTGGGCGACGCCGGCAGCATCGGCAACGACTTGCGCCACTACGAACCGCGGGTGCGCGGCGAAGACCGCCGCGCGCCGCGCGAGGACGAGATGTGAGCCGGGTCAGCTGACCGGGACCGGCTCCTCCTCGGCCGTGCGCAGGCGCTGCGAGATCACCTTTGTGATGCCGTCGCCCTGCATGCTCACGCCGTAGAGCGCGTCGGCGATCTCCATCGTCGGCTTCTGGTGGGTGATGATGATCAGCTGCGACGAGTCGCGCAGCTGCTCCAGCAGGCCGATCAGGCGGCGCATGTTGGTGTCGTCGAGCGCCGCCTCGACCTCGTCCATGACGTAGAAGGGTGAGGGGCGGGCGCGGAAGATCGCGACCAGCATGCCCACCGCGACCAGCGACTTCTCGCCACCGGACAACAGCGACAGCCGCTTGACCTTCTTGCCCGGCGGGCGCGCCTCGACGTCGACGCCGGTGCTGAGCAGGTCGTCCGGCTCGGTGAGGACCATCCGGCCCTCGCCGCCCGGGAAGAGCACGCTGAACACCGTCTCGAACTCGCGGGCGACGTCCGCGTAGGCCCCGGCGAAGACCTCGAGGATCTTCTCGTCGACCTGCTTGATGACGGCTTCGAGGTCCTTGCGGGTGTCCTTGAGGTCTTCCAGCTGCGTGGAAAGGAACTTGTACCGCTCCTCCAGCGCCGCGAACTCCTCGAGGGCGAGCGGGTTCACCTTGCCCAGCAACGACAAGTCCTTCTCGGCGCGCTTGGCGCGGCGGGCCTGGGTGTCGCGGTCGTAGGGCATGGGCGGCGGCGGGGTGACGTCCTCGCCGCGCTCCTTGGCCGCCTCGTACTCGGCCATCTCGCCCGCGCTCGGCGGGACCGGGACGTCCGGGCCGTACTCCTGCACCAGATCCGTGAGGCCGATGCCGAAGTCCTCGGCGATCTTCGCTTCGAGGGTCTCCAGCCGCAGCCGCTGCTCGGCGCGCAGGACCTCGTCGCGGTGGACGGCGTCGGTCAGCTTCTCCAGCTCGCCGGTCAGTTCGCGGACCTTGGCGCGGACGCCGGTCAGCGCCTGCTCGCGGGTCTGGCGGCGGGCCTGGACCTCGTCGCGTTCGGTGGCCGCGCGCTGGACGGAGTGCTCGATGCGCTCGAGGGCCAGCTCGCCGCCGTTGACGACGGCGTTGGCGATCTCGGCGCCACGCTTGCGGGCCGCGGCGGCGCGCTCGGCGCGTTCGCGGGCCTGCTGCTCGGCGTGCGCGGCGCGGCGGAGCCCTTCGGCCTTGCCGGCGATGCTGCGCGCCCGCTCTTCGGAGGTGCGCTGCGCGAGCCGCGCCTCCATCTCCTCCTGCCGGACGACGGCCAGTTCCTCGACGGCGGCGTCGCGCTCGGCGGTGTCCGGGTCGTCCTCGACGGGCTGCTCGGCGACGGCGGCGAGCCGTTCCTCCAGCTCGGCGAGCTGGGCCAGGGCCTGGACGCGGCTCTGCTCGACCTTCGCGCGCTGCCCGGAGACGCGCTCGACCTCGGCCTGGGCCTGGCGGGCGGCCTGCTGCATCCGGTTGAGCCGCTCCGACGAACGCGCCTTGCGGACCTTCGCCTCGCCGAGCGCGTCCTTGGCCTGGGAGACCTCTTCGCGGCGCGCCTGCTGCTCGGCGCGGGCGCCTTCCAGTTCGGCCGCGTACCGCTCCAGCGAGCGTTCGGCCAGCCGGAGCCGCTCGGCCGCCTCGTCGACGGCGGCCTGGACCTCGATCACGCTCTCGCGCTTGCCGGAGCCGCCGATCGCCCAGCGGGCGCCGAAGACGTCGCCCTCGGCGGTGACCGCGCGGACCTCCGGGTGCACCGCCACCAGCTGACGGGCGGCGTCGAGGTCGCGGACGATCGCCAGCTTGTCGAGGGCCTGCTCGACGGCGGGCCGCAGCTGCGCGGGCGCCGTGACGACCTCGCGGGCCCAGCGGGCGCCTTCCGGCAGCGACGGCCAGGAGTAGGTGTCCACAGTGGACTCGGGGCCGCCGAGCAGGATGCCCGCGCGGCCGGAGTCCGTTTCCTTCAAGTACTTCAGCGCGCGCAATGCGTCTTCGCCGCCCGCGACGGCGATCGCGTCCGCGACCGGGCCGAGCGCCGCGGCCAGCGCGACCTCGTAGCCGGGCTCGACGGTGAGCAGCGCGGCGACCGAGCCGAGCAGGCCCGGCAGCTCGTGGGACGCGCCGAGCAGCGCGCCCGCGCCGTCCTTGCGCTTGAGGCCCATGGACAGCGCCTCGACGCGCGCCTTCTCGGACGCGATCTCGCGCTCGGCCGCACGTTCGGCCTTGACCAGCTCTTCGACGCGGGCCTTGGCGGCGTTGTTGGCCTCGACCGCACGGTCGTGACGGTCCATCAGGCCGGCGTCGTCGGACTCCTCGACGCCGCCCTCGGCCTTGGCCATTTCGAGTTCTTCGACGGCGAGTTCGGCGCGCTCGGCGGCCTCTTCGAGGGAGACGCTGAGGCGGTCGATCTCGTCGGAGGTGGCGCCGTTCTTGCTGCGCAGCGCCTCGACCTGGCCGGTCAGCTTGGCCATGCCCTCGCGGCGGTCGGCGATGGCGCGGACGGCGGCCCAGTGCGCGCGCTCGGCGGCCTGAACGCGCTGTTCGAGGTCTTCGCGGCGCAGCACGGTCTCGGCGAGCAGCTCCCGGGCCTCCATGACGGCCTCGTTGAGCTCCTCTTCCTGCTCGGCGACGCGCTCGGCCTCTTCGAGCAGCTCTTCGGGGTCGCGGCCGCCGGTCGACGTCGAGACGTCGGCCGAGAGGTGCCGCTGGCGCTCGACGGCGAGACGGACGGTGCCGCGGAGGCGTTCGGCCAGCGCGGAAAGCTTGTACCAGGTCTCCTGCGCGGTCTGCAGCAGCGGAGCGTCTTCGGCCAGCGAAGCCTCCAGCTCGGCTTCTTCGGCGGAGACGATCTCGAGGTGCTGCTCGACCTCGGCGCGGCGCTGGCGGGCGGTCTTCTCGTCGGCTTCTTCGCGCGCGATCGCGTCGCGCTGGGTGACCAGGTCGTCGGCGAGCAGGCGCAGGCGGGAGTCGCGCAGCTCGGACTGGACCGACTGGGCCTTGCGGGCGATCTCGGCCTGCTTGCCCAGCGGCTTGAGCTGGCGGCGCAGCTCGGTCGTCAGGTCGCCGAGGCGGTCGAGGTTGCCCTGCATGTTGGCCAGCTTGCGCAGGGTCTGTTCCTTGCGCTTGCGGTGCTTGAGGACGCCGGCGGCCTCTTCGATGAAGGCGCGGCGCTCTTCGGGCTTGGACTCGAGGATCGCCGAGAGCTGGCCCTGCCCGACGATGACGTGCATCTCGCGGCCGATACCGGAGTCCGACAGCAGTTCCTGGACGTCCATCAGGCGGCAGCGGTCGCCGTTGATCTCATACTCGCTCGCGCCGTCGCGGAACATCCGGCGGGTGATCGACACCTCGGAGTACTCGATGGGCAGCGCGCCGTCGGCGTTGTCGATGGTGAGGGTGACCTCGGCGCGGCCGAGCGGGGCGCGGCCCGCGGTGCCGGCGAAGATGACGTCTTCCATCTTGCCGCCGCGCAGGTCCTTGGCGCCCTGGGTGCCCATGACCCAGCGCAGCGCGTCCAGCACGTTCGACTTGCCCGAGCCGTTCGGGCCGACCACGCAGGTGATGCCCGGCTCGAAGCGCAGCGTGGTGGCCGAGGCGAAGGACTTGAAGCCCTTCAGCGTCAAGCTTTTCAGGTGCACTGGGTGCTGACCCCTCTGGCTGCCGGTACTGGCGTTTCAATCGTCCCAGGCTACCTGGGGGCCTCCGGGGTCCGCCGGACGCGCCCCCTCGTCGGCGCGCCCTAGCACATCCGACGTGGTCGCAGCAACCTCATGAGCCACACCCGTCACCGCTCGACGAAGCCGTCGAGTCCCCCTTTCGGGTCAGACCAGCGCTCGGCGACGTGCTCCACACTTCCGGGTGATTCTCCCGACCGCAGCACCTCCAGCAGCCGCGCACAGTGGTCACGGCTACCCTCCGCTATGACCTCGACACGGCCGTCGGCCAGGTTGCTCGCACTCCCGACCAGGCCGAGTTCGAGCGCACGGCTGCGCGTCCACCAGCGGAAACCGACACCCTGGACCCGGCCGCGCACCCACGCCGTCAAGCGCGTGTTCGTTTCTTGCTCACTCACGCTGTTCCTCCCTTCCGGGTCAACCGACAGCGCACAGTAACGGATCAAGCCCACTACCTGGGCGAATACCCGCACGCCGGTGATAACCTCCCGGCCGAGGTCGCTCCCCCGCCGTCGGGCTTCACGCCCGGTTCACGACCTCGCCCGCGCCTCCCCGAAATCCCCAAGGAGCCTGTATGCCCCGCCCCGACGGGCCGGATTCGAGCTCTCGGATCACCAGGATCGACACCGCGCCGCCCAAGAGCAGCAAACCGAACCGCACCGGGTACGTCGTGCTCGGGGTCGCCGGCCTGGTGGTCGCGACCGCGTTCGCCGCCGTGGCGGAGCTGGCGGGCCCCGGCCCGGCCACGACCGCGGGCGGCCCCGGCGGCATCGGCGGCCAGGGCACCTCGCAGGCCGGCCTGCAGACCGCGCCGAACACCCCGTCTCCGTCCGGCCCGTCGACCGTCGGCGCCCCGACGACCGAATCGGCCGCGACGTCCTCCTCGAGCGCCCCGACCACGGTCGTGTCGGTCAGCCCCGACGGCAAGACCACGACGACGCTGGTGACCCAGCCCCCGCCGCCTCCGCGCAGCGACACGGGCGACAACCCACCGCCGCAGACGACGACGCCGAAGCCCCCGACGACCACCCCGAAGCCGCCGTCGACGACGCCCACGACGCCGCCGACGACCACGCCGACCACGGACCCGACGACGCCGACCTCCGGCGGCGGCACGAGCACCGGCGGCGCCCCGACCTCGGCGCCGACCGACACGTCGTCCGGCGTCACCGGCAGTACCACTCGCGCTCAGTAGCAAATCCGTGAAGGCCTCCTTCCCGGCGGAAAACGCCGGTAAGGAGGCCTTCACGGCGTTCAGTCCAGGATCGCGGTGACGACCGCGTCGCGGAGGAAGTCGCCGTAGCGGGCCGGGGGCCAGCCGCGTTCCAGGCAGAGCAGCTCGTACTGCTCCGGGCCGTGGTAGGTCCACAGGATGTCCCGGACGTCGACGTCGGTCAGGCCCGGGCGGACCTGGCCGGTCAGCATCAGGTCCGACGCGAAGTACGTCATCGCCGTCAGCATCTCGGCGCGCATCTGGGCCCAGACCTCGGCCGCCGCCGGGTCGGCCGCCGCCGCGTCGCGGGCCAGGAGCTGGACCGGGACGACCGCCGGGGAGACCGAGGCGAGGTGGCCGAAGTACAGCGCGATCTTGCGCGCCGCGTCGGGCTCGGCCTGGATCTCCGCGATGAAGTCGCGGCCGGCCATCGGCACGTCTTCGTCGTCGCCGGCGAGGGTCACGTCGAAGACCGCCTTGAGCAAGGTCGCCTTGTTGGCGAACGCCTTGTAGACCGTCTGCACCGCCACGCCCGCCGCCTTCGCAACCTCCGGCATCGACGTGGCCGCGTACCCCTTCTCCCGGAAGAGCCCCGACGCCGCCGCCAGGATCCGGCGGCGGTTCTCCCGCGCCTGCTCCTGGCGCCGGGACGTGTCGTAGCGGCGCTTGACAGGGTCGGCCATTTAGGTAGAGACTCCTCTATCCAATAGATGTCCAGCTATCATGACACCCTGAGGGGGCGCTGACCATGATGGGACAAGCCACCACCGACGCCGTGACCGCCGCGCGGGAGATCGCGCCCGAGCTGAGCGCCCGCGCCACCGAGGCCGAGGAGCTCAAGACCCTGCCCCGCGACCTCGTCGAGCGGGCCCGCGCCGCCGGGCTCTTCCGGCTCGCGACGCCGCGGTCGCTCGGCGGGCTGGAGCTGCCGCCCGCCGAAGTCGTCGAAGTGGTCGAAGAACTCTGCCGCGCGGACGGCTCCGCGGGCTGGACGATCATGATCGGCAACGGCTCGGCGTTCCTCGCCTGGCTCGACCCGGCCGCCGCGGCGGACCTGCTCGCGGCCGCCCCGGACCCGATCGGCGGCGGCGTGTTCGCCCCGATGGGCCGGCTGACCGGCGACGGCGCCGGCAAGTTCGCCCTCACCGGCCGCTGGGCGTTCTGCAGCGGCAGCCCGCACGCGGACCTCTTCTTCGGCGGCGCCTTCGCCGACGGCGACCCCCGCGACTGGCGGCTGGCGTTCGTCCCCGCCGCGGAGGTCCGGGTGCTCGACAACTGGGACGTCACCGGCCTGCGCGGCACCGGCAGCCACGACGTCGAGATCGAGGCGGTGGTGCGCGCGGAGCACACCGCGTCCCCCTTCACGAACCCGGCGCGCCACGACGGCCCGCAGTGGCGGTTCCCGTTCTTCACGCTGGTGGGCACGATGATGGCGGGCGTCCCGCTCGGCATCGCGCGCCGGGCGCTCGACGAGTTCACGACGTTCGCCCCGGCGAAGTTCCGCCCGCCGGGCCCGGGGCCGATCGCGGAGGACGGCGACGTCCAGATCGCCCTGACCCGCGCGGAGGGACAGCTGCGCTCGGCCCGCGCGTTCGTCTTCGACGCCCTCGGCGAGCTGTGGGAGACGGCGTGCGCGGGCGACGTCCCGGATGCGGCCCGGCGCGGGCAGTTCCTGCTGGCGACCCAGCAGGCGATGCGAGCGGCACTGAGCGCGGTGGACACCGCGTTCGGCTTCGCGGGCGCGGGAGCGCTGCACGCGGACCAGCCGATCCAGCGCTGCTTCCGCGACCTCCACGCGGCGTCCCAGCACATCTACTTCTCGACGGCGGCTTCGAAGCGGTACGCGAAGCTGCGGTTCGGGATCGAGCAGCCGACCTTCTGGTTCTAGCCGCGGGATCGCCGCCGCAGCGACGCCGCGGCGGCGGCCCCGAGCACCAAGGCGGCCCCGAGGAGGCCACGGACCCACGGATCTCCGAGACCGAACACGGCCGCCACGCCCACACCCCCGAGGTAACCGAGGGCCACCGGGACGAGCAGCCCCAGCGGCCGCGCCGTCCGGCCGCGCCGCCGCGATTCCGGCCCGGTCAACCCCGGCTCCGGGCGTACCGGAACCAGTAGCACGCGGCCAGGACCAGCCAGGCCACCGCGACGACGGCCTGCAGTGCGCGCCGCCACCCGGCCACTCCCTCGCCGAAGACGAAGGCGAGCAGGCCGGTACCGAGCGCGCACCCGGTCAACACGATCGCCAGTCCCAGGGCGGCCTTCGCGGGCAGACGGCCGCTGGGAACCCACTTTCCCCAAGCCATCCCGATCAGCCGCCGCGGCGCAGGCGGTGGGCGAACAGCCGCCACAGGTAGACCGTGAGGAGGACTCCGGCCGCCGCCGCCGCGACGCGCAGCCACCTCGTCCCGCCGGCCGCATCACCGGCGAAGGCCGTCAAGATCAGACCGAACGATCCGAACGTCGCGCCGACGGCCAGCGTCAGCACGATCACCGCCGGAATGCGCTCACCGCCGAGCAGCCACGTCTTCGACCCGTCCATGCCGGGTTGGGTACCCAGCCGCTCAGACCTCGAAGCGGTAACCCATACCCGGTTCGGTGAGCAGGTGCCGGGGCCGGGAGGGCTCCGGCTCCAGCTTGCGCCGCAGCTGGGCCAGGTACACGCGCAGGTAGTGGGATTCCGTCTCGTACGACGGGCCCCACACCTCGTGCAACAGCTGCTTCTGCGCCACCAGCCGGCCGCGGTTGCGGACCAGCAGCTCCAGCACGCCCCACTCCGTCTTCGTCAGGTGCACCTCCGAGCCGTCGGCGAGGCGGACGCGCTTGGCCGCGAGGTCCACGCTGAACGACGACGTGTCCACCACCGCATCGGCGCCGTCCGCGCCGGCCACCGCCGAGCGGCGGACCGCCGCCCGCAGCCGCGCCAGCAGCTCGTCCATGCCGAACGGCTTCGTGACGTAGTCGTCCGCGCCCGCGTCGAGGGCCTGGACCTTGTCCGCCGAGTCGCCGCGGGCGGACAGGACGATGATCGGGACAGTCGTCCAGCCGCGCAGGCCCGCGATGACCTCCGTGCCGTCGAGGTCCGGCAGGCCGAGGTCCAGCACCACCACGTCCGGCTTGGTCTCGGCCACCGCCTTCAACGCGGCCGTGCCGTCGTGCGCGGTGATCACCTTGTACCCGCGGGCGTTGAGGTTGATCCGCAGTGCACGCACGATCTGCGGCTCGTCGTCCACCACCAGCACGGTGGCACCCGGGTCGCTCATCGCACCCCCTCTTCCTGGAACTCGACGGTGAACGCGGGCAAGGAGACCACGATCGTGAGGCCGCCGCCCGGGGTGTCCTCCGCGCGGATGGTGCCGCCCATCGCCTCGGTGAAGCCCTTCGCCACCGACAGCCCGAGGCCGACGCCCGGGGTCGCGTCGCGGTCGCCGCCCAGGCGCTGGAACGGCGCGAACGCCGAGGCCGCCGCGCCCTTGCGCAGGCCCTTGCCGTGGTCGGTGATCCGCAGCTCGACCTGGCCGGAGTGCGCCGACGCGCGCGCGGACACCGGTGCGCCGCCGTGCCGGAGCGCGTTGTCCAGCACGTTCGCCACCACCCGTTCCAGGAGACCGGGGTCGGCGAGCACCGCCGGGAGCTGGTCGTCCACCGCGACCCGCACCGCGTCCGAGGCGTCCACATTGGACAAGGCGTGCGCGACGACCTCGTCGTACCCCACCGGACGCAGGTGCGGCTTCACCGCGCCGGTGGCCAGCCGCGACGAATCGAGGAGGTTGTCGATCAGGCCGGCGAGCCGGTCGGCGGACAGCTCGATGGCCTCCATCAGCTCGGCGGTGTCCTCTTCGGACAACTGCAGGTCGGGCGCGCGCAGGCTGCCGATGGACGCCTTGATCGACGTCAGCGGCGTCCGCAGGTCGTGCCCGACGGCCGAAAGCAACGTCGTGCGCAGCTCGGTCGCCTCGGCCTTGCGTTCGGCGCGGGCCGCCGCGGCCGCCGTGCGCTGCTGGCGCAGGGCGAGCAATGCCTGGCCGGCCACGGCTTCCAGCACCCGCCGGTCGGCCGCCGGCAGCGCGCGCCCGCGCAGGGTCAGGTGCACGTCCGCGGTGACGGCGATGTCGACGTCGGCCTCGTCCGGGTCCGCGCACGGGTGCTCCCCCGCGCACGCCACCGCCCGCCACTCGCCTTCCTGCTTCTCCAGCAACGTCACCGACGTCAGCCCGAAGTTCTCGCGGACCTTCTCCAGCAGCCGCTCGATCGGGTTCGCGTGGGTCAGCACGGTCCGGGCGTACGACGCCAGCAGCGCCGCTTCCGTCCGCGCCCGCGCCGCCTGCGTGGCCCGGCGCGCCGCCTGGTCGACGACCAGCGCGACCAGCACCGCGACCACGACCATCGCGATCAGCGTCACGAGGTTCTGCGGCGTGTGCACGTTGAGCGTGTACAGCGGCGGGGTGAAGAAGAAGTTGAGCAGCCCGGCGCCGAGCACGGCCGCGACGAGCGCCGGGCCGAGGCCGCCGACCAGCGCCACGACGACCGTGGCCAGCACGTAGGAGATCACGTCGGTGGCGAAGTCGAGGCCCGTCGGGACGAAGATCCCGACGACGGTGACCAGCACCGGCAGCACGACGCTCAGCACCCAGCCCGCGACCAGCCGCGAGAACCCCAGCGGGCTCGCCCCGAGCCGGGCCCGCAGCCGTCCGCCTGCCTCGGAGTGGGTGACCATGTGCACGTCGATCGGCCCCGACCGCTGGACGACCGACGCGCCGATCCCCTCGTCGAACAGCCGCGCCACGCGGGAGCGCCGCGAGGTGCCGATCACCAGCTGGGTCGCGTTGACCCCGCGGGCGAAGTCCAGCAGCGCGGCCGGGACGTCGTCGCCGACGACGGTGTGGAAGGTCGCGCCGACCTCCTCGGCCAGGGTGCGGCAGCGGGCCATCGCGGTCGGGCCGATGCCGGACAGGCCGTCGCCGCGCAGGATGTGCAGCACCTGCAGCTCGGCGCCGGCGCGGGTGGCGATCCGGCTGGCGCGGCGGATCAGCGTCTCGCTCTCCGGCCCGCCGGTGATGGAGACGACGACGCGTTCGCGCGCCTCCCACGTGTCGGTGATCCGCTGCTCGGCGCGGTAGCGCTGCAGGGCGACGTCGACCTGGTCGGCCACCCAGAGCAGCGCCAGCTCGCGCAACGCCGTGAGGTTGCCGGGGCGGAAGTAGTTGCCGAGCGCGGCGTCGATCCGCTCGGCCGGGTAGACGTTGCCGTGCGCGAGGCGCCGCCGCAGGGCCTCGGGCGTGATGTCGACCAGCTCGAGCTGTTCGGCGCGGCGGACGACCTCGTCGGGCACGGTCTCCTGCTGGGTGACGCCGGTGATCCGCTCGACGACGTCGTTGAGGCTCTGCAGGTGCTGCACGTTGACCGTGGACAGCACGTCGATGCCGGCTTCCAGGAGCTCCTCGACGTCCTGCCAGCGCTTGGCGTTGCGCGAACCCGGCACGTTCGTGTGGGCCAGCTCGTCGACGACGGCGACCTCGGGCGCGCGGGCGAGGACGGCGTCGACGTCCATCTCGTCGAACGCGCGGCCGCGGTGGTCCGCGTGCCGCCGCGGGACGATCTCGAGGCCGTCGAGCAGCACCGCGGTCTTCTCGCGGCCGTGCGTCTCGACCAGCCCGACGACGACGTCGGTGCCGCGGTCGAGCCGCCGCCGCGCTTCGCCGAGCATGGCGAAGGTCTTGCCGACGCCCGGAGCCGCGCCGAGGTAGATCCTCAGTTCTCCCCGGCGCGGCTTCGAAGGCGTGTTTTCGGTGGTCACGCTGTCAGTGTGCCCCTCCGGCCGCGGCTTGCACGGCCAAGTTGAGCGGGAGCACATTCACGCCGGGGACGCCGATCCCCGCGCCGCTCGTGTTCTGGTCGATCAGCTGCTTCACCCGGTCGAGGGGCAGCCCCGTGTTCTTCGCGACCCGCTGTGCCTGGAGGTCGGCGTAGGCGACGCTGATCGCCGGGTCGAGGCCGGAAGCGGACGCGGTGACGGCGTCCGGCGGCACCTGGCCGGGTGACACGCCTTCGCGCTGCGCGATGGCGGCCCGCCGCTCCTGGATGGTCTTCACGAGGTCCTCGTTGTACGGGCCCTTGTTGGACGCGCCGGACGGCATCTCGGGGGTGGCCGCCGACGGCCGGGTGTGGAACCACGGGTCGCGCGCCGGGTCGGCGGGCACCGGGTCGACGCCGATGAGCGACGACCCGACCGCTTGACCGTGCTGCGTGACGATCGAGCCTTCGGCGTTCGACTCCAGGCCGGGGATGCGGGCGATGGCCCACACGGCGAGGGGGTAGAGGATCCCGAGCAGGACCGTCATCACGATGAGGACGCGCAGCCCCGCCCAGGTCTGCTTGACGAGCGTGGTCACTTTCGTTCACCCAATTCCGGGGATGAGGCGCACGAGCAGGTCGATCAGCCAGATCCCGAGGAAGGGGCTGACGATCCCGCCGAGGCCGTAGACGAGCAGGTTGCGGCGCAGCAGGGCCGAGGCCGACGACGGCTTGTACCGCACGCCGCGCAGGGCCAGCGGGATGAGCACGACGATGATCAGCGCGTTGAAGATGACCGCCGACAGGATCGCCGACTTCGGCGTGGCCAGGTGCATGATGTTCAGCCCGCCCAGCTGGGCGTAGATCCCGGTGAACATCGCGGGCAGGATCGCGAAGTACTTGGCCAGGTCGTTGGCGACGCTGAACGTGGTCAGCGCGCCGCGGGTGATCAGCAGCTGCTTGCCGATCTCGACGATCTCGATCAGCTTCGTCGGGTCGCTGTCGAGGTCGACCATGTTCCCGGCTTCCTTGGCCGCCGAGGTGCCGGTGTTCATCGCGACGCCGACGTCGGCCTGCGCGAGCGCGGGGGCGTCGTTGGTGCCGTCGCCGGTCATCGCGACCAGCCGGCCGCCTTCCTGCTCCTTCTTGATGAGCGCCATCTTGTCTTCGGGCTTGGCTTCGGCGAGGAAGTCGTCGACGCCCGCGTCCGCGGCGATGGCCTTGGCGGTGAGCGGGTTGTCGCCGGTGATCATCACCGTCTTGATGCCCATCGCGCGCAGCTCGTCGAAGCGCTCCTTCATGCCCGGCTTGACGACGTCGGACAGCCGGATCACCCCGCGCACCACGGCGTCCTCGGCGACGACGAGCGGCGTGCCGCCCTGGGCGCTGATCTCGTCGACCACGCGCTCGGTCTCGTCGGGGAAGTCACCGCCGTTGTCGCGCACCCACGCGCGGACCGCGGACGCGGCGCCCTTGCGGATCCGCCGGGTGCCGATGTCGATACCGCTCATCCGCGTCTGGGCGGTGAACGGGACGAACTCGCCGTGCTCGTCCTGGGCCGCGTAACCCGACGTCAGCTCGACGACGCTGCGGCCCTCGGGGGTCTCGTCGGCGAGACTGGCCAGCCGGGCGGCCCGCGCGAGTTCGTCCGGTGTGGACGTTCCGACCGGGATCAGTTCGGTCGCGCGGCGGTTGCCGAAGGTGATCGCGCCGGTCTTGTCGAGCAGCAACGTCGAGACGTCGCCCGCCGCTTCGACCGCGCGGCCCGACGTCGCCAGGACGTTGCGCTGCACCAGGCGGTCCATGCCCGCGATGCCGATCGCGGACAGCAGCGCGCCGATCGTCGTCGGGATCAGGCAGACGAGCAGGGCGGTCAGCACGATCACCGACTGCTCGGAACCCGAGTAGCGGGCCATCGGCTGCAGCGCGACGACGGCGAGCAGGAAGATGATCGTCAACGTCGAGAGCAGGATCGTCAGCGCGATCTCGTTCGGCGTCTTCTGCCGCGAAGCGCCTTCCACCAACGCAATCATCCGATCCACAAAGGACTCGCCCGGTTTCGTGGTGATGCGCACGACGATCCGGTCGCTCAGCACCGTCGTGCCACCGGTGACGGCGCTTCGGTCGCCGCCGGACTCGCGGATGACCGGCGCGGACTCGCCGGTGATGGCCGACTCGTCGACGGTGGCGATGCCCTCGACGACGTCGCCGTCACCGGGGATCACCTCGCCCGCTTCGACGACGACCAGGTCGCCGATCGTCAGCTCGACGCCGGGCACCTGCTCCTCCGAGCCGGTCGCGGTGAGGCGGCGCGCGACCGTCTCCTTCTTCGACCGCCGCAGGGATTCCGCCTGCGCCTTGCCGCGCCCTTCGGCGACGGCTTCGGCGAGGTTGGCGAACAGGACCGTGAACCACAGCCAGACGGCGATCAGGATGGTGAACACGCTCGGGTCGGTGACCGCGAAGACCGTGGTGAGCGCGGATCCCACCCACACCACGAACATCACCGGGTTCCCGAGCTGGTGCTTCGGGTTCAGCTTCCGGAACGCCTCCGGCAGCGACGTCCAGAGCTGGCGGGGGCTGAAGATCCCGGCGCCGACCCGGCTCGTGGTTTCGACAGGTGTCACCTGGGGTCGTTCTTCGGTGACGGTCATGCGAGTGCCTCCGCGATGGGCCCGAGCGCGAGCGCCGGGATGAACGTGAGGGCCGCGACGAGCACCACCGTGCCGGTGAGCATGGTGGCGAACAGCGGCCCGGTGGTGGGCAGCGTGCCCGCGGTTTCGGGCACCTTGCGCTGCGCGGCCAGGGAACCGGCCAGGCAGAGCACGGCGAGGATCGGCACGAACCGGCCGAGCGCCATCGCGACGCCGAACGAGGACTGGAACCAGTCGCTCGTCGCGGTCAGGCCGCCGAACGCGCTGCCGTTGTTGTTGCCGGTGGACGCGTAGCCGTAGAGGATCTCGGACAGGCCGTGCGCGCCGCCGTTGCCGAGCGCGCCCGCCGTGTCCGGCAGCAGCAACGCGATCCCCGAGCCGAGCAGCACCACGGTCGGCATGGCCAGCATCGCGATGGCCGCGCAGGTGACCTCGCGCTTGCCGAGCTTCTTGCCCAGGTACTCCGGCGTGCGCCCGACCATCAGGCCGGCCAGGAACATCGCGATGATCGCCATGACGAGGATGCCGTAGAGGCCGGTGCCGACGCCGCCGGGCGAGATCTCGCCGTAGAGCATGTTCAGCAGCGGTCCCCCGCCGCCGAGGCCCGAGAGGCTGTCGTGCGCGCCGTTGACCGCGCCGGTCGAGGTGCCGGTGGTGGTGTCGGCGAAGATCGACGTCAACCCGATGCCGAACCGCTGTTCCTTGCCCTCCATGCTCGCGCCCGCGGCCAGGGCCGCCGGGTTGCTCGCGTTGGCTTCGGAGAACCAGATGATGGCCAGCGAAGCCGCCCACAGCAGGCCCATCACGCCGAGCAGGACGTACCCCTGCTTGGGCTTGCCGACGAGCTTGCCGAACGCGCGGGTCAGGCTGACCGGGATCACCAGGATGAGGAACAGCTCGATCAGGTTGGTCCAGGCGTTCGGGTTCTCGAACGGGTGCGCGGAGTTGGCGTTGAGGATGCCGCCGCCGTTCGTGCCCAGCTCCTTGATCGCCTCCTGGCTCGCCGCGGGAGCCAGGGCGATGGTGCTCTGGCTGCCGTCCGGGTTGGTGACGGCGACGCCGGCCTTGAGGCTCTGCACCACACCGAGCGCGACCAGCACGATCGCGAAGACGAACGCCATCGGCAGCAGGACGCGGATCGTGCCGCGCGTGAGGTCCACCCAGAAGTTGCCGAGCCGGTCGGTCTTCGCGCGGACGAACCCGCGCGTCACGGCGATCGCCACGGCCAGGCCGACGCCCGCCGACAGGAAGTTCTGCACGGTCAGCCCGGCCATCTGCACGAAGTGGCCCATCGTCGTCTCGGGGACGTAGGACTGCCAGTTCGTGTTGGTGACGAAGGAGATCGCCGTGTTGAACGCGACGCCGGGGCTCACCGAACCGCGGCCGAGGTTCCACGGCAGGACCGGCTGCAGCCGCTGCAGCAGGTAGAGCAGGACGACCGAGACGAACGAGAACCCGAGCACGCCGGCGGCGTAGGTCGGCCAGCGCTGTTCGGAGTCGGGGTTGACCCGGAAGAGCTTGTAGAGGCCCTTTTCGAGCTTCAGGTGCTTCTCGGTGGAGAAGACGCGCGCCAGGTAGTCGCCGAGCGGTTTGTAGACCGCGGCGAGGGCGGCGAGGAGCAGGCCGAGCTGGATGAGCCCGGCCGTCGTGTCGGACATCAGAATTTCTCCGGCTTGATCAGCGCGACGAAGAGGTAGACGAGCAGGCCGAGCGCCAGCAGCCCGCCGATGACGTTGGCTACGGTTCCCGCGCCGCTCACAGCTTCTCCAGTCCGCGCAGCGCCAGCGCGAGCACCACGAACACGCCGATCAGCAGGACGGCGTAGAGCAAGTCGGCCACAGGCACCTCTCAAGACGGGTCACCGGGTTCGGTGACCGGACGCGTTCACTCTGCGGCTCGGGGACCACGTCCCGACCTGCGGCTGACGGCGCCTTGATGCGTTCCTGACACGCATTTACGCCGTCTTTATGGCTGGTGGCGGCCATCACGCAAACGTTTGCCGATTAATCACGCAATGCAGTTGGTCAGTGACTCGCGACACAACGCGTGACGGAACAAGTGCGGAACGTGCAATTCGGGCAGACAAGATCTACAGCCCGTGTTACACCTGTGTTACCGATAGTTGTATCGGCTAAGCAAATCTTGGGAGAGGGGATCACCTATGTGCGGTATCGCCGGCTGGGTTTCCTACGACGCCGACCTCACCCGCCGCCAGGAAGTGGTCGACGCGATGACCGCGACCATGTCCTGCCGTGGCCCGGACGACGTGGGCACCTGGGTGCGCCGCAACGTCGCGCTCGGCCACCGGCGGCTGGCCATCATCGACCTGCCCGGCGGCCGGCAGCCGATGTCGGTGCACACGCCGAACGGCGACGTCGCGATGGTCTACAGCGGTGAGGCCTACAACTTCACCGAGCTGAAGGAAGAGCTGACCAAGCTCGGCCACCAGTGGGAGACCGACAGCGACACCGAGGTCGTGCTGCACGGCTACCTCCAGTGGGGCGACGCGGTCGTCGACCACCTCAACGGCATGTACGCCTTCGCGATCTGGGACGAGCGCGACGACCGGCTCGTGATGATCCGCGACCGGATGGGCATCAAGCCGTTCTACTACTACCCGACGCGCGACGGCGTCCTGTTCGGGTCGGAGCCGAAGGCCATCCTGGCGAACCCGCTCGCGAAGAAGGTCGTCGACCTCGACGGCTTCCGCGAGCTGGCCGGCTTCACCAAGCGGCCGGGCTGGTCGCTGTGGAAGGACATGGAAGAGGTCCAGCCGGGCACGATCGTCACCGTGTCCCGCGAGGGCATCAAGACCCGCACCTACTGGAAGCTGGACGCGAAGAAGCACACCGACGACCAGGAGACGACGGTCGCCCGCGTGCGCGAGCTGATGACCGACATCGTCAACCGCCAGCTCGTCGCCGACGTCCCCCGTTGCGTGCTGCTTTCCGGCGGGCTCGACTCGAGCGCCGTCACCGGCCTCGCCGCCGCGCGGCTGGCCGAACAGGGCGAGCAGCTGCGGACGTTCTCCGTCGACTTCTTCGGCCAGGAGGAGAACTTCAAGCCGGACGAGATGCGCGACACCGCGGACTCGCCGTTCGTGCGGGACGTCGCTCAGCTGGTCAACTCCGCGCACGAAGACGTCATGCTCAACCCGGGCGACCTGACCGACCCCGAGGTCCGGCGCGCGGTGCTGCGGGCCCGCGACATCCCGGCCGGCCTCGGCGACATGGACACGTCGCTGTACCTGCTGTTCAAGGCGATCCGCGGCCAGTCGACGGTGGCGCTGTCGGGCGAGTCGGCCGACGAGGTGTTCGGCGGCTACCGCTGGTTCCACGACGAGAAGGCCGTCAACGCGGACACGTTCCCGTGGCTGGCGTTCCGGACGTCGATGATGGACGAGCGGGCGTCGCTGTACACGCCGGAGCTGGTGAAGAGCCTCGACGTCGAGTCCTACGTCGCCGATCAGTACGCTTCGGCCGTTTCCGCGGTCGAGCACCTCGACGGCGAGTCCGAGCGCGAGGCGCGCATGCGGACGATCTGCAACCTGCACTTGACCCGGTTCGTGCGGATGCTGCTCGACCGCAAGGACCGCGCGTCGATGGCGGTGGGCCTGGAGGTCCGGGTGCCGTTCTGCGACCACCGGCTGGTCGAGTACGTCTACAACACGCCGTGGTCGCTGAAGACGTTCGACGGGCGGGAGAAGAGCCTGCTGCGGCACGCTACTTCTCATGTCCTGCCGGAGTCGGTGGCCCAGCGGGTGAAGAGCCCGTACCCGTCGACGCAGGACCCGGGCTACGCGGCGGCGCTGCAGCAGCAGGTCAAGGAGGTACTGGCCGAGCCGAAGCACGACGTGTTCGGCCTGGTCGACCGCGCGTGGGCGCACCGGGCGTCCGAAGTGGACCCGGCGACCATGGACCCGGCCATGCGCATCGGCCTGGACCGGGTGCTCGACTTCTACCACTGGATCGAGATGTACTCCCCCACGCTCGAACTGTCTTGAAGTCCGTGAAGGCCTCCTTACCGGCTTTTTTGCCCGGTAAGGAGGCCTTCACGGCACTTGACCTCAGGTGCGCTTGAGGTGTGAGGCTCGGGGCATGAAGGTGCTGCTGTTCGGCCGCAACCCGGCCACGGTCTCGAGGGTGACGGCGGCGCTGTCCGCGGCGGGTCTCGCCGCGGACGGCGTCGTCTCGGAGGAGTCGGCGCTCTCCTGGCTCGGTGTGGTGGACGCCCTGGTGCTGGGCGCGGGGGTGGTGGGCCCGCTGCGGGAACGGGTGACGGCCGCCGCGGTCCGGCACGGGGTGGTGTGGGTGCAGGGGCCGCACATCCTGCCGGAGCGGGACGCGCTCGAGTACGTGCGGACGGAGATCCTGCCGAAGCTGCGGTCAGCTCAGCGGTAGTTCCGCCCGCACCTCGTCGCCCTCGGTGGTGAGGTGCGCGCCCAGCCCGGCCAGCAGCGACCGGGCTCCCGCGTTGCCCGCCGTGGTCGACCCGATCATGCGGGCTGCTCCGGTCGTGCGGGCTTCGGCCAAGAGCAGCTTCATCACCTCGCGGCCGATGCCGCGGCCCCGGACGTCCCGGCTGAGCCAGATCCCCGCCTCCACGGCGTCGCCGTGGTGTTCCAGGCGGGCCGCTCCCACCGCGGTGCCGTCCGCGTCGACCACCCACGTGCGCTCCACCGCCGTGGCCGGATCGAGGCAGCGGCCGCGGTGGAACTCGAGAAACGCCGCCCGGCGCGCGGGTATCCAGCCCGGTGGGCCCTCGACCGGAGGCATGACGTCCAGGGGGTCGGCTCCGGCGACGGCGGCGTCGAGCAGCCGCGCGAGGGCGCCCTCGTCGAGCCCGGTCAGGGCGATCATGCCCGGAGTCTGCCCGCCGGGCGCCCGGGTGCGCGACCGGGTTTCAGCGCCGGACCTCCGCCAGCTTCACCGGACGCCGTTCGCGGCGGGAGACCTCGCACGCCTCCGCGATGTAGAACGCCTCCAGCGCGTCCGCCGCCACGCACGGCGATGGCGCCCGGCCCGCGACGACGTCCAGGAACGCGCGCAACTCGGTCGTGTACGCCGGGCGGAACCGCTCCATGAAGCCCGGGTACGCCGGGCCCGGCAGTGGTGCCACGCCCGGCTCCACCGAACGCAGCGGGGACCGGTCGTCCAGGCCGACTACCACGCCGGACACCGAACCCAGCACGTCCAGGCGCACGTCGTAGCCCGCGCCGTTGTAGCGGGTCAGGGACACCGTCGCCAGGGTGCCGTCGTCCAGGGTGAGCGTCGCCGCCGCCGTGTCGACGTCGCCCGCGTCGGCGAAGAACCGCTCGCCGCGGTTGGCGCCGATCGCGTACACCTCTTCGACCTCGCGGCCGCTCACCCAGCGGATGACGTCGAAGTCGTGGACGCCGCAGTCACGGAACAGGCCGCCCGAGTGGGCGACGTACTCCGCCGGCGGGGGCGCCGGGTCGAACGTCGTCGCGCGCAGCGTGTGCAGCCAGCCCAGTTCGCCCGACGCGACCGCCGCCCGCGCCGCCGCGTAGCCCGCGTCGAAGCGGCGCTGGAAGCCGATCTGCACCGGGACGTCGGAAGCGCCGATGCGGTCGATGACGGCCAGTGTGCCGGGGATGTCCGCGGCCACCGGCTTTTCGCAGAACACCGGGATGCCCGCGTCGACCGCCGCGATGATCAGGCCCGGGTGCGCGTCCGTCGCCGCCGTGACGACCAGGCCGTCGATCCCCGCGGTGAACAGGTCGTCGAGGGCAGCCGTCTCGACGCCCAGCTTCGCGGCGGCCGCGGCAGCGCGTGCCGGGTCGACGTCGGCCACCACGACCGACTCGACCTCGTCGAAGCCCTTCAGCGTCTCCGCGTGCGCGGCGCCGATCCGGCCGGTGCCCGCCAGTCCCAACCTCATCGTGGTGCTCCTCCTGTAGCAGCGGAAACTTCGGTGGTGGTCGCGCGGACCACCAGTGACGGGTGCAGCAGGTGCCGGACCGGCTCCGTGCGCTCCCCGCGGACGCGCTCGAGCAGCGCCGCGAAGGCCAGCCTCGCCATGTCGGTGCGCGATTGGTCCACTGTGGTCAGCGAGAGGTGCCGCAGCGCGGCGAGCGACGTGTTGTCGTAGCCGACGACCGACACGTCCTCCGGCACGCGCAGCCCGGCTTCTTCGAGGGCCGAAATCGCGCCCACGGCGTTGAAGTCGTTGCCGGAGACCAGCCCCGTCGGCAGGTCGGCGCGCGAGTACGTGGCGAGCAGCTCCCGCACGGCGGTCTCGCCCCCGATGTCGGTGTGCTCGCTGCGCACGACGATCGGCTCCAGGCCGTGCTTCCGCATCGCGGCCTCGAAGCCGCGCCGCCGCTGGGCCGCGCCGGCCGCGCCGCCGCCGTCGAGGTGGGCGATGCGGCGGTGCCCGAGGCCGGCCAGGTGGTCGACCGCCAGCGCGGAGCCCGCCTCGCCGTCGTCGTTGACGGTGTCCACTGTGGACGAGCGGATCGTCCGCGAAACCAGCACGACCGGGCACTGCTTGGCCGCTCTCTGGATCGATGCCGCCGGGACGACCGGCGAAAGCAGGATGATCCCCGCCGGGCGGAAGGAAAGGAGGTTGTGCAGGGCGTTCCACTCGCGCGTGGGACTGCGGCCGCCCGTGTTGAGGATCAGGTCGAAGCCCGCGGCCTGCGCGGCGCTGTCCAGTTCCTCGACGATGTCGGCGAAGAAGGCGTTGCGCAGGTCGTTCACCATCACGCCGAGCACCGTCGACGTCCGGCTGGCGAGCGACCGCGCCATCACGTGCGGCTGGTAGCCGAGTTCCTCGGCCGCGCGCAGGACCGCCGCGCGCCGGGCGTCGGACACCTTCGGCGAATTCCGCATCACCAGGGACACCAGCGCGCGCGAAACGCCCGCCCTGGCGGCGACGTCCTCCATCGTCGGACGCACGTGACACCCCCTGATCTCGGAAAACTCGGCCTTGACTTGCTGTGACCGACGCTACAAGATTAGAGCGCTCTAATCAATAGAGCGCTCCAACGGACCAACGGAGGCCCCTTGTGACAGCGACGATCCGAGTAGCCGCCGCGCCGATCTCCTGGGGTGTCTGCGAAGTCCCGGGCTGGGGCCGGGTGCTGGACGCGGGAACCGTGCTCGGTGAGATGGCGGCGCTCGGCGTCCAGGCGACCGAGCTGGGCCCGCCCGGGTACCTCCCGCGCGACCCGGCGGAGCTGCGGGAACTGCTCGGGCGGTACGACTTGACGCTCGTCGGCGGCTTCCTCGCCGTCGTCCTGCACGAGAACCAGGAAAACGCACTGAAGGAAGCCGAAGAGTCGGCCGCGCTGTTCGCTGCGTGCGGGGGCGACGTCCTGGTGCTCGCCGCCGCGACCGGGCTCGACGGCTACGACGAACGCCCGAAGCTCACCGACGCCGAATGGGCGACGCTCGTCGAAACCGCGAGCAAGATCCACGACATCGCCGCCGCCCACGGCCTGCACACCGTGCTGCACCCGCACGTCGGGACGCACGTGGAGCAGCAGGCCGAGGTCGAGCGGTTCCTCGCCGATTCCGATCTGGGCTTGTGCCTCGACACCGGGCACTTGATGATCGGCGGGACGGATCCGGTGGAGCTGGCGAAGCGGTATCCCGAACGGGTGGGGCACGTGCATCTCAAGGACGTCCGGGCGGACCTGGCGGCCGAAGTCCGCGCGGGGCGGCTCGGCTACACCGACGCGGTCGGGCGGGGCATCTACACCCCGCTCGGCGAGGGGGACGTGGACGTGGCGTCGATGGTGCGCTCCGTCCAGGCGGCCGGCTACGACGGCTGGTACGTCCTCGAACAGGACACCGCCCTCGGCGCGGAGAGCCCCGACGACGTACCCCGGCGGGACACCGAGCGCAGCCTGGCCCACCTCGCGAAGATCCTCGACTCCCTGTAATCCCTGGTCCCAAAGGAGTGACTGTGTTCTCAATCAAGAAGCTGGCCGGCGTGGCGGCGATCGCCGCCGCCGGGCTGGTCCTGTCCGCCTGCAGCGGCCCGTCCGCCGACAACTCGTCGAGCGGCAGCCCGAGTTCCCAAGCCGCGGCGCCGAGTTCGGGCGGCCCGCTGAAGGTCGCCGTGGTCACCCACGGCACCGCCGGCGACGCCTTCTGGAACGTCGTCAAGAACGGCGCCGAGCAGGCGGGCAAGGACCTGAACGTCGGCGTCGACTACTTCGCCGACGGCGACCCCGGCAACCAGGCCAAGCTGATCGACAACGCGGTCGCGCAGAAGGTCAGCGGCCTGGTGGTTTCGATGGCGAACCCGCAGGCCCTGCAGACGTCGATCCAGAACGCGGTCAAGGCCGGCATCCCGGTCGTCACCATCAACTCCGGCGAGGACTCCAGCGCCGCCTTCGGCGCGATCGCGCACGTCGGCCAGAGCGAGGGCCTCGCGGGCCAGGGTGCCGGGCAGCGGCTCAAGGCGGCCGGCAAGACGAAGCTGCTGTGCGTCATCCACGAGGCCGGCAACATCGGCCAGAACCAGCGCTGCGACGGCGCGAAGCAGACCTTCGGCAACGTCTCCACACTGCAGGTCGACATCTCCAACCCGACCGACGCGCAGGCCCGGATCCGCGGCGCGCTGCAGTCCGACCCGTCGATCGACGCCGTGCTGGCGCTGAACTCGCAGGTCGCGGCGCGCGCGGTGGACGCGGCCAAGGAGGCGAGCTCCAAGGCGCAGGTGGCGACCTTCGACCTGAACGCCGACGTCGTCGCGGCCATCAAGGCGGGCACGATCCTCTTCGCCGTCGACCAGCAGCAGTACGAGCAGGGCTACCTGCCGATCGTGTTCCTCAAGCTGTACAAGGAAAACGGCAACACCATCGGCGGCGGCAAGCCGGTCCAGACCGGCCCGGGCTTCGTCGACAAGACCAACATCGACACCGTGGCCCCGTACGCGGAGCGCGGCACGCGATGACCGCGGCGATCCAAGCCCAGCCCGACGAGCGCGTCGGGAAGAAAAGCTTGACCGATCGGCTGGTGGTCCGCCCGGAGATCGGCGCGCTGCTCGGCGCCGTGCTGGTGTTCGTCTTCTTCTCCGTCGTCACCGGCCAGTTCCTCAGCCCGCTGGGCGTGGCGACCTGGCTCGACGACTCCTCGACGCTGGGCATCATGGCCGTCGTGGTCGCGCTGCTCATGGTCGGCGGCGAGTTCGACCTCTCGGCCGGCGTCATGACGGCGTCGACGTCGCTGGTCACGGCGATCCTGGCGACGCAGGCAGGCTGGAACGTCTGGCTCGCGCTGGCGGTTTCGCTCGTTTTCGCGCTCGGCGTCGGGGCGTTCAACGGCTGGCTGGTGATGAAGACCGGGCTGCCGAGCTTCATCGTCACGCTCGGGTCGTTTCTGGCGCTGCAGGGGCTCAACCTCGGTGTGACGCGGCTGGTCACCAACACCGTGCAGGTGTCGGGGATGCGCTCGACCAGCGGCTACGAGTCGGCGGGCGCGCTGTTCGCGTCCACCTTCGCCGTCGGCGGCACCGAGTTCCAGTCGTCGATCATCTGGTGGATCGTCGTCACGGTGATCGCGGCGGTGCTGCTCGTGCGCACCCGCTTCGGCAACTGGATCTTCGCGGTCGGCGGGTCGCAGGTGTCGGCCCGCTCGGTCGGCGTGCCGGTGGTGCGCACGAAGATCCTGCTGTTCATGGGCACCGCGCTCGGCGCGTGGCTGGTCGGCTCGATCAACATCCTGCGCTTCGCGAGCGTGCAGGCGAACCAGGGCATCGGGCTGGAGTTCCAGTACATCATCGCGGCGGTGATCGGCGGCTGCCTGCTCACCGGCGGGTTCGGCTCGGCGGTGGGCGCGGCGATCGGCGCGCTGATCTTCGGCATGGCGCGCCAGGGCATCGTGTTCGCGCAGTGGAACAGCGACTGGTTCATGCTGTTCCTCGGCATCATGCTGCTGGCCGCGGTCCTGGTGAACAACGCCTTCCGGCGCCGCGCGGAAAGGGTACGCCGATGAGCCTGCTGGAAGTACGCGACATCGGGAAGACCTACGGCAGCGTGATCGCGCTGCGCGAGGTGTCCACTGTGGTCAACGCGGGCGAGGTCACCTGCGTGCTCGGCGACAACGGCGCCGGGAAGTCCACGCTGATCAAGATCCTGGCCGGGGTGCACCAGCACGACCAGGGCGAGTTCCTCGTGGAAGGCGAGCCCGTGCGGTTCGCCTCGCCGCGAGAGGCGCTGGACCGCGGCATCGCGACCGTGTACCAGGACCTCGCCGTGGTGCCGCTGATGAGCGTCTGGCGGAACTTCTTCCTCGGTTCCGAGCCGACGACGGGATTCGGGCCGTTCCGGTTCCTCGACCGGAAGAAGGGCCGCGAGACGACCAAGAAGGCGTTGTCCGACATGGGCATCGACCTGCGGGACGTCGAACAGCCGGTCGGGACGCTCTCCGGTGGCGAACGCCAGTGCGTCGCGATCGCGCGGGCGGTGTACTTCGGCGCGAAGGTGCTGATCCTCGACGAGCCGACCGCCGCGCTCGGCGTCAAGCAGGCCGGGGTGGTGCTCAAGTACGTCGCCCAGGCCCGGGACCGCGGGCTCGGCGTCGTGCTGATCACGCACAACCCGCACCACGCCTACCCGGTCGCCGACCGGTTCCTGCTGCTCAAGCGGGGTGCGCCGCTCGGGTCGTACGAAAAGGCGGAGATCGGCATCAACGAGCTGACCCGGCAGATGGCGGGCGGCGCGGAACTGGAAGCCCTCGAACACGAACTGCGGCAGGTGGAGAAGGCGTGAGTCTCGAAGCGCTGACGATCGGGCGGGTGGGTGTCGACCTCTACCCGGAGCAGAGCGGCGTCCCCCTGGCCGGCGTCAGCACTTTCGCCAAGTCGCTCGGCGGCACCGCGACCAACGTCGCGGTCGCCGCCGCGCGGCTCGGCCGGCGCACGGCGGTGCTGACCAAGGTCGGGCCGGACGGCTTCGGCGACTACGTCCGGCAGGCCCTCGACGGCTTCGGCGTCTCACCGGCCTTCGTGGGCACTTCGCCGGAGCTGCAGACGCCGGTAGTGTTCTGCGAGCTGAACCCGCCCGCGGACCCGCCGCTGCTGTTCTACCGCTCCCCCATCGCCCCCGACCTCACGCTGACCGACGACGACGTGCCGTGGGACGTCGTCGAGTCGGTCCCGCTGCTGTGGGTCACCGGTACCGGCGTCTCCGCCGAGCCCGCGCGAGCCACCCAGCGGAAGATCCTCGAAGCCCGTGGCCGCCGTGCGCACACCGTCCTGGACCTCGACTACCGGCCGATGTTCTGGCCCGACGTCGAAAGCGCGCGGACCGAGATCGGCGGGATGCTCGACCACGTCACCGTCGCGGTCGGCAACCGCGCCGAGGTCGAGGTCGCCGTCGGCACCGCGGATCCCGACACCGCCGCCGATCGCTTGCTGGAGCGCGGGCTGCACCTGGCCGTGATCAAGAAGGGCGCCGAGGGTGTCCTGGTGGCGACGCCGGAGGGGCGGTCGACCGTGCCGCCGCAACGCGTCGAGGTCGTCTGCGGGCTCGGTGCCGGTGACGGCTTCGGCGGGGCGCTGATCCACGGGCTGCTCTCCGGCTGGGACCCGGTGCGCATCGCGGAGTACGCGAACGCGGCGGGCGCGCTGGTGGCGTCCCGGCTCGCCTGCGCCGACGCCATGCCGACCGCGGCCGAAATCGAGGAGCTGCTGTGATCCTCACCGACGACCGCTGGCGCGAACTCCTGCACACCCGCGCCACCGACCCGGGCGCGGTCCGGCAGGCCTACGCGACCCGCAAACGCCGGGCGAAACTGCTGTCCGACAGCGGAACCCTGTTCCTCGTCGCGGCCGACCACCCGGCCCGCGGGGCACTGGGCGTCGGCGAGGATCCGCTCGCCATGGCCGACCGGCGGACGCTGCTGGAGCGGCTGCTCGTGGCGCTGGCCAACCCGGCCGTCGACGGCATCCTCGGCACCCCCGACGTCGTCGAGGAGCTCCTCCTGCTCGGCGCGCTGCACGACAAGGTCGTCTTCGGCTCGATGAACCGCGGCGGCCTCGCCGGCGCGGACTGGGAGATCGACGACCGGTTCACCGGCTACGACGCCCGCACGCTCGTCGACTGCGGGCTCGACGGCGGCAAGATGCTGCTGCGGCTGGTCGACGCCGACCCGGGCACCATCCCGACGTTGCAGGCCTGCGCCGACGCCGTCACCGAGCTGGCCGCGTACGGCCTGGTGGCGATGGTCGAGCCGCTCCCCTACCGCCGGGACGGCGGGAACCTGGTGCTGCAGAAGGATCCCGTGTCCCTGGCCCGGGCGGTCACCGTCGCTTCCGGCCTCGGCGCGACGTCGGCGCACACCTGGCTCAAGCTGCCCTCGACCGACTCGCCCGAGGTCCTCGGCGCGACGACGCTGCCGGTGGTCGTGCTCGGCGGCGTGCCGTCCGGCGATCCAGCCGCCGACCTGGCCTCCTGGGGCCGGACGCTGCGCCACGACGTCGTCCGCGGCCTGGTCGTCGGCCGCACCCTGCTCTACCCGCCCGGCGGCGACGTCGGTGCGGCCGTCGAAGCCGCCGCGAAAGTACTGGAGGCCGCGAAGTGAGCAAGCTCCACCGTCCACTCGGGACACTGTCCGACGATACCGACCCGGTCCGGCTCACCCCGGACAGCGCGGGCTGGACCTACACCGGGCTGCGGGTCCTGACCCTGGCACCCGGCGAGACACGGATCCTGCACACCGGCGAGTTCGAGGCCTTCGTGCTGCCGCTGGCGGGGTCCGCGACCGTCCGCGTCGACGGGCAGGTCTTCGAGCTGCGGGGCCGCGAGTCCGTCTTCACCCGCGTGACGGACTTCGCCTACGTACCCCGCGAAGCCGAAGTCGAGTTGTCGACCGCGGACGGTCTCACGGTCGCGCTGCCGATGGCCCGCTGCACCCGCCGCCTCTCCGCGAAGTACGGGCCGGCCGAGGACGTGCCGGTCGAGGTCCGCGGGGCCGGGCAGGCGACCCGGCAGGTGACCAACTTCGGCGTGCCCGGGGTCTGGGACCACGCCGACAAGCTCAACGCGTGCGAGCTGATCACGCCGGGCGGGAACTGGTCGTCGTACCCGCCGCACAAGCACGACGAAGCGTCCGAGTGCGAAGTGGTCAACGAGGAGATCTACTACTTCCGCATCGCCGGGCGTGATGGCGTCACGCCGTCGCGCGAGGGCTTCGGCCTGCACCGGACCTACACCGCCGACGGCGAGCTGGACGAGGACGTCGCCGTGCGCGACCACGACGTCTTCCTGATCCCGCGCGGCTACCACGGGCCGTGCGTGGCCGCGCCCGGCTACCCGATGTACTACCTGAACGTCCTGGCCGGACCGGCCGAAGAGCGGTCCATGGCGTTCTGCGACGACCCCGCGCACGGCTGGGTCCGCGACACCTGGGCGGCGCAGGAGCTCGACCCGCGCTGCCCCGTCACGAGTCACGAAGGGCTTGTCCAGTGAAGCTGACGACGGCTCAGGCGCTGGTCCGCTGGCTCCTCTCCCAGCGCTCGGAAACCCTGGACGGCGCGGAAGTCCCGCTCTTCCCCGGGGTCTTCGCGATCTTCGGGCACGGGAACGTGCTCGGCCTCGGCACGGCGCTGGAGGAGCACCGCGGCGAGATCCCGGTGTGGCGCGGGCACACCGAGCAGGGCATGGCGCTGGCCGCGGTCGGGCTGGCGAAGGCCACGCACCGGCGGCAGGTCGGCGTCGCGACGTCGTCGATCGGACCGGGCGCGCTGAACATGGTCACCGCCGCCGGGGTCGCGCACGCGAACCGGCTGCCGGTGCTGCTGCTGCCGGGCGACACGTTCACCGGCCGCGCGCCGGACCCGGTGCTGCAGCAGATCGAGCCCTTCGGCGACGCGACCGCGACGGTGAACGACGCCTTCCGCGCGGTCTCGCGCTACTTCGACCGGATCAGCAGGCCCGAGCAGCTGATCTCGACGTTGCCGCAGGTGACGCGAGTGCTCACGGACCCGGCGGACAGCGGGCCGGTGGTACTGGCGCTGCCGCAGGACGTCCAGGCGGAGACGTACGACTTCCCGGACGCGCTGTTCGCGCCGGTGACGCACCGCCCGCCGCGCCCGCGCCCGGACCGGCGTTCGGTCACCGAGGCGGCGGGTGTCCTGCGGGCGTCCCACCGCCCGCTGCTGGTGCTCGGCGGCGGGGTCCGGTACTCGGGTGCCGCGCGCCGCGCCCTCGACTTCGCCGAACGGCACGGGATCCCGGTCGTGGAGACGACGGCGGGCCGCACGCTCGTGCCCCACGACCACCCGCTGCACGCGGGGCCGCTGGGCGTCACGGGCTCGTCGTCGGCGAACGTCCTCGCGGCCGAGGCGGACGTGGTCCTGGCCGTGGGGACGCGGCTGCAGGACTTCACGACGGCGTCCTGGACGGTGTTCTCGCCCGACGTCCGCCTGGTGTCGCTCAACGCGGCCCGCTTCGACGCGGTCAAGCACGGCGCCCTGTCCGTGACCGGGGACGCCGACGCGGGCCTGGCCGACCTGTCCGCCCAGCTCGAAAGCTGGCGGGTGGACCCGGCGTGGACATCGCGGGCTTCGACTGAACGGGCTTCTTGGGACGCGCACATCGAGACGCTGCGTTCTTCCGCTGCGGAGGTTCCTTCCTATGCGCAGGTCGTCGGGGTCGTGAACGACCTGTCGGCGGCGGACGACTACGTCATGACGGCGTCGGGTGGGCTGCCGGGTGAGCTGATCGGCGGCTGGCGCGGGGCCGGCGCGGTGTCGATGGACGTCGAGTACGGGTTCTCGTGCATGGGGTACGAGCTGTCCGGCGCGTGGGGCGCGGCGATCGCGTGGCCCGGCCTGGTGACGACGCTGCTGGGTGACGGCTCGTACCTGATGCTCAACTCCGAGCTGTTCTCGGCGGCGTTCGCGGGGCACCCGTTCGTCGCGGTCGTGTGCGACAACGACGGGTACGCGGTGATCGCGCGGCTCCAGGAGGGGCAGGGCGGGAAGCCGTTCAACAACTTCTACGCCGACTGCACGACTTCGCACGCTTCGCCGCCACGGGTGGACTTCGCGCGGCACGCGGAGTCGCTGGGCTGCCTGGTGTTCGATGCGTCCACAGTGGACTCACTGCGGACGGCGTACGCGAACGCCCGCAAGGCCGCCGTGGCCGAGCGGCGCCCGGCGGTCGTCGTGGTGAAGACGCAGCCGTCGGCGTGGACGGAAGCCGGAGCGTGGTGGGAGGTCGGGGTGCCGGAGCACCTGGCCGGCCGGGACGAGTTCGAGCGGGTCAAGCCGGGGCAGGTGCGCTATCTGAAGTCCTGAGCCGGACCCGGGGACGCAGGGTGAAGCCGCTCGGCTTGAGCGTCAGCGACTCCACGATCTTCAGCCGGTACGCCGGGTCGACGTCGAAGTCGTAGCGCTGCAGCACCACGCCCAGCGCCAGCACGGCTTCGTGCAGCGCGAACTGGCGGCCGATGCAGGCGCGCTCGCCCGTGCCGAACGGCTTGTACGCCTGCGCCGGCCGCTTCTTCACCGCCGCGGGCTCGAACCGGTCCGGGTCGAACGCCTCCGGGTCCGGACCCCAGGCCGCGGGGTCGCGGTGCACCAGCGGGAGCGGGACGATCACCCAGTCGCCCTTGCGCATCCGGTACTTGCCGCCGAGCACGACGTCTTCGCGCGCTTCGCGGGAGTAGCCGGGCGCGGTCGGCCAGAGCCGCATCGCCTCGTCGAGCACGCGGCGGACGTACCGCAGCTTCGCGACGTCGGCGAACGCCGGCTCGCGATCGCCCCACACCGCGTCGACCTCGGCGCGGGCCTTCGCCAGCAGCTCGGGGTGGCGGGTCAGGTAGTACAGCGCGAACGACAGCGCGCCGGACGTCGTTTCGTGGCCGGCCACGACGAACGTGATCGCCTGGTTGCGGATGTTCACCGGGTCCAGGCGCTCCCCCGTCACCGGGTGGCCCTCGGTGAGCATCAGGCCGAGCAGGTCGCGGCGGTCCTCACCGCTGCCGCGCCGTTCGGCGATGACCTCGTCGACCAGGTCCGTCATCACCGCGATGTCGGCCCGGTTCTGCTCCGGCGTCCCGGCGAAGGCGCGCCGGACGAACGGCAGCTTGACGTTCTGCAGCTGCGCGTACCGCAGCGCGCGGATCATCGCCGTGACGAACGGGTGCGGTTCGGCGCGCTCGAACGAGCCGAACCGGTAGCCGAAGCCGGCCCGGCCGATGGTCTCCAGGGTCAGCCGGGTCATGTCGGCGGAAACGTCGACCGGGCCGGTCGCCGCGTCCCACGCCGCCACCAGCTCGCGGGCGACGTCGAGCATGATCGGGTGGTAGCGGCGCATCGCCTCGGCGGAGAACGCCGGCTGCAGGATGTCGTGCGCCAGCCGCCAGTTCGGCTCGTGGGTGTGCGCGGTGAACAGGCCGTCGCCGCCGAGGGCGCGCAGGTTCTCCACGCCCATGGCGACGTGCTTGCCGAACTTCGTCTCGTCGTTCAGCTCGGTGACCAGGTCGACGCCGCCGACGAGGACGAGCTCGAAGCCGAACACCTTGCGCGTGAAGATCGGCCCGAGCCGCTTGCCGATGCGCACGGTGTCCTGCAACGGCGTGCGCGGGTTCGCGCCGATCAGGTCGCCGATCACCGGCAGGCGACCCGGCCGGTGCGGAATCCCGCTGGTGTCCACGGCTGCTCCTTGTTGAACCCGGATCCAATAAGCTCACGATCCCCCGCTACTGAACCCGTGTCAAGTAAGCTCGGGGGATGCGGACCAGGCTCAGCACGCAGCAGCGGCGGGAACAGCTGCTGGCCATCGGCGCCGGGCTGTTCGCGAAGCGGCCGTACGACGAGGTGTGGATCGAGGAGGTCGCCGAGATCGCGCAGGTCTCGCGCGGCCTGCTGTACCACTACTTCCCGACGAAGAAGGAGTTCTTCGCGGAGATCGTCCGCAGCCAGCGCGACCAGCTGCTGACGATGAGCGAGCCCGACCCGGCGCTGCCCGTCGCGGAGCAGCTGCGGGCCGGGCTCGACGTCTACCTCGAGTTCGCGCGCACGCACCCCGACGGCTACCGCGTCGTGCACCGCGCCGCCGCGGGCGCCGACCGGGAGATCCTGCGGATCCGGGAAGCCGGGATGGCCGCGAACGCCGAGCGCATCCTGACCGCGCTCGGCGCGCTGACCACCGTCACCGAGACGACCCGGGTGGCCGTCCGCGGCTGGCTGGCGTTCGTCGCCACCGTCATCCTCGACTGGCTCGACCAGCCGAAGATCACCCAGGCCGAGCTGCGCGACCTCTGCGTCCGGACGCTGTTCGCGGCGGTGGACGTCACCCCGTGACGGCGGGCGACGCGGCGCCGCCGACCAGCTGCCGCGGGGCGCCCGAGCCGTCCGCCGGGACCGCCCAGACCGCGTTTTCGAGGCCGTAGAGCACGGTGTGGTCGTCCTGCCAGAGCGCCTGGTCGTCGACGCTGCGGGTTTCGGCGAGTTCGGTCTCCGCCAGGCTCGCGAGGTCGAGCACCGACAGCCGCCAGGCGCCTTCGCCGACCTTCTTCTTGAACGCCACGCGCTTGCCGTCCGGCGACAGCGACGGGCATTCGACGTTCTCCCGGAGCGCCTTCCCGCGATACCGCCCGTAGTCGGCTTCGACGAGGTACGTCTTGCCCTTGCTGCCCAGCGTGGCGTAGAAGCGGTTGCCGTCGGGGGCGAACGTGATGCCCCAGTAGTTGACGTCGGCCGCGAAGTAGCGCTTGCCGTCGACGAAGACGGGCAGCTCCTCGATCGTCTTGACCAGCCGCCCACTGTCCACTTCGTACAGTCCCGCGCGGGTGGAGAAGCCGGTCTGCGCGTAGGAATCGCCGGTGACGAACACCGTCCAGTAGACGCGCTTGCCGTCCGGGGAGACCCGCGCACGGCTCGGGGTGCCGGGCAGGGTTTCGGTGTGGCGGACGCCGAGCCGGCCGTCGAGGACGAGGACGTCGGTGACCGCCGGGAGTGTCCCCGGCTTGACGGCCAGGCACACCGCCGTCTGCCCCGCGACCGCGAACCGGTCGCACTTCAGGCCGCTGAGCTGGGGTTTCGCGCCCGGGTCGGCGAGCGGGACGGCTCCGACGCGGCCGGTGGCCGTGTCGCGGTAGAACAACTGCCCGGGGGCGAGCGTGAGCTGCGCGGCCGGCCCTGCTTCGGCGGTGTCGTGCCGCGAGCTGACCGTGTAGGCGACGGCGGCGGCGACCAGGAGCGCGGTCCCGGCGAGGGCGAGAACGAGTTTCTTCACGGGCGCACCGGTTTCACGAGGGCGGCGGCGAGGGCGACGGCGGCCAGGCAGCCCGCGGCGGCGAGCACCGCGGGCCGCAGGTCCCAGAGCGTCCACGCCAGTCCGAAGAGGACGGACGAAAGCATCCGGGCGGCGGCCTGCCCGGTCTGCACGACGGCCATCCCGGTGGCCCGCAGGTCACGCGGGATGAGCGGCCCGGCGGCGGCCATCAGGACGCCGTCGGTGGCCGCGTAGAACACGCCGTGCAGGCCGAGCGCGACCACCGCGAGCCAGATCCCGGCCTGGGGACCGCAAAGCAGCACCAGCGCCAGGCACAGCGCGGCGTGCCCGCCGAGGAAGACGGGCCAGCGCCCGATCCGGTCGGCGAGCTTGCCCAGCGGCACGGCCAGCACGAGGTAGACCCCGGCGGTGCCGAGCGGCAGCAGCGGGAACCACGTCGCCGCGATCTCCCACCGCCGTTGCAGGACGAGGTAGACGAACGAGTCCCCGACCGTCACCAGGCCCAGCAGCGCCGCCCAGAGCGCGACGCGCCGGAAGTCCTGCTGCCGCAGGAGACCGAGCGCGGCGCGCAGCGAGACGGCGGCCCGGTCGACCGCGCCGGGCCGGTCGTGGACGAACAGGGCGAGCAGCAGCACCGCGATGGCGGCGACGCAGAAACTGGTGAAGAAGACGCTCGTGTAACTGCCCAGGCTCAGAGCCAGTACGGCCATGGCCACCAGCGGGCCGAGGAACGCGCCCACGGTGTCCATCGCCCGGTGCACCCCGAACGACCGGCCGAGCGTCTCCGGCTCGCTGGAGAGCGAGATCAGCGCGTCGCGCGGGCCGGTGCGCAGCCCCTTGCCGGTGCGGTCGGCGGCGAGGACGACGCCGATCGCGGCGACCGACGAGCCGGCCGCGACCAGCCCGAGCTTGCACACCGCGGACAAGCCGTACCCGAACCCGGCGACCGCCTTGAGCCGCCGCCACCGGTCGGCGAGGTGCCCGCCGAGCACCCGCACGACCGCGGTGGCACCCGCGTAGAGCCCGTCGAGCAGCCCGAACTGCAGCGGGTTCAGGCCGAGGCCGAGCACCAGGTAGAGCGGGAGGACGGCGGTCACCATCTCCGAGGAGACGTCGGTGACCAGGCTGACCGCGCCGAGGGCGACGACGTTGGCCGACACCCGTTTCAGCGCGGGCTTCCGGTCGGTGCCCGCCGCCAGGTCCGAGGTCCGGCTTGCCGCGATGTACATGCTCGTCCCCCCTAGTGGCAGGTGTAGGTCGGGCTGCTGTCCAGGACCTTGCCGTCGACGCCGATCAGCTGCGACTGGAAGCTGGTGTCGGTCATGGACAGCTTGAGCACGCCGTAGGTCTTGAGCAGCTTGGCGGTCGTGGCGTGCGGCGAGCTGAGGTTGTAGAGGCTGGCCCCGCCCGAACCGCCGACGATCTCGACCGGGCCGTTCGCGTCGGCCTTGCCGTCGGCGTTCTGCGGGACGAACCTTTCGTAGTCGTGGTCGTGGCCGTTGAGGACCAGGTCGACCTTGCTGGCCGCCATCAGGTTCCACAGCTCGATGCTGTCGGGGTTGTCGCCGTGGTCACCGGAGCTCCACCGCGGGTGGTGCCAGTAGGCGGCGACGCAGCCCTTCGTGTTGTTCGCGAGATCCTGCTTCAGCCACGTCATCTGCTCGTCCGGGCCGAACTCGTGGGTGGCGAAGTCGTTGGAGTCCAGGGCGATGAAGTGCCAGTTGCCCATTTCCCAGCTGTAGTACCGCTTGCCGTTCGGCTTCGCGATGGCGCCGAAGTACTCGTCGTACCCCTTGTACGGCGTGTCGTCGTAGGTCTCGTGGTTGCCCGGGATCGGGTGGGTCTTGCTCTTGAACTTGCCCCAGGTCGTGTTGTAGTAGGAGTTGAAGTCCGACAGGTGGGCGTCGTCGTACTGGTTGTCGCCCATGGTGATCACGGCCGCGGGGTTCATGGTTTCCACGAGCTTCGCGGTTTTGACGTGGGCGCAGCTGGAACTGCTGGCGGTGCACCGCTCGGCGATGTCGCCGGCCGCGGCGAGGACGAATCCCGCGCTCCCGGCCGCGGTTTTCACCGTGACCGGCGCGCTGGCGGCCGAGACGTTGCCCGCGTTGTCGCGCGCGCGGACGGCGTAGGTGTAGCTGGTGTCCGGCGTGAGCCCGGTGTCGGTATACGACGTCGTCGCGCTGGTGGCGACGGCGGTGCCGTTGCGCAGGACGTCGTACCCGGCGACGCCGGTGTTGTCGGTGGCGGCGCTCCAGGTGAGCGGGACGCTCGTCGCGGTCGCGGTCCCGGCGGCGAGCCCGGCCGGGACGGTCGGGGGCTGGGTGTCGCCGGCGGAGTCGGTGCTGCCGAAGACCTGCATTTCCCAGAAGGAGTACCCGTAACTGGTGGCGCGGGTGAGGCCGACGAAGCGCACGAACCGGCCGTGGGCGGCCAGGCCGGTCAGGTCGTCGGTCTTGCCGTCACCGGTGTCGACGGCGGCCGCGGTGGTGAACGTCGTGCCGTCGTCGGAGACTTCGATGCGGTACTTCTTGGCGTACGCGGCTTCCCAGTTGAGCAGGACGCGGTGGATGGTGGCGGGCTGGCCGAGGTCGATCCGCAGCCACTGCGGGTCGGACCCTTCGGCGCTGGCCCACCGGGTGGTGGCACTGCCGTCGACGGCTTTGGCCCCGGTGTAGGAGGAGCTTTCAACGGTCGAGGTGGCCACGGGTTTGCCCTGCGAGAGCAGCACATCGGCGGCCTCGGTGGTGGCGGCCGCGGCAATGGCGGAGGGCAGCAGGACCACGGCGGCGAGCACCGGGGCGAGCCGGGCGAGGGGGCGTAATCGGGTGGACGGCACGTCGCACTCCTTAAGGGCCTTGGCGGTGGCTTGACGGGGCTGCGGCGTCGGTTCAAACAGTTAGGAAAGTTTCCTAACTAAGCGGACTTTAACGAGGAGTAGGTTCGGCTGACAAGACTTGTCTTGTCGTTGAATCGGTCAAGAGGGTGAGTTTTCGACCGTTTCCGCTGATCAGCGGATGTTTCGCTGACCGGGATACTGCCCCGTGCGGCGGGATGCGGCTCTTCTGGTCCGCCCGGCGGCGGCTTCGCCGACGTCTTGAATGACTCATTCAGGTCTCCGGAGGTCCTGAATGACTCATTCAAGACACCCGGCTCAGCTCGCCAGCAGCTTCCGGATCTCGCTCACCGCTGCCCGGCCCGCCCGGTTGGCCCCGACCGTGCTCGCCGACGGCCCGTACCCCACCAGGTGCAGCCGCGGCTCGGCCACCACCCGCGTTCCGTCCACCCGGATCCCGCCGCCCGGCTCGCGCAGGTGCAACTGGGCGAGGTGGTCGATCGCCGCGCGGAAGCCCGTGGCCCAGAGGATCACGTCGGCATCGAAGCGCGTGCCGTCCGCCCACTCGACGCCCGAGGGCACGATCCGGGCGAACATCGGCCGGCGGTCCAGGATCCCGGCCGCGCGGGCGGCCCGCACTTCCGGCGTCACGGCCAGGTCGGTCACGCTGACCACGCTCTCCGGCGGCAGCCCGGCCCGCACCCGCTCGTCGACCTTCGCGACGGCGGCGCGGCCCCAGTTCTCGCTGAACGGCTCGTCGCGCCAGACCGGCGGACGGCGCGTCACCCAGGCCGTCGCGCGGGCGAGCGGGGCGAACTCCATCAGCAGCTGCACGGCCGACGCCCCGCCGCCGACGACGACCACCCGCGCGCCGCGGAAGTCTTCGGGTCCGAGGTAGTCGGCGGTGTGCACCTGACGGCCGGCGAAGGTCTCCTGGCCGGGGTAGTGCGGCCAGAACGGCCGGTCCCAGGTGCCGGTCGCGCTGATCACGGCCCGCGCCGACCAGGACTCCGCCGGGCTCGACACCACGAGCCGCTCCCCCGCCCGCGTCACCGACTGGACGTCGACGGGCCGCAGCACCGGGAGGTCGTACACGCTCTCGAAGCGCGCGAAGTATTCGGAGACGACTTCGGAAGCCGGGCGCGTCACGTCCGGCGAGCCGAAGGCCATCCCGGGCAGGTCGTGGATGCCGTGCACCTTGCCGAGCACCAGCGACGGCCAGCGGTACTGCCACGCTCCCCCGGCGCGCTTCCCGTGGTCCAGCACGACGAAACCGGTCCGGTTGGCGAACCCGGCGCGCCGCAGGTGGTACGCCGCGGACAGGCCCGCCTGGCCCGCCCCGATCACCACCACGTCCGTCTCGTGATCCGCGCCGCTCATATGGGGTTCAACGGCCTGCCGGAGCGGCTATTTCGCGCCGTTCGTCACACGGCGACGCGGTTGCGGCCGGCTTCCTTCGCCCGGTAGAGCGCCGCGTCGGCCGAGCGCAGCACGTCGTCGAGCGTCAGCCCGGTGCCGGGGTGGCGCGCGACCCCGATCGACACCGACAGGCCGCTCACCCGGACCGTCCCGCTCCCGGTCGAGATGACCACGTTCAGCTCGCCCACCGCCGCCCGCACCCGCTCGGCGATGGCGAGCACGTCGGCGTCGCCGATGCCCGGCAGCAGCACCACGAACTCCTCGCCGCCGAACCGCCCGACCGTGTCGCCTTGGCGCACCGAGCCGGTGATCGCCACCGCGACGGCGGCCAGGACGTCGTCTCCGGTCAGGTGCCCGTAGGTGTCGTTGATCTTCTTGAAGTGGTCGAGGTCGATCATCAGCACCGCGAAGCCGTCGCCGCGGCGCACCGCGCGGGCGTGCTCCCGGACCGCGGAGTCGTGCCAGCCGGCGGTGTTGAGCAGCCCCGTCTTCTCGTCGGTGACCGCCGCGACCTGCAGCTGCTGCTTCAAGAGCAGGTACCGGTGCAGCAGCAGCAACGGCGCGATCACGAACACCACCAGCACCGGCTGCTCGACCAGCGCCAGCGCGGCCAGCCCGCCGAGGCAGAGGGTCGCCAGCTCGAAGGCGTTGTCCTCCCACGTGCCGATCAGGTCGGCCGCCGAGCGCTGGCTCGTGTAGAGGTAGATGCCGGCGGCCACGAGACCGATGTTCACCAGCTCGAACACCACGGCCGCGAGGCAGAGCGCGAACAGCCCGCGCGGTGTCTGCAACGGCGTCCCGTGCAGCCCCAGCACGGCGAGCACGGACGAAGCCGCGAAGCAGGAGAGCATCGCCCACGCCGTGCTCGCGACGAAGCGGTGCGCGGGCCGCGTGCGCACCTGACGCCACACCCGCACCCACAGGTGGGCGTAGAGCACGAGGGCGAGCAGCGCCACCCACGCGGGCGGCAGCAGGACGACGCCGGCGAGGTACCAGACCGAGGTGACGTTGATGTGCGTCTGCCCGCTCATCCACCGCCGCAGCCGTTCGATGCGGCGGGACATCTCGGCCTGCGCGACGCCGAGCGCGACCAGCACCGCGAACCAGACCGGGCGCACCGGCTCCCCGAACCCGGTGCCCAGCGCCACCGCGGTCGCGCCGACGGCGACCAGCTCACAGCCGAGGGCGTAGGCGATCCACCGTGCTTTCGCCCCGGCCCACATCTCCCACCGCGCGGGCCACCCCGGCCAGTCGGAAAGCGCTTCCCGGCGCACGGCGGCCTGGGCTCTCAAGAGCCGAAGCCACGGGTGTGACGAACCGGCATCGTGACGTACCCCTTGCGCGAAGTTCGGCCGACCAGGTAGCCCAGCGTAGCCGTTCGGACGAGCCACGTCGCCGGTCCGGACGAATTGCCCGCGCCGGTTTGCCCGAACACCCGCGCAGAGTAGATCACCGGACATGCCGAAGGGGACTTTCCTCTCGTCTCATGAGAAGAAAGTCCCCTTCAGACCACGGCTACTTCCGCAGCGCGCGGACGATCGCGACCACGCCGGCCACCACGGCGAGGCCGATCAGCACCGGCGCCAGCCGCTTGAGGACCGACTGCCCCGCGTAGTCGAGCAGGTCGATCGCTTCGGTTTCCGGCGCGGCCGGGACGCTCCGCAGCGGCGGGCGGTCCGACGGCGGTGCCGAGGGCCGGGGTTCGGTGTTGATCTCCGCGGTCGTCGGCGCGGGCTTGACCGCCGGTTCGGGCGCAGCGGCGGGCGCGGGCTCCGGTTCCGGGGCGGCGGCGGGCTCCGGGGCGAGCTTTCCCGACAGGCAGCCCGCGAACGTGTCCAGGATCTTGCCGCCCACCTCGCTGATCAGGCCCCGCCCGAACTGGGCCGGCTTGCCGGTGATCGCCAGGTCGGTCGCCACCGCGCCGTGCGTTCCGCCGTCGCTTTCGGTCAACGTCAAGGTCACCGTCGCGGACGCCGTGCCGGCACCCCGCGCATCCTTGCCCGAAGCCTTGATCGTGACCTTGTGCGCGGCGTCGTCCTTTTCGAGGAACTCGCCGTGCCCCTTGTACAACAGCGAAATCGGCCCGAGCTTGACCTTCACCGTCCCGCTGAAGGCGTCCCCTTCGACCTTGGTCAGGGTGGCACCCGGCATGCACGGGGCGACGCGCTCGGGGTCGACGACCGCCTGCCAGACCTCGCCGATCGGGGCCGGGACGGTGAATTCGTGGTCGAGCCGCACGGGCCGACCTCCTCTCTCTGCCAGACCTGGGTGTCCGGTGCCCACCCTAGCCGCCGCAGCCGCGGCGGCCGGGTGGGCGAGCGGAGTCGTCAGGCCCCGGCGGCCGCCGCGATGGCGCGGCCCGTGAGCACCTTCGCCAGGTGGCGGCGGTATTCGACGTCGGCATTGCCGTCGACCGGCGGATTCGTGCCCTCGGCCGCGTGCTCCGCCGCCGCGCGGATGGAGTCCGCCGAGGCCTGGACGCCGACCAGTGCCGCTTCGACGCCCGAAGCGCGGACCGGCGTGGAGCCCATGTTCGTCAGCGCGACCCTGGCCTCCTCGATGACCCCCGCTTCGGTGCGGACGGTGACCGCGACCGCGACCATCGACCACGCCTGGGCGACCCGGTTGAACTTCTCGTAGTGCGCCCGCCACCCGGTGTGCTTGGGCACGCGGACCTCGACGAGCAGTTCGTCCGGCGCGAGCGCCGTGGTGAACAGGTCCTGGAAGAACTCCGCGGCCGGCACCGTCCGGCGGCCCGAAGGCCCGGCCACCACCAGCGAAGCTTCCAGCGCGAGCACCGGCGCCAGCAGGTCGCCCGCCGGGTCGGCGTGGGCGATTGCGCCGCCGAGCGTGCCGCGGTGGCGGATCTGCGGGTCGGCGACGGTGTCGGTCGCCGCCTTGAGCAACGCCGCGTGCTCGGCGACCAGCGGGTCGCGCTGGACGTCGTAGTGCGTCGTCATCGAGCCGATCACCAGCGTGTCGCCGTCCTCGCGCACGCCGCGCAGTTCGGCGACGCGCCCGAGGTCGATCAGCGTCGTCGGCGCGGCGAGGCGCATCCGCAGCACCGGCAGCAGGCTCTGCCCGCCCGCCAGCACCTTGGCGTCCTCGCCGGCCGCCGCCAGCGCCTGCACCGCTTCGTCCACTGTGGACGGGCGGGCGTACTCGAAGGGAGCCGGGATCACTGCGCACCTCCGGAGGCGTCGATCGAACCGAGTCCGCCACCGGCTTCGTCGCGGCCGGGGCCGCCCGCGTCGGTGGTGCCGTGCCGCATCGCGTGCCAGACGCGCATCGGCGTCAGCGGCATCTCGATGTCGTTCACCCCGAAGTGGCGCACGGCGTCGATCACCGCGTTGACCACCGCCGGGGTCGAGGCGATGGTGCCCGCCTCGCCGACGCCCTTGGCGCCGAGCGGGTTGGTCGTCGACGGTGTTTCCGTGCGGTCGGTGGTGAACGAGGGCAGGTCGGCCGCCGACGGCAGCAGGTAGTCGGCGAACGTGCCGGTGGTGAGCGTGCCGCTCTCGTCGTGCTCGGTTCCCTCGAACAGCGCCTGCGCGATGCCCTGCGCGAGCCCGCCGTGCACCTGGCCCTCGACGATCAGCGGGTTCACCGCGACGCCGACGTCGTCGACGCAGACGTAGGACCGCAGCTTGATCCGGCCCGTTTCGGTGTCCACCTCGGCGGCGCACAGGTGCGTGCCGTGCGGGTAGGAGAAGTTCTCCGGGTCGAACGTCGCGTCCGAGTCGAGCGACGGCTCGACCCCGTCGGGCAGGTTGTGCGCCGCGAACACCGCGAGCGCGATGTCGGCGATGCCCGTCGAGGAATCGGTGCCCTTCACCGTGAACTTGCCGTTCGCGAACTCCAGGTCGTCCTCGGCGCATTCGAGCAGGTGCGCCGCGATCGGCTTGGCCTTCGCGACCACCTTCTCCGCCGCCTTGACGATGGCGATCCCGCCGACGACCAGCGACCGCGAGCCGTAGGTGTCCATGCCCTTGTGCGAGGACTGGGTGTCGCCGTGGATGATCTCGACGTCTTCGAACGCGACGCCCAGCTGGTCGGCGACGATCTGGCTCCACGCCGTCTCGTGGCCCTGGCCGTGCGCGGAGGCGCCGGTGATGACCTCGACCTTGCCGGTCGGGAGCATCCGGATCGCGGCGTGCTCCCAGCCGCCGGCGCCGTAGTCGAGCGAGCCGAGCACCCGCGACGGCGCCAGCCCGCACATCTCGGTGAACGTCGAGATGCCGATGCCGAGCTGGACCTTGTCGCCGGACGCGCGGCGCTTCTCCTGCTCGGCGCGCAGGCCGTCGTAGTCGAAGAGCTGCTTGGCCTTCGCCGTCGCGGCTTCGTAGTTGCCGGAGTCGTAGGTCAGCCCGCACACCGTGGTGAACGGGAACTCCTCGTGCTTGATCCAGTTCTTCTCGCGCAGTTCCAGCGGGTCCATGCCGAGCTCGACGGCGAGCTCGTCCATGATCCGCTCGATCGCGAACGTCGCCTCCGGCCGGCCGGCGCCGCGGTAGGCGTCGGTCAGCGTCGTCGTCGTGTACACGTTGGTGCACGCGAAGTGGTACGCCGGGATCTTGTAGATCGCGTTGAACATGAACGCGCCGAGGATCGGCACGCCGGTGCCGACCAGGCCGTTGTACGCGCCGAGGTTGGCGAGCAGCTCGACCTTGAGGCCGGTGACCTGGCCGTCGCGGGTGGCCGAGATGGTGATGTCCTGGATCTGGTCGCGGCCGTGGTGCGCGGCCAGCATCGTCTCCGACCGCGATTCGTTCCACTTGACCGGCTTGCCGAGCTTCTGCGCGACCAGCAGCGACATCATCTCTTCGGGCAGGACGCCGATCTTGCCGCCGAAGCCGCCGCCGACGTCCGGGGCGATCACGCGCAGCTTGTGCTCGGGGATGCCGAGCGTCAGCGCCGACATCACGCGCAGGATGTGCGGGATCTGCGTGGCCGACCACATGGTGATCTGGGTGCCGGTCGGGTCGACGACGCAGGCGCGCGGCTCCATGAACGCGGGCACCAGGCGCTGCTGGCGGAAGCGGCGCTTGACGACGACCTCCGCCGAGCCGATGGCTTCCTCGACGTTGCCGCCGGTGCCGGCCTCGGCGGAGTCGAACTTCCAGACGGCGCTGGTGTTGCTCCCCTGGTCTTCGTGCACCAGCGGGGCACCGTCGGCGATCGCGGCTTCCATGTCGAGGATGACCGGCAGCTCGTCGTACTCGACGTCGATCTCTTCGAGCGCGTCGTGCGCTTCGGCCGACGACCGCGCGACGACGACCGCGACGCCTTCACCGGCGAAGTTGACCTGGTCGGCGGCGAGCACCGGACGGCGCGGCGCCTTCATGTCCGGCGTGATCGGCCACGCGCAGGGCATGCCGATCGAGCTGTCCGGGTCGAGGTCCTTCGCGGTGAACACGGCGACGACGCCGGGGGCGCTCTTGGCCGCCGAGGTGTCGATCGAGACGATCTTGGCGTGCGCGAACGGGCTGCGCAGGACCGCCATGTGCAGCATCCCGGGCAGCGTGATGTTGTCGGTCCAGCGGGTGCGGCCGGTGATCAGCCGCTCGTCCTCC
Source organism: Amycolatopsis lexingtonensis (assembly GCF_014873755.1). Classification (NCBI taxonomy): domain Bacteria; kingdom Bacillati; phylum Actinomycetota; class Actinomycetes; order Pseudonocardiales; family Pseudonocardiaceae; genus Amycolatopsis; species Amycolatopsis lexingtonensis. Next base: position 5,340,120 of record NZ_JADBEG010000001.1, read on the forward strand.
TTGCGGCGGCGGGACTTCCCGACCTCCGGCTCGAGCGTCGCGGTCATCAGTCACCACCCACGCCGACGTGCTTGTTCTCGGTGATGCGTTCCGCTTCGGGTCCCGCGCCGGGACTCATGTTCTGCGCGGCGTCGCGGACCGCGCGGACGATGTTCTGGTAGCCGGTGCAGCGGCAGAGGTTGCCTTCGAGGCCTTCGCGGACGGCCTGCTCGTCGGGGTCCGGGTTGTCGGCCAGGAGGTCGATCGACTGCATGATCATGCCGGGCGTGCAGAACCCGCACTGCAGGGCGTGGTTGTCGTGGAAGGCTTTCTGCACCGGGTGCAGCTGCCCGTCGCGGGCGAGCCCTTCGATGGTGGTGACCTCGCAGCCGTCGGCTTGCACGGCCAGCACGGAGCAGGACTTCACGCTGTGCCCGTCGAGGTGGACGGTGCACGCGCCGCAGTTGCTGGTGTCGCAGCCGACGACGGTGCCGACCTTGCCGAGTTTTTCGCGCAGGTGGTGCACGAGCAGCGTGCGGGGCTCGACTTCGTCGGTGTACTTCGTCCCGTCGACGGTGACGGTGATGCGCATCAGGCCTCCAAAAGCCGGTTCGGGAACGGCCTGCCCGACCGTGATCGGGCTCACAAACCCCGAGCGTGCTACGCGACCTTGGCGCGGACAAGCCCTGATGTCACACGTTCAACTACTCGTTCCGCAGCTGCGCCTCGAAGCCCGGCGCAACTCCGTATGTGCGGAGATCCGGATGGGTGAACTTTTGTGGGCCACCCGGAGTAGTCAGCCGTGGATACGTCCCGACAGCTCCGCCAGCCGCTTGCCGCCGCCACCCCACCGCAGCGCGATGATCTCCGCGGCGATCGAAACGGCCGTTTCCTCCGGCGTGCGCGCGCCGAGGTCGAGGCCGATCGGCGAAGACAGCCGTTCCAGCTCCGCCTCGGTGATCCCGGCTTCGCGAAGGCGGGCGAAGCGGTCGTCGTGGGTCTTGCGGGAGCCCATCGCCCCGACGTAGCCGACGTCCAGGCGCAGCGCGATCTCCAGCAGCGGGACGTCGAACTTGGGGTCGTGGGTCAGCACCGCGATCGCCGTGCGCTGGTCGATCCGGCCCGCGTCGGCTTCGGCCTTGAGGTAGCGGTGCGGCCAGTCGACGACGACGTCGTGCGCGTCCGGGAAACGGCTGCTCGTGGCGAAGACCGGGCGCGCGTCGCACACCGTGACCTGGTAGCCGAGGTAGGCGCCCATGCGGGCCATCGCGGCGGCGAAGTCGATCGCGCCGAAGACCAGCAACCGGGGCGGCGGCTCGAAGGAGTTGACGAACACGGCCATGCCCTCGCCGCGGCGCTGGCCGTCCGGGCCGTAGTGCAGGGTGCCGGTGCGGCCGCTGGCCAGCAGGCCGCGCGCGTCGTCGGCCACCGCGTCGTCCATCCGGGACGAGCCGAGCGAGCCCGCCGTCCGGTCCGGCCACACGATCATGTGCTCGCCGACCAGGCCTTCGCGTTCGTGCTCGATGATCGTGACGACCGCGACCGGCTCGCCGCCGCGCACCGAAGCGACGACGTCGCCGAGTTCCGGCATCGACTCGCGGTCGACGTGCTCGACGTAGATGTCGATGATCCCGCCGCAGGTCAGGCCGACCGCGAACGCGTCGTCGTCGGTGACCCCGTAGCGCTGCAGCACCGGCTTGCGCTCGGCGACGACCTCTTGCGCGAGCTCGTAGACCGCGCCTTCGACGCAGCCGCCGGACACGCTGCCGGCGACCGTGCCGTCGGGGGCGACGACCATCGCGGCGCCGGGCGCGCGCGGCGCCGACGAGAAGGTGGCGACCACGGTGCCGAGTCCGACGGTCTCGCCTTCGGACCAGCGGCGGAACACGTCGTCCAGTACGTCACGCATCGGCAATCTCCCGGAGCAGTCGTTCCAAAGTGGCCAGGGTGTGCCCGGCCAGCAGCCGGTCGATGTGGGGCAGCGCGGCCACGATGCCCGACTGGACCGGAGCGTACCCCGCCCTCCCGGCGTGGGGATTCACCCAGAATACGGCGTGCGCGAGCCGGCGCAGGTGTGCGAGCTGCTCGCCGAGCAGGCCGGTGTCGCCGCGTTCCCAGCCGTCGGAGAAGACGGTGACGACCGCGCGGCGGGCCACGCCGCGACGGCCCCAGCGGTCGAGGAACGCCTGCAGCGTCTCGCCGAGCCGGGTGCCGCCGGCGAAGTCGGGCACCGCCGAACCCGCCGCGAGCATGGCGCGTTCGGGATCGCGCTGGCGCAGCTGGCGCGACACCCGCGTGAGACGCGTGCCGAGGGTGAAGACCTCGACGGCCTGCGGCGCGGACCGCGTCAGGACGTGGGCGAACCGCAGCAGCGCGTCGGCGTACGGGCTCATCGAGCCGGAGACGTCGATGAGCAGCACCACCCGGCGCGGGCGCGTGCCGCGGCGGGCGTGCACGAGGGTGAGGGGCTCGCCGCCGCTGGCCAGCATGGCGCGCAGCGTGCGCGACGGGTCGAGCTGGCCGCGCCGCGACGGCGTCCGCCGGGCGGCCGGGCGCTTCGGCAGCACCGGATGGAGAGTGGCCAGCAGTTCGCGGAGGTGTTCGCGCTCGGCCGTGGTCAGGGCGGCGAGGTCGCGGTGGCGCAGGACCTCCTGCGCGCTCGCGGCGACTTTCAGCCGGTCCTGGCCTTCGCCACCCTCGGCGTCCCCGCCTTCGGCGTCCACGAGCGGCGCGATCCGGGCCTGCTTCGGCACGGCCGTCTTCGCCCGCTGCGGGGTCGGCGTCTCGATGGAAAACCACTGGCTGAAGGCTTCTTCGTAGCTCGGCAGGTCGTCCGGGCTCGAACACAGCGTCAGCCGCCCGGCCCAGTACAGCTGCGTGGGCTCGGCGACGTCGATCTCGGCGACGGCCGCCAGGTAGGCCTGCACGCGGTGGGCGTCGCAGGCGACCCCGGCTTCGCGCAGCGCGGCGGCGAACCCGGCGTACCCGGCGACGGGGTCGGCGGCGGTGGTCATGGCTCCATTGTGCGCCTGTTTCGGGGTGCACTGCCTGTGTCCCGGCGAGGAGTCGAACCTCGGACCTCGGCGTTCGTAGCGCCGCGCTCTGTCCTGCTGAGCTACCGGGACGGGGCGGTCCGCGCACCCGTCCCTCCCCGGATGGGCGCGCAGACCGCGCTCTTCGCCGCGGCCGACCCAAGGTAGCGGCGGGTGGGCGCGAAGAGCTTTTCGGAAAGAATTCAGCGAACGGCTCGGGAGATCGTGCCGCAGTGGTCGAGTTGTCGGGTCACGATCTCCTCCTCTCGGTGGCGGTTCCGGCTGTGGTGGGAAAAGAATGCCGCACGCGCGCGGGCGGGGCAACGCAATTAAAAACGCCCGCCCGGTCCTTTGTGGACCGAGCGGGCGTTTTGGGCTCCGTGTCAGGAAACCTTCATGCCGGGCTGGATGTTGGCGCAGCCGCGCAGGCCGGCGGTCTTGTTCAGCTCCAGGATCGGCGGCAGCGTCTTCTGCGCGTAGGCCTGCAGTTCCGCGAGCTTCGCCGGGTCGACCAGGTCGCGCCGGACGTGGTAGCTGACCCAGTTGCGCGAGTCGACGGTCATGTTCCCGATCGGGTTGTTGACGAAGATCGTCACGTAGTCCTGGTCGAACCGCGGGTCCTTGTCGAACTGCAGCGTCGTGATCCACGAGCCGATGAACGTGATCAGTTCCGGCTTGGCCTGCGTGAAGACGTAGTCCCGCAGCCCCTGCATGTCCGCGCGGTGCAGGTAGTCGGCGATCGGCTTGTCGCCGAGGCCGGCCAGGTCGAGCACCCGGATGCGGCTGCCCAGCGACGTCCCGCCGAGGTCGATCAGCCCGACCTGGGCGGTGTCCGGCAGCTTGAGGATGTCCGCGAAGCCGTTGACGGCCTGGGCGTCGCGCTCGGCGACGATGCAGAACGCGGTCTTGACGTTGGCGCGGTAGGTCGTGCCCTGGGTGTAGAACCCGCTCACCGAGCTGACCGCGGCCACGACCAGCAGGCAGGCGAGCACGATCCGGCCGCGCAGCCGGGCCGCGGACAGCGCCTCGACGACCACGACCGCGGCGCCGAACGCGCCGAGCGTCCAGACCGGGGTGGCGAAGCGCAGCTGCCCCATCCAGTCGTACTCGAGGACGATGTAGGCGACGACGGTCAGCCCGAACGGCGCCAGCAGCGCGATCAGGCCGGTGCGCAGCTTCGACGGCCGGATCATCAGCATCACCAGGCACGCGACGGCGATCGCGACGACCAGCCAGCCGACGTAGGAGACGATCTCACCGGGCCGCGCGAGGTCGTCGAGGGTCGGCGGCTCCTGCCCCTTCGCGACGGCGGTGTTGGGCACCAGCCGGCCGAACTCGAACCAGCGGAAGACGACGTAAGCGCCGTACGGCACGGCGAACCCGGCGACGGACACGACCACCGCGCGGACGCTGCGGCCGAGCAGCTCCCGCTTCAGGAAGAGCAGCACGACGATCGGGTAAGCGCCGGCGTAGATGACGCCGTCCGGCCGGGTCAGCGCGGCGAGCATGGCGATCAGCCCGGTGCCGACCGCGACCTGAGTGTCGAGGAGCCGGCCGCCTTGGACCGCGCGCAGGATCAGCACCGCGAGCGCGGCGACGGTCAGCGCGTAGAAGGAGTTCTCCAGCCCGGAGAAGCACCAGATCACGAACGACGGGATCGCGGCGAGCACGGCCCCGGTCAGGAAGGTGACCAGCGCCGGGCGGCGGGTGAGCGTCTTGGCGCCGAAGTAGAACAGGACGAGCACGCCCAGGCAGCACGCCAGCGCGAGCGCCTTCGGGAAGAGGATCTGGTCGTTGACCCCGAACAGCGTCCCGTGGTCGAAGAGGCCGACGAGCTTGCCGAGGGCGAGCAGCACCATCCAGGTCGGGTTGGAGTACCCCTCGACCGGCGAGGCGCCCGGCTGCAGGACCGGCCCGAAGCCGTCGGCGACGTTGCGCGAGTAGGCGAAGGTGATGGCGGCGTCGTCGATCAGCCAGTGCCCGTAGAAGGAGGCGTGCACGGCGATCAGCGCGGTCCCCCCGAGCACCGCGAACACGGCGGCGAGCTTGCCCCGCCAGGTGCTCGTCCCTGTGGTAGTCCCGACCGGCTCGGGCCGGTCCGGCGCTGTGTCCGCCGGCGGTCTCGTTTCGGTCGTCTCCGCCACGCTCATCCGCAGGATCTCCCCCGTCTCGGGCCCTCGGGTCAGGCGAACAGGGCGTCGAGTTTCGCCCGTACCCGGTCGAGGTCTTCGCTGTACTTCAGGACGGCCCCGAGCGTCCGCGCCGCGGTGGCCGCGTCCAGCTCGTCGCGCTCAAGAGTCATCAAGGCTCTCGCCCAATCGAGTGACTCAGCTACTCCGGGTGGCTTAAGCAGATCCATCTCGCGGAGTCGATGCACCGCTTCAGCGATCTGCCGAGCCAAAACTTCACCTATTCGAGGGATCCTACGACGCAGGATCATGACCTCCCGAACCAGGTCCGGGTGTTCCAGCCAGTGGTAGAGGCACCGGCGCTTGAGCGCGTCGTGCACCTCCCGCGTCCGGTTGGAGGTGAGCACCACGAGCGGCGGCTGCTCGGCGCGGACCTCGCCGTACTCGGGAATGGTGACGGCGTTCTCGTCGAGGAGCTGGAGCAGGAAGGCTTCGAACTCGTCGTCGGCGCGGTCGATCTCGTCGACGAGCAGCACGCACGGCGCCTTGAGGGCCTGCAGGAGCGGCCGGGCGAGCAGGAACCGTTCGGTGTAGAGCGACCGCTCGGCGGCCTCGACATCGAGCGTGCCGGCGGCTTCGAGCGCGCGGAGGTGCAGGAGCTGGCGGGGGAAGTCCCACTCGTAGAGCGCCTGGGCGGCGTCGATGCCCTCGTGGCACTGGAGGCGCACGAGCGGCCGCCCGAGCGCGGCGGCGAGCGCGAGGGCGAGCGAGGTCTTGCCGGTGCCGGGTTCGCCTTCGCAGAAGAGCGGCCGCCCCATCTTGAGGGCGAGGAACCCGGCGGTGGCCAGCCCGTCATCGGCGAGGTAACCGGTCCCGTCGAGCGCGACGGCAAGTTCTTCAGGAGAAGCGAGCAAGTCGGTCACGCTGTCGATCGTAGGCGGCGGGAGGGAGGGGTGCGGGGTGTGCGAGGGGGTGGGCACGGATGGATGACCCGGGGTCGGGTTCGCGGACGGCTCGACTGTGGTGGACCGGGCGAGGTGTGACGAGCGACCGGTCCGCCAGGACCGGGACGGCCAGGTCGCGGCCACAGCTGTCCGAGGCGGGCGCGACTTGCGTTATACGGGCCGACGCGTGTGCGGCTGGGCGGCTGCGGGCTTGAGGGTCAGTGGGGCGGTGGGCTCGGGAGGTCGGCGGGGCGGTCCACGTCGCGGCCGCTGCCGAGGTCGGCGCACTCGATCAGGTTCAGGTCCTCGCGGGTGGCCAGCCAGTCGCGGGCGCCTCGGTCGCCGCGGGCGGATTGAACGATCTCCGGCCACCAGTGGCGGCCCAGGAGGACTGGGTGGCCTGGGGTTCCGTCGTAGGCCGCGCGGGCGATCGTTCGCGGGGTTGCCTCCGCCATGACCCTCGCGAGGATCTCGGGGCCCACCCACGGGAGGTCGACCAGGTGGACCAGCGCGGCCACCGGGCCGTCGCTTTCGGTCAGTGCGGTCAGGCCCGCGCGGAGAGAGGCACCCATGCCGGTTTGCCAGTCCTCGGCGAACACCGCCGCCTCGGGGTCCGGCAGGAGGGGGCGGACCTGGTCGGCCGCCGCGCCCAGTACTACTCGGATCGGGGTGCAGCCGGCTGCCGTCAGGGTGCGCAGGGCTCGGCGGACCAGGGGCTCGCCGTCGAGTTCGGCCAGGGCTTTCGGGCCGCCGAAGCGGCGGCCCGCGCCCGCTGCCAGCAGGAGGCCGGCGACTTGGGGGCCGGTGGCGGGTGGGTGGTCAGCCATGGGCCCGGCCCGGGGCTCCGATCGCCAGGTCCGCTTCGATCGCGCGGGCCGTCTCCAGCAGCGGGGGGACCAGGTTCTCCCGCACCGACTCCGCCGTCGTGCGGCTGGCGTGGGTGGACAGGTTGACCGCCGCCACCGTGCGGCCCTTGCGGTCGCGGATCGGGGCCGCCACCGAGCGGAGGCCTTCCTCCAGCTCCTGGTCGACCATCGCCCAGCCCTGGTCGGCGACCTTCGCCAGCTCGCTGCGCAGGGGGTCGGGCGAGGTGACCGTGTGGTCGGTCAGGCGGTCGAGGCTCGCCACCAGGAAGTACGCCTCCAGCTCCGCCTTGCTGAGCCCGGCCAGCAGGACGTGGCCCATCGAGGTCGCGTACGCCGGGAAGCGGGTGCCCACGTTGATGCTGACCGTCATGATCCGCGACACCGCCACCCGCGCCACGTAGACGATGTCCGTTCCCTCGAGCACCGAGACCGAGCTCGACTCGTGGACCGTCGCGGACAGGCTCTCGAGGTGCGGCTGCGCCACTTCGGGCAGCGTCATGCTCGACAGGTACGCGTACCCCAGCTCCAGCACGCGGGCCGTCAGGGAGAAGTACTTGCCGTCGGTGCGGACGTAGCCGAGGTCGGTCAAGGTCAGCAGGAACCTGCGCGCCGCGGCGCGGGTGAGGCCGGTCGAGCGGGCGACGTCGCTCAGGGTCAGCTCCGCCGCGCCCGCGTGGAAGGCCTTGATCACGGCCAGGCCGCGCTCCAGCGACTGCACGTGGTGGGCACCACGGTGCGCCGGCTCGCTGTCCAGCTCGGCTTCGATGGGCCTCCCCGCGTCCATGACCGGCACCCTATCCGGCGTCGGACGGCCGGGCGCCCGGCTCGCCGAGCTCGGCGAGGGTGCGCTGCGCGATGGCGAACGCCGCGTTCGCCGCCGGTGCGCCCGCGTAGACGGCCGTGTGCAGCAGGACCTCGCTGATCTCCGCCGCCGTCAGGCCGTTGCGGACCGCCGCGCGGACGTGCATCGCCAGCTCGTTGTGCGCCTGCAACGCCGTCAGCGCCGCCAGCGTCACGCAGCTGCGCGTCCGGCGGTCGAGGCCGTCGCGGGCCCACACCGAACCCCACGCGCCCTCGGTGATGTAGTCCTGGAACGGGCGGCTGAAGTCCGTCGTGCCCGCGACCGCGCGGTCGACGTGCTCGTCGCCGAGCACCTCGCGCCGCACCTTCATGCCCTGTTCGTGGCGGTCCGTCACGCTCGCTCCAAGTGGTCGAGGATCAGCCGGGTGAACTCGTCCGGCCGTTCGTAGCTGCCCAGGTGCGCCGCGTCCGCGACCACCTCCAGCCGCGCGCCCGGGATGCCGTCGGCGATCGGGCGCGCGTGCTCCTCCGGCGGGGTCGCCGGGTCGTCCGCGCCCGCGATCACCAGTGTCGGCGCGGTGATCTTCGGCAGCGCGTCGAGCTGGTCCATCCGCTCGATCACGCCGCAGCAGGCCGCGTAGCCCTCGGCCGGGACCCCGGCGATCATCGACCGCAGGTACGCGGCGCGGTCCGGGTGCCGCTCGGCGTAGCCCGGGGTGAGCCAGCGGGCGACGCCCGCCGCCGCGACCGCGGCGGTGCCTTCGGCGCGGACCTTGGCGGCCCGCTCCGCCCACATCTCCGGCGGGCCGAGCTTCGCGGAGGTGCAGCACAGCACCAGGCTCGCCACCCGGCCGGGCGCGTGGACGCCGAGCCACATGCCGACCATCGCCCCGAGCGAAAGCCCCACCAGGTGCGCCCGCTCGACTTCGAGGTCGTCGAGCAGCGCGAGGACGTCGGCGCCCAGGTCGCCGAGTTCGTACGGGCCCGGCGGCACCGGCGAGGCGCCGTGGCCCCTGGTGTCGTAGCGGACCACCCGGAAGCCGCGTTCGAGCAGCGGCACCACCTGCGGCTCCCACATCCGGAGGTCGCTGCCGAGCGACCCGCCGAACACCACCACCGGCCCGTCCTCCGGGCCTTCCACGACCCGGTGCACCTGCACGGCGCTCACGCTGCCACCTCCGTTCATACCGCGAAGAACACCGTCTCGCCGTCGCCCTGCAAGCGCACGTCGAAGCGGTAGCCGTCGTCGGTCTTGGCCGCGATCAGGGTGCCGCGCCGCTCCGCCGGGACGGTCGCCAGCACCGGGTCCGCGGAGTTGGCCTGGTCCTCGAAGTAGATCCGCGTGACGACCCGGTTGAGCAGGCCGCGCGCGAACACCGACACGTCGATGTGGCGGGCCTGCGTGGTGCCGTGCTCTCCGGGCACCACGCCGGGCAGCAGCGTCAGGATCCCGTACGTGCCATCGGTTTCCGTCGGGCAGCGGCCGAAGCCGCGGAACTCGCCGTTCGTCGCGCCGCGCGGGTCGTCCGGGTGGCAGAAGCCGCCCTCCGGGTCGGCCTGCCAGGTCTCGATCATCGCGTCCGGGACCGGGTCGCCGTTGCCGTCGCGGACGGTGCCGCGGATCCAGAACGCGCCGGGCGTTCCCTCGGGCACGACGTACGGGCCGTCCGGCCAGGGCAGCCCGATCGACAGGTAGGGACCGACCGTCTGCGAGGGGGTGGGGAGCAGCCTGGTCATTCGTCCTCGTCCTCTTCCTCTTCGAACACCGACGCGTCGCGCCCGCGCAGCACGATGTCGAACTGGAACCCGAGCGCCCATTCGGACTGGGTGATCTCGTGGTCGTAGCGCGAGACCATCCGCTGCCGGGCCTTTTCGTCCGGGATGGAGTTGAAGATCGGGTCCTGGAAGAACAGCGGGTCGTCCGGGAAGTACATCTGGGTGACCAGCCGCTGGGTGAACGCCGAGCCGAACACCGAGAAGTGGATGTGCGCGGGGCGCCAGGCGTTGTCGTGGTTCTTCCACGGGTACGCGCCGGGCTTGATGGTGGTGAAGGTGTAGCGGCCGTCGCTGTCGGTCAGGGTGCGCCCGACGCCGTCGAAGTTCGGGTCGAGCGGGGACGGCCAGCGGTCGCCGGTGTGCCGGTAGCGGCCACCCGCGTTCGCCTGCCAGATCTCGATGAGCGAGTCGCGCACCGGACGGCCGTCGCCGTCGAGGAGCCGGCCGGTGACGATGATCCGCTGGCCCTGCGGTTCGCCCTCGTGCTGGCGGGTGAGGTCGTTGTCGAGCTCGTTGAGCCGGCCCGGGCCGAGCAGCGGGCCGGTGACCTCGGTCAGCATCTGCGGGAGCAGCACCAGGTCCTGCTTGGGGTGCCGCAGGGCCGTGGAGCGGTAGCCGGTGAAGCCGAGTGGTGGGTGGGTGCCTTCGGGGTCCTGCCCGTAGCGCGGCAGTCTGAGTTCGGTCGGAGTGGCCACGTCTCTTCTCCTTCTACCGGCCTTCGAGGACGACGGCCAGGCCCTGGCCGACGCCGATGCAGATGGCGGCCAGGCCCCAGCCCCCGCCGCGGCGGTGCAGGTCGTGGGCCAGGGTGCCGAGGATGCGGCCGCCCGACGCGCCGAGCGGGTGGCCGATGGCGATCGCGCCGCCGTGGGTGTTCACGATCTCCGGGTCGAGGTCCTTCCAGTCGCGCAGGCAGGCCAGCGACTGGGCGGCGAAGGCCTCGTTGAGCTCGACCGCGGCCAGGTCGTCCCAGCCGATGCCGGCGCGCTCGAGCGCGATCTCGGCCGCGCGGACCGGGCCGATGCCGAAGACGTCCGGGTCGACGCCCGCCGCGCCCCGGCCGGCGATGCGGGCCAGCGGTGCTTTGTTCAGGCGGTTCGCGGTGGCCTCGTCGCCGAGCAGGAGGGCCGAGGCGCCGTCGTTGAGCGGGGAGGCGTTGCCCGCCGTGACGGTGCCGTTTTCCTTGCGGAAGACCGGCTTCAGCTTGGCGAGCTTCTCGGGGCTGGAGTCCGGGCGGATGCCTTCGTCGCGGGCCAGCTCGACGCCTTCGACCGGGACGACGAGGTCGTCGTAGAAGCCTTCGTCCCAGGCCTTGGCGGCGTTGACGTGGCTGCGGGCGGCGAAGGCGTCCTGCTCGTCGCGGCCGATGCCGTAGCGCTCGGCGAGCTGCTCGGTGGACTCGCCGAGGGACACCGTCCACTGCGACGGCATCGCCGGGTTGACCATGCGCCAGCCGAGCGCGGTGTTGTAGAGGGTCTGGTTGCCGGCCGGGAACGCCTTCTCGGGCTTCGGCATGACCAGCGGGGAGCGGGTCATCGACTCGACGCCGCCGGCGACGACGAGGGAGGCGTCGCCGACCTGGATCGCGCGGCTGGCCTGGATCGCCGCGTCGAGGCCCGAGCCGCAGAGGCGGTTGACGGTGCTGCCAGGGACGGTCGTGGGCCAGCCGGCGAGGAGCGCGGCCATGCGGGCGACGTTGCGGTTGTCCTCGCCCGCGCCGTTCGCGTCGCCGAGGGTGACTTCGTCCACTGTGGACGGGTCAAGGTCGTTACGGGCCTGAAGGGCTTTGAGGACCCCGGCGGCCAGGTCGTCCGGGCGGACGCCGGCCAGTGCGCCGCCGTAGCGGCCGAACGGTGTGCGGATCGCGTCGAGGATGTAGACGTCGGTCATGCGCTCGCCTTCTCCAGGTCTCGGAGCACCTGCAGCTCCTGGTCGGTCGGGGCGGGGGTGGTCTTCAGGTCCTCCGCGACCTTGAGTTTCCACCCCGTCGCCGCCACCACGCGGTCCAGCTCCACGCCTGGGTGCAGCTCGGTGAGGGTGAGCTCGGCGGTCTCCGGGTCGGGGCGCAACAGGCCGAGGTCGGTGACCACCAGGGTGGGGCCCCGGCCGGGGAGGCCGAGGCGCTCGCGGTCGCCCTTGCCCGTTCCGTGGCCGAACGAGGTCACGAAATCGACCTTCTCCACGAACGCGCGCGGGTTCTGGCGCAGGACGATGAACACCTCGCCGCAGGAGGCGGCGATCTCCGGGGCGCCGCCCGCGCCCGGGAGGCGGACCTTCGGGTCGTGGTAGTCGGAGCCGATGACCGTGGTGTTGATGTTGCCGAACTTGTCGAGCTGGGCGGCGCCGAGGAAGCCGACGTCGATGCGGCCCGGCTGGAGCCAGTAGTTGAACACCTCGGGGACGCTCACCACGGCGTCGGCGGTGTCGGCCAGCTCGCCGTCGCCGATCGAGAGGGGCAGGCGGGACGGCTTCGCGCCGAGGCAGCCCGATTCGTAGATGAGGTTGAGGTCCGGTGCGTGCGTGCGGCGGGCCAGGTTGGCCGCCTTGCTCGGGAGGCCGATGCCGACGAAGCAGGACTTGCCGCCGGCGAGCGCGCGGGCCGCCGCGACGCTCATCATCTCGTCCGCGGTGTACTCGGTGCTCATGCCTTCACCCCGGTCAGCTCGTTCAGCCACTTCGTGAACTCCTCGCGATCGCGGCCCACCGCGTCCCACGCCTGGTACGCGGCGTTGTCGCGCTCGTAATAGCCCGCCGCGTAGGACGGTTTCGCGCCGCCGGGGACCTCGGCCACCGCCGTGACCGCCCAGGACGGGAGGACCACCGCGCCGGGGCGAGGCTCCAGTTCGTCCACGATCTCTTCGACCGTCACGATCGAACGCTTCGCCGCCAGTACCGCCTCCTTCTGGACGCCCGTGATGCCCCACATCTGGACGTTGCCGGCCCGGTCGGCGCGCTGGGCGTGGACGATCGTGACGTCCGGGTTCAGCGCCGGGACCGCGGTCAGCTGCTCGCCGGTGAACGGGCACGTGATCGGCTTGATCGTGTCGGTCTGCGACGGCAGATCGGTGCCCGTGTAGCCGCGCAGCACCGCGAACGGCAGGCCGGACGCGCCGGCGACGTACCGGTTCGCCATGCCGGCGTGGCTGTGCTCCTCGATCTCCAGCGGCACCGGCCAGTCGTGCTGGACGGCGTCGCGGAAGCGGTGCAGCGAGCCCACGCCGGGGTTGCCGCCCCACGAGAAGATCAGCTTGCGGGCGCAGCCCGCGCCGATCAGCTGGTCGTAGACGATGTCCGGGGTCATCCGCACCAGCGTGAGGTCACGCTTGCGCTGCCGGATGATCTCCTGCCCGGCCGCGACGGGGATGAGGTGCGTGAAGCCCTCGAGCGCGACGGTGTCCCCGTCGTGCACCAGCCGGGCCACGGCCTCATCGAGCGACAGCAGCTCCGCCATCACGTGCTCCAAACTGTTCGCATCACGCACACTCGTTCTGCAACCGAACATAGCACGCTCGGCGGGCGCCGGACCAGACGTCTTCCGCCCAATGGATGACGCACGCACGACGAAGGGGACTTTTTCCGCCGTTCGCGCGGGAAAAGTCCCCTTCGAGGGAGAAAGCTCAGCCGATCCGGACCAGCCGGGAGCCGTGCGGGGGCACCGAAGAAGCCGTCCACGAGCCGCGGAACCGCCCGAGGTCCTGACGCGCGGCCAGGTCACGCACCGGCCGCGCCCCGGGAACGCCGAGGTCCACCGTGATGTCCGCCGGAGCGGACCCCAGGTTGTAGACCGCCGCGTACCAGGTGCCGTCCGGCGCCTTCTTCTTCCACACCTGCAGGTCCCCGCCGGTGACCCGGACCGGGTACGAGCCGGCGTGGTCGACCGCGATGACCTCGGGGTTCGTCAGGATCGACACGGCGGAGGCATCCAGGAAGTAGATGTCTCCCCCGACGTACAGCGGCGACGACGCCATCGACCAGAACGTCATCACGCTTTGCCGCTCGACGTCGGAGATCCCGTCCTGGATGCCGGACCCCGTGTTGTTGCTGATCGGCATCGAGTCCAGGTCCGGCCGGTACTGCGGCCCGAACACACCCAGCCAGCCCGGCAGGTCCGCCCACCGCGCCTTGACCGAGCTGTCCCAGGTGGACACCGTCTCGCAGTAGCACTCGACGTCGGTGTCGACGCGCACGCCGTTGGCGTAGGGCGCCAGCGAAGAGCCGATGGACCGCGGGACCGGCCACGCGCTCGCCGTCAGCCACATCGGCCGCCGCGAGTGGTCGATCGCCGCCGACCACGCCTTGATGTCCGGGACGTTGTCCGCGGTCGTCCCGTCGACCTTGACGAAGTCGACGCCCCAGGACGCGAAGCGGGCCACGATCGAGTCGTAGTACTTCTGCGCGCACGGGTTGGTGAAGTCGACCTTCCAGTTGCCACCCCAGCCGTTCGACGGCGTCAGCGGCCGGTACGCGATGTCCTGCGCGTGGCACGACGTCCCGAGGATGGGCGCGTTCTTGTCGTAGACCTCCTTCTCGAGCCCGGTCACGGCGTACAAGCCCAGCTTCAGTCCGAGCGAATGCACGTAAGAGGCCAAAGCGGGAATCCCGGAAGGAAACCGCCCCGGATCGGGCGTCGGGATGCCGTTGCCGTCGGTGTGGAACACCCACGACGAATCAGCGTTCCAGCCCGAGTCGATGTTGACGTAGGTGTAGCCCGCGGACTTGAGCTTCGAAGCCATCGCCGAAGCCGCGTCGCGGACGTGCGACTCGTTCAGCCACGAAGTGCCGTAACCCGCGCGGGTCGACGACTCCAGGCTCCAGCTGCTCCAGCCCATGAACGGCCGGACGAACGGCGTCCGCGCGTCGGCCGGAGGAACGACCAGGGAGAAAAGCCCGAGCACGGCGAGGAAAACGGAAAGGAGGCGCTTCACTGAACACTCCTCGGTAGGGGACCTACTCCTTGAGCCCGCTCGCCGCGATCCCGCTGACGATGAACCGCTGGGCGACCAGGAACATCGCGACCAGCGGCGCGATGGTGACGAGCGCGCCGGCGAACAGCGCCGGCAGGTTGACCGACTGCGCGGTCAGGAACGTCGAGAGCGCGATCTGCGCGGTCCACGACGACGGGTCCTGCCCGATCACCAGCGGCCACAGGAACGCGTTCCAGCTTTCGATGAACATCAGCGCGCCGAGCGACGCGATCATGCTCCCCGAGTTCGGCAGGACCAGGCGCCGGTAGACGCCGAGGTAGCCGAGCCCGTCGAGCCGGCCCGCTTCTTCGATTTCGGCGGGGAACCGCAGGTAGAAGTTGCGGAACAGGATCACGGTGAACGCGCTGAACAGGTTCGGCGCGATGATCCCCCACTCGGTGTTGACCCCGCCCATCGAGCCGACGACGACGAACGTCGGCACGAACGTCACCGACTGCGGGATCATCAGCGTGACCAGCACGTACGTGAAGACCGCACGGCGACCGGGCACGTTGATCCGGGCCAGCGCGTACCCGGCCATCGAGCCGAACAGCGTGCCGACCGGAGCCGTGACGACCGCGACCAGGAACGAGTTCCAGAGCGCGTGCGCCATCGGCACCGACGCGTCGGCGAACAGGTCGCCGAAGTTGACCCACGACAGCGGGTCCGGCAGCCACGACCAGTCCGGCGAGCTGACCTGCTGCCGCGTCATCAGCGCGTTGCGCACCATGATGTAGAACGGCAGCAGGAAGATCAGCGACAGCACCGACGCCAGGACGTACTTCGGCGCTTTCCTGACGCGAGGAGCGGCGAGGACGGCCATCAGTCCTTCTTCCCGAAGCCGACGAACCGGCCCTGCAGCAGGGTGATCACGACGATGATCACGGTGAGCAGGAACGCGCCCGCCGAGCCGACGCCGTAGTTCTGGTCGCCGAGCGCGGAGTCGTACAGGTAGACCAGCGGCGGTTTCACCGGCGCGGTCGCGGTGCCGGAAAGCCCGGTGCCGAACAGGTTGTAGAACTCGTCGAACGCCTGGAACGCCGCGATGAGAATGAGCAGCAGCACCGCCACCGACGTGTTCCGCAGCTGCGGCAGCGTGATGTACCGGAACGCCTGCCACTTCGTCGTGCCGTCGAGTTCCCCGGCTTCGTACAGCGACGGCGAGATCGCCTGCAGCCCGGCCAGGAACAGGATCATGTACAGCCCGACCTGCAGCCACAGCCGCAGCGTCACGACCGCGACCCAGTACACCGGCGGGCTCGTCGTGGACAGCCACGGCACCGGGTCGGCGCCGAACAGCCCGCCGACGACGTTCGCGACGCCGGACGGAAGCCCGTTGAACAGCGCCATCTTCCACACCAGCGCCGCGACGACGTACGACACCGCCGCCGGGATGAGGAACACCGTCCGGAAGAACGCCTTGCCGCGCTTGATGCTGTTGATCAGCACCGCGAGGCCGAGCGAAGCCACGAAGGTGATCGGCACGATGAAGACAGTGAAGATCGCGATCGTCGACAACGACGTCAGGAAAGCGTCGTCGCCCAGCAGGAACGCGTAGTTGTCGAAGCCGATCCAGTTCCCGATGGTGATGGTGCCGCGGGCGTCGTTGAAGCTGAGCAGGAAGCTCCACGCGATCGCGACGTACTTGAACAGCCCCAGCCCGATCACCACGGGCCCGGTCAGCACGGCGAACGCGCCGATCGCCCGCCAGTCGCGACGCCGTCGACGCCTTTTCGCCGGCGCCTGCACCGTCGGAGCCTCCAACAGGGCCGTCATGCCAGCTGCTTGTCGACTTCGGCCTGCGCCTTCTTCGCCGCGTCGGCGAGTTCGGCGGCCGGGTCGGCCTGCCCGTTCGCGATCTTCGTCGCGGCCTGCAGGAACAGCGTCGCCGACGCCTTGTTCCACAGCCCCGAGTACGACTTGCCGTTCTGCTGCGAGATCGTCACGGCGTCCTTCGCCGGACCGCTGGAGAACTCGGTGGTCTGCGCGGCGACCTCCTTGCGGGCCGGGATGTGGAAGCCGTACTTGACGCACCAGTCCTTCTGCAGATCGGCGTTCTTGACCCACAGCCAGTCGATGAACTTCTTGACGGCCTCCAAGTTGGCGGACTTCGCGTTGGCCAGCTGGTACCAGCCGCCGACGCGGGCGACCTGCTTGCCGGCGTCGCCGAACTTCGGCCACGCGACGACCCCGAAGTCGTCACCCAGTGCCTTCTTGATGTCCGGCAGCGACCACAGGCCACCCCACTGCATCGCGGTGGCGCCGTTCGCGAACGCGCCCGGGTCGGACCAGTCCGTCGGATAGCCCTGGAGCAGGCCGCCGGTGTCGTGGAGCTGCTTGAGCCCGCCGATCGCGGCGATCGCCTCGGGCGACGCGAACGCGACCTTCTTGCCGCTGGAGTCGAAGAAGTCCCCGCCGGACGACCAGAGCAGGAGCGTCGCCGCTTCGCCGACGCCGTCGGTGCCGACGTACAGGCCCTTCTGCTTGCCGGTGTTGAGCTTCCGCGTCGCTTCGAGCAGCTCCGCGAACGTCTGCGGCGGCTGTACGCCCGCGGCCTGCAGCGCGCTCTTGCGGTAGTACAGCATCATGACGTCGTCGATCATCTTGACGCCGTAGATCTTCCCGTCGACGGTCACGGTGTCCAGCGCGGCCGGGCTGAAGTCGGCCTTGACCGGGCCGACAACGTCGTCAAGCGGCGCGAGCAGGCCGTTCTTGACGTTCTGGTACCGGAAGTCGCCCAGCTCGAACAGGTCCGGCGCCTGCGCGGTGAGCATCGCCGAGTTCAGCTTGGTCTCGTAGTCGCCCGCGATCCAGCTGACGTTGATCGCGATGTCCGGGTTGGCCTTGGTGAACTCCTGCGCGTAGCGCTGGACGGCCTGCTGCGTCCCGGATTCGCCGTACGCGTGGTACCACTGCTGCAGCGTCACTTTCGCGCCGGAAGCGGCGCCCGCGTTCTTGTTCAACGGATCCGAGGTGCAGCCCGCGAGGGCGGCGCCACCGGCGAAGAGGACGGAACCGACCAGGAAGCTTCTCCGGTTCATGGGGCTCACAGGGACTCCTTAGACGCTCTCGGCGACGAAAAGACTTTGGATGGCGACGGCGGCCGCGCCCCGCGCCCACTCCTCGAACGGCAGCGGCCGGATCACCAGGCCGCAGCGGGCGGCGCTGCCGAACGCCTGGACCGCGAAGGTCCGGCGGATCTGGTCTTCGAACAGGTCGTAGGTGGCGACGCCTTCACCCGAGACGACGACCCGCTCGGGGCCGAACAGGTTGACCAGCGCGGCCAGGCCGAGCCCGATCGCGTGCCCGGCCGCGGCGAACACCTCGCGCAGCGGTTCGTCGCCGCGACGAGCGCGCGTCACGGCGTCTTCCATGGTCAGCGCGGGTTCTCCGGAGACCGCGCGGGCGCGGACGAGGATCGCTTCGGTGGACGCGATCGCCTCGACGCAGCCCTGGCCGCCGCAGTGGCAGGACGGGCCGCCGTCGGCGACCGGGACGTGCCCGATCTCGCCCGCGACGCCGTGCGCGCCGCGGACCAGGTCGCCGTTCACGACGAGCGCGCTGCCAATCCCGGTCCCCACCGTGACCAGCGCGAACGACGACGCGCCGACGCCTTCGCCGAACCACTGCTCGGCCACGGCGAGCGCCTTGACGTCGTTCTCCAGCGTCGCGGTCAGCCCGGTCGCGTCTTCCAGCAGCGCGGCCAAGGGGACGTCCCGCCAGCCGAGGAACGGCGAGTACCGGACGACGCCGGACGCGCGGTCGACGTCACCGGACACCGCGACGCCGACGCAGTAGGCGCGGTCGCGGAGGTTGCTGGTGCCGTCCGGGGTCGGCCCGGCCAGCAGCTCACCGACCAGATCGGCCAGCGCGCGCACGACGTGGTCGACGTCGTGACTGGTCAGCGCGTGGTGGGCGCTGGCCCGGACGTCGGCGCGCAGGTCCGTGACGACGCCGATGAGGTCGTCGCCGGTGATCTTGACGCCGACGAAGTACTCCCGGTCCGGGCGGATCGCGAGGGGGTTCGCGGGACGGCCGGCGCCGGGCGTCGTGCGGCCTTCGGAAGCGAGTTCTTCGAGGTAACCGGCTTCGATGAACGGCCGGGCCGCCTTCGTGACCGCGGCCGACGACAGACCGGTGCGCCGGGCGACGTCGACGCGGGAGACCGGCCCTTCGGTCAGGACCGTGGTGAACACGGTCGCTGCCGCGGGACTGGTGATCGGCGCCCTTGCCGGTGCACTGCGAGGCATGGCCGGAAGGGTAGGCAGGATTAATTAACTTCGTCAAGAATTTATTTTTTCGCTGGTCATGCCTACGCTCGGGATCATGTCGCTCGTCGAACACGACCCCGCGCACCGGCTCTGGCTGCTGCGCACCCCCGAAAGCTCGTACGCCTTCCGGCTCGACGCCGACGACCGGCCACGCCACGTCCACTGGGGCCCGCCGCTCACGTTGGCCCAGGCCACACAGGTCGCCGCGCGCCGCAACCCGGCCGACAGCAGCTTCGACGAGCCGGGCGACGAGCGGCAGGAACTCCCGGTCGAAGGCGGCGCGTTCTTCGGCGTCTCGGCGCTGGCCGTGCGGTTCGAGGACGGGACGTCGGCGCTCGAGTGGCGCTACGACGGGTTCGCGATCGAGGACGGAACGCTGGTCATCCGGCTCGCCGACCGGCACTACCCCCTCCGGCTCTCGCTGCACTACCGCGTCCGCGGCGACGTCGTCGAACGCTGGACGTCGCTGCGCGCGGACCAGGCGGTTTCCCTGCTGCGCACGGATTCCGCGTCCTGGACGCTCCCCCGCCGCGACGGCGCCCGGCTGACCCGGACGTCGGGCGCGTGGAGCGCGGAGTACGGCGTCCTGCGCGAAGCCCTGCCGGTCGGCGAGACGACGTTGACCAGCCGTCGCGGCGTGTCCAGCCACCAGGTCAACCCGTGGGTGATGCTCGACGCGGGCGACGCGACCGAGACCTCCGGCGAGGTCTGGAGCACCGCGCTCGCCTGGAGCGGCAGCTGGCGGATCACCGTCGAGCACACGCACACCGGGCGCGTCACGTGGACCGGCGGGTTCGGCCACGAGAACGTCGCCTGGCGGCTGCAGCCGGGCGAAACCTGGGAGACGCCGGTGTTCGCGGGGCTCTACGCGGCCGACGGCTTCGGCGGCACCAGCCGGCGCTGGCACGCCTACGTCCGCGAGTTCGTCCAGCCGCACCCGGCGGAACTGCGGCCGATCGTCTACAACTCGTGGGAAGCCACCGGCTGGGACGTCGACGAGCGGACCGAGACGGACCTGGCCGCGGCGGCCGCTCGCCTGGGGGCCGAACTGTTCGTGATGGACGACGGCTGGTTCGGCGCCCGCACCGGCGACACCGCGGGGCTGGGCGACTGGACCGCCAACGAACAGCGCTTCCCCGGCGGGCTGCGGCCCCTGGTCGACGCCGTGCACGCGCACGGGATGCAGTTCGGGCTCTGGGTCGAGCCGGAGATGGTCAACCCGGACAGCGACCTCTACCGCGCGCACCCCGACTGGGTGCTGCACATGGCGAACCGCGAACGGACGACGCTGCGGAACCAGCTCGTGCTCAACTTCGCCCGCCCGGATGTCGCGGACTGGGCGCACAAGTGGCTCGACCGGCTGGTCGGCGAGCACGGGATCGACTACCTCAAGTGGGACATGAACCGCGCCTTCACCGAAGCCGGCTGGCCGGGCGGGGCGGCCGGGCGCGTGTGGGTGGACCACGTCCGCGCGGTGCACACGATCCTCGACCGGCTGCGCGCCGACCACCCCGCGCTGCGGATCCAGGGCTGCGCGGGCGGCGGCGGCCGCACCGACCTCGGGATCCTGGCGCGGACCGACGAGATCTGGGCGTCCGACAACACCGACGCGGCCGACCGGATCGCCATCCAGCACGGCTACGGGCAGCTCTACCCGGCCGGCACGATGTCGGCCTGGGTCACCGACAGCCCGAACCCGACCACCGGCCGCGAAGCGCCGTTGAGCTTCCGGTTCCACGTCGCCATGGCGGGCGTGCTCGGGCTGGGCGGCGACCTGCCGAAGTGGAGTGCCGCGGAACTCGAGGAGGCGGCCGCGCTCGTCGCGCTGTACAAGGAGATCCGGCCGGTCGTGCAGCACGGCGAGCTGTACCGGCTGGCGGACCCGGCGACGTCGGCGCTGACCGCGGTGCAGTACGTGCTGGACCGCGAAGTGGTCGTCTTCTTCTGGCGGCGGCCCGCGGAGTTCGCGCGGCCGTTCACGCCGCCGCGGCTCGCCGGCCTCGACCCGGCGGGGCGCTACCGCGACTCCGGCGGCGTCGTGCACGACGGCGCGGTGCTGCTGAGCCACGGCCTCGACGTCGACTTCCCGGGCAGCGGGTACGCGAGCGCGGTGGTGCGGCTGACCCGGGTCTGATTACCCACGCCGTTCGGCGTGACCGGCGTGGGTGAGGGTGATTGACTTTTCACCGGGCGTGAGCCGAATGTGAAAGTCCTTCACTTCGCTCGCCAACGGAGGCAGCATGCGCAAGCGCCTGTCCGCCCTGCTCGTCGTACCCGCGCTCGCCGTGCTGGCCCTCGCCGCCCCGGCGTCCGCGAGCACGGGCTACCACGAGTACGTCGCACTGGGGGACTCCTGGACCGCCGACGTCTTCGTCACCTTCCCGCCCACCACCGAGTACACGCCGCTCGACTGCGCGCAGTCCACTTCGGACTACCCGCACGAGCTGGCCGGCGCGCTGGGCGTCGAGACGTTCCGCGACGCGAGCTGCGGCGGCGCCACGACGACCGACTTCACCCAGCCGCAGAAGCTGCCGCTGGGCGGCACGAACCCGCCGCAGTTCGACCGGCTCACGCCCACCACGGACCTGGTCACCGTCGGCGTCGGCGGCAACGACATCGGGCTGGCGGCGGCCGTGACGCAGTGCCTCAACCTGCTGCCGGTGAGCACCTGCAAGGCGAAGTTCACCGCGGGCGGCGTCGACCAGCTGGAAAACGCCGTCACGGCGACGGAGCCGAAGATCGCGGCGGCGCTGCAGGGGATCAAGGAGCGGTCGCCGCACGCGCGGATCCTGCTGGTGAACTACCTCGCCGGCCTGCCCGCGAGCGGCAAGGGCTGCTGGCCGGTGATCCCCGTCGCCGACGGTGACATCGCCTACCTGCAGGCGAAGTTCCTCCAGATGAACGCCATGCTCGCGCGGGTCGCCGCGGACAACGGCGTCGAACTGGTCGACACCTACTCCCCCACCCTGGGCCACGACGCGTGCCAGGCGCCGACCGTGCGGTACGTCGAGGGCCTGATCCCGGTCTCGGTGAGCAACCCGCTGCTGCTCGCCTTCCCCTTCCACCCCAACGGCGCGGGCGCGGCGGCGCAGTCGGAGATCGTTCTCGAGGCCGTTCAGGGGGACTAGGCTGTCGGGGTGGCCAAGATCGCGGTGACCCGGTGGATTCCCGACGACGCGGTGAAGCTCCTCGCCGAAGCGGGCGACGTGGTGGTGTCGCCCGCCGACCGCCCGCTCACACCGGCGGAACTGCACGAGTTCGTGGCCGGCGCGGACGCCGTGGTCGGGATGCTGCACGACCGGCTCGACGGCGCCCTCGCCGACGCCGCCGGCCCGGGCCTGAAGGTGGTCGCGAACGTCGCAGTCGGCTACGACAACGTCGACGTCCCGGCGCTGGCCGGGCGCGGCGTCGTCGTGACGAACACGCCGGGCGTGCTCACCGACGCGACCGCCGACCTCGCCTTCGGCCTGCTGCTCGCCGTCACGCGGCGGCTCGGCGAGGGCGAACGGCTGCTGCGTTCGCGCACGCCGTGGTCGTTCCACCTCGGCTTCCTGCTCGGCTCGGGCCTGCAGGGCAAGACGCTCGGGATCGTCGGGTACGGCCAGATCGGCCGCGCGGTGGCGAAACGCGCCGAGGCGTTCGGCATGGAGATCGTCCACTCGGGACGGTCGAACCGGGGTTCCGTTCCCTTCGACGAACTCCTGGCGCGCTCGGACGTCGTCTCGCTGCACTGCCCGCTGACGCCGGACACCCGGCACCTCATCGACGCGGCCGCGTTGCGCGCCATGAAACCCAGTGCCTACCTGGTGAACACCACGCGCGGCCCGGTCGTCGACGAGGCAGCACTCGCGGACGCGCTCGAAGCCGGCGAGATCGCGGGCGCCGCGCTCGACGTGTTCGAAAAGGAACCCGAGGTCGAACCGCGCCTGCTCGGCCGCGACGACGTCGTGCTGAGCCCGCACCTCGGGTCCGCGACGGTCGAAACCCGCACCGCGATGGCCGTGCTGGCCGCCCGCAACGTCGTGGCGGTGCTCGCCGGGCGGACCCCGCTGACGGAGGTGAAGCCGTGACCCGTGTCGTGATCGCGCCGGACAAGTTTAAGGGCAGTCTCACCGCGGTCGAGGCCGCGGAAGCCATCGCACTCGGCGTCCGGGATGCCTTGCCGGACGCCGAGGTCGTCTCGTGCCCGGTCGCCGACGGCGGCGAAGGGACACTGGACGTGCTCGAAGCGGCGGGGGCCCGGATCGTCCGGCTGTCCGTCCGCGGTCCGCTCGACGAGCAGGTCAAGGCGCGGTACGCGGTGCTGGACGGCACGGCGTACGTCGAATCGGCGCGGGCGTGCGGGATCGAATTCGTCGACCCCACCCCGGAAACCGCGCTGGCCGCGCACACCTGGGGTGTCGGCGAGCTGCTCATGGACGCGCTGATGCACGGCGCTCGCCGGCTCGTCCTGACCGTCGGGGGCACGGCCAGCACCGACGGCGGCGCGGGGATGCTGGGCGCGCTCGGCGCCGGCGTGCTGGACGCGTTCGGCGCGCCGGTCGGCCTGGGCGGCGGGACGCTGACACGGGTCGCGTCCACCGAGCTGGCTCCCGTGCGGGAACGCCTCGAAGGAGTGAGCGTCGCGGTCGCGACCGACGTGACCAACCCGCTGCTGGGCCCGTCGGGAGCCGCGGCGGTGTTCGGGCCGCAGAAGGGGGCGGGGCCCGCGCAGGTGAAGCTGCTCGACGAGGCGCTGGGCCGGTGGGCGCACGCGCTGCAGGTGGGCGGGGCGCCGGACGTCTCGCGGGTACCGGGTGCCGGCGCGGGCGGCGGCGTCGCGGCCGGGGCGATCGCCGGGATGGGCGCGACCGTCGAGTCCGGGTTCGACCTGATCGCCGGGCTGACCGGGGTGGACGCCGCGCTGGTGGGTGCCGATCTCGTGATCACCGGCGAGGGATCGCTCGACGAGCAGAGCTTGAACGGCAAGGCGCCGGCCGGGATCGCGGCGCGGGCGGGCGGGATTCCGTTGCTGGTGCTCGCGGGGCGGATCCAGCTGGACGAGGCCGGGCTGGCGCGGTTGGGCGTGGTGGGGAGCAGTGCGTTGATCGACCACGCGTCGTCGGTGGCGGAGGCGCAGGCGAACGCGCCGGCGCTGCTGCGGGCCCGCGCGGCCGAACTCGTGCGGGAGTGGCGCTCCCGCGGGTGACGTGAACGACTCGTTCACCTCGTCTGGCGCGTTGGTCCCGCGGCAAAGTCGGGTCGGTGCGGTCCGCAGCGGTGCACCGGTGTCTTGAATGAGTCATTCAGGACGTCCGAAGACCTGAATGAGTCATTCAAGACGTTTCATGAACGACTCGTTCACGGCAACCGGGCGAACGGACCTCTCGCCACACTGCGAAAGGCCCGTCCGCCGCGGTCAGCTCGTGTGCTGGGGCAGCACCGCGAAAGCGACTCCGCCCGCTTCGTCCTCTTGGACGTCCAGCACCTTGTCGTCGAGCAGCGCCGCCGCCTGGGGTTCCAGGAACACCTTCGGGCCTTCGTCGGCCCCCAGCACGCTGTCGCCCTCCGCGGGTTCCGGCGCCACCGACAGGGCCAGCTGGGCACTTTCGCCGTCGGCGTTCTGGACCGCCAGGCGGAGCCCGGCGTCGCCCTCCCCCTGGCTGGTCAGTGCGGTGATCGCCTCGGCGGCGGCTTCGGTCACGGTCAGCATTTTCGGCCTTCCCTTCGTCGCGGTCCGATGCACTGGTGCCCCACGCTAGGGGCGCCCGAACGGACGCGCAGTCTGAGCGGATCAGCCCTGCCGGGCCTCGCGGATCGCGTCCGCCACCGAGCCGCCCGCGTAGTCCGCCCGCTCGCCGGGGTCCGGGTCCGCGTGGCGGTGCGGCAGCTCGTCCTCCGGGGTCACCGGCTCGAAGTCCGGCGGGGCGTCCTCGATCGTCTCGTCGAGCTCCGCCGCCGGCGTCGCCGCGAGGGGGCGCTCCGGGACCTGCTCCGGTTCGGTGTCCGGCTCCTCTTCGGCCAGGCGCTGCTCGATCGGCTCGCCCTCGCGGATCTCGCTCGGCGTGGTGCCGTAGCGGTTCGCGGCGCTCCAGTGCTCCGCCGGCTCGACGCCCGCTTCGAGCGGATCCACGCGCAGCTCGTCCTCGTCCAGTGCTTCGCTCGGGCTCAAGCTGTCCGGTTCGGCCGAGTCACGGTCACTCACCAGTCGTCTCCTCGCGCTCGGAACTCGTCATCCCCCGTGACCTACCCCGGACGCCGGGGAGCCGAAACCCCGGCGGTGTCGCCGGGATCACATTTCTTCAACCGGTTTAACACATTCACAAGTTTGTGAACGCAAGGTAGCTTGGCAACATGGCCACCACCAGGTGCGCACCGGAGAGCCGGCTGCTCGCCACCGCCCCGGACCGCCACCACGAGCTCGGCACGCACGCCGCGTGGTACGTCGTCGCCGGCGTCATCACGACGGGCGTCCAGGCCCTCCTCTTCCTGCTGTTCCGCGACGAACTCGGCTCGCAGGTCGCGAACCTGGTCGCGATCGCGCTCACCACGGTCGGCAACACCGAGTTCCACCGCCGCGTCACCTTCGCCGGGCGGCCCAGCAACGCCGGGAAGCGGCACCTGCAGGACTTGCTCACCTTCGCCTTCTACGCCGGGTACGGCTCCGCGGTGCTCGCGCTGCTCGACGCGCTCGTCGACCGGCCGACGTCGTGGGAGGAGACCGGCACGCTGCTGCTGGCCAGCTTCGTCGGCGGGTTCGTGCGGTTCGCCGTGCTCCGCTGGTGGGTGTTCGCACACCGGACGGCCACGGCGGCGCACAGCGGCTAGCGTCTGCAGGCGTGGCCTCGGACGACATCAAGCCCCACGACGGCGGCACGGAACCGGACTACCGCTTCACGCTGGCGAACGAACGCACCTTCCTCGCCTGGCTCCGCACCGCGCTCGGCTTGCTCGCGGGCGGCGTCGCGGTGCACCAGCTGGTGCCGTCGCCGGCCGCCGCCAGCGCCGTCCTCGCCGGGCTGTGCGTCGCGCTGGCCGCGATCCTCGCCGCGACCGCGTATCCCCGCTGGCGGCGGGTGCAGGTCGCGATGCGTGCCGGAGAGCCACTGCCGCGGAGCCGGATGATCCTGGTGCTGACGGGCGGGCTGCTGATCCTCATCGTCGCCGCCGCGGTGCTCCTGGCCGTCTCGTGACGCCGCGAATACCGCTCCCTCGCGATTATCACCAGGTCAGAAATACCGTCATGACCCCTCGGGGGCGGTCGTGAATCCGGCGAGCGGGGCCCAAGCCGAGCGCACCGGCCTCGCTTGGCGCCGGACGGCGCTGGCGGCCGCCGCCTGCACCGTACTGCTCCTGCACTCGGCCGCCCAGCGCCATTGGGGTGTCACCCTGGTCCCCGTTTTGCTGTCCGCGAGCACATCCGCCCTGCTAGCGGCGTTCGGAATGCTGCGCGAACGGGCCTTGCGCACCCCCGGACCGGGGCCGGCCCACCCCGCGCTGCCCGCGATCGCGTCGCTCGCCGTGACCGCCACTGCCGCTTCCGTGCTCGTCTTCCACTGACGAGTGAACTCCGCACATCCTGAAACCGATTAATCGCAATGTGCGGGGACTGGTCGCGGGAACATCACGGTCGATGCTGCGAACGGGGTATTGGTCGTTGAAATCTGGACTGACCGCCATGGAGGTGCTTACGATTACCCAGCGTCGCACGGATGGCAGATCAACCCGGATCTCCCGGAGTATCTGCAACCGGAAAGTCACGGAGAGTGGAGTCCCCCGGCAGCGGCGGTCGAGGGTCGGCCGGGGAGACGACCATGACAGCACCGCCGAGTACCACCGAAGAACCCGCTACCGCCGTTCGCGATTATCGCACTCCGGAGTCATTGCCCCGGCCCGGCGGCCGGCTCACCAAGGAGGATCTCGACCCCCTGGTGAAGGACGCGGGTGAGGGGAACCCCGCGGCGATCCACTCCCTGCTCCAGATGATCGAGCCGGTGGTGGTCCGCTACTGCCGGGCGCGCATGGGCGGGCGCGACCTCTCGTACCTGTCGGCCGACGACGTCGCCCAGGAAGTCTGCCTCGCGGTGTTGAAGGCCCTTCCCGATTATCAGGACCGCGGGGGCTCGTTCCTCTACCTCGTGCACGCGATCGCGGCCAACAAGGTCGCCGACGCCTACCGCGCCGTCGCCCGCGACCGTTCCGAGCCCGTCCCCGAGCTCCCGGAGCGCCCGCTGGTCGCCGGCAACGAGCCGGAATCCCACGCGCTGCACCTCGACCTCGGCGCGCGGCTGGGCCGGCTGCTCGCCTCGCTGCCGCGGGTGCAGCAGGAGATCCTGACCCTGCGCATCGCCGTCGGCTTCTCCGCCCAGGAGACCGCCGAAGCCCTCGGCATCTCCCCGGGCAACGTGCGCGTGACGCAGCACCGGGCGCTGACCCGCTTGCGCGGCATGATCAGCGGCGACGAAGAGTTCTGAGCCTCCCGAGCGGCGGGCGGGGCGTCCTCTTTTACCCCCTGGAAGAGGACTCCCCGCCCGCGTCCAAGCCGTAGACCGTCCGGGCGTTGTGCTCGAAGACGGCGAGGCGCTCCCCGTCCGACAACCCGCCCGTCAGCGCGATCGCCGTGTCCACGACCAGCTCGTAGGACGCCGCCAGCTCGCACACCGGCCAGTCCGAGCCGAACACCACGCGGGACGGGCCGAACACGTCCAGCACGTGGTCCACGTACCGCCGCAGGTGCCCGGCCTCCCAGCCGGTCCAGTCCGCCTCGGTGACCAGGCCCGACAGCTTGCACACGACGTTCTCGTGCGCGGCCAGCGCGGTCACCCCGGATGCCCAGGGCTCCCACTCCCCCGCCGCGATCGCCGGCTTGGCCGCGTGGTCCAGCACCAGCCGCAGCTCCGGCAGCCGTCCCGCCAGCGCGGTGGCCGCGGGCAGCTGGTCGACGCGCACGAGCAGGTCGTAGGTCAAACCCGCCGCCGCGACCGCGCCCAGCCCGGCCAGCACGGCGGGGCGCAGCAGCCACTCGTCGTCCGGCTCGGTCTCCACCTGGTGCCGGATCCCGACCAGCGGACCGTCCAGCGCCGCGAGCCGCTCGGCGACGTCCGGGGCCGCCAGGTCCGTCCAGCCGACGACCCCCGCGATGAGCGGTTCCGCGGCCGCGGTCTCGAGGAATTCGGCCGTCTCCTCGGCCGACGAGGTCGTCTGGACCAGGATCGTCGCGTGGACGCCGGCCGCCTTCGTCACCGCGTGCAGGTCGTCAACGGTGTACGGACGGCGGATCGGGTCGAGAGCCTCGCCGGCCATCCACGGGTAGTCGCGCCGCGAGGGGTCCCACAGGTGGTGGTGCGCGTCGATCATGAGACTCCTTCGGCGATGACGGCGTCGGCACGCAGCAGGCCCGCGCCGACGAGTTCGGTCCACAGCTCCGGCGGCACGACGGCCCCGGCCCGCCGCGCGTTCACGCTGACCTGGGATGGATCGTGCGCGCCGACGACGACCGACGCCACCGCGGGGTGCGCCATCGGCAGCGCCAGCGCCGCTTCCGGCAGCTCGACACCGTGCCGCGCGCAGATCGCCGCGATCCGCCCGGCCCGTTCGACCAGCTCGGGCGGCGCCTCGGCGTAGTCGTAGACGCGGCCCGGCTCGGCCGTCGCCAGGATGCCGCCGTTGAACACGCCGCCGGCGACCACGCGGACCCCGCGGTCGAGGCAGAGCGGCAGCAGCTCGTCGAGGGCGGGCTGGTCCAGCAGCGTGTAGCGGCCGGCCACGAGCAGGACGTCGAGGTCGGTGCGGCGGACGAACTCGGCGAGCATCGGCGCCTGGTTCATCCCGGCGCCGAACGCGCCGATCACGCCCTGCTCCCGCAGCTCGCGCAACGCCGGGAAGGCCCCGCGCAGGGCTTCCTCGAAGTGGTCGTCGGGGTCGTGGACGTAGACGACGTCGACGCGGTCGAGCCCGAGCCGCGTCAAGCTGTCCTCGAAGGACCGCAGGACGCCGTCGCGGCTGAAGTCCCACCGGCGCCGGTACGCGGCCGGGACGGCGAAGCCCTGGTCGTCCTGCCGCGCGGCGCCGTCCGGATCGGGTTCGAGCACGCGGCCGACCTTCGTGGACAGCACGTACTCGTCGCGGGGGTACGACCGCAGGGCCGCGCCGAGGCGGGTTTCCGACAGGCCGAGGCCGTAGTGCGGCGCGGTGTCGAAGTACCGGATGCCCTCGTCCCACGCGCGGCGGACGGTCGCGGCCGCCGTCTCGTCGCTGATCGCGTGGTAGAGGTTGCCCAGCTGCGCGCAGCCGAGACCCAGCGGGGACAAGTTCACCGCGTCACTCCTTCGCCGGCAGTTCCCAGACCAGCCCGATGCCGGTGTCGTCGCCGGAGTAGTCGTCTTCGACGGCCAGCAGCTCGGCCATCCTGGCCTGCCACGGGACGTTCGCGGGGTGGTCCCGCAACGCCGCGCGCATCGCCGCGTAGTCGTCCACTTCGACGACGTGGAAGAGGTCGAGTCCGTTACGCCAGATCCGCCAGGTGCGGACCCCGGCCTCGCGCAGGGCGGTGTCCAGCTCGGGCGGGATGACGGCGTGGACGGACTCGTACTCGGCCTCCTTGCCCGGCTTCAGGCGGGTATGGAGGGCCACTCTTTGAGGTGTGGGCTGGTGGGTCATCACCACTCCTTCGCCGGGACATGGCACGCTGGTGTCGAACACCGAAACATCCGAGGTCTGGTGCAGGGAGGACGGACGCGATGCCCGTCACCGATGTCGCGATCGACAAGATCAAGGACATGATCATCTCCGGCGAGCTGGCGCCGGGCGACCGGCTGCCGAAGGAGGCCGAGCTGGCCCAGCGGCTCGGGCTCTCGCGCAGCTCCCTGCGGGAGGCCGTCAAGGCGTTGTGCCTGATCAGGGTGCTCGACGTCCGCCAGGGCGACGGCACGTACGTCACCAGCCTCGAGCCGAACCTGCTGCTCGACGCGATGACGTTCGTGGTCGACTTCCACCGCGACGACACCGTCCTCGACTTCCTCGCCGTGCGGCGGATCCTCGAGCCGGCCGCGACCGCGCTGGCCGCCTTGCACATGAGCGAAGCCGACATCACCGAGCTGGGCCGGCTGCTCGGCGAGCTGGAGGACGCGCCGACCGTCGAGGCGCTGGTCGCCAACGACCTCGAGTTCCACCGCAAGATCGCCGACGGCTCCGGCAACCCCGTGCTCTGCTCGCTGCTCGACAGCCTCTCCGGGCCGACCGCCCGCGCCCGCATCTGGCGCGGCCTCACCCAGGAGGGCGCGGTCGCGAAGACGCGGGAACAGCACACGGCGATCTACGAGGCCATCGCGGCGCGCGAGCCGGAACTGGCGCGCTCGTGGGCGACCGTGCACGTCGCGGGCGTGGAGCAGTGGCTGCGCAACGCCCTGGGCACCGCGGACGACCCGACCGTGCCCGATTCGGACGACGGGCCGGCCGCGGAAGCCTCCTGACAGTGATCCGATGATCACGGGCTGACCATCAGGTCTGGGGCTTTCCGCCCGCGTACCGGGCGATGATCAGCGCGACCAGGATGATGGCGCCGTAGATCGCGCCCTGCCACTCCGCCCGGACGTGCGCGTAGTTGAGCAGGCTCGACACCGAGGACAGCAGCAGGACGCCGGTGAGCGCACCGACCAGGGTGCCCTTGCCGCCGTCGAGCGAGACGCCGCCGATCACCGCCGCCGCGAACACCTGCAGGATCAGCCCGGAGCCCTGGTTCGCGCCCAGCGCGCCGACGTAACCGGTGTAGGCGAGCCCGCCGATCGCGGCGAGGATCCCGGCGACGACGAACACCGCCCACGCGATCCGGTCGACGCGGACCCCGGCCGCCCGCGCGGCTTCGCGGTTGCCGCCGATCGCGTACAGCGCGCGGCCGACGCGGTGGTAGCGCAGCACCCAGCCGGCGATTGCGAACAGCGCCGCGGCCAGCCAGACCGACATCGGCAGGCCGGCGAACGTCGTCGTGGCGAGGTTCGTGAACGAGTCCGGCAGGTTGAACAGCGTCTTGCCCTGCGTCGACCCGACCTGCACGCCGCGCAGCACGGTCAGCATGGCCAGGGTGACGATGAAGGCGTTCAGCTTCAGCTTCACGATCAGGAAGCCGTTGACGAACCCGACCAGCGCGCCGCACAGCGGGATGATCAGCAGGCCGATCGCCGCGGGCAGCTCGACGCCGAAGCCGGCCGACGCCGCGGGGATCACGACCATCGCGCCGAGCGCCGGCGCCAGGCCCATAGTCGACTCCAGCGACAGGTCGAACTTCCCGGTGATCAGCACCAGCGACTCGCCGAGCACGACCAGCGACAGCGCCGCCGACGCGGTCAGGATGCTGACGATGTTGCTCCAGCCGACGAAGGTGTCGTCGACCAGGCCGCCGATGACGAACACCACGACGAGCGCGGGCAGCAGCGCCAGTTCACGCAGCCAGAGGGCTTTCCGGCGCCGGGGCGGCGCAGGCAGCTCCGTTTGCGGAGAGGTCATCACGTCGGTCACGAAAGCTCGACTCCTTCGATGTCGGCCACGAGGTCGCCGTCGGACCACCCGGCCTGGTGCTCGGCGACGACGGCCCCGGCGCGCAGCACCAGGACCCGGTCGCTCAGGCGCAGGTCGTCCAGCTCGTCGCTGACGATCAGCACCGCCTTGCCTTCGGCGCGCACCCGGTCGACGACCGCGAGCAGCGCCTCCTTCGACTTCACGTCCACCCCGGCGGTCGGGTTGATCAGCACCACGACCCGGGGGTCGCCGATCAGGGCCCGCGCCAGCACGACTTTCTGCTGGTTGCCGCCGGACAGGTCCGACACCGGCTGCTCGGCGCTGGCGGCCACGATGTCGTAGTCCTTCAGCGCCTGGGACGCCCTCGCGAACCGGGTGCGCGGGGACGCGATCCCGCCGCGGCCCAGCTTGTCCAGGATCGACAGCGTCGCGTTGTCGGCGATCGTGTGCTCCAGCACCAGGCCTTCGTGGTGCCGGTCGCGCGGCACGCAGCCGATGCCCGCCCGGATCGCCGCCGGGATGTCACCCGGCCGCAGCGGCGAGCCGTCGACGCGGATCGTGCCCGCGGACGGTGTCCGCAGGCCGTAGACCGTCTCGGCGACCTGGTGCTTGCCGCTGGCGTTGCTGCCCGCGAACCCGACGACCTCGCCGCGGCGCAGCCGGAAGGAGACGCCGGAGAAGCCGTCCCCGGACAGGCCGTCGACCGCGAGGATCTCCGGGGCGTCCGCTTCGAGGGACTCGCGCGAAGCGGCGTCCCGCACGGACAAGCCGCCGGGTTCGCCGGTCATCGCGTCGACGAGTTCCGCGCGCCCCACCTCGGCCACCGGCGCGGTGAGCACGTGCTTCGCGTCGCGCAGCACCGTGACGGCCTGGCAGACCTCGTACACCTCGTGCAGGTGGTGCGAGATGAACAGGAACGTCACCCCGCCCGCCTGCATCTGGCGCATCCGCTCGAAGAGCCGCTCGATGGCCTGGCTGTCCAGCTGCGCGGTCGGCTCGTCGAGGACGATGAACCGGGCGCCGTAGGACAGCGCGCGGGCGATTTCGACGAACTGCCGGTCCTCGACCGACAGCTCACCGGCCGGGGTGTCGACGTCGACGTGGACGTCCCACGAATCGAGCAGCTCGCGGGCCTGGCGCCGCAACGACTTCCAGCCGATCGAGAACCCGCCGCCCGCCTGCCGGTTGAGGAACAGGTTCTCGGCGACGGTGAGCTGCGGGACGACCATCGCGTGCTGGTACACGCAGGCGACGCGCGCCTTCCAGTCGTCCTGTTTGGACAGTGGCGGGGCCGGCTCGCCGCCGAACTCGACGTGCCCGGTGTCCGTGGCGGACAGCCCGGTGAGGATGGAGACGAGCGTCGACTTGCCGGCCCCGTTGCGCCCGACGAGCGCGTGCGACTCGCCGGGGTGCACGGTGAGGCTGACGTCGTGGAGCGCCACGGTGGGGCCGTAGCGCTTCCCGACTCCTACGGCGCTGACCACCGGGACGGCGGGTTCGCCGGCGGGCAGCGCGGTCACAGGTTGTTCCCCCAGAGGGCCTTGTCGTCCACGTTGTCCTTGGTGATGACGGGCGCGGGCAGCTGGTCCTCGAGGATGCCGGGGCTGATCTCGACGATGGTGCTGTCGTGGTCGGTCGGGCCCGGCTTGAACGTCTCGCCGGCCATGGCCTTCTTCAGCCAGTACAGGCCGTACTTCGCATAGGCGTCGGCCGGCTGGGACACGGTGGCGTCGAGCTCGCCGGCGCGGATCGCGGCCAGTTCCTGCGGGATGCCGTCGTTGGAGACGAGCACGATGTGCTTCGGGTCGCCGACCGGGAAGAACAGGTTCTTGCGCTTGAGCGCCTGCTCGGTCGGGGCCAGGTAGACGCCGCCGGCCTGCATGTAGACGCCCTTGATGTCCGGGTTCGCGGTCAGCATGCTGTCCAGCCCGGCGGACGCCTTGTCGGCCTTCCACTCGGCGGGGATCTCCAGCACCTGGACGCCGGGGTACTTGGACTTCATGCAGTCGCGGAAGGCTTCCGAGCGGTCGCGGCCGTTGACCGACGCGAGGTCGCCCATGATCTGCACGACCTTGCCGGACTTGACCTTCTGCCCGATCGCGTCGCACGCCTTGGTGCCGTAGGCCTTGTTGTCGGCCCGCACGACCATCGCGACCTTGCCGCTCTCGGGGGCGACGTCGACGGCGACCACCGGCACGCCCTTGTTCTCGGCCTGCTTGAGCCCGGCGACGATCGCGGCCGAGTCCAGCGGCGTCACGACCAGGCCCTTGACGCCCTGGTTGAGGAAGGTGCCGATGTCGGTGATCAGTTTGGCCGGATCGCTGTCCGCGTTGACCGTCGGGAGGACGTCGACGCCCTCGGACTTGGCCATCTGCGGCACGTAGTTGTTGTAGGCCTGCCAGAACGGCGAGGTCAGCAGGGGCAGCGTCGCGCCGACCTTGCCGCCGGGGCTGCCGCCCGCCGCGGGCGCCGACGCGTTGTCCTTGGTGGACCCGCAGGCGGCCAGTACCAGGCCGCAGACGGCGGCCGTGGCGGCCACCGTGATCACCCTATTGCGCACCGCATCCTCCTTGATGACAGCGGAAAAAGTCTTATCGGGGTTGCACCGGGCCGCGCGGGCGCAGGCCGTACATGCCACCGTCGACCGCGAGCGCGGTGCCGGTGGTCGAAGCGGAAAGGGGACTCGCGAGGTAGACGACGGCGTTGGCGACCTCGTCGGCGGTGACCAGCCGGCCCATGGGCTGGCGCGCGGCGAGGGCCGCGCGTTCGGCCGCCGGGTCGTCGGCGGCGTCGAGCAGGCGGCCCACCCACGGGGTGTCCGCCGTGCCCGGGCAGACGCAGTTGACGCGGATCCGGTCGGGCAGGTGGTCGGTCGCCATGGCCAGGGTCAGCGAGAGCACCGCGCCCTTGGTGGCCGAGTAGAGCGCGCGGTTGGGCAGGCCCGCCCAGGCCGCGATGGAGCAGGTGTTGACGATCGCCGCGGACGGCGAGTTCTTGAGGTGCGGCAGCGCGGCGCGGGCGAGCCGGACCATGCCGACGACGTTGACGTCGAACACGCGGTGCCACTCGTCGTCGTCGTTGGCCGTGACGTCGCCCTGCGCGCCGATGCCCGCGTTGTTGACGAGGATGTCGAGGCGCCCGAAGCGGTCCACGACGGCGTCGATCGCTTCGCGGACTTCCTGATCGGAGGAGACGTCGCAGCGGAAGCCGTCGTCATCCGGTTTCAAGTCGAGTACCGCCACCTGCGCGCCGCGCTCGGCCAGCAGGGTGGCGACAGCCTTGCCGATGCCCGAGGCGCCTCCGGTGACGGCGGCCACCAGGCCCTCGAATTCACTCACTTGCGGTCTCCGTCCACTCGGGACCGTCCGGGAAGCGGAACCGGCGCAGCGTGGCGTCGTGCATGCGCGCGGAGAACCCGGGTGCGGTCGGGGCGAGGTACCGGCCGCGCTCGACGACGGCCGGGTCGGTGAAGTGCTCGTGCAGGTGGTCGACCCACTCGATCGAGCGGTCCGCGTCGGTGCCGGACACCGCGACGAAGTCGAACATCGAGAGGTGCCGGACGAGTTCGCAGAGCCCGACACCGCCGGCGTGCGGGCACACCGGGACGCCGAACTTGGTGGCGAGCAGCAGGATCGCGAGGTTCTCGTTGAAGCCGCCGACGCGGGCGGCGTCCAGCTGCAGCACCGAAATCGCGTCCGCCTGCAGCAGCTGCTTGAACACCACGCGGTTCTGGACGTGCTCGCCGGTCGCGACCTTGATGGGCGCAAGCGCTTTCGCGATGGCGGCGTGGCCGAGGACGTCGTCGGGCGAGGTCGGCTCCTCGATCCAGTACGGGTCGTACGGCGCGAGTTCGGTCATCCAGTCGACCGCGGCCTGGACGTCCCAGCGCTGGTTGGCGTCGACCGCGATCCGGACGTCCGGCCCGACCGTCTCGCGAGCCAGCTTCATGCGGCGGACGTCGTCCTCGAGGTTGCCGCCGACCTTCAGCTTGATCATCCCGAAGCCGTCCGCGACGGCCTGTTCGGCGAGCCGCACGAGCTTCGCGTCGGCGTACCCGAGCCAGCCGGGAGACGTGCTGTAGGCGCGGTAGCCATTCGCTTCCAGCTGCTTGGCGCGCTCGGCTCGGCCGGGTTCCGCGCGGCGCAGGATCTCCAGGGCCTCGGCTTCGGTGAGCGCGTCGGACAGGTACCGGAAATCGACCAGGGAGACGAGTTCTTCCGGGGTCATGCGCGCGGCGAACCGCCAGACCGGGAGGTTCGCGCGGCGGGCGGCGAGGTCCCACGCGGCGTTGACGATCGCGCCGACGGCCATGTGCGCGACGCCCTTTTCCGGGCCCAGCCAGCGGAACTGCGAGTCGCCGACGAGCGTGCGGGACAGGTCGCCGAGCGCGCCCGCGTCCTCGGGGACGTCCCGGCCGACGACGTGCGGGGCGAGCGCGCGGATCGCGGCGGCCTGGACGTCGTTGCCGCGGCCGATGGTGAACGCGAGGCCGTAGCCGTCCGGGCCGCCGTCGGTGTGCAGCACGACGTAGGCGGCGGAGTAGTCCGGGTCGGGGTTCATCGCGTCCGAGCCGTCCAGTTCCTTCGACGTCGGGAACCGGACGTCGAGGACCTCCATACCGATGATCTTCGCCATGGTCAGGCCTGCCTCGCGACCTGGCGCTGCCGCCCGAGGCCGTCGATCTCGAGCTCGATCACGTCGCCGTCGCGCAGGTACGGCTTCGGGTCGGGCTGCCCGAGCGCGACGCCTTCCGGTGTGCCGGTGTTGATCAGGTCGCCGGGGCGCAGCACCATCACCTGGCTCAGGTGGTGGACGATCTCGGCGACGCTGAAGATCATGTCCTTGGTGGACGAGTCCTGCTTCTTTTCCCCGTTGATCCACAGCCGCAGGCCGAGGTCCTGGGGGTCCGGCACCTCGCTCGCCTGGACCAGCGCCGGGCCGAGCGGGTTGAAGTTCTCGCACGACTTGCCCTTGTCCCACTGGGCGGTGCGGAACTGCAGCTCGCGCTCGGAGACGTCGTTCGAGACGACGTAACCGGCGACGTACTCGAGGGCTTCGTCGACGCTCTCGAGGTAGCGGGCGGTCTTGCCGATGACGACGCCGAGCTCGACCTCCCAGTCCGTGCTCGCGGAGCCGCGCGGGATGAGGACGTCGTCGCCGGGGCCGACCACGACGTCCGGCGCCTTCATGAAGACGACGGGCTCGGTGGGCGGCGTCGCCCCGGTTTCCTCGGCGTGGCGGCGGTAGTTCATGCCGATGCAGACGACCTTGCCGGGCTGGGCGATCGGCGAGCCGACGCGGAGCCCTTCGACGTCGGCCTTCGGCAGCTCCCCGGCGGCGAGCGCGGCGGCGGCACGCGCGATGCCGTCCGCGGCGAGGAAGCCGCCGTCGACGTCGGCGGTCAGCCCGCCCAGCTCGTAGGTGGTGCCGTCGCCGTCCCGCACGAACGGGCGCTCACTTCCCGGCTCTCCGAGGCGCACTAGCTGCACGGATATTCCCTTCACCCACAACCGACCAGACATCCGATGTATATCGCAGTCGCGGGCCTCGATCCAGAGCCAGCGGCGAATAGCCCGGAAATTGGTCGGATCAGTATCCGTTAACGCTCATTTGAGCACAGGGTGTCACCGATCACAGCCGGAATAGCCCCGCCGCCGGGGTCGCTGGTCGGAGTCAGGACCCGGAGGAGGCCGATGACCACCACGGCGGAACGTACCGCGACCAGCGGGCGCGCGCAGCTGAAGTTCGTCCTCATCCTCGGTGGCCTCTCGGCGTTCGGGCCGCTGTCGATCGACATGTACCTGCCGGCGCTCCCCCGGATGGCCGAGGACCTGCGCGCGGCGGACAGCACGGTCCAGCTGACGCTGAGCGCGTTCATCGTGGGGCTGGCGCTGGGCCAGCTGGTGCTCGGCCCGCTGTCGGACGCGTTCGGCCGCCGCCGCCCACTGCTCGCGGGGCTGGTGCTGTACGTCGTCGGCTCGGTCCTGTGCGCGGTGAGCCCGGACGCGTGGCTGCTGGTCGGCGCGCGGTTCATCCAGTCGCTGGGCGCCGCCGCGGGCGTCGTGATCGCGCGGGCCACGGTCCGCGACCTCTACTCCGGCACCGCGATGACGAAGTTCTTCTCGACGCTGATGCTGGTCAGCGGCCTGGCCCCGATCCTGGCCCCGCTGATCGGCGGCCAGCTGCTGAACTGGACGTCGTGGCGCGGGGTGTTCGTCGCGCTGACGGCGTTCGGCGCGGTGCTGCTGGCGGTGGTCGTGTTCTTCCTGCCGGAGCCGTCCCCGGTCCGGACCCCCGCCCGGCTCGGCCAGGTGATGCGGACGTACGGGCGGCTGGTGGCGGACCGGTCGTTCGCGGGCTACGCGCTGGCGTCGGGGCTGCTGTTCGCCTCGATGTTCGCCTACATCTCGGGATCGTCGTTCGCGCTGCAGGGCGTGTACGGGCTCAGCCCGCAGGCGTACAGCGTGGTGTTCGGCGTCAACGGCGTGGGAATCGTCCTGGCGGGCCAGCTCAACGGACGGCTCGTGGGACGGGTTTCCGAGCGGGCGCTGCTGTCGTCCGGGCTGCTCTTGGGGGTCGTCGGCGGGGCACTGGTGCTGGCCTCGGCGTTGTTCCGGGCGCCGCTGGCTCTGCTGCTGGTGTCGCTGTTCCTGCTGGTGTCGAGCATCGGGCTGGTGATGCCGAACGCGAGTTCACTGGCGCTGGCTTCGCACGCCCGGTCCGCGGGGTCGGCGTCGGCGTTGCTGGGGGTGCTGCAGTTCGTGGTCGGCGCGGCGGCGACACCGCTGGTGGGCCTCGGCGGGCCGGGAACGGCGGTGCCGATGGCCGCGACGATGGCGGGGTTCGCCGCGCTGGCGCTGGTGGCTTTTCTCGCGCTGACGCGGAAACCTCAGCCCGTCGGCTTGGTCGCGTAGCCGGGCAAGCCGCACCAGTCGGAGCGGTCGAAGGTGTCCGGGTGGTCGAGGATTTCGCGGACCCGGCGCGCCCAGGTTTCGAGCCAGGCGTCCCCGGACCGCTCTGCGATCCGGGCGGTCTCGCGGAAGTCCTCCTTGGCCGGCGCGTGGCCGACCACGCAGTAGAGGCTGCTGAGCAGCGTTTCGCGGGCCGGGCAAGCGGGATCCCCGGCCAGCTCGAGCAAGAGGGGAAGGTTCCCGGGCTCGGCGAGCAGGATGTCCCAGTCCTGCATCGGCTCGCCGGCACCGCTGTACGCCCAGGCGCGGATTTCCGCGTCGGTCGGGTGGAAGCTGTCTTCGAAGTCTGATTCCTTCACGAGGCGATACTCGCACGAAGATCAGGTCAGCGAGGCCAGATCCGCGGTCTTCAGCTGTTCCGCCGTCACCTTCGCCCGGCCGTCCACCAGCGTGCCCAGCGCGTCCCCGTCGTCCCACATGTTCACGTTCATCGCCGCCGCCACTTCGCCGTCGCGGAGCCAGAACGCCGTGAACTCGCGGGCCGCCAGGTCCCCGCGCACCACAAGTTCGTCCGTGACCGGGTCCGCGAGACCCCGGTACTCGCACCCCAAGTCGTACTGGTCGGTGAAGAAGTACGGCGACGCCAGGAAAGGCTCGTTCTCCCCCAGCAGGTTCTGCGCCACGTGCGTGCCCTGGTCCTTCGCGTTCGCCCAGTGCTCCACCCGGATCCGGCGGCCGTAGCGCGGGTGGAAGTGGGCCGCGATGTCGCCCACCGCGTACACGTCCGGGGCCGCCGTGCGCAGGCCCGCGTCGACGCAGACGCCGCCGTCGTCGGACAGTTCCAGGCCGGCCGCGTGGGCCAGCTCCACCCGGGGAGCCGCGCCGACCGCGATCAGGACCACGTCCGCCCGCAGCTCTTCGCCGCTGCCGAGGCGGACGCCGCGGACGCCGTCCGGGCCGCCCGTGATCTCCGCTACCTGCTCGCCCAGGCGGTAGTTCACGCCGTTCGAGACGTGCAGGTCGCGGAAGACGCCGCCGATCGTCTCGCCGACTACGTTGGCCAAGGGCACCGGGACCGGGTCCACCACCGTCACGTCGGCGTTGTGCGTGCGGGCCGCCGCGGCGGCCTCCGAGCCGATCCAGCCCGCGCCGACGATGACCACCCGCTCCGCTTCCGCGAACGCCGAGCGCAGCTTCAGCGCGTCGTCCAGGGTGCGCAGCGTGTACAGCCCCGGCAGGTCGCCGCCCGGGACCGGGAGGGTGCGGGGGCGAGAGCCGGTCGCCAGGACCAGGCGGTCGTAGCGGTGCTCGCCGCCCGCGTCGTCGAGGACCAGGCGGGCGCCCAGCTCGACGCGGGTCGCCGTGACGCCGGCCGCGAACCGGACGTCCTTCTCCGCGTAGAACTTCTCTTCGTGCACCCAGTCGGGCTCGTCGGTGTTGCCCAGCAGGATGCCCTTGGACAGCGGCGGCAGCTCGTACGGGCGGTGCGGATCCGCGCCCATCAACAGGACTTCGCCGGTGTAACCACGCTCTCGCAACGCGGCCGCGGCGGACGCCCCGCCCAGTCCCGCACCGACGATGACGATCTTCCGCGGCTCCGACATCAGCGACCTCCCACGACGACGAGACGGTGCGGACGGTACTCCGGAACCGGCCGCGCCACGACCGGGGGATACGCCGGAAATCCGCGAAGCGCAAGACAAAACCCGCGAGTAGGCAGATCGGGTGAACCCGCGTCATAGCACCGGCACGGCCCCATCCCACCCTCGCACGAAGCACGATCGACGAAGGAATCGGAGGGCGGCGACCATGAGTCGGGGCGAGTGGTCGATCGGCTGTCGCGATCTGGCCGGCAGGCGCAGGGACGTGACGGTGTTCGTCAGCAACGACAAGGTGGTGCTGGTCGCGCCGCCCGGTGAGGCGGCGGTGCTCGGGCCGCTCGACGTCGGACGGCTGCGGGCCGCATTGCGTGACGCCGTCGTCGCGACGGCCGACGAGACGGCGCAAACCTGACCCGGCGGCCGACCCAGGGCGCCGGCAACCTGGTGCCCGGCCGACCGGGTGTGGGCGGTGTGACCGATGTGGCTGCAGGACCTGGTGTTCTGGTCCCGGATGCGCCCCAATGTGGCGTTCGGTGCGTCCCACGCACCCAATGTGGCGTTCGGTGCGTCCAACGGCCGCCGCGGGCCCGACTTTGGCGGGGGCCCGGGGTTCGCTCCCCTGGGCAACACTGACAACTACCGTTCCTACTTTCCAGTAGGTTAGAGTCGGTCCCGACGGAAGGGACCGGCCATGACGACCTACTTCGTGACGGGTGCGACGGGTTTCATCGGGAAACGCCTGGTCGCGCGGTTGCTCCGGCGGCCGGAGACGTCCGCTGTGTACGCATTGGTGCGGGAAACCTCCCGCGAGCGGCTGGCCGCGCTGAGCCGGGACTGGGCGAGCGCGGAGAAGCTGCGGCCCGTGGTCGGCGACCTCGCCGAACCCCGGCTCGGCGTCGACCCCGCGGGGTTCGAGCACCTCGACCACGTCGTCCACCTGGGCGCGGTCTACGACCTCACCGCCGGTGAAGAGGCCAACCGGCGCGCCAACGTCGAGGGCACCCGGCACCTGCTCGCCTTCGCCGCCGCGGCGGGGGCGGGGCTGGTGCACCACGTGTCCTCGATCGCCGTCGCGGGCGACCACGCCGGGCGGTTCACCGAAGCCGACTTCGACCTCGGCCAGCGCTTCGGCTCGCCGTACCACGCGACGAAGTTCCAGGCCGAGAAGCTCGTCCGCGAGCAGGCCCTGCCCTTCCGCGTCTACCGGCCCTCCGCCGTCGTCGGCGACTCGCGCACCGGCGAGATGGACAAGGTCGACGGGCCCTACTTCTTCCTCCCCGCGATCTCGCGGCTGGCGGCGCTGCCCCGGCGGCTCCCGCTGGCCGCCCCCGACCTCGGCGCGACGAACCTGGTGCCGGTCGATTACGTCGTCGACGCGATGGACCACCTGATGCACCGGGACGCGCCGTCCGGGTCGACCTACCACCTCGCCGCCGCGCGGCCGCAGTCGCTCAACTCCGTCTACAACGCCTTCGCGCGCGCCGCCGGCGGGCCGGTGATCCGGGCCGCGCTGCCCGCCCGGCCGTCCGGAGTGGTCCGGCGCGTGGGCGGGCGGGTCGCGAAGGCGGCCGCGGCCGGGATCGACCGCGTGCCCGGCGGCCGGACCACGCGGGCCGCCGTCCTCGAAGAGCTGGGCGTCCCGCTCGAAGTGCTGCCGCACCTGAGCATGCCCGTCGAGTTCGATACCGCGCGCACCACGACGGCGTTGTTCGGCAGCGGCATCACATTGCCCGAGCTCCGTGACTACGCGGGCCCGCTCTACCGCTACTGGCAGGCCCACCTCGACCCCGACCGCGCCCGTCGCACCCATGGCCTCGCCGGGCGGACGGTGCTGGTCACCGGCGCGTCGTCCGGGATCGGCCGGGCGTCGGCGCTGGCCGTGGCGCGCAAGGGCGCGAAGGTGATCCTCGTGGCCCGGCGCGCGTCGGAACTCGAAGAGGTGCGGGAAGAGATCCTCGCGGCGGGCGGCACCGCGGCGGCCTACCCGTGCGACCTCACCGACGGCGACGCGGTCGACGCGCTCGTCAAGGACGTCCTCGGCGACCACGGCGCGGTGGACGTGCTGGTGAACAACGCCGGCCGGTCGATCCGGCGCTCGGTCGCGCTGTCCACCGAACGGTTCCACGACTTCGAGCGCACGATGGCGATCAACTACTTCGGCCCGGTGCGGCTGATCCTCGGGTTCCTGCCGTCGATGGCCGAGCGGCGGTTCGGCCACGTCGTCAACGTGACGACCCAGGGCCTGCAGACCGACACCCCGCGCTTCTCCGCGTACCTGGCGTCGAAGGCGGCGCTGGAGGAGTTCGGGCTGACGGCCGGGCGCGAGACGCTCTCGGACGGCATCACGTTCACCTCGGTCCGGATGCCGCTGGTGCGGACGCCGATGATCGCGCCGACCGGCTACCGCGGGCTCCCGTCGAGCAGCCCGGAACGCGCGGCGGCCCTGGTGGTGAAGGCGTGCGAGGAGCGGCCGGAGATCCTCAGCCTGCCCGAAGGCCGCGCGGCCGAACTGGCGGCGCTCGTCGCGCCGCGGCTCGCCCGCTTCGCCGCGCACCTCGCGTATTCGGCCGTGCGGGAGTCGGCGCCGGAAGCCCGGGACCT
Source organism: Amycolatopsis lexingtonensis (assembly GCF_014873755.1). Classification (NCBI taxonomy): domain Bacteria; kingdom Bacillati; phylum Actinomycetota; class Actinomycetes; order Pseudonocardiales; family Pseudonocardiaceae; genus Amycolatopsis; species Amycolatopsis lexingtonensis. The sequence continues at coordinate 5,382,487 of NZ_JADBEG010000001.1, forward strand.
CCCCCGCCGCCCCGCGCCGGCGTCGGTCGCGGCGGCGGTGACCCGCTCGATCTGGCGCCGTCGTGCTTGATCCCCGCGTATTCCGCCGAAACGCTGGCACGGCGGCGACGGTACTTCTACCCTCGCGCGAGTTCCCGCACACCGGTGCGGGCGTGAACTGGGGAGCTGGAAATGCCGGAAATCACCACTGGGGAAACAGCCGAGATCGGCACCGCACGGCCCACCTTCGGGTGAGCTGAGCCGGCACGGTTGATCCGTGAATGCCACATCGAGGGACGTAACGTCTCTTGATGTGGCATTCACGGCCTTCGGCCCGGTGGTGCTGTCCATGCCGGGGCGAAGACCGGCCGCTACCATCGCTCCCGGGTGTGATCGGGAGCGGAAGGCGGGCGAGGCGTGGACGTGGCGAGTCCTGCGCACGCCGCCGCGGAGCCCGCGCCCCCGAAGACCGCGCGGCCGGTGCTGCGCTGGGCCGTCCACGCCGGCTGGGTCGTGCTGCTCGCCCTCGCCACCGAACTCCGCGTCGGCCGCTTCGGGTTCCACCCCTCCGACCAGGGCTTCATCCTCGCGCAGGCGTGGCGCGTGCTGCACGGCGAAGTCCCGCACGCCGACATCATCTCCGCGCGCCCGCTCGGGTCCGCCGTGCTGCACGTCGCCGACTTCGCCCTCCCGATGCCGCTGTTCTTCGGGTCGAGCTTCCTGTCGATGATCGAGATCATCGTGGCGACGATCGCGTTCGCCGCGCTCGTCACCCGGCGCCGGGTGCTGGACTGGGGCCCGGGCATGACGGCGATGGTCGCGGCGGCGTCGCTGATCAACCTCAACGCCTTCCCGCTGATGGCCTGGCACACCGTCGACGGCATCGCGCTCACCGCGTGCGGCGCCTGGGCGCTGGACACCGGCCTGCGCTCCGGCCACACTCTCGCCCGCCGCGGCGGGCTGGTGCTGCTGGGCTGCGCGGTGTTCGTGAAGCAGAGCTTCGCGCTGGCCGCCGTGATCGGCGTGCTGTGGCTGCTGCTGCACCCGGCCACCCGGGCGGGCACGCGACGCGTCGTGCGAGTGCTGCTCGACCTGCTCGCGCTCGGCGCGCCCGGGCTGGCGTACGTGGCTTGGGTCGCCCTCGGCGGCGGGTTCGCCGAGATGGTCGAGCAGCTCACCGGCGGCGTGCCCGCGTACGGCGAACGGCTGCTCGGGTTGTGGCTGGCCGACCCCGAGGTGCTGACCAAGGCGCCGGTGCGCGAACTCGGTTTCTTCGCCGCCATCGCCGTGGTGCTGCTGGCCGTCCGGCTGCCCGGCGACCGGCTCGGCGCGGCCGGGCGGGTCGCGTCGTGGCTGCTGGTGCTCGCCGGGGCGGCCGCGGTGGTCTGGACCGTCGTCGACGGCCGGTTCACCGGCTCCTCGCGCTGGGCGGACGTCCTGTGGTGGATCGTCGCGGTCAGCGTGCCGGTGAACGCGGCCGTGGCGCGGAAGGTGCCGTGGGCCGGGCTGCTGGTGCTCGCCACCGGGTTCATGACCAGCCTGTCGTGGGGCAACGACACCCCGACGCTGCTCACCGGCACCCTCGCGCTGACGGCGTTGCTGCTGCTGAGCCACGTCGTCCCGCCGCGGCCGCGGCTGGCGCGCCGCTGGGTGACCGCGACGGCCGGGCTGACCGCGGTCGCGGTGTGCGGCTGGGTCGTCGTCGCCCGCCACGACCAGGCCGCCTACCTCGACCTCGGGCACGACCGGCTGACCGCGGACCTCGGCGACGTCAGCCCCGCGATGTCCGGCATCCGCACGAACCCCTCGACCTACGCCTACGTCCGCCAGATCCGCGACTGCGTCGACCGCTTCCCGGCCCCGCGGACGGCGGTCCTGCCGGACAACGCGTTCGCCTACCCCGCCTTCGGCCTGACCAACCCGTTCCCGCTGGAGTGGCCGCTGCCGCTGGAGATCGTCGGCGACGCACCCGAGCGGATGCTCGCGAAGAGCGACGAGCTCAACCGCGAAGGCGGCTACCTGGTGCTGTTCCAGACGGTGCCGAGCCGCCTGCTGGCCACCGGCGGCCCGGTGCCGGCGGAGGTCCCCGCCGACACCCCGGTGTTCACCTACCTCGGCCTGGAGCGGGCGATCCAGGCCCGGCTCACCGGCCGCGTGGTGACCTGCGGCAGCTTCGTGGGCAAGTACGCGCCCTGAGTTTCAGGAAGCGCGCCCGGCCTCGCTGAGCGCGCTGAACACCTCGATCAGCGCCCGGGCGACGGTTTCCCCGTCGGTGCCGGACATCAGCTCGCCGAACTGGACGCTTTCGGCGGCGACCTTGGCGCTGCGGACGGCCATCGCCCGCTCGTACTCCGCCAGCGCTTCTTCGACCGGGTGCGTGGCCAGGGCTTGCCCCAGCTCGGCGCCGTCGAGCATGGCCAGGTTGGCGCCTTCGCCGTTGACCGGCATGAGGTGGGCGGCGTCGCCGATCAGCGTCACCCCGGGCACCCGGTCCCACTCGTGCCCGGCCGGCAAGGTGTAGTGGGGACGCAGGACGGGCGCGGTGTCGCCGTCGGTGATCAGCGCCGTGAGCTCCGGTGCCCAGCCCTCGAACTCCGCCGCGATCCGCGCGGCCGCCGCGGCGGGATCACCGAAGTCGACGGCGTCGAACCACTCCAGCGGCCGCGTGAACGAAACGTAGGTGTGCAGCGTGTCCCCGCTCTCCCGGTGGGCGTGGATCCCCTTGCCGGGCGCGGGCACCATCAGCGAACCGCCGCCGACGGCTTTCGCGGCCGCCGGGTGGCGGGTGTCGGCGTCGTGGAGGTGGATCTCGACGAACGCTTCGCCGACGTACTCGGGTTTCGCCGCCGTCAGCAGCGGCCGGATCCGCGACCAGGCGCCGTCCGCGCCGACCAGCAGGTCCGTGACGACCGTGGTGCCGTCGGCGAAGACGACTTCGTGCCGCCCGCCGGCGAGGGTCCGGGCGCCGGTGACCTTCCGTCCCCAGTGGACGGTGCCGGGCGGCAGCGAATCCAGCAGCATCTGCCGCAGTTCGCCCCGCTGCACCTCGGGACGGCCACCGGTACCGTCGTCGGCCTTCTCGAACAGGAGCTTCCCGTTCGCGTCGAGGACGCGCATCGCTTGGCGGCCTTCCAGGATCAGGCCCCGGAACTCGGTCATCAGCCCGGCGGCCTCGACGGCCAGCTGGCCGTTGTAGTCGTGGATGTCGAGCATCCCGCCCTGCAACCGCGCCATCGGGGACGCTTCGGCTTCGTAGACCTCGGCTTCGATGCCGTGGACGTGCAGGACGCGGGCGAGGGTGAGGCCGCCGAGGCCGGCGCCGACGATCGTGACTGGGGTGTGCATCCGTGCTCCTCCGGAATTCGTGGTGACTTCCGAAGGCTGGCGCGGCGCACTGGCGCGGGCCGCACACCGCGCTGGCACGGACCTGGTAGCGCGGTCAGTCCGCCAGCAGGTCGTCCGGGCTCCCGCTCGCCAGCCCGGCCAGCACGTCCAGCGCGGCGGCCAGGGTCTCCACCGGCGGCGCCGACACCGCGACCCGCACGGCGTTCGGCGCGTGGCCGGGCAGCACGGCGAAGGCCGCCGCCGGGGACAGCGCGATCCCGCGCTTGGCCGCGGCCGCCACGAACGTGTCCGCGCGCCACTGCTCCGGCAGTTCCCACCAGCGGTGGTACGAAGCCGCGTCGCCGCGCAGGCCCGGCAGCTTTTCCCCGACCACCAGCGCCCGCGCGGCGGCGTCCCGGCGCTTGGCGGCTTCGACTTCGGCGAGGGTGCCGGTGACGATCCACTGGGTCGCCGCTTCGACTGCGAACCGGGACGCCGCCCAGCCGCCCGAGCGCACCGACGACGCCAGCCGCGCGGCCCAGCGCGGTGGCGGCACCAGGAAACCCGCCGTCAGGCCGGGTGCGACGCGTTTGGACAGGCTGTCGGCGAAGACCGTCCGCTCGGGCGCGTACGCGGCGAACGGCCGGACGTCGTCGCGCAGGAACGTGTAGATGCCGTCCTCGATCACCGGCAGGTCGAGCCGCGCGACGACGTCGGCCAGCTCTTCCCGCCGTCGCGGGGACATCGTCGTGCCCAGCGGGTTGTGCAGCGTCGGCTGGACGTACAGCGCGCGCACCGGCTCGGCCGCGGCGAGCGCCGCCGGCACGAGGCCGTCCTCGTCGGTTTCGATCGGCACCAGCTCGATCCCGAGCCGCGAAGCGAGGGCTTTGACCACCGGGTACGTCAGCGACTCCACCGCGAGCCGCTCCCCCACCGGGACGAACGCGGCGATCGCCGCCGCGATGGCCTGCCTGCCGTTGCCGGTGAACAGGACCGCCGCCGGGTCCGGCCGCCAGCCGCCGCGGGCGAGCAGCGACGCCGCCGCCGTCCGCGCCGCCGGGGTGCCCGCGGCACCGATCGGGTGCAGGGCCGCGGTCAGGACGTCCGCGCGCAGCAACGGTTCCAGCGCTTTCGCCAGCAGCGCCGACGCCTCGGGCAGGACGGCGAAGTTGAGCTCGAGGTCGACGCGGGCGTCGCCGGGCTCGGCGAGCGCGGGCTCGGGCGGCGGCTTCGCGGCCCGGACGAACGTGCCGCGGCCGACCTCGCCGACCGCCAGGCCACGCCGGACGAGCTCGCCGTAGACGCGGGCGGCGGTGGAGTTCGCGATGCCGCGCTGGCGCGCGAAGCGGCGCTGCGGCGGGAGCCGGTCGCCGGGGCGGAGGCGGCCCGCCTCGATGTCGGCGGCGAGGGCGTCCGCGACGACGCGGTAGTCGTCCATCTCCACCTTCCCGCTTCCGGTCGCTCCTGAGCATGATCCCAGGCCGCCCAGGACCCCGCCGTCCCGCCTCGCGAGCGCCCCAAGGCGGCCTTGGTTGCGTCTGACGCACCGAAGGCCGCCTTGGGTGCGTCTGACGCACCGAAGGCCACATTGGGGCGCTGGGTCCGCTGTCGCGATCTCCGGTGCCTGGCGTCCCAGCCCGCTAGGTTGGCCGTGGAGGTGCCATGACCGACAAGACCTGGACCGAAGTCGACGACTACCTCACCGAAGCCCTGCTCGCGCCCGATCCGGTGCTCGACGACGCGCTCGCCGATTCGGCCGCCGCCGGGCTGCCGTCCATCGCCGTCGCGCCCAACCAGGGCAAGCTGCTGAACCTGCTCGCCCGCCTGTCCGGGGCGCGGACGATCCTCGAGATCGGCACGCTCGGCGGGTACAGCACGATCTGGCTGGCCCGCGCGCTCCCGGCCGGCGGCAAGCTGGTGACCTGCGAATACGAACCGAAGCACGCGGAAGTCGCGAAGGCGAACCTGGCGCGGGCGGGCTTCGGCGAGGACGTCGCCGAAATCCGCGTCGGCGCCGCGCTGGACACGCTGCCCATGCTCACCGGGCCGTTCGACTTCGTGTTCATCGACGCCGACAAGGCCAACCTGGCGAACTACGTGCGGGCCGCGCTCGAGCTGTCCCGGCCGGGCACCGCGATCGTCGTCGACAACGTGGTGCGCCAGGGCCGGGTCGCCGACGCGAGCAGCGACGACCCGAACGTCCGGGGCGCGCGGGCGATGTTCGACGTGCTCGCCGCCGAGCCGCGGCTGGACGCGACCGCCGTCCAGACCGTCGGGACCAAGGGGCACGACGGCTTCGTGCTGGCCATCGTCCGCTGATCAGCGCGGTGGCCGCGCCACCGGTGACGGCGGCGGCACCACCTGGTGCGCCGCCGTCATGAACGCGCGCCAGACGTCGGCCGGGACGACGTCACCGGTCAGCTTCGCGCCGCCGGCGTCCTTCAGCCGCCGGTCGTCGTCGGAGCCGATCCAGACCGCGGTCGCGAGCTGCGGGGTGTAGCCGACGGCCCAGGCGTCCTGGTTGTCCGGGCTGTTGCCGTGCTCGGCCTCGCCGGTGCGCAGCGCGGCGCCGCCGCGGTCGGTCAGGGTGCTCGTGACGTCCCGGGCGACGCGGTGGCTCGCGTCGTCGTCGCCGAACGCCGGGGTCGCGGTGTCCGGCGCTTCCCAGATCACCGCGCCGCTCTCGTCCCGGACCTTCGCGACCAGGTGCGGGGTGGCGCGCCGGCCGTCGGCGGCGAAGGTCGCGTAGGCGCCGGCCAGGTCGAGCGGCCGCACCGGGTAGCGGCCGATCGCGATGCCCGGCCCGATGAGGAAGCCGTCCTTCTCGCGCATCGTCGGCACGCCGTCGACGGTCTCCGGGATGCCGGCCTGGCGCGCGGTCTCGCTCAGCGCGTCCGGGCCGAGCTGCTTCGCCAGCGCGACGAACGGGCCGTCGGCGTGGCTCGTCATCGCCGTGCGCGGGGTGCACTTCGGGCCGCAGACGTCCGGGTACTGGAAGCTCTCGCCGAGGAACTCGAGCTTCGACGGCGACGGGATCGGCTGATCCGCGCCGTAGCCGTGGCGCAGCAACGCGGCGAGCGTGAAGGGGTAGAACGCCGAGCCCGGCGCGTGCGAGGTACCCGCGTAGTCGCGGACGCCCTGGTCGCCGCCGTTGTAGGCGCGGACGGCACCGGACCGCGGGTCGATCGCCACGACCGCGCCGCGGAACTCCTTCGGTTCGCCCTTCAGCCGCTCCTGCAACGCTTTCTTGGCGGCGTCCTGCATCCCGCGGTCCAGCGTCGTCTCGACCGTCATGTTCCCCTGCTGGAGCCGGTTCAGCGGGAAGCCTGCCCGGTCGAGCTCGGCGAGCACCTGCTGCTTGACGTGGAATTCGTCGTAGGTGACGCGGCCCGCGCGGGTTTCCGACGGCGGCTGGATTTCCGCGCCGGGGTACGCCATCGCCTCGCCGGCCTTCACGTACCCGCGGCCGCGGAGCTTGTCGCGCACGTACTCCCAGCGCCGCGTGGCGTGGGCGTCGCCGGAGGCGGCCGGGTCGTGCACCGACGGCGACTGGATCATCCCGGCGAGGAAAGCCGCTTCGCTCCAGGTGATCGAGTCGTCGAGCTTCCGGCCGAAGTAGGCGTTCATCGCCGCCGACGGCCCGAACGTGCCGCGGCCGAAGGAGATGATGTTGACGTAGCTCTCGAAGATCTGTTCCTTGCTCTGCTCCTGGGTGATCTTCGTGGCCAGCACGAGCTCGGCGAACTTGCGGCCGATCGTGGCGTCGTCGTCGCCGGTGGACTTCTTGATGTACTGCTGGGTGATCCCGGAGCCGCCGCCGACGCCGGTCAGGAACGCGCGGCCGATGCCGGTCGGGTCGAAACCCTGGTTGTCCCAGAAGGTCGGGTCCTCGGTGGCGATGATGGCGTCCCGCAGCTTCGCGGGCACCTGCGCGTAGGGCACGAACATCCGGTCGCCGTCGGCCGGGATCACCTTCAGCAGCTCGGATCCGTCGGCGTACTGCAGCACGACGGTCTTGTCCAGCCCGGCCAGGACCTCTTGCGGGCTGCGGACGTCGAGCACGAGGTAGGCGACCCAGAACGCGATCAGCGGGACGCCGACGAACACCCCGGCCGTCCAGTACGCGATCCGCCGGACGCGCCGCCACCGCCGCCGTCGCGGGGTGGTCTCAGTCGATTCCTCGGTCGGTTCCTCGGTCGGCAAGGTCACGAATGGATGACGGCCGGACGGGTGAAAAGGTTCTGTGGAGAACCGACGGGGGTTGTTCGAATCCTGTCAAGACGTCCCCTTGGCCCGGCGGGGCGCCGCCGAGCGGGGTGGCGTCGAGCGCATGTGGTCCCGCACCGGCGCCAGCAGGCCGGCGAGCGTCTCGACGTCGGCGCGGGACAGCTTCTCGAACAGCAGGCCCGAGACCACCTCGACGTGCCCGGGCAGCACCCGGGCGAGCCGCTCGCGCCCGGCGTCGGTGATGGTGACCGTCGTGCTCCGCTCGTCGTCCGGGGACGGGGCGCGGGTGACCAGGCCCGCTTTCTCGAGCAGGCTCGCCTGGTAGGTCAGGCCGCTGCGGCTGTAGACGACGCCGTCGGCCAGGTCGGTCATGCGGTGGCTGCCCGACGGCGAGTCCCCGAGCCGGGCCAGCAGCTGGAACTGGACGTAGCTGAGCTCGCCCGCCTCGCGCAGCTGCTGCTCGACCGCGTGCCGCAGCAGGCTCGTCACCTCGATGAGGTCGAAGTAGGCGCCGAGCTGCACGGGGTCGAGTGAGGGTGTGCCCATGGCCGGAGTGTACTGCTTCGAATTCGAAGTGGTGCGGTGGTGCAGACTGGCGCCATGTCGCTGTCCGAACTCGGCGCCGCGGTCCGCTGGTTGCGTGAACACACTTCGCCACCCGGACCTCGGGCCGGGCGACGGGTGCGCGGACTGCGCCGGGAAGAGCTCGCCGAGCTGGCCGGGGTGTCCGCGGACTACGTGCGACGGCTGGAGCAGGGACGCCGCCACCCGTCGGCCGGCGTGGTGACCGCCATCGCCCGCGCGTTGCGGGTCAGCCGGGCGGACTACGAACGGCTCTGCGCGCTCGCCGGGTACGCCGCGACGGACGGGCTGGTACCGCGCGAAGCCGGCGCGGCGGCGATCCGGCTGCTGGAGCGGTTCGACGACACTCCGGCGTTCCTGACCGACACCGCGTGGAACGTCGTCGCCGTCAACGGCGCGTGGCTGGCGCTCGGCGGCGGGGCGGCGCCCGGGCGCGCGCGGGACTGGAACGTCGCGTGGCGCACGTTCTGCGACGCGCGCGGGGAGATCACCCGCACCGACGAGCACCAGGCCGGGTTCCGGGCCGCGCTCGCCGCCCGGCTGCGCGACACGCACCTGCGCCACCCCGGCGACCCCGCGCTGGCCGAGCTCGTCGACGAGCTGCGCAGCACCAGCCGGGCGTTCGACGTCTTGTGGCGCAGCCCGGAAACGGTGTCCGCGTACGAAAACCGGGCCGTGTTCCGCACTCCGGACGGCGAGGACATCGCGCTCGACGGCAGCCTGCTCGGGGTGCCCGGCGACGACCTGATGGCGGTGGTCCTCACCGCGGCCCCGGGCTCGGCCGACGCGGCCCGCCTCGGCGAGGTCGTCCGCGCCGCCCGCGGGCCGGCCGTGCTCAGGGTGGGCCAAACCGGCCCAGGCTGACCGGGGCCGCGCCCACGATCCTGGGTCCCGGGTGGATCAAGGACGTCTCCCGAGCCGGCGGTGACCGGCATCACTTGCTTCGAATTCGAAGCAGTTGTACTGTTCCCTTCAGTTGCTTCGAATTCGAAGCTTTTCCCGAAAGCGAGAACCCCGATGAAGGCAGTGCGTTTCCACGACTACGGCACCCCCGACGTCCTGCGGTACGAAGAAGCCGACCTGCCGGTGCCCGCCGCCGGGCAGGTCCGGCTCCGGGTCGCCGCGACGTCGTTCAACCCCGTCGACGGCAACATCCGCGGCGGTTTCATGCGCGGCCCCATCCCGGTGGAGCTGCCGCACACCCCCGGCATCGACGTCGCCGGCACGGTCGACGAGCTGGGCGAAGGCGTCGAGGGCCTCGCAGTGGGCGACCGGGTCGTCGGCTTCCTGCCGATGGACGGCGCTGGCGCGGCCGCGGAGTACGTCGTGGCACCGGCGTCGGTCCTCACGTCGGCACCGGCGGACGTCCCGCTGGCGGACGCCGCGGCGTTGCCGCTGGTGGGGCTGACCGCTTACCAGGCGCTGTTCGACCACGCGAAGCTGACCGCCGGGCAGCGGGTGCTGGTCAACGGGGCCGGCGGAGCGGTCGGCGGGTACGCCGTGCAGCTGGCGCACGGCGCCGGCGCCCACGTCATCGCCACGGCGGGCCCGCGCAGTGGGGCATCGGTCAAGGCGGCCGGCGCCGACGAGGTCGTCGACCACACGACCACTTCGGTGCCCGCGGCGGTGACGGAGCCGGTCGATGTCGTGCTCAACCTGGCCCCGGTCGACCCGGCGGAGCTAGCCGCGCTGGTCGGCCTGATCCGCCCGGGCGGGGTGCTGGTGAACACGACGGTGTGGATGCCCGCGCCGTCGGATGAAGCGCGAGGGGTGCGCGGGATCGATCTGTTCGTCCGCAGTGACGCCGGGCAGCTGGCGAAGCTGGTGGGGATGGTCGACCGGGGCGAGCTGCGGGTCGAGGTCGCCGAGCGGGTGGCGTTGCCCGAGCTGCCGGCGCTGCACGCACGGGCCGCCGAGGGCGGGGTGCACGGCAAGGTCGTCGTCGTGCCTGCTTGAGCGTCAGGACAGGAAGGCGCGGAGCAGGGACGCCGTGCCTTCGATGTGCTCCGCCATCGCCTGGCGGGCCGCGGGGGCGTCGCCGGCGAGGATGGCGTCGACAATGGCCTCGTGCTGGGCGTTCGAGTGCTCGAGGTTGGGCGGGAGCAGCGGGATGCGGTCGAGCAGCTGGTTGACGCGGGTGCGGGCGTCGGCCATCGCCGTGGTCAGGGAGCCGGATGCGGTGACCTCGGCGATCGCCAGGTGCAGCCGGGAATCCTTGCGGCGGTAGTCGTCGAGGTCGGCACCCGCGGCCTCGGCGAGCGTGCCGGTGAGGTGCTGCCGGTCGGCGGGGCTCAGCGAACGCGCGGCGGCCATCTCCGCGGCGCCGGTTTCGAGGACGTAGCGGAGGCTCAGCGCGTCCTCGAGCGCGACGGTGTCGACCTTGCCGCTGGGTGATTTCTCGGAAGGTGCGGGAAGGCTGTCGTTCACGAACGTGCCGCCGTACCGGCCCCGGCGTGACTCCACGTAACCAGCGTCGGCGAGGGCGCGGATGGCTTCCCGCAGCGTCACGCGGCTGACCCCGAGCCGCTCGGCCAGCTCCCGTTCCGACGGCAGCCGCTCCCCCGCGCCGACCACCCCGAGCCGGATCGCCTGCAGCAGCCGCTCGACGGTCTCCTCGAAGGCGTTGCCCGCGCGAACCGGCCGGAACAGCGCTTCACCGGCGTTCGCCACCGAGGTCGACTCCATCCCGCGAGTCTAGGCCCCCGGCGTTGGTCACCGAGTGTTCACGCCGGGGTGTTCGCGCCGCGGAAAACCGGTGGATCCGGACGGCCACGGTGAGCGACGATGGAGCGACCGACACCGAACATCGACGCAGGGGGCGATCCGGTGCACTTCCTGATGGCCGAGGACTTGGTCCACGAACGGGAGAACGAGCTGCGCCACCGCGTGCGCAACCGCCCGCCCGGCGGGGCGGCGCCCCGACGCCGAACGGGCACGAGACGCCAGCAGTTCGGCTGGACCCTGGTCGAGGTCGGCCTGCGGCTGGCGACCGAGCCGGACGGAGCTAGCGCCGCTAGAAAAACGCATCTTTCCTAGGGAAAGTTCGGCCTCGGCGCCCCCGAGCCGCATCTTTCTCGGGGAAAGTGGCGGCGTCAGCACTCGATGACGTTCACCGCCAGCCCGCCGCGCGCGGTCTCCTTGTACTTCACGCTCATGTCCGCGCCCGTCTCGCGCATCGTCTTGATCGCCTTGTCCAGCGTCACCACGTGACTGCCGTCGCCGCGCATCGCCATGCGGGCCGCGTGGATCGCCTTCGACGCGCCCACCGCGTTGCGCTCGATGCACGGGATCTGGACCAGGCCGCCGACCGGGTCGCACGTGAGGCCGAGGTGGTGCTCCACGCCGATTTCCGCCGCGTTCTCCACCTGGGCCGGCGAGCCGCCGAGGACTTCGGTCAGGCCCGCCGCCGCCATCGCCGACGCCGAGCCGACTTCGCCCTGGCAGCCGACCTCGGCGCCCGAGATCGAGCCCGTCTGCTTGAGGATCGAGCCGATCGCGCCCGCGGTGAGCATGAACTTCACGATGCCGTCGTCGCTGGAGTGGCGGATGAAGCGCTGGTAGTAGTGCAGCACCGCCGGGATGATGCCCGCCGCACCGTTGGTCGGGGCGGTGACGACCCGGCCGCCCGCCGCGTTCTCCTCGTTGACCGCCAAGGCGTACAGGCTCACCCAGTCCATGGCGTACAGCGGGTCGTCCGCGCCGTCTTCGGCCAGCAGCTTTTCGTGCAGCGACTTCGCGCGCCGCGGCACCTTCAGGCCGCCCGGGAGGACGCCTTCGTGCGTGCAGCCGTTGCGGACGCACTCGGCCATGACCGCCCAGATGTCCAGCAGGCCGGAACGCACCTCTTCGCGCGAGCGCCAGGCCAGCTCGTTCGCCAGCATGACCTCGCTGATCGGCAGCCCGGTTTCCGCGCAGTGCCCGAGCAGGTCCGCGCCGGTGCGGAACGGGTACGGGACCGGCGTGGAGTCCTCGACGAACACCGCGTCCGTCTCGTAGGACTCGTCGCGGACGAACCCGCCGCCGACCGAGTAGTACGTCCGCTCGCGCAGCAGCCCGCCCGCGGCGTCGAACGCGCGGAACACCATGCCGTTCGGGTGCGCGGGCAGCGACTTGCGGCGGTGCATGGTGAGGTCGGTGTCCTCGTCGAACGCGATCTCGTGCGACCCGGCCAGCCGAAGCCGCCCGGACTCGCGGATCTCCGCGACGCGCACCGGGACGGTGTCGGTGTCGATCTCTTCGGGACGTTCACCGGAGAGCCCGAGCAGGACGGCTTTGTCGCTGCCGTGGCCGAAACCGGTCGCGCCGAGCGAGCCGAACAGCTCGGCCTGCACGCGGGACGTCCGCGCGAGGTCGTCGCCGAGACCGTCCACAAAGGTCAGTGCCGCCCGCATCGGCCCGACGGTGTGGGAGCTCGACGGGCCGATGCCGATGGAAAACAGGTCGAAGACGCTGATCGCCATTGATCCGCCCCTTCCTATCGCGCCAGCAGCGAGCTGGCTTCTTGCGCGGCCGGGCCCTGGTCGGCGAGGTGCCGCAGGTTCTCCGGCAGCTCCTCCCCACGGTAACCCTTGGTCTGCGCGTAGAGCCGTCCCGCGCGGTACGACGAGCGCACCAGCGGACCGGCCATCACACCCGCGAAGCCCATCGCCTCGGCAGCGCGAGAGTGCTCGACGAACTCCTCCGGCTTCACCCACCGGTCCACCGGGTGGTGCCGCGGCGACGGACGCAGGTACTGCGTGATCGTCAAGATCTCACAGCCCGCATCGACCAGATCCCGCATCGCCGGAGCCACCTCGTCCGGGGTCTCACCCATGCCCAGGATCAGGTTCGACTTCGTCACCAAACCGGCCTCACGCGCCTTCGTGATGACCTCCAGCGAACGCGCGTACCGGAAACCGGGGCGGATCCGCTTGAAGATCCGCGGCACCGTCTCCACGTTGTGCGCCAACACCTCCGGCCGCGACCCGAACACCTCAGCCAGCTGGTCGGGATCGGCGTTGAAGTCCGGAATCAACAGCTCCACACCGGTGCCCGGGTTCAAGTCGTGGATCTGCCGGACGGTCTCGGCGTACAGCCAGGCGCCACCGTCTTCCAGATCGTCGCGGGCCACGCCGGTGACCGTCGAGTACCGCAGCCCCATGGCCTGCACCGACTCCGCGACCTTCCGCGGCTCGGTACGGTCCAGCTCGGCAGGCTTGCCGGTGTCGATCTGACAGAAGTCACATCGCCGCGTGCACTGATCGCCACCGATCAGGAACGTGGCCTCACGGTCTTCCCAGCACTCATAGATGTTAGGACAACCGGCCTCTTCGCACACCGTGTGCAGACCCTCGCGGCGCACCAGGCCCTTGAGTTCGGTGAACTCCGGCCCCATCCGCACCCGCGTCTTGATCCACGGCGGCTTCTTCTCGATCGGCGTCTCACTGTTGCGAACCTCGAGACGCAGCAGCTTCCGGCCCTCGGGCAGCGCGCTCATCGCGAAAGGCCCGCGTACAACGGGTGCTTCGCGGCCAGCGCCTCGACGCGGTCGCGCAGCTTCGCACGCAGGGCGTCGTCGAAGTCCGGCTTGAGCGCCTCGGCGATGACGTCGGCGACCTCGGTGAAGTCCTCGGCCTGGAAGCCGCGGGTGGCCAGCGCCGGGGTGCCGATGCGCAGGCCCGACGTGATCATCGGCGGGCGCGGGTCGAACGGGACGGCGTTGCGGTTGACCGTGATGCCGACCTCGTGCAGCCGGTCCTCGGCCTGCTGACCATCCAGAGTGGACTGGACGAGGTCGACCAGCACCAGGTGGACGTCGGTGCCGCCGGTCAGGACGCGCACACCGGCGTCCGCGCAGTCCGACTGCGACAGCCGCGAAGCCAGGATCCGCGAGCCTTCGAGGGTCCGCTCCTGACGCTCGCGAAACTCCTCGCTCGCGGCGATCTTCAGCGCGACGGCCTTGGCCGCGATGACGTGCTCCAGCGGCCCGCCCTGCTGGCCAGGGAACACGGCCGAGTTGATCTTCTTCGCCAGCTCCTCGCGGCTGAGGATGAGACCGCCGCGCGGGCCGCCGAGGGTCTTGTGCGTGGTCGTGGTGACGATGTCGGCGTGCGGCACCGGCGACGGGTGCAGCCCGGCCGCGACCAGCCCGGCGAAGTGCGCCATGTCCACCATCAGCTTCGCGCCGACCTTGTCCGCGATGCGGCGGAACTCGGCGAAGTCGAGCTGACGCGGGTAGGCCGACCAGCCGGCGATGATCAGCTTCGGCTCGTGCTCGACGGCCAGGCGCTCGATCTCGGCGAGGTCGACGATGCCGGTCTCTTTGTCGACGTGGTAGGCGACGACGTTGTAGAGCTTGCCCGAGAAGTTGATCTTCATCCCGTGCGTCAGGTGGCCGCCGTGCGCCAGGTCGAGGCCGAGGATCGTGTCGCCCGGCTTGAGCACGGCGAACATCGCGGCCGCGTTGGCCTGCGCGCCCGAGTGCGGCTGGACGTTGGCGTGCTCGGCGCCGAACAGGGCCTTCGCGCGGTCGATCGCGAGCTGCTCGACGACGTCGACGTGCTCGCAACCGCCGTAGTAGCGGCGGCCCGGGTAGCCCTCGGCGTACTTGTTGGTCAGCACCGAGCCCTGCGCCTCGAGCACGCCCACCGGGGCGAAGTTCTCCGACGCGATCATTTCCAGGGTGGACTGCTGGCGGGTGAGCTCGTCGGCGACGGCCGCGGCGACCTCGGGGTCGACGTCGGCGAGGTGGGCGTCGAAAGTCGGCATCAGTTCTCCTGGGTGTGCGCGGCGTACGCGGCGGCGTCGAGCAGTTCCGGCACGTCCCCGGACAGACGCACCTTCAGGAGCCATCCTTCGGTGTAGGGGTCGGAGTTGATGACCTCGGGGGTGTCCGATGTGGTGCCGTTCACCTCGACGACCTCGCCGGAGACGGGCGCGTACAGCTCGCTGACCGACTTGGTCGACTCGACCTCGCCGAACACCTCGCCGGCGGTGATGGTCGAGCCGGCGTCCGGGAGCTGGACGAACACGATGTCACCGAGCGACTCGGCGGCGAAGGCGGTGATGCCCACGGTGGCGATGCCGTCTTCGACGGACAGCCACTCGTGTTCCTTCGTGTACTTCAGGTTCTCGGGGATGCTCACAGGAAGTCCTTTACGCGCGGGAGTAGAAGGGCAGGGCGACGACCTCGACGGGCTCGATCCTGCCCCGGATGTCGACGGACAGCTCGGTGCCGGGCTCGGTGTACGCCCGATCGACGTACGCCATGGCGATCGGGTAACCCAGCGTCGGCGACAGCGCGCCGCTGGTGACCTCGCCGATCTCGACGCCGTCGGCCAGCAGCTTGTAGCCGTGCCGCGGCGCGCGGCGACCGGTTCCGCGAAGGCCGACCCGCACCCGCGGGACGTCCTGCTTGGACCGCTCTTCCAGCGCGGCGCGACCGACGAAGTCGCCCGGCTTCTCGAACTTGACGACCCGGCCGAGCCCGGCCTCGAACGGGCTCTGCTCGACGGTGAGTTCGTTGCCGTACAACGGCATCCCGGCTTCCAGCCGCAGCGTGTCGCGGCAGGCAAGACCCGCCGGGACCAGGCCGTGTGGCTCGCCCGCGGCCATGAGCAGCCGCCACAGCGCCGGCGCCTCGTCGGCGTCGACGAACAGCTCGAAGCCGTCCTCGCCGGTGTAGCCGGTGCGGGCAAGCAGGACGTCGTGGCCCTTCACCGACGCCGGGACGCTGGCGTAGTACTTGAGCGCGTCGAGGTCGGCGTCGGTCACGGCGCCCAGGATCTCGACGGCCTTCGGCCCCTGGACGGCGATCAGCGCGGTGGTCTCGGACTTGTCGTCCACGACCGCGTCGAAGCCCGCGACCCGCTCGGCCAGCGCGTCGGCGACGACCTTCGCGTTGCCCGCGTTCGCGACGACCAGGTAGTGCTCGTCGGCCAGCCGGTAGACGACCAGGTCGTCGAGCACGCCGCCCTCGGCGTCGCAGATCATCGTGTACCGCGCCCGGCCCGGCTTGACCCCGGTCAGGTTGCCGACCAGCGCGAAGTCCAGGACGTCGGCCGCCTGCTTGCCGGTGACGTGGATTTCGGCCATGTGCGACAGGTCGAACAGCCCGGCCGCCTCGCGGACGGCCTTGTGCTCGGCCAGCTCGCTGGCGTACCGGACCGGCATGGACCAGCCGGCGAAGTCGGTGAACAGCGCACCGAGTCCCTTGTGGACTCCGTGCAGGGAGGTTTCCTTCGACACTGTCAGCCTTCGTAAGCGTTGAGGGGCGGGCAGGAGCACACGAGGTTACGGTCGCCGCGGGCGCCGTCGATGCGACGCACCGGGGGCCAGTACTTGTTCTTGCGCGAAACACCCGCCGGGTACACGGCCAGCTCGCGGTCGTAGGCCTTGTCCCACTCGCCGACCAGCGTCTCCGCGGTGTGCGGCGCACCCCGCAGCGGCGACTCCTCGGCGCTCCACTTGCCGTTCGCCACCTCGTCGATCTCGGCGCGGATGGCGATCATCGCGGCAATGAACCGGTCGATCTCGCCCAGGTCCTCGGACTCGGTCGGCTCGACCATCAGCGTCCCCGCGACCGGGAACGACATCGTCGGCGCGTGGAAGCCGTAGTCGATGAGCCGCTTCGCGACGTCGTCGACCGTCACGCCGGTCTCCTTGGTGAGCTGGCGCAGGTCGAGGATGCACTCGTGCGCGACCAGGCCGTCCTGGCCCGTGTAGAGCACCGGGTAGTGCGGCGCCAGGCGCGAAGCGACGTAGTTCGCGGCCAGCACCGCGACCTTCGTCGCGGCGGTCAGGCCGGGCGCGCCCATCATCCGGACGTACGCCCAGGAGATCGGCAGGATCGACGCCGAGCCGTACGGCGCGCCGCTGATCGGGCCGACGCCCGTCTCCGGGCCGGCCTGGTCCAGCAGCGGGTGGTTGGGCAGGTACGGCGCGAGGTGCGCGCGCACCGCGACCGGGCCGACGCCCGGGCCGCCACCGCCGTGCGGGATGCAGAAGGTCTTGTGCAGGTTCAGGTGCGAGACGTCGCCGCCGAACTCGCCCGGCTTGGCCAGGCCCAGCAGGGCATTGAGGTTCGCGCCGTCGACGTACACCTGGCCGCCGCCGTCGTGGACGATCTTGGCCAGCTCGTCGATGTCGTGCTCGTACACGCCGTGCGTGGACGGGTAGGTGACCATGATCGCGGCGAGCGTGTCGCGGTGGGTGTCCACCTTGGACCGCAGGTCGGCCAGGTCGACGTTGCCCTCGTCGGTGCACTTCACGACGACCACGCGCATCCCGGCGAGCACCGCGGAGGCGGCGTTGGTGCCGTGCGCGGACGACGGGATCAGGCAGACGTCCCGGCCCTCGTCACCGTTCGCGCGGTGGTAGGCGCGGATGGCGAGGAGCCCGGCCAGTTCGCCCTGGCTGCCCGCGTTCGGCTGCAGCGACACCTTGTCGTAGCCGGTGACCTCGGCCAGCCAGTCGGCGAGCTGCGCGACGAGGACGTGGTAGCCCTCGGCGTCCTCGGCCGGGGCGAACGGGTGGATGCCCGCGAACTCGCGCCAGCTGATCGGCTCCATCTCGGTGGTGGCGTTGAGCTTCATCGTGCAGGAGCCGAGCGGGATCATGCCGCGGTCCAGCGCGTAGTCCAGGTCGGACAGCTTGCGCAGGTAACGCAGCATCGCCGTCTCGGAGCGGTGGGTGCCGAAGACCTCGTGGCCCATGAAGCCGCTCTCGCGGGCGAGGCCGTTCGGCAGCGCGACGCCGTCTTCGAGGTCGGACTCGACGCCGAACGCCTTCAGGACCTTCGCGGCGATCGCGGGGGTGCTGACCTCGTCGAAGGCGACGCGGACGTGGTCGGCGTCGACGTGCCCGAGGTTGATCCCGGCTTCGCGGGCGGCCGCGTGGACCTCGGCGGCCTGGCCCGGGACGTGCGCGACGACGGTGTCGAAGAAGGACTCGTGCACGACCTCGACGCCGGTCTGGCGGAGGGCGTCCGCGAAGCCCGCGGCGAGGCCGTGGACGCGCTGGGCGATCCGCTTCAGGCCGTCCGGGCCGTGGTAGACCGCGTACATCGCGGCCAGCACCGCCGGGAGGACCTGCGCGGTGCAGATGTTGGACGTCGCCTTTTCGCGGCGGATGTGCTGCTCACGGGTCTGCAGCGCCAGCCGGTAGGCCGGGTTGCCGTCGGCGTCGACCGAGACGCCGACCAGGCGGCCGGGCAGTGAGCGCTCGAGCCCGGCGCGGACGGACATGTACCCGGCGTGCGGGCCGCCGTAGCCGAGTGGGACGCCGAAGCGCTGGGTCGAGCCCGCGGCGACGTCGGCGCCGAACTCGCCGGGCGCGGTGATCAGGGTGAGCGCGAGGAGGTCGGCGGCGACGGTGTACAGCGCGCCCGCGGCCTTCGCCGACTCCGAAATCGCGTGGTAGAAGCCGCGGCCGCGCAGCACACCGGACGCGCCCGGGTACTGGACGACGACGCCGAAGAACTCGTCCGGCAGGCCGGTGAGCAGGTCTCGGACCTCGACCTCGATGCCCAGCGCCTCGACGCGGGTGCGCACGACGGCGATGGTCTGCGGCAGGCACTCGGCGTCGAGCACGACCTTGTTGGACTTGGACTTCGACGCGCGGCGCATCAGCGTGACGGCTTCGGCGACGGCGGTCGACTCGTCCAGCAGGGACGCGTTCGCGGTGGCCAGGCCGGTCAAGTCGGCGACCATCGTCTGGAAGTTGAGGAGCGCTTCGAGGCGGCCTTGCGAGATTTCCGGCTGGTAAGGCGTGTACGCGGTGTACCAGGCCGGGTTCTCGAGGACGTTCCGGCGGATCACGCCGGGGGTGACGGTGTCGGAGTAGCCGAGGCCGATCATCTGCGTCATCGGCCGGTTGCGCGCGGCGAGGGCGCGCAGTTCCGCGGTGGCGTCCTCTTCGGACGCGGCGGGCGGCAGGACCAGCTCACGCGTGGCGCGGATGGCACTGGGGACGGCGGCGCCGACGAGCGCGTCGAGACTGCTGTAGCCGCACTCGGCCAGCATCTTCGCGCGCTCGGCCTCGGACGGGCCGATGTGACGGGCGTCGAACTGCGTGGAAGTGATCGGGAGCTCCTCGGGCCGGGCACACAACGGTGCGCTGGGAACTCCCCCTCTGTCATGGCACCTGAGAGTTTCACCGTGCGGAACACGGCTTTCACCTTGGGTGAGGCGCGGGTGCGCCTGCTTTCCAGAGTGGCCTCGCGCGAAGCGGTAGCAGGTACCTGAGAGATTCCGGGGAGTTTGCTCCTTCGGTGCCCCACCGACTTCGTGAGGGCTCTCCCGCCTCGGCTCAACGGCCCGATCTGCAGTTGTGGCGGTTACGGTACCCGGCGCTTCCGGCGGGCGTCTACACAACCCGGCCAACGCCACAGTGATCCTCGACCCCGCCCCGAGCGCCCCAATGTGGCGTTGGGTGCGTCAGACGCACCGAACGCCACATTGGGTGCGTCAGACGCACCGAACGCCACATTGGGGCGCTTGGGTCAGGGGGTGCCGGCGACCCGGCGGACGACCTGACCGGCCAAAGCCGGGGGCCGCCGGACCCGGCCCGAGGGCAGGACCAGGCGCTTGAGCGGGCCGCCCAGCGGGACCGGCGGGTGCCCGGCACCCAGCAGCACCTGCTCGACGATCTGCTCGGCGTGCCAGGCCACCGCGTCGTTGAGCCGGTCCAGGGACGGGCGGTCGCCGTCGAAGACGTCCTCGTCGGCCAGGGTCACCTCGTAGTACGCGCTGCCCGGCGGGACCGTGACCGCCTCCTCGATCGCCCGGGCGCCGGCCTCGGGGTCGGCGAACCCGGCTTCGAGCAGCGGCTCCCGGTAGATCCGCGCCGCCCGCGCCCGCATCCGCGGCCCGTAGCGGACCACGACCGGGAGGCGCCCGGTCAGGTCCGGCACCGCCAGGCCGTGCAGCAGCATGATCGGCGGCACCGAGTGCACCAGCCGCGGCGCGGGTTCGGCCAGCTCGCGGGCGGTGATCCGGACGCGGTCGGCCATCGCGTCCGGGAGGCCGAAGTAGCGGAAGTCGACGTTGCCGAAGCCGAGGCCGTCGGCGATCAGCGACGCCAGCAGCTCGCCGTACCCCCAGATCGGCGACAGCACCACGACCGGCGGCGCGGCCACGACCGGCGACGGCGCGGGCGGGCGCGTCGCCTCCTGCTCGGGCACCTGGATGACCAGCCGCGGGGGCTCGTGCCAGTCGTGCACCTCGGCGACCCGCCAGTACAGCCCGAGCGGCCGCCACAGTTCGCCGAGGATGTCGTGCTCGATGATCCTCCGCGCCTCGTCCTCGGAAAACGGGAAGTCCCGCGGCGGCACGATCCCGACGTAGTGGTGGTAGGTGACGCGGACCTCGTCGCCGCGGGTGGCCGAGCGGATCCGCATCTCCCAGTCGATCGGCGACGCCGCGATCGCGTTGGCCACCTGCGTGCCGGGCGAGGAGTAGACGAGCGCGGTGGCCTGCCGGAGGAACTGTCCGGCCTGGTCGATGCCCTCCCGCAGCGCCTTCGCCGCCTGCGCGACGTGCACCGGCGAAGCGAGCGAGTCGGGCAGCACGCCGGCGACGCGCAGCAGCTCGGCCTCCCCCAGCCCGGTGACCTCGGCCAGCTGCGCCCAGTGGTCGAACACCGTCACCTTCGGCGCGTGCCGGTGCTCGATCCAGCTGCGCAGCGTCGACGTCGGGACGCCGATGCGGCGGGCGGCCTCGTCCAGGGAAAGCCCGCGGGAGCGGATCCCGGTCCGGACCGCTTCCGCCCACTCGTCGGCGCGCCAGTGCGTCACCTCACAAAGCTAACGAAACCCGCTAGCTTTGCGCAGGGACAAACCGCCCACGGCCACCCGACGCTGGTCACCATGACCACCACCATCGTCGTCCTGACCCTGATCGTCGGCGTGCTGACCTTCACCGCCGGCGCCTTCCTCGCCTCCGAGATCGCCGTCCGCGTGCTGCGCCGCCGCGAACGGCTCGTGTCCGAAGAGCGCAAGAAGCTCAACGCCGCCTGGAGCTACCTGCGGGAGGTCTACGGCGTCAAGAAACCGACCAAGCGTTAGAGCGGGGTGACGTACGCGCCGGAGATGCCGCCGTCGACCAGGAACTGCGAGGCCGTGATGAAGCTGGCGTCGTCGCTGGCCAGGAAGGCCACCGCCGCCGCGATCTCCTCGGGCTCGGCGAACCGGCCGACCGGCACGTGGACCAGCCGCCGCGCCGCGCGTTCCGGGTCCTTCGCGAACAGCTCCTTGAGCAGCGGGGTGTTCACCGGGCCCGGGCAGAGCGCGTTGACGCGGATGTTCTCCCGCGCGAACTGGACGCCGAGCTCGCGGCTCATCGCCAGCACGCCGCCCTTGGACGCGGTGTAGGAGATCTGCGACGTCGCCGCGCCCATCACCGCGACGAACGACGCGGTGTTGATGATGGACCCCTTGCCCTGGCGCTGCATGTGCGGCAGGACGGCCTTGCAGCAGTGGTAGACCGACGTCAGGTTGACCCGCTGGACCTTCTCCCACGCCTCGATGCCGGTGGTCAGGATCGAGTCGTCCTCGGGCGGGGAGATGCCCGCGTTGTTGAAGGCGACGTCGACCGAGCCGAACTGCTCCACCGTGCTGTGGAACAGGTTTTCGACCTGTTCGGCGTCGGTGACGTCGGTCTGGATGAACGCGCCGCCGATCTCGTCGGCGACCGCCTTGCCCAAGACCGGGGTCAGGTCCGCGATGACGACCTTCGCCCCTTCGCTCGCCAGGCGGCGGGCCGAGGCGAGCCCGATCCCGCTCGCACCGCCGGTGATGACCGCCACGCGGCCTTCGAATCGCTGGACCATTACTCCTCCGTGCTCAGAAAGACGTTCTTGGTTTCGGTGAACGCCGCCGCGGCGTCGGGGCCCAGCTCACGGCCGAGGCCGGACTGCTTGAACCCGCCGAACGGCGTCCAGTAGCGCACCGAAGAGTGCGAGTTGACCGAGAGGTTGCCGGCTTCGACGCCCCGCGCCACCCGGAACGCGCGGCCGGCGTCGCGGGTCCAGATCGACCCGGACAGGCCGTACTCGGTCGCGTTGGCCATGCGGACCGCGTCGGCCTCCTCCGCGAACGGCACGACGGCGACGACCGGGCCGAAGACCTCCTCCGCCACGGCGGGGTGCCGCAGGTCGGGCGGGGTGAGGACGGTCGGCGGGAACCAGTACCCGGGGCCGGCGGGCGCGCTGCCGCGGAACGCCACGGGCGCGTCGCCGGGCACGTAGGAGGCGACCTTCTCCCGGTGCGCGGCCGAGATCAGCGGACCCATCTCGGTCTTCTCGTCGCCGGGGTCGCCGACGACGACGCCGTGCACCGCCGGTTCCAGCAGCTCCATGAAGCGGTCGTACGCGCTCGCCTGCACCAGGATCAGCGACCGCGCGCAGCAGTCCTGACCGGCGTTGTCGAAGACGCCGTAGGGCGCGGTTGCCGCGGCCTTCTCCAGGTCGGAGTCGGCGAAGACGATGTTCGCGTTCTTGCCGCCCAGCTCCAGCGTCACGCGCTTCACCCGCGCCGCGCAGCCCGCCATGATCTGCTTGCCGACCTCGGTGGAGCCGGTGAAGACGACCTTGCGCACGTCCGGGTGCTCGACGAACCGTTGTCCCACCACGGATCCCTTGCCGGGCAGCACCTGGAAGACGTCCTCGGGGATGCCCGCCTCGCGCGCCAGCTCGGCCAGCCGGATAGCCGTCAACGGAGTCAGCTCGGCGGGCTTGAGGACGACGGTGTTCCCGGCGGCGAGCGCGGGCGCGAAGCCCCAGCCCGCGATGGGCATCGGGAAGTTCCACGGCACGATCACGCCGACCACGCCCAGTGGCTCCTGGAACGTGACGTTGACGCCGCCGGGGACCGGGATCTGCTTGCCGATCAGGCGTTCCGGCGCCGCGGAGTAGTAGTTGAGGACGTCCCGGACGTTGCCCGCCTCCCAGCGCGCGTTGCCGATGGTGTGCCCGGAGTTCTCGACCTCCAGCCGGGCGAGGTTCTCGATGTCGGCTTCGACGGCGTCGGCGAACCGGCGCAGGAGCCGCGCGCGGTCACCGGGGGTGACGTCGCGCCACGCCGGGAACGCCGCCCGCGCGCGGGCGATCGCCGCATCGGTTTCTTCGGCGCTGGTCAACGGGACGCTCCGCACCACCTCCTCGGTGGCGGGGTTCCGGACGTCGAAGGTGGTCATCTACTTCTCCTTGCTCGCGTCGACGAGAGCCTGGAACAGCCGGACGTCGTCGCCGTCCTGCTCGGGGTGCCACTGGACGCCCAGCGTGAACTCGCCGGGCACTTCCGCGGCTTCGACGGTGCCATCCGCCGCCCAGCCGACCGCCTCCAGGCCGGTGCCGAGCCGGTCGATCGCCTGGTGGTGGTAGCAGAGCGTCTTGGTCTCCTCGCCCAGGATCGCCGCCGCCCGGCTGCCTCCGGCCAGCGTGACGGTGCCGCGGCCGAATGTCGCGGGGGCCGGCTGGTGCTCGGTGGTTTCCTTCGCTTCCGGCAGGTGCTGCGTGAGCGTGCCGCCGAGGGCGACGCTCATCACCTGCAGGCCGCGGCACACGCCCAGCACCGGCTTGCCCCGGCGCCGGGCGGCCGCGAACAGGCCGAACTCGAAGGCGTCCCGGTCCGGCCTGGTGTAGGTCGTGGGGTGCGGCTCCTGGCCGTAGCGCTCCGGTTCGACGTCGGCGCCGCCGGTCAGCACCAGCCCGTCCACTGTGGACACGAGCCGGTCGTGCGCGCCGGCCACCGGCGGCAGCAGCACCGGGATGCCCCCGGCGGCGACGACGCAGTCGACGTAGACCCGGTGCAGCAGCACGGCTTCGGTCTCCCAGACGGCGAACTTCGCGGGTTCCAGGTAGCTGGTGAGACCGATGACCGGCTTAGAGTCGTTCGAAGCCACGGACGAGCTCCCAGTCGGTGACGGCGGCGTTGTAGGCGTCGACCTCGATCTTCGCCGCGTTCAGGTAGTGGTCGACGACGTCGTCGCCGAACGCCTCACGCGCGAGTTCGCTCCGCGCGAGTGCCGCGGCGGCCTCGGGCAGCGTGGTCGGCACCGTGGCCCGGTCGGAGTGGTAGGCGTTGCCGGTGAACGGTTCTTCCAGCTCCAGCTCGTTCTCGATGCCGTGCAGGCCCGCGGCGATCAGCGCGGCGACGGCCAGGTACGGGTTGACGTCCCCGCCCGGCACCCGGTTCTCGACGCGCAGCGATTCGCCGTGCCCGACCACGCGCAGCGCGCAGGTCCGGTTGTCGGTGCCCCAGGCGATGGCGGTCGGCGCGAAGCTGCCGGGCACGAACCGCTTGTAGGAGTTGATGTTCGGCGCCAGGAAGTACGTCAGCTCGTGCAGCGCGGCGAGCTGGCCGGCGAGGAACTGCTCCATGAGCGTCGAGAAGCCGTGCTCGCTGTCTCCGGCGAGAACGGCCCGGCCCTCGGTCGAGCGCAGGCTGATGTGGATGTGGCAGGAGTTGCCCTCGCGCTCGTTGTACTTCGCCATGAAGGTGAGGCTCTTGCCCTCCTGCGCGGCGATCTCCTTGGCGCCGTTCTTGTAGACGCTGTGGTTGTCGCAGGTGGTGAGCGCGTCGGTGTAGCGGAAGGCGATCTCCTGCTGGCCGGGGTTGCACTCGCCCTTGGCGGACTCGGGGTAGAGCCCGGCGCCTGCCATGTCGTTGCGGATGCGGCGCAGCAGCGGCTCGAGGCGCGCGGTGCCGAGCATCGAGTAGTCGACGTTGTACTGGTTGGCGGGCTTGAGCCCGTGGTAGCGCTTGTCCCAGGCGGCTTCGTAGGTGTCGTCGAAGACGATGAACTCGAGTTCGGTGCCGACGAAGGCGGCGAGCCCCCGCTCGGCGAGCCGGTCGAGCTGCCGCCGCAGGATCTGCCGCGGCGACACGGCGACCGGCCCGCCCTGCACGCGCTCGACGTCGGCGAGCACCAGCGCGGTGCCCTCGTGCCAGGGGATCTCGCGCAGGGTTTCGAGGTCGGGCCGCAGCACGAAGTCGCCGTAGCCGCTCTCCCAGGACGAGAGCGCGTAGCCGTCGACGGTGTTCATGTCGACGTCGACGGCGAGCAGGTAGTTGCAGGCCTCGGTGGCGTGCCCGACGACCTCGTCGAGGAAGTACTCGGCCGAGCAGCGCTTGCCCTGCAGCCGCCCCTGCATGTCCGTGAGCGCGACGAGCACGGTGTCGATCGTGCCCGCGTCCACGCGCGCGCGGAGTTCGTCGAGCGTGAGCATGCCTCGCCTGCGTGCCATCGGTCGCCCCAAAGGTTTGGTATGAATCCTTTGCCGGTTCTTCCTACCCGGTGAGCCCCGGCGGGTCAACCGGAGAAAAGGTATTTTCTTGAACCATTGGATTGGTCACCGGTTTGTCCATGATGCCCGGCTGAGAAGAGTCTGTGAATTCGTGCCGGCGGGAGGAAACCGGGATACTCCCACGTTGTACGGGGCAGGAGAGGTGAGATCGATGACCACAGCATTCACGCAGCAGAGCACGATCGGACAGCAGCAGGCGCGGCCCCAGCTGCCGACCCTGCCCACCGGCTGGCCGATCGGTTCGTACGAGTCCTACGAGCAGGCGCAGCGCGCGGTCGACCACCTCGCGGGCGCGGACTTCCCGGTCACCGACGTCACGATCGTGGGCGTCGAGCCGATGCTCGTCGAGCGCATCGCGGGCAAGATGTCCTGGGGCCGCGTCCTGGGCAGCGCCGCGACGTCGGGCGCGATGTTCGGCCTGTTCCTGGGCCTGGTCCTCAGCCTGCTCAACCCGGGCGCGGGCCTGGTCCCGATCGTCCTCGGGCTGGTGGCGGGCCTCGCGTTCAACCTGCTGTTCGGCGCGCTGGGTTACGCGGTGAACCGGAACAAGCGCGGGTTCGTCTCGCAGAGCCAGCTGGTGGCGCGGCGGTACGACGTGCTGTCGCAGCCGCGCAATGCCGAGAAGGGCCGGGCGCTGCTGGCGGATCTCGCCGCGCGCAGCGCTTTCGGGCACTGAGCTGATCGATCGAAGGCCGCCACCGGTGTTCCCGGGGGCGGCCTTCGTGCTGTCCCGGTGTGCCGGGCCCGGCCGGGTACGTTGCCGTGGTCCCGGGTCCGGAGGTCATGAACGCCCCTTTCACCGCGCCTGACGACAGGGCTTCGGCAAGTCGCGTCGGTGCAGCCCGCAGCGGTGCACCAGCGTCTTGAATGACTCATTCAGGACCTCCGAAGACCTGAATGAGTCATTCAAGACGTCGGGCGAGCGGGTCACCGACGGCAGCGTGGCCCGCCCGCGACCCCACCCGAGCCGCCCGCCCCGGAACTGTCGGTCCCCGCCGGTAGCGTGGAAAACGGGGGCTGCTCAGGTCCCCGAGGACACCGCCGCATCCGGCTCCACCGCGGGGTCCGGCGTCCCGGCCGGCCGCCCCGCCCGCAACAGATCCCCCCACCGCCCCCGGTCGTACTCAGCCGCCGGCGTCCCCGTCAAAAACTCCCGCAACGTCTCCGCGAACCGCGCCGGATCCGACCGGTGCGGGAAGTGCCCGGCCCCCTCGAACAGCACCAGCCGGCTGCCCGGCATCGCCCGGTGCGCGCGCAGCGCGTGGCCGCTCGGCACCACCCGGTCCTCGGTCCCCCACACCAGCAGCGTCGGGATCCCCTCGGTCAGGTAACACCGGTCCAGCATGTTGACCACCTGCCCGCGCCAGTCGACGACCGAGCGCAGCGTCCGCAGGAACGCCGACCGCGTGCCCGGCTCGACCAGGCGGAGGTAGCGCGCGACCACGTAGTCGAGGTCGTCGGAGATCCGCAGCAGCTCGGCGAGCCCGCGCAGCACCGGCAACGCCGGCCGCGCGCCCAGCAGGGGCAGCACCAGCCCCGCGCCCGGCGCCGCCGCCAGGCGCAGCAGCGGGTGGACGCTCACCCCGACGCCGCCCGAACCGACCAGCACCAGGCGTTCGCAGCGTTCCGGGAACTGGTAGGCGAACTGCATCGCGACGCCGCCGCCGAGGGAGTGCCCGACCACCGTCACCCGGTCGACGTCGAGCGTCGTCAGCAGGTCGCGCATGCCGCACGCGTAGGCGGCGACCGAGTAGTCCGCGCGCGGTTTCGCCGAAGCCCCGTGGCCGAGCAGGTCGGGCGCGATGACCGTGAAGTCGTCCGCCAGCGCCTTCAGCAGTTCCAGCCACGTCGACGAGTCGTCGCCGATCCCGTGCAGGAATAACACCGCGGGTCCGCGCCCGGCCATCCGGTAGGCGCGTTCGTACCCGTGGACCACCCGGGTCCGCGGGGCGAAGGCGTCCGAGAGCACCCGATCAGCTCAGCACGCCCGCGTGCCCCCGACGTTTCCGGCACGTTCGGATCGGGTGAACGCCGGGAGCGGGCCCCGACCCGCGCTCCCGGCGTCCGTTCCCCCTTACTTCGTCGGCGTCGGCGCAGCCGGCGCGGACGAAGAAGTCGTGGGCGGCGGGACCGTCACCTTCGGGATGGCCGCGCTGAACGGGACCCCCGCGTCCTCGCGGCAGGCGGAGCGGTACCCGTTGTAGCCGTTGAAGTTGCCCTCGCGGTCGGTGACGCCCTGCTCGATGTTCGGCCGCGGGAACCGGTTGTCCTCGCCGATCTTCTCCTTGGTGCCGCTCGAGCGTTCGCAGCCGTAGCGGGTCAGCGCCAGCGGCCTGCCCTGGTCGTCGTAGAGGTAGACCTCCGTCAGCGGCTTGCCCTCGGCGTCGAACGCGTAGACGTTCTCGATCTCCCGGCCGCCGTAGGTGAGCTGCTCGTTGCCGTACCGGTCGGACGACGGGGCGTAGTACGACGCCGACTGCGACGGGGAGTACCGGTTCGAGATGAGGTCGACCGCGGCACCGAACCCGCCGAGCGCACCGCCGATGACGAACGCCGAAACCGGCACGGCCAGCCACAGCAGCCGCCGGTCACCGCGCACCCGCGGGCCGGCCCACACGATCCCGGCCCCGGCCACGAGCAGGAAGGGCAGCATGAGCACGGCGCTGCGCTGCCGCATCATCAGCAGGACGCCGAAGGCGAGCAGCACCACGGCGCACAGCACCCACCACGCCGGCTTCATCGAGCCCAGCCAGCGCAGCACCTTCCCGGTTTCCTCCTGCTCGCGCCCCTTCGCCAGCGTGTTCCGCACCCAGCCGACCTCCGGCAGCGCCAGCACCGGCTCGACCCCGCCGCGCAGCAGCAGCGCGAAGCTGATCAGGAACACCGGCAGGAACAGCAGCATCCCCACGAGCACGTCGGGGTCGACGCTGATCGCGGCGCCGAAGGCCAGCAGCGCGAGCCCGATCGCGCAGAGCACCAGGCCCCACAACGCGATCCGCGGCTTCGCCAGGCTGGGCGTGGCCGCCGTCGTGAGCACCTGCGTCGCGCCCTCGCCCGCCGGCGGGTATCCCCCGGCGGCGCGCAGCTCGGCGGCGTAGCTCTCGGGCGTCCCGAGCCGTTCGATCAGCGCCTCGACGCGGGCGCCCTCCCCGAGTTCGGCCTCCAGTTCCGCCAGGTGCGGGCGGACGTCTTCGAGGATCTCTTCGATCTCGCTCGCGGGCAGGTCGGCGAGCGCGGTGCGGACCCGCGCCAGATACACCCGCACGGCGGTCGGCTTCTCGCTCATGCTGCCTCTCCCAAAAGCGCGTTCATCGTCACGGCGAAGCTCTGCCAGGTCTTGCCCGACTCCGCGAGCCGCGCCCGGCCCGGCTCGTTCAGGCTGTAGTACTTGCGGTGCGGGCCCTCTTCACTGGGCACCACGTACGAAGTGAGCAGGCCGGCCTTGTACAGCCT
This sequence comes from Amycolatopsis lexingtonensis, assembly GCF_014873755.1. NCBI lineage: Bacteria > Bacillati > Actinomycetota > Actinomycetes > Pseudonocardiales > Pseudonocardiaceae > Amycolatopsis > Amycolatopsis lexingtonensis. Next base: position 5,411,335 of record NZ_JADBEG010000001.1, read on the forward strand.
GCGCAGCGTCCCGTACACCGACGCGTCCCCCACCTCTTCCAGGCCCGCGGTCCTGAGTCTTCGCAGGACGTCGTACCCGTAGCCGTCTTCGTCGCGAAGCACCGCGAGAACGGCGAGATCGAGCACCCCTTTGAGCAGCTGACTGATCTCCACTGCACCCTCCAGTCTTACGCTTGGGAAGGTACCACGCATTGCACAGTAGTGCGCACGGCGGAGGGCCAGACGGGCGTGTCGGGCTGCTTCTCAGGCTCCGGTGTCGACGGGACGCTCGAAGAAGGATTCGAGGACGACGATGGTCTGCGTGCCGGTGACGCCGTCGATCGCGAAGAGCCGGCGCAGCGACGCCTGGAGCTCCTCGGTCGTCGCCGTGCGCACCTTGACCAGCAGCGACGCCGGCCCGGCGATGACGTGCGCCTCGACCACCTCGGGCAGTGCCTCGAGGGCTTCACGCACCGGCCGGTCGCCCATCCAGGCGTTCGCCTCGACGAGGACGAACGCCGCGACACCGCGCCCGACGGCGGCCGGGTCGACGTCCACGGTGGTCCGCCGGATCACGTCCTGCTCGCGGAGCTTGCGCACGCGCTCGTGGGCCGCCCCGGCGGAGAGCCCGACGGCCTTGCCGAGCGCCGCGTACGCCTGCGTCGCGTCTCGCTGCAGTTCGGCGAGCAGAACACGATCAACGCTGTCCATGACTTGACCATATCAGGTTCGGCGTTCCATGCTTAGGACAGAATCTCATTAGGGGTGACGATGGATCTGATCGAGACCGAGTTCGAGGTGCTGGACGAGCGGTTCAAGCGCGTCAACGGCGACGAGTGGACGCAGCGCCTGCACACCGGCTGCCGCTGGACCGAGGGCCCGGCGTACTTCCCGGCCGGCCGCTACCTGGTGTTCAGCGACATCCCGAACGACCGCACCCTGCGCTGGGACGAGACGACCGGGCAAATCGGCGTCTTCCGGCAGCCGTCGCAGTACTCGAACGGGCACACCGTCGACCGCAACGGACGGCTGATCAGCTGCGAGCAGGGCACCCGCCGCGTGACGCGCACGGAGCACGACGGCTCGATCACGGTGCTGGCGTCGGAGTTCCAGGGGAAGCGGCTGAACAGTCCGAACGACGTCGTCGAGCACTCGGACGGGTCAATCTGGTTCACCGACCCGAGTTACGGCATCGACAGCGACTACGAGGGGTACCAAGCGGAGAGCGAAATCGGCGGCTGCCACGTGTACCGCGTCGCGCCGTCGGGCGAGGTCCGGATCGTCGCGGACGACTTCTCACGCCCGAACGGGCTGGCGTTCTCGGCGGACGAGTCGCTGTTGTACATCGCGGACACCCGTCAGGATCCCAGCCACCTCAGGGTGTTCCGGGTCGGTCCGGACGGGACGCTGGCCGGCGGCGAGATCTTCGCGACGAGCGACGCGGGCGGGTTCGACGGCGTGCGCGTCGACGCGGACGGCCGGGTCTGGGCGGCCGCGCACGACGGGCTGCACTGCTTCGACCCGGACGGCACGAGGATCGGCAAGCTGCGGATCCCGGAGATCTGCTCGAACCTGACGTTCGGCGGGGCGCGGCGGAACGAGCTGTTCATCACGGCGTCGAGTTCGGTGTACACGTTGAGGGTGAACGTGAACGGGGCCCGCTACCCGCGGTGACCTCCGGCGCCGGCTGGCCTCCTCATGCGCCCCAATGTGGCCTTCGGTGCGTCAGACGCACCGAAGGCCACATTGGGTGCGTCAGACGCAACCAAGGCCACATTGGGGCGTTTGCCGCGGCTGGGTGAGACCGGGCCGGGGCGGGTGGCTAGCCGAGCGTGGCCGCGCGGACGCGGGCCACCACCGTTTCGCGCTGCCAGGCTCGGCTCACCTGGACCAGCCAAGCCGCTTCGGCGGCGACGTCCGCTTCGGCGTCGGACAGAGAGTCCGGTGTGGCCTCCGCCGCGTCGAAGCGGCGGCCCGCCCGGCCCGCTTCGATCGCCGCCGCGAGGGTGACCGCCTCCACGGTGGCCGGGAGGTCCGCTTCGCGCACTCCCTCGGCGCGGGCCGCTTTCTCGGCTCGGGCCGGGAGGTCCGGGTCGAAGTGGGCGCGCAGGGCGAGGTGGCCGTCGCGGATTTCGATGACGCGGCGGTACAGCGCGAACTCCGGGCCGCCCGCCAGTTCGCGGCCGCGGTCCAGGACGATGCCGGGGACCGCCGCGCGCAGGGCCGTCCACAGTGGCTCGATGCGCCGGTACGCCCGGTACGCCCTGACCCGGCCGATCACCGATGAAACCGCCGGTGACCACGCGCTGAGCGTCGCGCCCGCCGTCACGAAACCCACCGTCGCCGCGGCGAGAACCGAGGACGGCAGGTCCTCGCGGGCGCCGATGCGGGCCGTCTCGGCGAGGCGGCGGACGTCGTCGACGTCCCAGAACGTCCACGCGAACGCCGCGCCCACGCCGACGACCAGCAGCCACAGCCCGGCGCGCAGCGGTCCCGGCTCGGCGTGCCGCGCGCTGCGGACGAACACCACGAACAGCAGCCCGAGGCTGATCAGGCTGTACAGCAGGAACAACACCTTGTCGGCGAGCGCGAACGGCAGCGACGCGGACGTGAACACGGTGTCGTCTCCGACGCGTCGCGGCTCCGACAGCGTGAAGCAGACCGCGAGCAGGACCATCGTCGCGCCGGTGAACAGCGCGTGCGGCGCCAGGCGGGCGCCTTCGCCGCGCCACACCGACTGCGTGAAGGCGACGGCGAACCCGATCGCGCCCAGCTTCAGCTCGTCGCCGGCCAGGCTGAGGATCCATTCGCCCACCGGGCCGGGGCCGACGAGGGCCGCCATCGCCGGCGTCAGCACCATGATGCCGGTGGCGATGCAGATGCCGAACCCGGCGAGGAACCACATCGTCCGCACCGGCTGGCTGCGGCGCGCTTCGATGAGCTTGTACCCGAACCCGGCGAAGCCCACCACGCACAGCAGGTAGGCCAAGGTCTCGATCACGGCGTACGGCGGCGGGACCGGCCGAACAGCGAATCGAAGCGCCGCACGCCTTCGGGCACGTCGGCGGCCGGCTCGCGCCGGTCCCCGGGCCGCACGACGCGCTGCGCGAGCAGGCTCGCGACCAGCTCGGCTTCCTGTTCCTCGACCTCGCTGTAGGTGGTCCGGCCGAGCACGCGGCGCACCAATTCGGGCGAAAGGTGCGGCATCAGCTGACGGCCGGCGGCGGCGTCGATGGCCACGCCGTCGGCGCCCGCGTCGGACCCGACGTGGCCGCACAGCAGGTGCCCGACCTCGTGCAGCAGGATGTGCCGCCGGTGCAGGGCGGTCGTGTTGGTCGGGTAGAGGATGTAGTCGGCGCGCTCGGTGCTCATCAGCAGCCCGCAGGGCGCGCCTTCGGGAGCGCTGACCGGCATGAGTTCGATGGGCCGCCCCCGCTCGGCGGCCAGCCCGGCGACGAACGCCTCGGCGTCGAACGGCTCCGGCAGGCTGACGGCATCGGCGACGTGCCGCGCCCGCCGCCACAACGCCCGCCCCGGCCGCCGTCGCAAGGATGGTTGCCGCACTTTCAGGCCTCCTCCACCACGCCCCGCACGAACGGCTCCGGCCGGTTCAACGCGGCGGCCCCCGCGGGGATACGCGACCGGAGCACCTTCGGACGCGCGGTTCCCGGGCAGGGTTCCGCGGGAGCGATTCGGACACCCGGACGGCCCAGTCCGCCCTGCGCGACGGTATCCCACCGGCCCGATGCGGTGAGCGGAAGGTGGTCACGCCAAGGCCGGCTCCCAGCCGCGCCGCCGTCGCCGGAACGGGCCCGCACCTCAGCCCTCCCTCTTCGGGGTGCCGCGGCCGGCCTCCCTTCGGGCTATCGCGTCGATCATGTCGCTGATCGTGTCCAGGCCGTCGGCCGAGAGGGTGACCGCGCGCAGGGCCAGGTCGCGGACGCCCGCGTCGCGCAGCGCGCCCAGCAGGGCCAGCTCTTCGGCGATCTTCTTGCTCTGCTCGTCGTCGAAGAAGTACGCCGGGGGTACGCCGAAGAAGCGCGCGAGTGCCTCGAGGTGGCGCTTGGTCGGGTTGTCGCGGCGGCCCGTGCGCAGCTGCCACAAGTACGTCGTCGAAAAGCTTTCGCCCGTGGCCTCGCGGCAGGCCTTCGCGACCTCTTCGTTGCTGTACGGCTCCCGATCGGGCCTGCGGACCACGTGGAACAGCCGGTCGATCTTGTCGGCCAGCGTCGACTTTCCGGGCTCCTTGACCACGATGCACTCCCTCAGCTGCCAGGCGTATTCATCCTAGCTGAAAGGCGAACACCCTTGATCTACGCAAGTTTGGCCCGGGGCCGCGGCTGGCACCGGGGGCAGGAGAACGACGACCGGTTCATGAACGGCTCCCGCCGGATCGCCGTGCCGCAGCGGTGGCACGGGAGGCCTTCCTGGCCGTACGCGTCCAGGGACCGGTCGAAGTAGCCGGACTGCCCGTTCACGTTCACGTACAGCGCGTCGAACGACGTCCCGCCCGCCCCCAGCGCCGCGTTCATCACGTCCGAAGCCGCGGACAGCAGCTCACGGCCCTTCGCCGCCGTCAGCTTCTCCGTCGGACGGGACCAGTGCAGCCGCGCGCGCCACAGGGCTTCGTCCGCGTAGATGTTGCCGATGCCCGACACCAGTGTCTGGTCGAGCAGGGCCCGCTTGACCTCGGTGCGCCGGGACTTCAGCGCGCGCACCGCCGCGTCGAGGTCGAACGCCGGGTCCATCGGGTCGCGGGCGATGTGCGCGATCGTGTCCGGGAGCAGCACGTCGTTGAGGTCGTCGAGGGCCAGGCCGCCGAACGTCCGCTGGTCGACGAAGCGCAGCTCCGGCCCGTCGTCGTCGAAGCGCAGCCGGACCCGCAGGTGCTTCTCGTCCGGCGCGCCCTCGGGCTGGACGAGCATCTGCCCGCTCATCCCGAGGTGCGCCAGCAGCGCCTCCTTGTCCGACAGCTCGAGCCACAGGTACTTGCCGCGGCGCCGCGCCGCCTCGACGCGGGTGCCGCTGAGCCGCCGCGTGAAGTCCTCCGCGCCCAGCGCGTGGCGGCGGATGGCGCGCGGGTGCAGGACCTCCGCCTCGCGGATGGTCCGGCCCGCCACGTGCGCCTGCAGGCCCAGGCGGACGACTTCGACCTCGGGGAGTTCGGGCATACGGCCATTGTGCCCGCCGGGTACGACAATTTATGGAGCGGTGGGTCCGACGTCGGCCTTCGTCAGCGGAACCCGGGTCGTCCCGGACGCGAAGTACTCGTCGGCACCGACGTCGTACGCCCCGCTGCGGGCCTGCAGGTCGAAGTCCTTCGCGGCGAACGGGTACGAGCCCACCCCCGCGTCGATCGCCGGGCTCCCGGAAGCCAGCCGGTACAGCCCGGCCGCGTCCTTCACGAGCTTCGGGTCGACCGACCGGGACGGGATGCCCGCGGTGCCGCCGAAGGTGATGTTGCCCTCGTACTTGACGGTCGACCCGCTCGGCAGCGTCACCAGCGTGCCGGACGTCCCCTTCACGATGTTGTCCGCGACCACGCAGTCCTTCGGCTTGAAGTCGCCGCCGTCGCCGTCGATCACGCTGTTCGACCCCAGCACCGTGTTGTACGCGACCGTGACGCGGTCCGGGCGGTCGTGCAGCTTGCTCGTCGGCCCGGAGTCGGCCTCATCGCCGGAGCCGAACACGATCGCGCGGCCGCCGGAGTTCGCGACGTAGTTGCCGACGACCTTGTGGTCGTTGCCGTGGAAGCGGATGCCCGAACCGAACAGCAGGTTGCCCTCGACGGTGCTGCGGTTGCCGTGGCGCAGCACGATGTAGCCCCGGCTGTCGCGGATCGTGTTGTACCGCACCACGTTGTCGGACGACTTGACCGAGATGGCCTCGCTGTCGCCGTCCGCCTTCTCGAAGAGGTTGTTCTCGATCAGCGCGTTCGCCGAGTACGACTGGCGGTCGCTGAGCCCCAGCCGGATCGACTCGCCGCCGTTCGAACCGGTGAACTGGTGGTTGTAGAAGTAGTTGTGGTGCACGTGGACGTGCTTCGCCATCGCGCCGGACGGCCCGAGGATCTGCAGGAACACGCCCTGGCTGGTGCGGTTCTGGAAGACGTTGCGGTCCAGCACGGTGTCGTCGCCGCTGACGGTCACCCAGTTGCCGTCGGTCGTGAGCTGGAAGTCGTTGCGGGTCAGGCGGTTGTTCGACGCGCCGGCCGGCACCGACAGCGCGGCGCCGTTACGGAACTTGAAGCCCCGCAGCACCACGTTCGACACGCCGCTCGCGAAGGCGAACGTCTTCGAGCCGGTGATGGTGGCCTGGCCGGTGTGCTCGGCGGCGACGGTCACCGGCGCGGAAGCCGTGCCGGACCGCTTGATCGACAGCGTCGAGCTCGCGGCGTACGAGCCGTCGGCCAGCATGATCGTGTCGCCGGGATTCGCCTTGTCCAGCGCGGATTGCAGCGCCGAAAGCGAAGTGACCCGGATCTGCGCGGCCGACGCGGCCGGGCCGGGGACGACGACGAGCGCCGCGGCGATCAGGGGAACGAAGAAAAGACGCATCCGCCCTACCTCTCAGTGGTTCCAGCGCGGCGGATGATCATCACGCTACTGAGGGGCGGGCGGAATCGTCAACGGAGGTTCCCGGTGATCAGGACTCCGGTTCTTCTTTCTTCTGCGCTTCGAGCTCGGCGGACAGCGAACGCCAGGCCGTCTCGGCGGCCTTCTGCTCGGCTTCCTTCTTCGTCGACCCCGAGCCGTCGCCCAGCGGGCGCGAAGCGACCAGGACCGTGGCCGTGAACTCCTTGCGGTGGTCCGGCCCGGTGTCCTCGACCTTGTACTCGGGCACGCCGAGACCGGCCGACGCGGTCAGCTCCTGCAGGCTCGTCTTCCAGTCGAGGCCGGCCCCGCGCAGCGGCGCTTCGGCGAGCAGGCCGTCGAAGAGGCGGTGCACGAGCTTGCGGGCGATCTCGATGCCGTGCGCGAGGTACGTCGCACCGATCACCGCCTCCAGGCCGTCGGCGAGGATGCTCGCCTTGTCCCGGCCGCCGGTGAGCTCTTCGCCCTTGCCCAGCAGCAGGTGCGCGCCGAGCCCGCCCTCGCCGAGCCCGCGCGCGACGCGGGCCAGCGCGTGCATGTTGACGACGCTGGCGCGGAGCTTCGCGAGCTGACCTTCGGGCAGGTCGGGATGCGTGTTGTACAGGTGATCGGTGACGACCAGGCCGAGCACGGCGTCCCCGAGGAACTCCAGCCGCTCATTGGGCGGCAGGCCCCCGTTCTCGTACGCGTACGAGCGGTGGGTCAGCGACAGCCCGAGCAGCTCGGGGTCGAGTGTGACCCCGAGCGCTTCGAGCAACGGCGCCGGATCGGCTGGTGGTCCCCCGGGCGTCTTGCCCCCCATGTCGGCTACCCGATCAGGCGGGCTCGACGACCTGGCGGCCGTTGTGCTGGCCGCACGACGGGCACGCGATGTGCTGGAGCTTCGGCTGCTTGCAGGCGCGGTTGGAGCAGGGCACCAGCTGCACCGGAGCCGCCTTCCACTGGCTGCGGCGGGAGCGCGTGTTGGATCGCGACATCTTCCGCTTCGGGACGGCCACGAGTAGATCTCCTTATGACGGTCTGCTCGCGGTGCGAGCGAACTTCCTCCGCAACGAGCTGGGTCGCTCGTCAGGCTTGCTCAGCGGGACCCGGCGCAGGCTTTTCGCCCGCATTCTCGTCGAAGCGCTCGACCAGTGCGGCCCACCGAGGGTCTATCTTCTCATGCCCGTGTCCGGGCTCGAGATCGGCCCACTTGACGCCGCAGTCGATGCACAGCCCGGCGCAGTCTTCGGTGCACAGCGGGGCCAGCGGCAGGGCCAGCACGATCGCGTCGCGGACGATGGGCTCGAGGTCGATCTTGTCGTCGACCAGGCGCGGGATCTCGTCCTCGTCCGTGGTCTCCTCGGTGGCCGACCCCGGGTAGGCGAACAGCTCCTGGACCTCGACCTCGACCTCTTCGGTCAGCGGGTCGAGGCAGCGGGCGCAGGTGCCCTTGGCGGTCGCCGTGGCGGTGCCGCTGACCAGGACGCCTTCGACGACGGACTCGAGCAGCAGGTCGAGCTCGAGCTCGGAGCCCGCCTCGATGGTGATGACGTCGGGGACGCCGAGCGGCGTCTCCACCGGCACGCTGCGCTTGAGGGCGCGGCTGAGGCCGGCGTGACGGCCGAGCTCACGGGTGTCGATCACCCACGGGCTGCGGTCGTCGAGCTGGGGGGTCTTGTTCTCGGACATCCAGTCCAGAGTACGCACCGGGTGCCACGCCTTTTGACCTGGCACCTCGCGGGGCGTCCGGCGCGGAACGTCATGAACGAGTCGTTCACCTCGCCGGACGCCAGGGGCCCGGCAAAGTCAGGTCAGCACGGCCGATCCGGCTGCGCGCACGTCATGAACGACCCGTTCATGACATCCCGCGACGCCGAGCCGACCGCGGCCACCCTGCCGCCGTGACCCGCTCGATCCACGTCTTGAATGGGTCATTCAGGTCTTCTGAAGACCTGAATGACCCATTCAAGACGCTGGGGCAACGCTGCGGAGTGCACCGACGGGACTTTGCAGGGACCCTGTCGCCGGACGCGGCGAATGGGTCGTTCACGACCTACGGACCCGGGAGCGGGCGTGCGGAGCGGCCGAGAGGCGCGTCACACCTGGTAGTCGTACAGCGTGGGACGGCCGCCGCCGCTCGGGAGGTTCGCCGGGGAACGCAGGTGGTTGCGGCCCGAGTCGACCGTCCGCAGCGTCGTCGCCAGCAGCTCCGAGAACTCCGCCAGCTTCCCGTCCACGTACGCGTCGCAGTCCTGGCGCTGGCGGTCGGCCTCCGCGTGGGCCTCGTCGACGATGCGGGCCGACTCGGCGTGCGCGGCCTGGACGACCTCGGTCTGGGCGACCAGGCGGGCCTGCTCGGCGCGGCCGTCCTCGATGGCGCGGTCGTAGGCGTCGCGGCCGGCCTGGATCATGCGCTCGGACTCGGCGCGGGAGCGGTCGGTGAGGTTCTGGTACTCGGCCTGGCCCGCCGCGACCGTGCGGTCGGCCTGGTCGTGGGCGTCGGCGAGCATCTGCTCGGCGCGGGCACGCGCGTCGGCCAGGATGCGCTCGGCTTCGTCGGTCGCTTCGGCGATGGTCCGCTCGGCCTCGGCGTTCGCCCCCGCGACCGCTTCGCCCGCCTCCTTGCGGGCGGCGTGGATCAGGTCGTCGCGCTTGTCCAGGACGTCCTGGGCGTCGTCGACCTCCGCGGGCAGCGCGTCGCGGACGTCGTCGAGGAGTTCGAGCACGTCGCCGCGGGGCACCACGCAACTGGACGTCATCGGGACGCCGCGCGCCTCCTCGACGATGGTGACGAGCTCGTCGAGCGCCTCGAAAACCCGGTACACGGCAACTCCAATCCCCTGTCGCTGTGACCAGTCTGCCCGTTGCCCGCGCCGAACCGGTGAAGGCGCACGGCGCCGGGCGTGTCCTCCCCCGGCGCCGCGGCCGAAGATCAGGAGCTCAGGTCGACGCTCTTGAACGTGGCGTAGTGGTCGGGGGTGTAGGCCAGCTCGCCCGCCCCGCCCGAGATCACCCGGTCGTCCGTACCCACCGCGTACAGCTTGTAGTAGCCGGACGAGCAGGCCGGGAGCACGCCTTCGCGGTTCTCGTACGTCGTCCCCGCCGAGGTGCCGTTCCGCACGTTGTCCACGACCGTGCGGGCCGCCGACGACAGCTGCGAGTAGCCGATCTTCGCCAGGCCGGACAGGTCGCCGCAGGCGTGGGTCGTGCCGCCGCCGTCGACGTCGATCACCTGGAAGGTCGCGTAGTGGTCGCCGGTGTAGAAGTACTCGCCGCCGGAGCCGGTCACGATGCGGCGCGTGCCGCGGGTGCTCGAACCCGGGGTCGGCACCGTGTACTCGTGGTAGTAGCCGGACGCGCAGGACGGGAGGATGCCCTCCCGGTTGTCGAAGACGACGCCGTCGTTCTGCGGGTACGGGAACGGCCCGTCGGTCTGGATCAGGTTGTACGTCGTCGTCGCTTCGGCGGGCAGGGCCGAGAGCGCCGTGTGCGTGAAGCCGGAGAGGTCACCGCAGGAGTTCTGCGCCGCGACGGCCGGTGAACTCGTCACCGCTTCGGCGGCGGTGACCCCCATGGACAGCGTGGCCAGGAGCGCGAAGAGGACCGCGACCAGGCGAGATCGGTAGTTGGTCATTTTCGGACCGTAACTCGATCGCGTGATCGTCAGAAGACGGGAACGTGAACTCCGCCACCGCGGGCGGCAAGTCCCGACGAACGTAGGGGGCCGATCGACGGGAACCGGGCGTCCCGGGTTGCGAGAAGTCTCTTGTGGAGGGTCAGCCCCCGAGCTTCGGGAACTTCTCGGTGAGGCGCTCGTAGACGATCGGCGGCACCAGGTGCTCGATGTCGCCGCCGAGCGCGGCGACCTCCTTGACCAGCGAGCTGGACACGAACCCGTACGCCGGGTTGTTGGCCATCAGCAGCGTCTCGACGCCGGTGAGCTCGCGGTTCATCTGCGCCATCTGCAGCTCGTAGTCGAAGTCGCTGACCGAGCGCAGGCCCTTGGCGATCGCCGCGATGCCGTTGTCGCGGCAGTAGTCGACCAGCAGGCCTTCCCAGGAGTCGACCCGCACGTTGCCGAGCTTCGCGGTGATCTCCCGCAGCATCTCCAGGCGCTCTTCGATCTCGAAGAGGCCCTTCTTGCTCTTGTTCACCCCCACCGCGACGACGACCTCGTCGAACAGCTGGGCCGCCCGCTCGATGATGTCGAGGTGCCCGTTGGTGGCCGGATCGTAGGAACCGGGACAGACCGCACGCCGCATGGCGCGGACGCTACCGTGCCGAACCCGGTTTCCGCCGCGTGGCTCACGCCACAGGCGAGTATTCGGCCCAGAAGACCGCCGTGTCGCCGTACTTCTTCGCGCGCGAGGGCTCGAAGCCCGCCGGCCAGTCCGGCTCGCCGTCGCGGGCCGCGCGTTCGACCACCACCAGCGCGCTCTCCCCCAGCCAGCCGCCCGTCGCCAGCGAAGCCAGCACCTTGCCGAGCGCCGCCGCGTCCACGGCGTAGGGCGGGTCGGCCAGCACCAGGTCGAACGCCGACGGCGCGGGCGCGGCGACGACCGCCTCGACCTGCCCGGCCCGGACGGTCCCGCCCAGGCCCAGCGCCGCGACGTTGCCGCGCAGCACCTCCACCGCGCGCCGGTCGGACTCCACGAACAGCGCGTCCGAAGCGCCGCGGGAAAGTGCTTCGAGGCCGAGCGCGCCGGAGCCGGCGTAGAGGTCGAGGACGCGGGCGCCGTCCAGCTCCCCCGCCGTCTCCAGGGCGTTGAACAGGGCTTCCCGCACGCGTTCCGACGTCGGCCGGGTGCCCTTCGGCGGCACCTTGAGCCGCCGTCCGCCCGCCGATCCGGCCACGATCCTCGTCACCCCCCGATTGTGCGGGGATGACGCGGAGCACTCAGAACCGGGACATCGGTGTGCGGTCGGAACCCAACGCGTAGAGTCGTTCTTCGCCCTCGGAGGCGATCCAGAGCTGTCAAGGAGCCATGCGTGTCGGAACCTCGGGTCAGACGGGCCGAGATCGCCATCGAACAAGCCCACGTCGATCGCGTGTACACCCGTCTGGACGAACTGCGCACCCAAGCCGAGGCGATGCGCACCAAGGGCTATGAAATCGGCCAGGGCGCGCAGCGCGAGGCGATCTTCGAGCAGGCGTCGATGCTGTTCGAGCGGGACATGATGGTCTACCACGCCAACCAGACGCTCCAGACGCTCGACGCCGAGTACGAGGGGCTCGTCTTCGGCAGGCTGGACGACCGCGAAGGCGAACGCACCTACGTCGGGCGGCTCGGCATCCGCGACGCCGAGTTCGACAACCTCGTCACGGACTGGCGCGCGCCGGCCGCGGCCGCGTTCTACCAGGCCACCGCCGAGGAGCCGATGGACGTCGTGCGGCGGCGCGTGATCCGCTGCTCCGGCCAGAACGTCCTCGACGTCGACGACGACGTCCTGATCGCCGACGCCGTGCCCGAGGGCATGCAGATCGTCGGCGAAGGCGCGCTGATGGCGGCGCTGGGGCGCTCGCGCGGCGAGAAGATGCGCGACATCGTCGCGACCATCCAGAAGGAGCAGGACGAGGTCATCCGGGCGCCGTGGCGCGGCGTCACCGAGATCACCGGCGGGCCGGGCACCGGCAAGACCGCCGTCGCGCTGCACCGCGCGGCCTACCTGCTCTACCGCCACCGCCGCCAGCTCGGCGGGGCGGGCGTGCTCGTGATCGGGCCGTCCGGGGTGTTCACCAGCTACATCTCGCGCGTCCTCCCCTCGATGGGTGAGACGAACGTCGAACTGCGCGCGCTCGGCGAAGTCCTCGACGGCCTGGAGGCGACGCGGCAGGACGCGGCGCCCCTGGCGGCGGTCAAGGGGTCGCTGCGGATGCGGAAGGTGCTGCTGCGGGCGCTGCGGGACACCCCGCCGGAGGCGCCCGAGGAGATGCGGATCGTCTACCGCGGCGAGGTCCTGAAGCTGAACGCGCGCGAGCTGGAGAAGGTGCGCCGCAAGGCCCACACGCAGGGCGCGCCGCCGAACCGGTCGCGGATCCGGGCCGCCGAGCTGCTGCTGGACGCGCTGGCGGCGAAGGCCGAGGAGTACGCGAAGGCCGACGGCAAGCAGTTCGACCGGGCCGAGCTGATCACCGACCTGGGCGAGCGGATCGACTTCCACCGGTTCCTGGTGGTGTGGTGGCCGGTGCTGTACCCGGCGCAGATCCTCAAGTGGCTGGGCGAGGAGAAGCGGCTCGCGGCGGCGTCGAAGGGCGTCCTGAACCGCGCCGAGATCTCGATGCTGGCCGCGGACTTCGCGGACCGGTCGCGCGGCTGGTCGATCGCGGACGTGGCGCTTTTGGACGAGCTGCGCGTGCTGATCGGGCCGCCGCCGAAGCGCAAGCGCCGCCAGGTGATCGAGGTGGAGCCGCAGCGCTCCGGCGGCGCCCCGACCCGGCCCGAGCACTACGACGAGTACTCGCACGTGGTCGTCGACGAGTCGCAGGACCTTTCGCCGATGCAGTGGCGGATGGTCGGGCGGCGCGGGAAGTACGCGAGCTGGACCGTGGTCGGCGACCCGGTGCAGAGCTCGTGGCCGGACCCGGCCGAGGCGGCGACCGCGCGCGACCAGGCGTTCGGCGTCAAGACGACCCGGCGGCGCTTCACGCTGCGCACGAACTACCGGAACTCGGCGGAGATCTTCGACCTGGCGGCCAAGGTCGTGGCCGGGCACGCGGAAGCCGGCGAGCTGCCGGTCGCGGTGCGGCAGACCGGCGTGGTGCCGGAGGTCCGCCCGGTCGAGGCCACCGGCCTGGCGGCCGCGACGCAGGCGGCGGTCAAGGAACTGCTGGGCGCGGTCGAGGGCACGGTCGGCGTCATCACGGCGATGGACCGGGTGCCGGAGGTCGGTGGCTGGCTGTCGGGGCAGGCGGACGAGCGGTTGAAGGTCGTGGGCAGCCTGGACTCGAAGGGGCTCGAGTACGACGCTGTGGTGCTGGTCGAGCCGATCGACCTGGTGACGGAGTCGACGACCGGGCGGCGGGTGCTGTACGTGGCGCTGACCCGGGCGACGCAGCAGCTCACGGTGCTGGCCTCGAACCCGGATTGGCTGCCGTCGGCCTGACGCGGTGTCTTGAATGAGTCGTTCATGACGGCTCGGCCACGTCGCCGCCGGTGACCGGCTCGCCTGACGTCTTGAATGAGTCATTCAGGTCTTCGGAGGTCCTGAATGACTCATTCAAGACGTTGGCGGAGCGCTGTGTCTCGGCCCGGGCGTGAACACGCTGAAGGGCCCCTTCGAGGGGCGGGAGGCGGGGTTCCCGTGCCCTTGAAGGAGCCCTTCAGACCCCCGGTGAAATGAACGTCGCGAGGACGTTTCCGTCCGAGGGCATGTCTAGCCGATCCGCGTTGTTCGGTGTCAGCGCGCCGCCACCGAACAACAACGCCGAACAATTCAGGGGCAAGGGGGCGCGTAGCCGAGGCCCGGCAGGCTCGCCGTCCATTCGGCTTCGCTGATCCGGGGTGCCGCCACCGCGCAGATTCTTTCGGCCGCCCGGTCAGGATCGGTCTCCCACAACCGTACCGTGCCGTCCGCGCCCGCACCGGCCAGCGTGTGCCCGTCGGGCGCGTACTGCGCGGCGTAGACGCGGTCCCGTTCTTCGGGCAGGACCGCCTTCGGGGCCGCGGCGGCGACGTCCCACAGCCGGATCGTCCGGTCGTAGCTGCCGGAGGCGAGGGTCCGGCCGTCGCCGCTGAAGGACACCGACATGACGATGTCCGTGTGCCCGGCCAGCACCGTGGACACGGGGTTCGCGACGTCCCAGAGCCGGATCGTGCGGTCGGCGCTCCCGGTCGCGACCCGCTTCCCGTCGGGGCTGAAGGCGATCGAGAAGATCGTGTCGGTGTGCCCTTCGAGCTTCGCCACCGTCCGCGGGGCCCGCGGCGCCGAGATGTCCCAGAGCCGCGCGGTGTGGTCCCAGCCCGCGGTCGCGAGGGTCCGGCCGTCGGGGCTGAACGCGATCGTGTGGACGTCGTCGTCGTGGCCGTCCAGCCTGGCGATCTCCACCGGGTGGAGGCGGTCGGCGAGGTCCCACAGCCGGGCGGTGTGGCCGTCGCCCGCGGTGGCCAGCAGCTTGCCGTCCGGGCTGAAGACGACCGCGTCGATGTCGTCGTGGTATCGGTTGAACACCGTCGGCGGCCCCGGGTGCGCCGGGTCGGTGATGTCCCGGACCGTCATCGTGTGGTCCCAGCTGCCGGTGGCCAGGGTGCGGCCGTCCGGGCTGATCGCGACGCCGCAGACCGCGTTGCCGAAGCCGCCGATCGTGGCGAGGAGGCGGGGCGCGGCCGGGTCGGTGCGGTCGTGCAGCCGGACGGTCTCGTCGTAGCCGGCGGTGGCGAGCAGCTCGCCGCCCCGGCCGAAGGCGACGTGGCAGGCCTGGGCCGTGTGCGCCGGGATGCCGGGGCCGGGCAGGTCCCAGAGCCGGGCGGTCTGGTCGTCGCTGGCCGTGGCGAGGGTGCGGCCGTCGCGGGTGAACACCGCGGAGCCGACCGCGCCGATGTGCCCGGGCAGGGACAGCCGCTCGCGGGGCTGCTTCGGATCGGTGACGTCCCACAGCCGGGCCGTGCGGTCGAAGCCGGTGGTGGCGAGCGTGCGCCCGTCGGCGGTGAACGCGACCGAGCGCACGATCGCCTTGTGCGCGGTGAGCGACGCCAGCTGCGCCGGGCGGGCCGGGTCGGTGACGTCCCACAGCCGCGCGGTCTGGTCCTGGCTCGCCGTGGCGAGGGTCCGCCCGTCGGGGCTGAACGCGACCGAGTGCACGACGTCGGTGTGGCCGGCCGCCACGCCGAGCTGCGTCCGCGAAGCGACGTCCCAGACCCGCGCGGTCTTGTCGGCCGACGCGGACGCGAGCAGCTTGCCGTCGGCGCTGAAGGCCAGGTTGTTGACGTAGGAGGTGTGCCCTTTCAGCTCGCCCAGCGGGCGCGGACGGGCCGGGTCGGCGGTGTCGTAGAGCCGGAGCGTGCCGGTGACGTCGGCGGTCGCCAGCAGCGGCCCGGCCGGGCTGAAGGCGACGGCGTAGGACTTGCCCTGGTGCTGCTCGATCGTCGTGCCGGGACCCGGGCGGGCCGGGTCGGAGACGTCCCAGACGCGGACGGTGCCGTCGAAGCCCGCGGTGGCCACGGTCCGGCCGTCGGCGGCGAACGCGACGTTGTTGACGTTGCCGGCGTGCCCGGCGAGGGTGCCCAGGGCCACGGGGTGGTGCGGGTCGCCGATGTCCCACAGCCGCGCGGTGCCGTCCCAGCTCGCGGTGGCCATGACGCGGCCGTCGGGGCGGAGGGCGACGGTGTTGACCCGGCCGGTGTGCCCGGTGAGCCGGGTCGAGTACGGCGTCGCGAACATGCCGAGCACGCTGCTGCGCTCGTCGGCGCCGGGGTCGAGCCGGTACGCGGCCAGCGCGAGCTGCGCGGCCAGCGCGGGGTTGGTGGCGCGCATGGCCAGCGCCTGGCCCGCGACCTTCTGGGCGAGCGCGCTGTTGCGCTGCTCGGTGGCCGTCGACTCGGCGTGCACGGCGTAGACGGTGGCGCCCACCGCGAAGACCAGCAGCACCGCGAGCAGCGCGACCAGCTGCCGGAGCCGGCGGGTGCGGCGGCGGTCGCGCTCCTGCTCGGCGTGCTCGACGGCGAGGCTCGCGTCGAGGAACCGCCGTTCCCGCCGGGACAGCGCGGAGTCCTGGCGCGCGGCCCACTCCCGCGCGATGGCCAGCCGGGTGCCGCGGTAGAGCCAGCCGGGGTCTTCGCCGACGGACTCCCAGGCGCCGGTCGCCTCGGTGAGCTGCCGGTGCACGCGCAGGCCTTCGCGGTCCTGGGTGAGCCACTCGCGCAGCCGCGGCCAGCCCCGGATGAGGGCTTCGTGGGCGATCTCGATGCCGGTGTCGTCGAGGGCGACCAGCCGGGCCGAGGCCAGCTCGCCGAGGACGACGGCGGTGTCTTCGTCCTCGGTGTCGAGTTCGGCGCGGCCGATCCGGCGCTTGGTGTCTTCGGTGCCTTCGCCGAGCGCGGTCATCCGGAGGAAGATCTGCCGGGCCAGCCGCTGCTGAGGGCCCGAGAACTTCCCGAAGGTCCCTTCGGACGTCTGCGCGATGGCCCGCTCGATGCCGCCGGTCGACTCGTAGCCGGCGAGGGTCAGCGTGGTGCCGCGGCGCCGCCGCCACGTCTCCAGCAGCGCGTGGGAGAGCAGCGGCAGCACGCCGGGCTGGCCGGTGGCGTCCGCGACGAGCCGCGAGACCAGTGCGTTTTCGACGCGGTAGCCGGCGTCCACGGCGGGCCGCGAGATCGCCTGCCGGAGCTCCTCGGTGGTCATCGGGCCGACCAGGACCTGGGCGTCCTGCATCGCCTCGGCGAGCACGGCGTGGCGCGCGCAGTGGGTGTAGAAGTCGGTGCGGATGCCGAGCACCACCCGAGTCCGGCTGTCCGGGCCGGTCGTGGCGGCGACCAGCGCGTCGAGGAAGCGGGTGCGTTCCACGTCGTCCTGGCAGAGCGTGAAGACCTCTTCGAACTGGTCGACGACCAGCACGACGTCCTCGCCGCCGTCGTCGGTCAGCTGGCGGGCGGCCAGGCCCAGGTTGCGGGGGTGCGCGGCGAAGTCGTCGAGCAGGGCGCCGGCCGGGACACCGAGCGCGGCGGCGAACCTGACCGCGCACTCGTGCAGCGGCCGGGCACCCGGGGTGAGCAGCACCACCGGTCCCTTGACGGCGGGCAGCAGACCGGCGCGCAGCAGCGAGGACTTGCCCGATCCGGACGCGCCGAGGACGGCGAGAAAACGTTGTCTCGACAGCCGCGCGACGAGCTTTTCGATCAGCTTGTCCCGGCCGAAGAATCGCCGCGCGTCAGCTGAGGTGAATGCGGACAGGCCGACGTAAGGCGGGATTTCCCCGGATTCGGGCTCGGGCGGTGAATCGGCACCGTCCCGGCGCGACTCTTCGGCGACGGCGTGCCACCGCTCTTCCCATTCACCGGGGACCCCGCCGCAGGCCCGGACGTAGGCCAGAGTCACCGCCAAGCTGGGGAGTTTCCGTCCGCCGGCGGCTTCGGACAGCGTGCCGGCCGAGTAGTGCGCACGACGGCCGAGCTCGCGATAAGTGGGGTTCCCGGCGCTCTCGCGCAAACGCCGGAGATCGGCGGCGAATTCGGTCAGCAGATCGTCCCCGGGATCCAGGGGTCGCTCCGGACGCGGCACCCGTCCTCCTGTTTCTCTTTTTCCGGTTCGGACACCGTATCCCCATTGCCGCCCCTTCCGCGGCCGTTCGGCGCGAACGGCGTGAAGATCGTCACCGCCCGCCGGGAAGCAATGCGGGCACCGGGGCGTTGACCCCGGTTGTGAGCTCACTGCCTGACGTGCCGCTGTCCGTGCTCGACCTGTCCCCCGTGTCGGAGGGGAACACCGTCGGCGAGACGCTGCGCAACACCCTGGACCTCGCCCGCGCCGCGGAACGGCTGGGCTTCAACCGCTACTGGCTGGCCGAGCACCACAACATGCCCGGCATCGCCAGCTCGGCGACGTCGGTGCTGATCGGCCACGTCGCCGACGCGACCGAGCGCATCCGCGTCGGCTCGGGCGGCGTGATGCTGCCCAACCACGCGCCCCTGGTGGTCGCCGAGCAGTTCGGCACCCTGGAGGCGTTCCACCCGGGCCGCATCGACCTCGGCATCGGCCGCGCGCCCGGCACCGACCAGCGCACGGCACTCGCCCTGCGCGGCCCCGGCGGGCTGTCGGCGGACAACTTCCCGGAGCACCTGCAGGAGCTGATCGGCTACTTCACCCATTCGGAGGCCCGCGGCGTCAACGCGGTGGTCGCGGAGGGCAACCAGCCGCCGGTGTGGCTGCTGGGTTCCAGCGGCTTCAGCGCCCAGCTCGCGGGACGGCTGGGGCTGCCGTTCTCCTTCGCCCACCACTTCGCGGCCGAGAACACGATCCCGGCGGTGCAGCTGTACCGGGAGAACTTCCAGCCTTCCGCGGTCCTTTCCGAGCCGTACGTGATGCTGGGCGTTTCGGTGGTCGCGGCGGAGACCGACGAGCGCGCGCAGTTCCTGGCGGGGCCGTCGGGCCTGACGTTCCTGAGCCTGCGCCGCGGGCGGCCGATCGCGCTGCCGACGCCGGAGGAGGCCGCGGAGTACCCGTACACCGAGATGGACCGGGCGTTCCTGGCCGACCGGTTCGGGTCGAGCATCATCGGCTCGCCGGAGACGGTGCAGAAGGGGTTCGAGCAGCTGCTCGCGGACACCGGCGCGGACGAGCTGATGATCACGACGATGGTGCACGGGCACGCGGACCGGGTGCGGTCGTACGAGCTGCTGGCCGGCCTCAAGTCCTGACGCGGCAGCGCCGGGCCCCGCAACCAGCCCCACGACGCCACCCGAGCCGAGCCGGGCCACGCGGCGAGCGTCTTGAATGACTCATTCAGGTCGTCGGAGGTCCTGAATGACTCATTCAAGACCGCGCGAGCCGAGCGCACGCCACCCCGGCGGCGCAACTCTGGACGTGCGGCACCGCCCGGCCTACCCTCCCCGCGTACCCGTCCACCCCGTCGTTCCGGTGAGCGGGAATGGTCACGACCGTGCAGGTCGCCCCCGCTCACCGCACCCGGTAGGGGATTTTCTTTTCCTCCACTGACAACAAGATCCAGGCCGTTTGTCAGTACTCGACAAGAAATGCGCGGTTACCAGCCCGTGACCGCGTGATCCTGCTCAAGTTCTTGTCTCCCAGCAGGGCCGTCGTTAGCGTACCGACCAGTAGGAAACGGCACGGTGTCCCCCGAGACCGTGAATGGCCGACAATTGTTACCCCGTTCGGACCATTTCCCTTTGCTCACCTCGGGTGTATTCGGCGTGCCGCCGAAACCGCTGGGGAGGCACACGAATGGCCGAACGGACGACGACGGCGTCGTTCCCCGGGGCCGCCGCGCTGCGGCAGACCGGACGGCTCTACGGGCTGGGGCTGGACGTCGTGCGGCTGACGTTCCGCCGCCCGTTCCAGGTGCGTGAGCTGGTCCAGCAGTTCTGGTTCATCGCGAGCGTCTCGATCCTGCCGACGGCACTGGTCTCCATCCCGTTCGGCGCGGTGATCGCGCTGCACATCGGGTCGCTGACCACGCAGATCGGCGCGCAGTCGTTCACCGGCGCGGCGAGTGTGCTCGCGATCATCCAGCAGGCCAGCCCGATCGTCACCGCGCTGCTCATCGCCGGCGCGGGTGGCAGCGCCATGTGCGCCGACCTGGGCTCCCGGACCATCCGCGAAGAGATCGACGCCATGGAAGTGCTCGGCGTCTCGCCCGTGCAGCGGCTGATCGTGCCGCGGGTGCTCGCCGCGATGGGCGTCGCCATCTTCCTGAACGGCATGGTCAGCGTCGTCGGCGTGCTCGGCGGCTACTTCTTCAACGTGATCATGCAGCACGGGACGCCGGGCGCGTACCTGGCGAGCTTCTCCGCGCTCGCCCAGCTGCCCGACCTGTGGATCAGCGAGATCAAGGCGCTCATCTTCGGCTTCGTCGCCGGGGTCGTGGCCGCCTACCGGGGGTTGAACCCCAAGGGCGGGCCGAAGGGCGTCGGCGACGCCGTGAACCAGTCCGTGGTCATCACGTTCCTGCTGCTGTTCGTGCTGAACCTGGTGCTCACCACCGTGTACCTGCAACTCGTGCCGCCCAAGGGGAGCTGATCGTGACGACCACGGACCTCCCGAGAGCCGCGCGCGTGCGCGAAGCCGTCGACCGCCGGTTCGGCTTCCTCGACACCCTCGGCGACCAGATCCTCTTCTTCCTCCGCGCGATCGCCTGGATCCCGCGGGCGATCCACCGCTACCTGCGCGAGATCGTGCGCCTGCTCGCCGAAGTCAGCTTCGGCAGCGGGGCGCTGGCCGTCATCGGCGGCACGATCGGCGTGATGATCGGGATGACCGTCGCCACCGGCACGGTCGTCGGCCTGCAGGGCTACTCCGCGCTCAACCAGGTCGGGACGTCGGCGTTCGCCGGGTTCGTCTCCGCCTACTTCAACACCCGTGAGATCGCCCCGCTCGTCTCCGGCCTCGCGCTGTCCGCCACCGTCGGCTGCGGGTTCACCGCGCAGCTCGGCGCGATGCGGATCTCCGAGGAGATCGACGCCCTCGAGGTCATGGGCATCCCCAGCGTCCCGTACCTGGTGACGACCCGGGTGATCGCCGGATTCCTCGCCGTCATCCCGCTCTACGCCATCGGGCTGCTCTCGAGCTACCTCGCTTCGCGGCAGATCACCGTGTGGTTCTTCGGCCAGTCCGCGGGCACCTACGACCACTACTTCCTGCTGTTCCTGCCGCCCGGCGACGTCCTGTGGTCGTTCGGGAAGGTACTGGTGTTCAGCGTCGTCGTGGTCCTGGCGCACTGCTACTACGGCTTCCGCGCGAGCGGCGGCCCGGCCGGCGTCGGCGTCGCGGTGGGCCGCGCGGTCCGCACCGCGATCGTCGCGATCAGCGTGCTCGACTTCTTCCTGTCCCTGGCCATCTGGGGCGCGACGACGACCGTGCAGGTGGCCGGATGAGCCGGGACACCCGCCGCAAGGCCGGGATCCGCACCGCGGGCGTGCTGTTCCTGGTGGTGATGGGCGTGCTCGTCACGCTCTCCATCAAGGTGTACGACAAGGACTTCGTCAGCACCGTCCCGGTGACGCTCAAGACGAGCCGCATCGGCAACCAGCTGTCCGCGGGCGGGCAGGTCAAGGCCCGCGGCGTGCTCGTCGGGGAGATCCGCGACGTCCGCGCGACCCCGCAGGGCGCCGAGATAGCGCTTGCTCTCGAGCCCGGCAAGGTGGACATGCTGCCGCGCAACGTTTCCGCGTTGCTCGTGCCGAAGACGCTGTTCGGCGAGCGGTACGTCCAGCTGTCCATCCCGGACGGCGCCCGCGCCCCGCACCTGACCGCCGGCGACACGATCGAGCAGGACCGTTCGGCGAACGCGATCGAGCTGGAACGCGTCTTCGACAACCTGCTGCCGGTGCTGCAGGCCGTCCAGCCGCAGAAGCTCGCGACCACGCTGACCGCGGTGTCGACGGCGCTGCAGGGCCGCGGCGAACAGCTCGGGAAGACGATCGGCACCGCGGACGCGTACCTGAAGAACTTCAACCCCGACCTCCCCCAGCTGACGGCGGACATCCACGACCTCGCCACCGTCTCCAACCTCTACGGCGACATCGCGCCCGATCTCCTGGACGCGCTCACCGCGTCCGCCGTCACGCTCAACACCGTCAAGGAGAAGCAAAGCGAGCTGACCGGGGTCTACCAGCAGGTGACCTCGTCTTCGCGGGAGGTCACGGACTTCCTGGCGAACAACCGCGGCAACCTCATCTCCCTGGCCGCCGACAGCCGCGCGCCGCTGGAGGTCGCCGCGAAGTACTCCCCCAGCTTCGCCTGCACCCTCGCTTCGCTCAACGCACTGAGGAAATCCATGGACCAGGTGCTCGGCGCCGGCACCGGTGAGCCGGGCCTGCACGCCGACGTCGCCGTCACCGCCGACAGCGGGAAGTACCTGCCGGGCAAGGACGATCCGCGCTACACCGCCGGCGGCGAGCCGCGCTGCTACCCCTCCGGCGTGGCCCCGACGATCGGCACCGCGGCCGCGGCGCCCGGCACCACCGGGCACCCGCTGCTGACCGGCGGGCAGGGCGACCTCGGCGTCGCCAACTCGCCGCAGGAGCAGCAGCTGCTGGCCACCCTGGTCGCGCCGTCGATCGGCGTGCCCGCCGCCGACGTCCCGGCGTGGAGCAGCGTGCTGGTCGGGCCGCTCTACCGCGGCACGGAGGTGAAGCTCAAGTGAGGAACATCATCGCCCCGCTGCTCAAGAGCATCATCTTCATCGCCGTCACGGCGATCGCGACGACGCTGCTGGCCGTGTCCATCACGAACACCGGAGTCGGCGCCTCCGAGCGCTACACCGCGAAGTTCCTCGACGCGACTTCGCTCAACGTCGGCGACGACGTCCGCATCTCCGGTGTCCGCGTCGGCCAGGTCGAGTCCCTCGACATCAGCGACCACAACCGGGCATTGGTCGCGTTCTCCCTCGACCAGGGACGGCGGCTGCCCGCCGACGTGAAGGCGGTCATCAAGTACCGCAACATGGTCGGCCAGCGCTACATCGCGCTGGAGCGCGGGAGCACCGCGACCCGGGAGCAGTTGCCCGAGGGCGGGGAGATCCCGCTGGAGCGCACGACCCCGGCGCTGGACCTGACCGACCTGTTCAACGGCTTCAAGCCGCTGTTCCAGGCGCTGTCGCCGAACGACGTCAACGAGCTGTCCGGCGAGATCGTCCAGGTGCTGCAGGGCGAAGGCGGCACCGTCGAAAGCCTGCTCGCGCACACCGGTTCGCTGACCACCACCCTCGCCGGGCGCGACAAGGTGATCGGCGAGGTGATCGGGAACCTGAACTCGGTGCTGAAGACGGTCAACGGCAAGGGCGACGCGCTGGCGAACCTCGTGTCGACCCTGCGGCAGCTGGTGTCCGGGCTGGCCGGCGACCGCGCCGCGATCGGCGACGCGATCAGCGGGATCGGCGACCTCACGCGGTCCACCGCCGGGTTGTTCGAGCAGGCCCGGCCGCCGCTGAAGGACAGCATCGCCGGGCTGAAGGGCCTGGCCGGCGGCCTGGTCCAGAACCAGTCCGATGTGGACAGCTTCCTGACCAACCTGCCGGTGAAGTTCACCGAGATCGGCCGGGTGGCCTCCTACGGCTCGTGGATGAACTTCTTCCTCTGCCGCGCCACCCTGGTCACCACGCCGCCGCGCGGCGTGATCGTCCCGACGCCGAGGTGCGAGCCGTGAAGTCCTTCAAGGAGCGCAATCCGATCGTCCTCGGCGCGATCGGCAGCGTCGCGCTTGCCGCGCTGCTGACCGTCACGTTCAACTACGACAACCTGCCGATCGTCGGCGGCGGCACGACCTACGAGGCCGAGTTCTCCGAGGCCGCCGGCCTGCAGGCGGACGACGAGGTCCGGGTCGCCGGCATCAAGGTCGGCGAGGTCCGCGACGTCGCGCTGGCCGACGACCACGTCCTCGTCACCTTCCGGGTCAAGAACGCCTGGATCGGCGACCGGACCTCGGCCGAGATCAAGATCAAGACGTTGCTGGGCCGCAAGTTCCTCGCGCTGAACCCGACCGGCGACGACGTCCAGGACCCGGACCGGCCGATCCCGCGGTCCCGGACGGTCACGCCCTACGACGTCACCGACGCCTTCAACGGGCTGGCCGACACCGTCGGCGCGATCGACACCAAGCAGCTCGCGGACAGCTTCACGACGTTGTCGGACACCTTCCGCAACTCCCCCGAGCACGTCCGCAGCGCGCTCGACGGGCTTTCCCGGCTCTCGCAGACAGTGTCCAGCCGCGACAGCCAGATCGCCGAGCTGCTCGCGAACGCGCGGCAGCTGACCACGACGCTGGCGAACTCGAACGACGACTTCGAGAAGCTCATCGACGACGGGAACCTCTTGCTCACCGAGCTCAACCGGCGCCGCGACGCGATCCACGACCTGCTGACCGGCTCGGCGCGGCTGGCCGAGCAGCTCCAGGGGCTGGTGAAGGACAACGCCGAGCAGCTCCGGCCCGCGCTGCAGTCGCTGAGCCAGGTGACCGACCTGCTCAAGCGGCAGAACGACAACCTGACCAAGGGCCTGCAGCTGGCCGGGCCGTACTTCCGGGTGGTCACCAACACGACCGGCAACGGCCGCTGGATCGACGCCTACCTCTGCGGGCTGATCCCGGAGAACCACGACCCGTGCACCGTGCCGAAGAACCCGGGAGGGACGAAGTGAGCGCGCTGACGACCACCCGCGCCGGTGTCCTCACGAGCCGGTTCATCGCCGCCGCCCTGCTGCTCGCCCTCGTCGTGACGGCCGCGCTGTGGTGGGTGTTCTCCGGCAGCGGGCAGCACCACGTGACCGCCTTCTTCACCCGCGCGGTCGGGGTCTACGCCGGGTCCGACGTCCGGGTGCTCGGCGTCCGGATCGGCCAGGTCGACGCGGTCACCCCGCGCGGCGAGCAGGTGCAGGTGGACATGACGGTCGACGGCTCGGTCGGCATCGCCGAGGACACCACGGTCCTGGTGATCGCGCCCAGCGTCGTCGCCGACCGGTACGTCCAGTTCGCCAAGCCGGCCCGCGGCGGGCCGCGGCTGCCGGACGGCGCGTCGATCCCGGTGCGGCGCACCGCGACCCCGGTGGAACTCGACCAGCTCTACGCCAGCCTCGACTCGCTGTCGAAGGCGCTCGGCCCCAACGGCGCCAACTCCCAGGGCGCGCTGTCGGACCTGCTCAAGACCGGCGCGCAGAACCTGCAGGGCAACGGCCGCGCGTTCAACGACAGCGTGCGCAACTTCGCGCAGCTGGCGCGCACGCTGGCCGGGAACTCGGGCGACCTGTTCGGCACGGTCGACGAACTCCAGCAGTTCACCACCATGCTGGCCACCAACGACCAGCAGGTCGGCACCGTCAACCAGCAGCTGTCGCAGATCTCGGGCACCCTGGCCGCCAACAGCGGCGAGCTGGCGAAGGCCCTCGACGGCCTCGGCCACGCGCTCGCCGATGTCCAGGCGTTCATCCGGGACAACCGCGGCGCGCTCAAGTCCAATGTGGACAACCTGGTGACGACCACCCGGACGCTCGTCGAACAGCGCGCTTCGCTGGCCGGCACGATCGACGCCGTCCCGCTGGCGGTGACGAACGTGCTCAACGCGGTCGACCCGAAGACCGGGCGGCTGCTCGGGCGCGAGAACCCCGACTACTACCTCACCGCGCTGCCGCTGCCGGTCACCGGCGACGTCTACACCAACGGGGGTGGGCGGTGAAACGGGTCCTCGCCACCGCGGCCGTCGGGTGCCTGCTGCTCGCGGGCTGCTCGTCGGGCGAGTTCAAGGGTGTCTACGACCTGCCGCTGCCCGGCGGCGCCGACGTCGGCGACCACCCGTACTCGGTCACCGTGCAGTTCGCGGACGTGCTCGACCTGGTGCCGCAGGCCGCGGTGAAGGTCGGCGACGTCCCGGTCGGGCGGGTGCGCGAGATCCGGCTGGGCGGCGACGGCTGGACGGCCGAAACCGTGCTGGAGGTCAACGGCGACGTCGTGCTGCCCGCCAACGCGATCGCGCGGCTGCGCCAGTCCAGCCTGCTCGGCGAGAAGTTCGTCGAGCTGGCCCCGCCGGACGGCTCGCCGCCGGGTGCCGGGACCGCGCGGCTGGCGGACAAGGCCACGATCACCGTGGACCGCACCAACCGCAACCCCGAGTTCGAAGAGATCTTCGGCGCGCTTTCGCTGCTGCTCAACGGCGGCGGCATCGGGCAGCTGCAGACGATCAACCGCGAGCTGTCCAAGGTGATGGACGGCAACGAGGAGCAGATCCGCTCGTTCCTGTCCGGGGTCAACACCCTGATGACGGATCTGGACGCGCACCGCTCGGACATCACCGAAGCCCTCGACGGCATGAACCGGCTGTCGGCGACGCTCGCGAACCGCCACAGCCAGGTCTCCGGCGCCCTGACCGACCTGACGCCGGGGCTGCAGTCGCTCAGCGACCAGCGCACCCAGCTCGTCTCGATGCTGCAGGCGCTCGACCGGCTCTCGACCGTGGCCACCGACGTCGTCGACCGCAGCCGCGACGACATGGTCGCCGACCTGCGGGCGCTCGCGCCGATCCTGGGGCAGCTGGCCGCGGCCGGCGAAAACCTGCCGCAGTCGCTGCAGCTGCTGCCGACGTTCCCGTTCCCGGACTCGGTGCTCCCCGCGGTGAAGGGCGACTACATCAACACCTTCGCCAGGATGATCCCGGCGCCCGGCGTGCCGCTGCCCCCGCCCGGCGAGGGCGTGCCGCCGGGGCTGCCGCCGCTCCCGCTCCCCTCGGGAGGCCAGTGATGCTTACCCGCAGAGTCCGGATCCAGGTGGTCCTGTTCATCGTGATCGCGCTGGCCACGACGGCGTTCGTCGGCGCGAACTACGCCGGTCTCGGCCGGCTGTTCGGCTCCGGCAGCTACACGGTCAAGCTCGAGCTGGCCGAAGGCGGCGGGCTGTTCACGAACGGCGAGGTGACCTACCGCGGCGTCGCCGTCGGCCGCGTCGGCGAACTGCGGCTCACCCTCACCGGGACCGAAGCCGACCTGCTGATCGACGACGGCGCCCCGCCCATCCCGGCGGATTCGAAAGCCGTGGTGGCGAACCGGTCGGCGGTCGGCGAGCAGTACGTCGACCTGCAGCCGCGCACGTCGGGCGGGCCGTTCCTGACCGGGGACTCGGTCATCCAGCGCGAGTCGACCACCCTGCCGCTGCCGGTGAACAGCCTGCTGACCGACCTGGACTCGTTCACGGCATCGGTGCCGACGCAGGACCTGCGCACGGTGGTGGACGAGCTCGACGACGCCCTGCGCGGCGCGGGCCCGGACCTGCAGACGCTGATGGATTCGGCGACGACGTTCACCCAGGAGGCGAGCGCGCACCTGCCGCAGACGTCGAAGCTGATCGGCGACGGCGCGACGGTGCTGCGCACGCAGGTCGACTCGTCGGCGGAGTGGCGCTCGTTCAGCGGCAACGCCCGCGTGTTCGCCCAGCAGCTGGCCAAGTCCGACGGTGACCTGAGGCGCCTGATCGCGACCGCGCCCCCGGCGGCGACGGAGCTTTCGTCGCTGCTGAAGGAGAACGACCCGGGCCTGCCGATCGTGCTGGCCAACCTGCTGACGACGGCGCGGGTGTTCGGCACCCGCACCGCGGCGGAGGAGACGCTGCTGGCGAACGTCCCCCGCGCGGTGGCGGCGGTCGGCTCGGCCATCGACAACGATCGGCACGAGCTGCGGATGGGCCTGGTGCTGAACTTCAACAACCCGCCTTCGTGCCTGCAGGGCTACGAGGACACCCCGCACCGGTCGAGCCGGGACCTTTCGCCGTTGCCGCTGAACACCGACGCGGCGTGCACGCTGCCGTACGGCAACGAGAGCTCGGTGCGCGGCACGCAGAACGCGCCGCACCCGCCGGTCCCGGACGCGGTGCCGGTGGGCCCGCTGACGATCGGCACGCAGGCGACGAACACGACCATGGAGGAGATGCTGTGGCTGCGCTGAAGCCGATGGCGGCGGCGGTCTCCCTGGCCGCGGCGGTGTTCGCGGGCTGGTCCGGCTGGTCCTGGTACGCGGCGGCCCACGAACCGGCGGTGACCTACGGTGCTGCCCGCGACGAGGCACTGGCGAGCGGCCGGACGCTGGTGGCGGAACTCAACAGCCTGGACTACCACGACGTCGACGGCGGGCTGGCGCGGTGGCTGTCGGCGTCGACGGGTCCGCTGCACGATCAGCTGGCCCGGACGGACGCGCAGACGAAGCAGGCGCTGGCGGCGAACTCGACGGTGTCGACGGGACGGGTTCTGGACGCGGCGGTGAGCGAGCTGGACGAGCACGCGGGGACGGCGAAGCTGCTGGCCTCGGTGGAGATCACGATGGCGAAGCAGGGAGCGGCCCCGGCGGTGAAGCGCAACCGGTTCGCTGCGGCACTGGCACGGACGGCGGACGGGTGGAAGCTGAGCGCGCTCGACCAGCTGGCGGTGGGGAGCCGATGAACCGCGCGAAGACGGTGGACGAGGTGGAGAACGAGGACCTCGAACGCGGCCCGGACGCAGCCGAGCAGCCGGTCGCAGTCACGATCAGTGAGGAGGCGGGCGAGCCGGAACTCGACGAGTCCGAAACCGAAGCAGCCGAGCCCGTCCCTGCCAAGACCCGCCCGGTCTGGCTCCGGCTCCCCGCCCTCCTCCTCGCCGCCGCCGTCGTCCTCACCGGCGCCGGCACCTGGTTCACCGTCGAAGCCCACTCCGCCGCCGCCACCTCCGCCGCGGCCAACCTCGCGCTCACCGATGTCGGTGCCACCGCCGATGTCACCTCCGCGATCACCCTCGCCGTGAACCGGATCTTCTCCTATTCCTACGATCGGACCGACGTCACCGAAAAGGCCGCCGCCGCGGTGCTGCGCGGTGCCGCCAAGGATTCGTACGACAAGCTCTTCGCCCAGGTGCGGCAGAAAGCGCCCGAGCAGAAACTCGTCCTCACTTCGCGCGTTTCGGCTATCGCCGTCCAGGAACTCCGGGACAATCACGCGCGGTTACTCGTCTTTCTCGATCAATCAGCCGTACGGGCCGACAACAATGCGACCGACAACGCGGCGGCGCAGCTTTCCGTGACCGCCGAACGCACCGGCGGCACGTGGACGATAACCGCACTCGAACCGCGCTGAAACACCGAGCACTTCACCGTTTCCGGGAGCACCCGGGACGGACGGGAAAACGCAAAGGGAGAACAACTATGTCCGTGGCAACGCAGCTGAGGAGACTGGCCGTCCTCACGTCGGCGGCGGCACTCGTGCTGACCGGGGTCGCCGTGACCCCGGCGTCGGCCGACGTCATCCCGATCCCCGTGTCCTACAAGGTGACCGGCAGCACCACGGTGAAGAAGACCGGCAGCACCATGAAGCTCGGCCCCGGCTCGCTCAAGGGCAACCTGCTCATCGACGACCAGACCGGGTCGGTCGGGCTCAGCGCGGACCTGGCGCTGCCGCCGTCGCAGGCCGACATTTCGCTGCTGGCGGGCATCTTCCGGATCAAGGCCAAGGTCAAGGTCATCCCGCTCGGCCCGGCCACCGGCACCATCGCCGACGGCAACCTGGTCACGAAGGCCAAGGCCAACATGCAGATCTACGACATCTGGGCCGGCCCGATCGTGCCGATCTTCCCGCTGCCGACCGTGCCGGGCAGCTGCACGACGAAGACCCCGCTCGACCTGACGCTGTCCGCGCAGAACATCGACATCACCGCGCCGGCCATCACGGTGACCGGGACCTACACCATCCCCGAGTTCTCCAACTGCTTCATCGCCGACATCGCGCTCGGCGCCCTGGTTTCGGGGCCGGGCAACACCATTTCGCTCGACCTGGCCAGCGACGCCACCTGAGCCTGACCCGGGTGGCGGGCCGTCAAGCCCGCCACCCGCCGGCTCAGCAGGGCGCGGCCGGGTCTTCCTTCAGCGCGAAGCTGTCGTTGTCCCCGGCCGAAACGGCGAACACCGGCCCGCACGAGAGCGGGGCCGTCTCCCCGACGAAGTTCGAGCCCCAGACCACGATGTCGCCGTTGGTCTTGTAGGCCACGTTGTGGTTGAACCCGGCGTCGATGCCCGCGACGTCCGACAGGGCCTCCGGCGGCACCTCGGTCTGGTGGAAGTTGTCGCGGCCCCACGCGTACACACGGCCCGCCTTCAGCGCCAGGCTGTGGTTGAACCCGGCCGAAACCGCGGTGACACCGGAAGAAAGCCCGGCCGGCACGGTCGTCTGGCCGTAGGTGTTGCTGCCCCAGGCCAGCACGCCGCCGTTCTTGAGCGCCAGGTTGTGGTCGCCACCGGCGGAAATCGCGGTGACGCCGGACTGCGCCGACGCCGGCACGTCGGTCCGCGTTCCCCAGCTCACCACCAGCCCGCCTTGCTTGAGCGCCAGGCTGTGCATGTTGGACGTCGAGATCGCGATCACGCCGCTCGACACCGACGCGGGCAGCGTGGTCTGGCCGTACCAGTTGTTTCCCCAGGCGATGACCTTGCCGCTCTTGAGCGCCAGCTCGTGGCCCCAGCCCGACGCGATCTGGCTGACGCCGGAGGTCGCCGCCGCGGGGATTTCGTTGGCGCCCCAGTTGTTCGCGCCCCACGCGAGGACCGCGCCACCCTTGAGCGCCAGCGCCGTCGTGCTGCCCGCCGACACGGCGGTGACGCCGGTCAGCGCGGCCGGCGGCGGGATCGTGACGTCGTAATCCGGTTTGCCCCAGGCGATCACGCCGCCCACCGTGGCCGCGGACGCGGGCTGGGCGAGCGACGAGACGGCCAGCGCCGCCGTCAGCGCGAATGCGGCACGTGTGAATGACACCCGTCCACAACGTGAAGAACCCGGCACGATAGCCTCATTTCTCCGGTTTCGTTATCCGTGATTGCCCTCGCAAGATCACAAATGGTAGACCGTAGCCGACGGCGGATCGCCGCCGCGGGCGTTCTTTGTCACGATCCGCCAAATCCGGCGGCACCGCTGCGCGGCTTCGCACAAGAATTCAACGAAGCACTCCGGCGGCTCACCCGTGGGGGTCCAGAAGTCTTGTTCCGTAGTGAACTGGCGAGTAGCCTCGATTTCGGCAGATGGACCTCCACCTCGCACGCCGGTGAATCGCGTCCCGCCGCCCGGGGCAATCGGGGCGGGTGAAGCGATGGGGGATCAACGGCAGCGGGCAATCGATCAGCCAAAGCCGAGACTGAACTGAATCAAAGGAGATGACAGGCATGTCCCGACTCAGCAGACTGTCCGCCGGTATCGCCACGACCGCGACCGCCATCGGCGCCATCGCGGTGCTGACCGCGGGTACCGCGGCCGCCGCCACCGTCACCTACGCCGCCGGGGGCACGGCGGGCATCACCTACAACTGCACCTTCCCCGGCATCTCGCCGCAGCCGGTCGCGATCACCGCGCACCTCGACGCGCCGGACGTCGTCGGCGTCGGCACCACTGTCACGCCGAGCAACGTCGGCGGCTCGGCGACGATCAGCTCGACCGTCCACTCGCTGCTGACCGCGGTCGGCTACGACGGCATCCGGGGCAAGGCGACGGTGCCGGTGACGGCGTCGTCGGGCACGCTGTCGCAGCCGTCGGCCACCGGGCTGAACATCCCGGAGGTGATCTACCCGACCGGCGGGGCGATCACGGTGGTCATTTCGCAGGACTCGGGCTCCAGCATCCCGAGCTGGACCGCGCCGGCCACGGCGGGCACCGCCACCCTGTCGCTGACGAGCGGGCTGTCGGCGAACCTGGAGTTCCACAAGAAGTCGACCAACACCTGGTCGGCGTGGACGATGAACTGCACCCTCAAGGTGACCAGCCCGGCGCAGAACACCGCGTTCAGCCCGAGCATCACCGTTTCCTGACCGGGTTTCCCGGTGCGGGCACCCGCCCGCACCGGGACCACCCCGCCGCTTCCGCACGCACCCAGGGAAACCGATGCCACGTCGAGTCCGGCCCCGCACCCTCACCCTCTCCGCACTGGCAGGCGTCGGCCTGCTGTCCGCGGTGAACGGCGCGCTGACGGGAGTCGGCTCGGCCGCCCCCGCGCCCGCCGTCCCACCGGACACCAAGGCGGCGACGTCGGTGTCGGTGACGTGCCCGTTCGCCGACCCGCCCGGCGCCCGCGCGCTCACCGTCGAAACGTCGGCCACGCTGCCAGCCCAGGCGCGGACCGGGACTTCCCTGGCCCTCGGCGCGTTCTCCGCGAAGCTCACGCTCCCCCGCGACGTCGCGCTGTCGTACCTCCCGGCCGGCGCCACCGCCGGCTCGCTGGCCGGCGAAGTGCAGCTCGATCTCAACGTGCACAAGGACGACCGCGCGGACAAGGTCCCGGTCACCCTCACCGTGCCGGCCACCCCGCTGCCGGAAACCGGCGACGTCACGCTGACCGCGGCCGGCACCGTGCCCGAGATCGCGCTGAACACCGTCGGCGCCGTCACCTTCGACGTCACCGCGCCGTCGCTCGCGCTCGCCGCCGTCCCGCCGCCCGCCGAGCCGGCCGCGAAGCCGGTCGCGTGCGCGCTGGACCCCGAGCAGCAGACGACGCTGGGCAAGGTGCTCGTCCTGCCGAAGGTGACGCCGGGCGCGAAGGCGAAGCAGCAGACCGCGAACGCGGCCGAGCCCGACCCGGGCGACCCGCCGACCGAAGACGAGTTCGCCGTCCCGCTGAGCCTGGTCACGATCCAGACGAAGTCGACGGTCCGGAAGCTCGGCGCGACCGTCACCGCCGACCCCGCGTTCCTGTTCAACGGGTTGTTCATCCTCAACCTGATCGACGGCAGCTCACGGGTGACCGGCTCGACGACGTTCGCCCCGGCGACCGCCACGTTCCTCGGCTTCGGGTTCGTGCCGGTGACCGCGACCGTCGAGTTCCTGCCCGTCGACTACCGGAACAGCAAGATCATCGAGTTCGCCGGCAAGATCACCAGCGACCCGGACACCGGGGCCACCTTCCTGAACACGACGCTGAAGGTGCGGGCCCGGCTGAGCCACGCGAAGGTCAACGGCGTCCCGCTCGACCTCGGGCCCGAGTGCGTGACGAAGGACGACGTGACCCTCACGCTGAGCGGCCCGTACGAGGCGTTCGGCGTCGGCCACATCCGGACGGACGAGAAGAAGGGCTTCGACCTCCCGGAGTTCACCGGCTGCGGCGCCGCCGGCCAGGACCTGAACCCGCTGCTGTCCGGGATGAGCTCGGGCGGGGGCAACCAGGCGTTCGTCGACACGTACAACCTGGTCGTCTGCACCGACCCGGACCACACCCAGTGCCCGGACGGCTCGACGGGGCCTCCGCAGGGCTCCGCCGCGGCGAAGAAGGCGGCGGCCAAGAAACCGAACTGAGGGGATCGCATGAGGATCGGACCGGCCATAGCGGCGGCACTGCTCGTCACCGGCCTGGCGACGGGCACGGCCCACGCCGCGACGACCACGACGGGCACGGGCATGTTGACCTACAACTGCACGTTCCCGGGGGTCACGCCCCAGCCCATGACGCTGATGGCGCAGCTGGACGTCACCGATCCCCATCCGGGTCAGCCGTTCACGGTCACGCCGTACGCCACGGTGACGTACACGGCCGCCGTGAAGTCGTTGCTGAACGCGCTCGGCTACGACCAGGTGCGCGGCTCGCTCAGCACGACGTTCAGCGTCGCCAACGCGACCCCGTCGACCGGGTTCCTCGCGGGCGATTTCCCGGCCAACGCGTTCACGGGCGGCTCGGTCGTCGGTACGCCCCAGGTGTTCACCGCCGGCGGGGCGGGTTCCGTCGGCTTCGCGATGGGCACGGGCATCTCCCAATCCCTCGAGCTGCACAAGAAGTCGACCGGGACGTGGACGCCGTGGGCGTCGAGCTGCACGCTGAAGGTCACCAGCCCGGCGCAGAACACCGCGTTCAGCCCGAGCATCGTGATCTCATGAGGACCGCCATCGCCCTGGCGGCGGCACTCGTCGTCACCGGCCTGACCGCGGGCCCGGCCCACGCCGCGACGACCGCCCAGACCGGCACCCTGAACCACAGCTGCACGTACCCGGGCATCGCCCCGCTGACGTCGACGTTCGCGGGATCGCTCACGGCGCCCGACGCGGTTTCTTCCGGCAATCCGTTCACCGTCACCGGCATCCAGCTGAGCCACGTCATGAGCCCGGCGGTTCGCTCGCTCTTCGTCGCGGCGGGCTACGACCGCGTGCAAGGCTCCTTCGCGGCGACGATCACCGCGACGAACGCGGCCCCGGCCGCGGCGCCGATCTCGGGCAGCTACCCCGACCAGTCGATCACCGCCGCCGGCTCGCTCACGTTGGCCGCGCAGGCCGCCGACGTCACCTTCACCGCGGGCACCCCGGGCTCGATCGTGTTCGGGCTGGGCTCGCCGATCACCGAATCCCTGCAGTTCCACAAGAAGACGACCGACACGTGGGTGCCCATGCAGTCGGTGTGCACGCCGCGGGTGACCGACACGACGTTCCAGCCGGGGATCACCGTCTTCTGACGGGGACGTTCAGCGCGTGTGACGAGCTAGCGTCGCGCGTCCGAGGGTTGTTGACAGCGCCGGGAATGCGGCCCGGCTGTGAAACGACTTGCGACGCGCGACACTAGTTCGGCGTCCACTGTGGACGCGAGTGCCCGGTGCGCGGCGACGGCAGCAGGTCGCTCACCGGGTACCGCAGCGGCAACGGGGCCGCCCCCGCGCGCAACGCCAGCTCCATCTCGAAGCGGGCCGCCGGGTCGCGGAGGCTGTCGCCGAACGTCGCCTGGAGCTGGCGCATGCGGTAGCGGACCGTCTGGGGGTGGACGCCAAGGCGTTCGGCGATCTCCACCACGTTGCCCTGGCTGTCCAGCCACGCGCGCAGCGTCTCCAGGAGGCGCTCCTGCTGCTTGCCCGTCATGTCCGCCAGCGGCGCGAACAGGCGGTGCCGCAACGTGCCGACCAGGCCGGCGTCGGAGTTGACCAGCAGCGTCGCCAGGTGCTCCTCGGCGCGCAGCACCGGGCGCGGGGTCAGCACCCCGCGTTCGGCCAGCTGGAGCGCGTTCCGGGCCCAGCGCAGGGAATCCGCCACCGACGTGAGCGGCACGCACGGCCCGATCGACAGCCGGCAGTCCGGCAGGGCCACCTGCAGGGCCGCCAGGCGCGGGGCGCTCAGTTCGCCCGGGACCACCAGTTTCGGGTCCGCGGTGTCGAGTTCGGCGAGGACGTCCGCGTCCAGCCCGGCGTGGCGGCGGGCCGGGGCGACGCCGCCCGCGGGGCAGACCGCCACCGGGGTCGCGTCGGCCGGGACCGGCCAGCCGATCAGCTGGGCCAGCTCGGCGATCGCCTTGGGCGAGGCGGGCGGGGTCTCGAGGATCAGGTGGAGGAGCTTGCGGCGCCACGTTTCCAGCGCGCCCGCCGTACGCGCCTTCGCCTCCAGGTAGCCGTCCAGCGCGACGGACGCCAGTTCGTCCATGAACGCCAGCATCGCGTCGGCCAGCTGGGACATCACCGCCGACGAGAGCCCGCTTCGCCGTCCCACGCGCATGATCCGGCGCCACGACACCCGCGCGCCGACCCGGTACGCCGACTGCAGCGTGTCGAGGCTGCGGCCTTCGCGCATCTCGTTCTGCCCCAGCCGGTGGTGCACCTCGTGGGACTGCTCCTTCGACACCGTCGGGTCGGCGATCTGCGCGACGAACAACGTGATCGCGTATTCGACGCCGGCGCGGATCGACTTGCCGTAGGGCCCGTCGAGCGGGCGGGCGTAGGGGGGGATGGTCGCGCGGATCTCGTCGACGATCTCCGCGGCGAGGCTGGCCAGCTCGGGGCGCAGGATGTCC
This sequence comes from Amycolatopsis lexingtonensis, assembly GCF_014873755.1. NCBI lineage: Bacteria > Bacillati > Actinomycetota > Actinomycetes > Pseudonocardiales > Pseudonocardiaceae > Amycolatopsis > Amycolatopsis lexingtonensis. The sequence continues at coordinate 5,446,789 of NZ_JADBEG010000001.1, forward strand.
GCGAGCTTGCGGGGCAGGGCGGCCGGTGGCGCAGCGTGTTCGAATCCGCGCTCCACCGTCATCGCAGCTCCTTCGCTCCGCCCCGGACTCCGGCGCGCGCACGCGCGACGGGAGACCCCGCACCTGAAGCGGGGTGACAACGGACACATCGAAAAACCAACGCCGAGTGTGTCACTTCCCTGAGAAGAAACCGATTTCTTGTCAGTTTTGTGACAAGTTCACGGGACACCCCTGCGAAACGCTGACAATTACCCCGCCGACTGCACCTTCACTTGCGTACGAACGGACGAACCCGTGCCGGGTGCCCTGCGCTGCGGTTACCCGGTGTGCTTGTATCATGTGGTTGATACAAGCGAGGAGGTCCAGCATGCCGTGGGACAACGTACTGGCGGTCGCGCTCTTCAGCGGGCTGATCGGGCTGGCGATCCTGATCGTGCTCTGGCCGGGTGAGAAGCACGGTAAGCGCTTGCTCGAACGCTGGGGCGTCCCCGATCCCGACGCGGCCGAGGTCGCGCTGGCCGTCCGCTACCTCAAGCGGCGCCGGCTCTGGTACCCGTGGCTGTTCCTGGCGCTCCCGCCGCTGTTCGACGACACGACGACGGGCTCGCTCGTGGCCACCCTGCTGCTGGGCGGCCTGATCGCCGAGCTGCTGGCCCAGCGGCCCTCGCGCGGCCCGCGGCGGGAAGCCGACCTGGCCCCGCGCTCGCTGACGGCGATCGCGCCGGCCTGGGTGCTCGTGCTCGGCGCGCTGGCGGCCGCCGGGTCGATCACGCACCTCGCCGTGACGGCCCAGTGGAAGTTCCTCGCCGTCACGGCTGGGACGGCCGTGCTCTGCGCGGCGATCACGGCGCTGGCGATCCGCCGCCCGGCGGCCGGCGCGGCACGGGCCGACCTGGCGCTGCGCTGCCGCAGCGCGCGGGTGGCGATCGGCCTCGGCATCGGCTCGGTGACGGCGCTCGGCTGGCCGGGCGGCAACCTGGTGTCGTTCCTGGTGGTCGTGGCGGGCGTCGCCGCGTTCCTGGCGGTGACGGCCCCGCTGAAACGGCTCCCGGCGGCGGCGTGAAGATCGTCGTCGACACCGAAAACGGGCTGGCACCCTGGCGGCAGGTGCACGACCAGGTGGTCCACGCGGTGACGACGGGGGCGCTGGCGGAGGGGACGCGGCTGCCGCCGATCCGCCAGCTGGCGCGGGACCTCGGCCTGGCGTCGGGGACGGTGGCGCGCGCGTACCGCGAACTGGAGTCGGCGGGCTGGGTGACGACGGCCCGCGCCCGCGGCACGGTGGTGACGCTCCCGCCCGGCCGTCCGGCCCCCGCGGAGCTGCTCCTCGCCGCCGCCACCGCGTACCTGACCCAAGCCCGTGACCTGGGCGCCGACCTCGAAACGGCCCTGAACGCCGTCCGCGCCGCCCACGACCGCTGAGCCGAAGTCCGTGAATGCCACATTCACGGACACTTAGGCCCTCAATGTGGCATTCACGGACTTCAGTGGCCCAGGAGGCGGCCGATCGCGGCTAGGACGGGCTCGAGGACTTCCACCTCACGCGCGGTGCCCACGCACTCCGTGATGCCCGCGCCGACGACCTCGTAGTCGGAGAGGGCGTCGAGTTCGGACACCAGGCGGGCGATCGTCCAGCCGTCCGGCTCCGGGTAGTTCAGGCCGGGGAATTCCGCCGGGTCCAGCACGTCCAGATCCACGTGGACGTACAGCTTCTCCACGGCCAGCGCGTCCACCGACGTGACGGCCAAGCCGCGTGAGACGGCAGCACGCTCCTCCGGGTCGAACACCCGCGTCCCCAGCAACGCGACGTTCCCCGGCACCAGCGCCGGGTCGGCCGCGAAGTCCGGGTCGCCCTCGCCGAACAGCGACCGCAACACCATCCCGTGGAACGCGCCCGACGGCGACGTCGAAGCCGTGTTCAAATCCGGGTGGGCGTCGAACCACGCGACACCCAGGCCCGGCCCGTACCGGAACCGGGCCACGCCGATCGGGACCAGCTCGACGCCGCAGTCGCCGCCGATCGTCAGGACCGGGCCGCCCGGGGCCTCCAGAGCCGCCAGCTGGGCCGCGCGGTTCGGGCCGGTCAGCACCGCCCGCGACGCGACCCCGTGGTCCACTTCGGACACTTCACGCGTCTGCCGGACGTGGTGGACGGGCCGGCCGAGCACGTGCCCGGCCAGCTCCGCCAGCGCGAGGCAGCCGTCCGGCAGTTCCGCCGAACGCGGTCCCACCGCGCCCTGGCGCTGCGGGACCGCGTTGATCAGCGTCATTCCAGGACGAGCAGGAGATCGCCGCCCTCGACCTGCTGGACGGAGTTGATCGCGAGCCTGCCGACCTTGCCGCCCGCGGACGCGGTGATCGACGCCTCCATCTTCATGGCCTCGATCGTCGCGACCGTGGCACCGGCCTCGACCGTGTCGCCCTCGGAAACCTGCAGCGTTACCACGCCGGCGAACGGCGCCGCGACCTGCTTCGGGTTGCCCTTCTCCGCCTTCTCGGTCGCCGGGATGTCCGAGGCGATCGAGCGGTCGCGGATCTGGATCGGCCGCAGCTGGCCGTTCAGCGTCGACATCACCGTGCGCACGCCGCGCTCGTCGGCCTCGCCGATCGCCTCCAGCTCGATGAGCAGCCGGACGCCCGGCTCGAGGTCGACCGGGTACTCCTCGCCCGGACGCAGGCCGTAGAAGAAGTCCTTGCTGGGCAGGACCGACGTGTCGCCGTAGGCCTCGCGGTGCGCCTCGAACTCCTTCGTCGGGCCGGGGAACAGCAGCCGGTTGAGCGTCCGGCGCGGGTGCTCCGAAAGCGCCGTACGGTCCTCTTCGGACAGTTCGACGACCGGCTTGGCCGCCGCGCGGCCCTCGAGGGCCTTGGTGCGGAACGGCTCCGGCCAGCCGCCGGGCGGGTCGCCCAGCTCGCCGCGCAGGAAGCCGATCACCGAGTCGGGGATGTCGAACTTGTTCGGCTCGGCCTCGAAGTCGGCCGGGGAGACGCCCGCGCCGACCAGGTGCAGCGCGAGGTCGCCGACGACCTTGGACGACGGCGTCACCTTCACCAGGTGGCCGAGGATCTTGTCGGCCGCGGCGTACATCGCCTCGATGTCCTCGAACCGGTCGCCCAGGCCCAGCGCGATGGCCTGCGTGCGCAGGTTCGACAGCTGCCCGCCGGGGATCTCGTGGTCGTAGACGCGCCCGGTCGGCGACGCCAGGCCGGCCTCGAACGGCGCGTAGATCTTGCGCACGCTCTCCCAGTACGGCTCCAGGTCCCCGATCGCCCGCAGGTCGAGCCCGGTGGTGCGGGCGGAGTGGTCGGTGGCCGCCACGATCGACGACAGCGACGGCTGCGACGTCGTGCCCGCCATCGACGAGACCGCGCCGTCGACGGCGTCCGCGCCCGCGTTGATCGCCGCGAGGTAGGTGGCCAGCTGGCCGCCCGCGGTGTCGTGGGTGTGGATGTGCACCGGCAGGTCGAACTCCTTGCGCAGCGCGGTGACCAGCTTGGTCGCCGCGGGCGCGCGCAGCAGCCCGGCCATGTCCTTGATCGCCAGGACGTGCGCCCCGGCGCCGACGATCTGCTCGGCCAGCTTGAGGTAGTAGTCGAGCGTGTAGAGCTTCTCGCCCGGGTCGGACAGGTCCGAGGTGTAGCAGAGCGCCACCTCGGCGACCGCGGACCCGGTCTCGCGCACGGCTTCGATGGCCGGGCGCATCTGCTCGACGTCGTTGAGCGCGTCGAAGATCCGGAAGATGTCGATGCCGGTCTTCGTGGCCTCTTCGACGAAGGCGTTCGTGACCTCGGTCGGGTACGGCGTGTACCCGACGGTGTTGCGCCCGCGCAGCAGCATCTGGAGGCAGATGTTCGGCACGGCTTCGCGCAGCGCGGCGAGGCGCTCCCACGGGTCCTCGGCGAGGAAGCGCAGCGCGACGTCGTAGGTCGCGCCGCCCCAGCACTCCAGCGACAGCAGTTCCGGCAGCGTGTTCGCGACGACCGGCGCCACCGCCAGGAGGTCCTTGGTGCGGACGCGGGTGGCGAGCAGCGACTGGTGCGCGTCGCGGAACGTCGTGTCGGTGACACCGATGTGCGGCGACTCCCGCAGCCAGCGCGCGAACCCGGCCGGGCCCAGCTCGGCGAGCTTCTGCTTCGACCCCGGTGCCGGCTGGGCGTCCTTCGGCAGCTTCGGCAGCTTGACCGTGGCGTCCGGCGTCCTCGGGCGCTCGCCGTGCGGCTTGTTGACCGTCTGGTCGGCGAGGTAGGTCAGCAGCCGCGTGCCGCGGTCGGCGGACTGCCGCGCGGTGAGCAGCTGCGGGCGCTCCTCGATGAACGACGTCGTCACGCGCCCGGCGCGGAAGTCTTCGTCGTCGAGAACCGCTTGCAGGAACGGGATGTTCGTCGCGACACCGCGGATCCGGAACTCCGCGACCGCGCGGCGCGCGCGGCCGACGGCGGTCTTGAAGTCGCGGCCACGGCAGGTGAGCTTCACCAGCAGCGAGTCGAAGTGGGCGCTGATCTCGGTGCCGGAGAAGGCGGTGCCGCCGTCGAGCCGGATGCCGGAGCCGCCCGGCGAGCGGTAGGCGGAGATCATCCCGGTGTCCGGGCGGAAGCCGTTGGCCGGGTCCTCGGTGGTGATGCGGCACTGCAGCGCGGCGCCGCGCAGGTAGATCTTGTCCTGGCTCAGGCCGAGGTCGTCGAGGGTCTCGCCGGAGGCGATCCGCAGCTGCGACTGCACGAGGTCGACGTCGGTGACCTCTTCGGTGACCGTGTGCTCGACCTGGATGCGCGGGTTCATCTCGATGAAGACGTGGTTGCCCTGCTTGTCGAGCAGGAACTCGACGGTGCCGGCGTTGCGGTAGCCGATCTGCTTCGCGAACTTGACGGCGTCCGCGCAGATCCGGTCGCGCAGCTCCGGGTCGAGGTTCGGCGCCGGGGCCAGCTCGACGACCTTCTGGTGGCGCCGCTGCACCGAGCAGTCGCGCTCGTAGAGGTGGATGATGTTGCCCGCGCCGTCGGCGAGGATCTGCACCTCGATGTGCCGCGGCTCGACGACGGCCTTCTCCAGGAAGACGGTCGGGTCACCGAAGGCGGACTCGGCCTCGCGCGCGGCGGCCTCGATGGACTCGCGCAGCACGGCGGGGTCCTCGACGCGGCGCATGCCGCGCCCGCCACCGCCGGCGACGGCCTTGACGAACACCGGGAAGCCCAGCTCTTCGGCGGCCGCGACCAGCGCGTCGACGTCGCTGGAGGGGTCGGACGACCCGAGCACGGGCACGCCGGCCTCGCGCGCGGCCTTGACCGCGCGGGCCTTGTTGCCGGTGAGTTCGAGGATCTCGGCGCTCGGCCCGACGAAGGTGATGCCCGCTTCCTCGCACGCGCGCGCGAGGTCGGGGTTCTCCGAGAGGAAGCCGTAACCGGGGTAGACGGCGTCGGCCCCGGCCTTCTTCGCCGCGGCGACGATCTCGTCGACCGAGAGGTAGGCGCGCACGGGGTGACCGGGTTCCCCGATCTCGTACGCCTCGTCGGCCTTCAGCCGGTGCAGGGAGTTGCGGTCTTCGTGCGGAAACACGGCGACGGTCCCCGCGCCCAGTTCGTAGCCGGCGCGGAACGCTCGGATCGCGATCTCCCCGCGGTTGGCCACCAGCACCTTGCGGAACATGCCCGGTCCTTCCCGTATGGATCGGTAAGTCAACGCACGTTACCCGGTTCTTCCCGCTCTGCGGGAGTTCCATACCAGGTGATGGACATCATGCGCGTGGAAGATTCGCCGGGCCGCCGGTTGGGCAGCTTCTCAGGTTCCCGGCGGCGCGTAAAGCAGCCGGTTGGCCGTGCCGTCCGGGACGCCCTTGAGCACGTCCGTCGTCGCGGCCTGAACAAGCGCTTGGTCCACCTGCGCGGGGGCCATTTCCGGGTGCTGGGCGCGGTAGAGCGCCGCCACGCCGGCGGCGAACGCGGCCGCCATCGACGTCCCCGATTCGGGCCCGGCGCCGGTGCCGCCCGCGATCGGGCCGGGGACGTCGACGCCCGGGGCGTAGAGGTCGACGTCCTGGCCGAAGTTGGACGCCTTGTCGGGGTGGTCCTGCGTGTCGGTGGCCCCGACCGTGAGCGCCTCGGTGACCCGGCCCGGGGAGAACCCGCTCGCGTCGGCCGTCTCGCTGCCCGCCGGGACCGCGATCGGGACCACCGCGGCCAGCCGCTTCACCGCGGCGTCGAGCTGGTCGTTCGGCACCCCGCCGATGCCGAGGACGGCGACCGCGGGCTGCTGGGCGTTCTGCGCGACCCAGTCGATGCCGGCGATGATCTGGTCGGTCGCGCCGCCGCCGTCCTTGTCGAGCACCCGCACCGGCACGATCTGCGCGCCCTTCGCGACGCCGTAGTCCTTGCCCGCGGCGATCCCGGCGAGGCGGGTGCCGTGGCCATTGGTGTCCGCGGTGTCGGCGCCGCCGTTCAGGAAGTCCCGCCCGGGCGCGACGCGGCCCTGGAAGTCGGGGTGGTTCGCGTCGACGCCGGTGTCGATCACGTAGATCGTGACGCCCGAGCCGTCGCTCGCGTAGTGGTAGGCGTGGTCCAGGCCGGTGCGCTGGTCGATCCGGTCCAGCCCCCAGCTGGGCGGATCGGGCTGCACCCCGACGGCCGCTGCCGGCCCGGCGAGGACGGTGGCCACGGCCGCGAGAAGCATCTTCATGATCGTCGTGGTACCCCGGCGGTGCGGCCGCGACAACTCAGGGCTGTCCCTCGATCGGCTGATTCCGCCGGGCCAGGACCACGACGTCGATCGCGAGCAGCAGCACGGCGCCGGACGCGATCACCTGCCCGGCGACGGTCGAGTGCTCCACGACGGCCACGAACGTCGGCGCGAGGACGCCGGCCAGCCCGGCGGTCCCGGTGGCCAGCACGGCCCACCCGGCGCCGGGCAGCGTCACCGCGACGACGGGGACGAGCAGGGCCAGCAGCGCACCGAGCACGAAATAGGCGGCGGCGCGTTCGGCCTCGCTGTCGCTGTGCTCGGCGAGCTCGGCCAGCTGCGTCAGCCAAGCGGCGGCGAGGACGACACCCAGCCCGGCCGCGGCCCACGCCGGCCAGCCGCGCACCCGGCGGTCGCTGGCGTTGCGGCGCAGCACGATCGGCGCGCAGACCAGGGCGGCCGTCCAGGCGAGGTGCGCGAGGAGGAGGAAGGTGAAGCCGGCACCGAGTTCGGCGTCGCCACCCTGGCTGAGGGTGATGACGTCGCCGAGGAAGCGGAGGAGGCCGAAGAGCGCGGCCAGCCCGGTGCCGAGCAAGAGCGCGGGGCCGGTCCGGGTTCGGGTCCGCGGGGCGAGGGTCAGGATGCCGGAGAGGAGGGCGCACGCGGCGACGATCCCGACGTAGGTTTCCATGCCGGGGCGGTAGTAGGTGAGGGGTTCGCCGTAGCGGTAGGCGAGCCCGAGCCCGATGACGGCGAGGACGGCGCCGGTGATCGCGGCGATCCCGCCGAAGCCGCCGACCGGATCGACTGGCTGCGCTTCGGGTCCGGGAGTGCGCCCCAATGTGGCCTTGGTTGCGTCTGACGCACCCAATGTGGCCTTCGGTGCGTCTGACGCACCGAAGGCCACATTGGGGCGCTTGGTGGGGTCGGGTGCGGCTTCGGGTTCGGCCTCCACCGGAGCCCCGGGAGCGGTGGCCGGCGCAGCCGATTCCGGTGCGGGCTCCGGCGCAGGCTCACGGGCAGGCGCGCTTTCGGGCTCGGCGGCGACTGGCTCGGGTGCGGGCGTGGAGACGGGCGAAGGTTCCGGTGCGAGCGCGGGGCTCGGCGCGGGTGCGGAGTCTGGCGCCGGTGCGGGGTCCGGCGCGGGTGCGGGGTCCGGCGCGGGCGCCGGGATCGCCTCGATCTCCACCCCCACCACCACATCCCCGGTGGGCCCGCTCACCACCACCTTCCCCCGCCGGGTCCCCGTCTCGCCCGCCGTCACCGTCAGCTCCGCCCCACCCGCCGACTCCACGACCGCGATCCACGGGTGCGAAGCCTCGAACCGCACCTCCCGCGCCACCGGCGGCCCCAACGCTCGCACGGAAGCCGAAGCCACCTCCCCCGCCGGGGCCGACAACCGCACCTCCGGCGCGTCCACCCGCACCACCACATCGCCCAACGCGTCCGAAGCCGCAGCAGCGATGTGCTCGATGTCCGTGGCCGCCATCGACCGAAGGGCCTCGAACGCGCCCATCGCCACCGGCAGGTTGTCGCTCGACAGGCGGCGGCGCAGCTCCGCCACCGCGCCCAGCCTCGTGAACGGGTTATCCGCCGCGATCGCCGCCGCCAGGTCCGGTGGGATCGGGGACGGCTTGATGCGGCGGCGCCGGCTCTTCGCCAGGTACAGCTCGCCCTGCATCTCGATGTCGCGACTGGGCGTCTGCTTCGGGTTGCGCTCGCGGACCCGGTCGAACAGGTACTCGTACAGCTCCCCCAGCGCGATCCAGCCGTCCTCGTCGCGGTCGGCCTCGCCCGTCCGCAGGCCCTCCACCAGCGCCGACGTGAACACCGATGGCCGCGCCGGCTCGTCCGAGGCCAGGCGGGCGCCCTCGAAGGCGTACTCGATCGAGTTCGACGCCGTGATCACCGCCCGGCCGCGGCCGCCGCGGAAGCTGTCCAGGACGTTCGCGTCGCCCGACGCGCGGACCGCCACGCCCTGGCCGAACGCCCCGCCGTAGCAGCAGTCCAGCAGCAGCACGATGCTGCGCGAGCGGCTCTGGCGGATGCACTGCTGGACGAAGTGCGCGGGCACCGCAGTCGAGCGCAGGCGGTCCGGGCGCGTGTTGCGGGCCGCGAAGTACAAGCCGCCCGAGTCGTCTTTCAAGCCGTGGCAGGAAAAGTGCAGCAGCAGGACGTCGTCCGGGCGGCCCTCGGCGCACAGGTCCTCGATCTCCGCCTGGACCACGTGCGCGGTTTCGTTGCGGACCACGCGGACGTCGAAGTCGCTGATGGTCCGGTCGGCCAGCACCCCGGCCAGGGCGTCGGCGTCCGCCGCGGGTGAGCCCAGGCGCTGCAAACCCGCGTTGTCGTACTCGCCGTTGGCGACGATCAACGCCCGCCTCCGCCCGGCCATACCGGTAGGAAACGCCCGCGAACCCACTACGGCAATCAGCCGAACGGGCACACCTATTCGGCGCCGGGCCCGAAAATCGTTTCCTGCCCTTTCAGGCAGACCACCGCGTCGAACGCCGATGCGACGTCGACCGACACGGTCATGTGCGCGTGCCGGATGCCCGACGCCGCCGGACGCGCGACCACGCACGGCGCCTGATCCGCGAGCAGCGCCTCGACACTGCCTTCCGCTGGGTCCCCGAGGTCCTGCGGAAACATCCGGAACCCGAGCCGCTCGCCTTCGTCGGGCGCCAGTCCGGTCGTCGTCCCCGAGACCGCGGTCAACGCGAGCGCGAAATACCGGTCGCCCAGCTCCGCGGCCAGGTGGGTGCCCGCCGACGGCGCCGTCATCCCGGGCATCGGCGAGAACGGCACGCGCTGGAGGTGTCCGTTGTGGAGCATCAGCACGATCTTCTCGCCCGGAAAACGCCGTCGCAGCAACCGGACGGTGGCCGCCATGTACGTGTCCCGCGACGAACTCTGCGGCTCCGGCGCCTGCCCGGCCATCAGCGCGGCCAGCTCCCGCAGGTACAGGTCGACGCGCAGCGCGCCCTCCGCGTCGTGCGCGGCTTCGGGCGCCAGCGACTCGACGTGTCCTTTGAGGACGGTCAGCGCAGTGGTGGCCGCGTCCCGCGCCGCGACGCTCATCTCCTGGTACCGCCCCGGCGCGACCGCGCTGCTCACCGACGCGTACGGCTCGCAGGCCGCCAGCGCCGTGTCCACAAGGGACACATTGGCGGGGTCCACCCGCGACAGGACTTCGCGGACCGCCCGCAGCGCGGGCACCGGCGAGCCCGCCGAACCCGGTACGTCCAGCCCGAAGAACCGGACGCCGCGGCCGCGCAGCCAGGTCAGCATCGCATGCACCTCGGCCGAGTCGCCCAGGCCGAAGGTGAAGCCGTCCCGCGCGATGCCGGCGACGTCGCCCGGGCCACCGCGCAGCCACTCGTCGACGAGGTGCCCCTCCGGGAAGCCCCCTTCGAACCCGAGGACGGTGAACCCGCGCTCGGTGACGAGGTGGCGCAGCAGGCGGTCGCGCAGCGCGCCGAACTCGCGGATGTGATGGTTGTTCTCACCGATCGCGACGACCTCGGCGTCGCCGATCAGGTCGGCGACCGAAGCGACGGCGACGGACTCGGTTTCTGGCATACTGGGCACACTAACGCAACAGGAGTAGCAGTTGGCAACCGAGATTTCCGGCACCAGACGGCCGGGCGGCCGCACCGAGCGGACCCGCCTCGCCGCGCTCAACGCCACCCTGGAACTGCTCGGGGAACGCGGGTACGCCGAGCTGACCGTCGAGGCGGTCGCCGAGCGCTCCGGCGTGCACAAGACGACGCTGTACCGGCGGTGGGAGTCGGCCGAAGGCCTGGTCGCGGCGGCCCTGCTGATGGGTACCGAGCAGGAGTGGGCCGCGCCGGACACCGGTTCGCTCGAGGGCGACCTGCGCGAGGTCAACCTGGAGCTCGTCCACTACTTCACCTCGCCGGGCGAGCGCGAGCTCCCGACCGCGTCGATCTCGGCCGCGTTCCTCTCCGCGCGCGCCGCGGACGCCCTGCGCGAGTTCTACGTCGACCGCCATGCCCGCTCCGCGCCGATCGTCGAGCGGGCCGTCGAGCGCGGCGAGGTCCCGCCCGGGACCGACCCGGTCGAGGTCGTGCGCGTGGCCTGCGGGCCGGTCTTCTACCGCCTGTTCGTCTCCCGGGAAGGCGTGACGCCGAAGGACGCCGGAGTGGCCGCCGCCGCGGCCGCCGCGGCCGCGAAAGCCGGGGTGTTCACGACGGACGGCGGAACCGCACCACGTCCAGCGTGACTTCGCCGAGCGTCTCGGTCCCGGTTTCGCCGTCGGCACGCCAGCCCTGCCGGACGTAGAACGCCTTCGCCCGCTCGTTCGTCGCGAGCACCCACAGGACGGCGTCGCCGGACAACTCCTCGAGAACGCGGTCGTGGAGTGCCCGGCCCAGGCCGCGGCCCCAGTACCGCGGCAGCAGGTACAGCGCGTAGAGCCGGTCCGGCGCGAAGGCGGCGAACCCCGCGACGGCCCCCGCCTCTTCGACGACCAGCACCCGCCCGCCGCCGGCGATGCGCTCCGCCCAGGTGGCCGCCTGTTCCCCGGCCGAGAGGTGCGCGAGGAAGCCGTCCGGCAGCAGGCCCGCGTACGCCGCCCGCCAGGACGCCACGTGGACCTCGCCGATCGCCGGGGCGTCGGCGAGCGTGGCCCGGCGGATCAGCTCTTCTCCAGGTACTCCGCACGGTCGACGTCGACGACGTCGTCGACCATCTGGGCCAGGCCGCGGTACTTCTTCAGCTCCGGGTCCTTCTCGACGATCTCCTGCGCGCTCGCCCGCGACGCGGCGATGACGTCCTCGTCGCGCAGCAGCGACAGCAGCTTCAGCGTCGACCGCTTGCCGGACTGCGCCGCGCCGAGGATGTCGCCTTCCCGCCGCAGCTCCAGGTCGAGGCGGGACAGCTCGAAGCCGTCGGTCGTCGACTCCACCGCCGCCAGCCGCTCACGGGTCGCCGTGCCGTCGAGGGCCTCGGTGACCAGCAGGCACAGCCCCGGCACGCTGCCCCGGCCGACGCGGCCGCGCAGCTGGTGCAGCTGGCTGACACCGAAGCGGTCGGCGTCCATGATCACCATCGCGGTCGCGTTCGGCACGTTCACGCCGACCTCGATGACGGTCGTCGCCACGAGGACGTCCAGCTTGGCCGCGGAGAACGCGCGCATCACCGCGTCCTTGTCGTCCGGGGGCATCCGGCCGTGCAGCACACCGATCTTCAGGCCCTGCAACGGACCGTGCTCCAGCTCGGGCGCGACTTCGAGGACCGCGAGCGGCGGCCGCTTGTCGCTCTTGTCCGACGGCGGCTCGTCGCCGATCCGCGGGCAGACGACGTAGGCCTGGTGCCCCTTGCCGACCTCTTCGCGGACGCGCTGCCAGATCCGCTCGAACCAGGCGGGTTTTTCGGCGACCGGCACGACCGTGGTGGCGATCGGCGAGCGCCCGACCGGCATCTCGCGCAGCGCGGAGACCTCCAGGTCGCCGTACACGGTCATCGCGACCGTGCGCGGGATCGGCGTCGCCGTCATGACGAGGACGTGCGGGCTGGTGTCGCCGGCACCGCGGGTGCGCAGCGCGTCCCGCTGCTCGACGCCGAAGCGGTGCTGCTCGTCGACCACGGCGAGGCCGAGGTCGGCGAACTCGACGTGGTCCTGGATCAGCGCGTGCGTGCCGACGACGATCCCGGCTTCGCCGCTGACGATCTCCAGCAGCGACTTCTTGCGCTCCTTCGCGCCCATCGACCCGGTCAACAGCGTCACGCGAGTGGCGTTCTCCGCCGCGCCCAGCTCGCCCGCCTGGCCGAGGTCGCCGAGCATTTCCCGCAGCGAACGCGCGTGCTGCGCGGCGAGGACCTCGGTCGGCGCGAGCATCGCGGCCTGCCGCCCGTTGTCGACGACCTGCAGCATCGCCCGCAGCGCGACGACCGTCTTGCCCGAGCCGACCTCGCCCTGCAGCAGCCGGTTCATCGGGTGCTCGGTCGCGAGGTCCGCGGCGATCTCGTCGCCGATCCCCCGCTGGCCCGCGGTGAGGTCGAAGGGCAGCCGCTTGTCGAAGGCGTCCATGAGCCCGCCGCTGACGTGCGGGTTCGGCTTCGCCGGCCGCGAGATGGCCGAGTGGCGCCGCTGGGCGAAGATCAGCTGGACGGCCATGGCCTCGTCCCACTTCAGCCGCTTCTTCGACGCCTCGAGGTGCGCCCAGTTGCTCGGGCGGTGGATGCCGTGCAGCGCGGTGTCGAGGTCGGACAGCTTGTGCAGCCGCCGCAGCTCGGCGGGCATCGGGTCGTCGTCGACCTCGAGGACGTCGAGGACCTGCCGCACGCACTTGGCGATCGACCACGTCGGCATGCCCTGCGCCGCCGGGTAGACCGGGATGATCGCGGCGAGGAAGTCGTCCATCGCCTCGTCGGCGCGGTCGGCTTCGAACAGCTCGTACTCGGGGTTGGTCAGCTGCAGGGTGTCGCGGAAGGCCGACACCTTGCCGGCGAACAGGCCGGTCTTGCCGGGCACGAGGTCCTTCTCCCGCCACGCCTGGTTGAAGAACGCGCAGCTGAGCCGGCGTTTCCCGTCGGTGATCACCATGTCGAGGATGGTGCCGTTGCGCGCCTTCATCCGGCGCTTGCTCACCTTTTCGACGCGCGCCAGCACGGTGGCGTGCTCGCCCAGCTCGAGGCCGGCGATGTCGGTGAGCTCGCCGCGCTCGGCGTAGCGGCGCGGGTAGTGGCGCAGCAGGTCGCTGACCGTCTCGATGTCCAACGACGTGGCGAGCGCCTTCGCCGTCTTGGCGCCCAGCAGCAACGGCAGCTTGTCGCGCAGTCCGGCCATCTCGCTATTCGACTCCCATCAGCAGCACGGCGCCGGTCTGGCCGCTGGCGTAGCTGGTCAGCTCCACCTCGGGGTGCTCCACCCGCAGCTGCTCCGCGAGCTCCCCGGCGACCCCGGGCGGCGCGGCGGCGCCGCTCAGCACCGTCACGAGCTCGCCGCCGAGCGCCAGCATGCGGTTCAGCACGTTCATCGCGGCGGCGACCAGGTTCGTCTCCGACGCGGGCGCCGGCTCGATCAGGACCACCTCGTCGTCGACCAGGCCCACGACGTCACCGGACTGGGCCCGGCCCACCCAGGTTAGCGACTCCTCCTGCGCGATCCGCAGTTCGCCACGCCTGGTCGCGGCGGCCGCTTCGGCCATCGCGACGACGTCGTCGTTCGTGCGGCGCCCGGCGTCGTGCACGGCGAGGGCGGCCAGCACCTGCACCGGCGACACGCAGGGGATGACGACGACGTCCCGGTCGGCGGCCACGGCGTGCCCGGCCGCGGTGTCGACCGCCGCGGTCAGCTCGACACTGCTCGGCAGCACCGTGACGTGCTGCCCGGCGGCCTCGTTGAGCAGGCTGATCATGTCTTCGACGCTCGGCGTCTCGCCCTCGGGCACGGCGAGCACGGGGATGCTCTCGGCGCGCAGCAGCTCGGCCAGCGCGCCGCCGTGCACGACGGCGACGACCGTGCGGTCGATCCCGCCGCCCGGTTCGATCGGCGTCGGCGTGAGCAGCGGCTCGACCCGGATCTTGCGCGGGCGGCCGAGCGTGAGCCCGGCCTCGATGGCGGCGCCGATGTCCGCGCAGTGGACGTGCACGGCGTGGCTGCCCGAGCCGTCGCCGGCGACGGTGACGCTGTCGCCGAGGCCGCTGAGCTCCTTGCGCAGGGTCGGCAGGCTCGCCTCGTCGACGCCGTCCAGGAGGTACATGACCTCCCACGCATAGGCCTCGGCCTGCGGGACGGCGTGCACCTCGAGGGCGTGCTCCTGCTCGATGGGCGCGCCGGTGAGCACCCCGACCAGGGCGTCGAGCACCGCGACCAGCCCGCGCGCGCCGGCGTCGACCACGCCGGCCCTGGCCAGCGCGGGCAGCTGCTCCGGCGTCTTCTCCAGGGCGTACGCGGCTTCCTTCGCGGCTTTCCGGGCCACTTCGCCGAGCGTGCTCGTCTCCCCGCGCACGGCGAGGGCGACGGCGTGCAGCACGGTGAGGATGGTCCCGGCGACCGGGCGGCTGACGGCGCCGGTGGCGACCTCGTCGGCGTGGCCCAGCGCCCCGGCCAGCCACGCACCGTCGAGGTCCCCTTCGGCCCGGTCCGCGAGCCCGCGCACGACCTGGGACAGGATCACGCCGGAGTTGCCCTTGGCCGAGGCGACGGCTCCGCGCGCGAGAATCCTCAGCGCTTCGGCGGCGTCCGCGGGGTTCGCTTCCGCCAGTTCGGCGGCCGCGCCGCGCATGGTGAAGAGCATGTTGGAGCCGGTGTCGGAGTCCGCCACGGGGTAGACGTTGATCCCGTCGATGGCCGGGCGCAGGGTCGCGAGGCTGTGCACGCAGCCCGCCGCCCAGTCCGCCACCGCCGCCGCGTCCAGCACCCGCACCCCGTAACCTCCTACCTGGTCCCGGGGCAGCGTATCGACCCGGTGCTCGGGGCCGGGAACGCAGTAGTTACTATGGTTGAGTTGCCCAGTGCATCTGGGCTCATTTCTATGACCCAGATCCAAAGGAGTTCGACGTGGCTGCCGTGTGCGACGTCTGTGGCAAGGGACCCGGCTTCGGCAAGTCGGTCTCGCACTCCCACCGCCGTACCAACCGCCGGTGGAACCCGAACATCCAGACCGTCCACGCCAAGGTGGGTGTGTCCCAGCGCAAGCGCCTGAACGTGTGCACCTCGTGCATCAAGGCGGGCAAGGTCGTTCGCGGCTGAGGCGAGAAAAGTTCGAAAATGGCGGGTGCTCTCCGGAGCACCCGCCATTTTTTGTGCCTACTTCAGGAAGCCGGTCAGCAGGTCCTTCAGCGTTTCCGGGTACTGGAGGACTCCGTGGTCCTGCCCCGCCAGGGTTTCGTGGCGGGCGCCCGGCACCGCCGCGGCCGCCGCGCGAGCGCCTGCCTGGAGCGCTTCGTCGCTCGCGCCGCCGCCGATGACCAGCGTCGGGATCGAGATCTTCGCCAGGTGGTCCGTGCGGGGGCGGGCGCCCGGGCCGCAGATCGTCAGGTCGTACGGGAGCGTGTGTGCCAGCGCCGTGAACCAGCCCCACACCGGCGCCTGCTTCATCCCCTCGACCATCTCCGCCGGGGTGCCCGCGACCTGCAGGAACGTCGACACCGCGCCGTCACGGTCGCCCGCCGCCAGCTGCGCGTCGACCTCGTCCAGGACATCGCCCCGGGCGTGCTCGGGCGTCGCGTACGGCGGCTCGTACGCCACCAGCTTGTCGATCGGGAGCCCCGCGGCCGCCGCCTCCAGGGCCAGCACCGCGCCCGACGAGTGGCCGAAGACCGACGCCGTCCCGCCCGCGTGGACGATCAGCGCCGCGATGTCCTCGATCTCCCGCTCCAGCGCGTACGGCGCGGAGTCGCCGGAATCACCGCGCCCCCGCCGGTCGTACGCGATCGTCGTGAAGTCCGCGGCCAGGACTTCCGCCAGGCCCGCGACGGTCGTGCGGTCGTTGAACGCGCCGCCCACCAGGATCACGGGCGCGCCCGAACCACGCTGCTCGAAGAAGATCGAAGTGCCGTCGGCCGATGTGACGTTCATTGCGGGTCCTCCAAGGTTCGTTTCCCCCTGGTCGGAGCCGTCACCCGGATCCGGACACCGATCCTCAGGGAAGTTTCCAATCGACGGGCGCCGCGCCCTGCTGCTCCAGCATCTGGTTGGCCCGGCTGAACGGGCGCGACCCGAAAAAGCCGTTGTGCGCCGAGAGCGGGCTGGGGTGTGCCGACTCGATGCACGGGACGTCGCCCAGCATCGGCCGCAGGTTCCGCGCGTTGCGGCCCCAGAGGATCGCCACCATCGGCTCCGACCGGGCCGCGAGGGCTTTGATCGCCTGCTCGGTGACCGCTTCCCAGCCCTTGCCCTGGTGGGAGTTCGACTTCCCGGGCTGCACGGTCAGCGACCTGTTGAGCAGCAGCACGCCCTGCTCGGCCCACGGCGTCAGGTCGCCGTTGGACGGCAGCGGGTGGCCGAGGTCGTCGGCGTACTCCTTGTAGATGTTGACCAGGCTCTTCGGGATCGGCCGGACGTCCGGCGCCACCGAGAAGCTCAGGCCGACCGCGTGCCCGGGCGTCGGGTACGGGTCCTGGCCCACGATCAGCACGCGCACGTCGTGGAACGGCTGCTTGAACGCGCGGAGGACGTGCTCACCCGCCGGCAGGTACGTCCGGCCCGCGGCGATCTCCGCGCGGAGGAACTCCCCCATCGCGGCGACCTGCGGCGCCACCGGTTCCAGGGCCTCGGCCCAGCCTGCCTCGACGATGTCCTGCAGCGGTCGTGCGGTCACGGCGCGCAAGCCTACCGGGCGTGGCCGGCGTCACCCGAGCGGGTCGAGCCGCCGCAGCTCGGTCCGGAACCGCTTGCCGCGCTCGACGTAGGAGTCCACCACCAGCGCGATGCTCTCCGGCCCGAACGACTTGTTCTCCCGCACCTTCGCCGGCACGCCGAGGGCGATCTCGCCGGTCTTCACGTACGAGCCGTACGACAGCACCGCGCCCGCGCCGACCATGCCGCCGTCCTCGATCACCGAGCCGTTGAGCACCACCGAGCCGGACGCGATCAGGCACCCGGTGCCGATCGTCGCGCCCTCGACGTGCACCGCGTGCCCGATCGCCGACGACGGCCCGAGGATCGTCGGGTGCCGCTCGGTGCAGTGCAGGACGCAGCCGTCCTGGACGTTGGAGCGCTCGCCGATCTCGATGTAGCCGTGGTCGCCGCGCAGCACGGTCTGCGGCCACACCGACGCGTGCGCGCCGATCCGGACGTCGCCGATCACCGTGGCGTCGGGGTGGACGTAGGCGTCGGGGTGGATCGTCGGCTCGAGGGATCCGAGTGCGTAGATCGGCATGCCGCCTCCGGGGTGACTGCGGTTTCACTTCCCGTGCGATTGGATCACGGCATCGCCGTGAAGCCGAAAACCAGCCCGCTCGTACTCGTCCTCGTCGTGCTGACGTGGCTGCTCAGCCTGCCCGTCGCGACCCCGGCGCTCGCGAACGGCCTGGCCGGGACGCCGCCGATGGGCTGGAACAGCTGGAACCAGGTCCGCTGCTACGACCTCACGGAAGACGTCGTCAAGAAAGCGGCCGACGCGCTCGCCGACACCGGGCTGCGTGACGCGGGTTACAAGTACGTCGTCGTCGACGACTGCTGGCAGGCCCCCGCGCGCGCCTCCGACGGATCACTGCAGGCGGATCCGAAGCGGTTCCCGCACGGCATCGCCGACCTCGCCGACTACGTGCACTCGCGCGGCCTGCTGTTCGGCATCTACGCGGTGCCCGGCAGCCGGACGTGCGCGATGGCCAACGACGCCTACCCCGCGTCCGGCATCGGCTCGCTCGGCCACGAACGCCAGGACGCGGAGACGTTCGACGTCTGGGGCGTCGACTACCTCAAGTACGACTGGTGCAACGCCGACACCGTCGACGGCCTCGACCGGAAGGCCGCGTTCGAGAAGATGCGCGACGAGCTCGCCGCGCTGCCCCGCCCGATCGTCTACGCGATCTCCGAATACGGCGTCTCGAGCCCGTGGACCTGGGCACGGCCGGTGGCGAACCTGTGGCGGACGACCTACGACCTCGTGCCGACCTGGGACTCCGTGCTCGCGACGATCGACCAGCAGGCCACCGTCGCCGTGCACAGCGGCTCTCCGGGCGGGTGGAACGACCCGGACATGCTGCAGGTGGGCAACGGCACGCTGACCACCGACGAGTCCCGCGCGCACTTCAGCGTCTGGGCCGTGCTGAACGCGCCGCTGTTCGCCGGCACCGACCCGGCGAAGCTGGGTGACGCGGATCTCGCGACGCTCGCCAACGCCGAGGCGATCGCGGTCGACCAGGACTTCGCGGGCGGCCAGGGCCGGCGGCTCGAGGCGGGCCCGGGCTACCAGGTGTGGGGAAAACCCTTGTCCGGCGGCGGTTTCGCGGTGGTGCTGCTCAACACCGGCAGCACCACCGCGACCGTCTCCGCGTCGCTGCCCGGCTCGTGGACCGTCCGGGACCTGTGGGCGCACCAGGACACCGGCACCGACGTCTCGGCGTCGCTGCGGCCGCACGCGGCGGCCTTCCTCAAGCTCACACCGAGGTGAGGTCCTTGCCGTAGCAGCGGCTTTCCGGCTCGTCCTTGTACACGCCGAACTTCGGGATTTCGGCGTAGCCCGACGAGGTGTACAGCGCGATGGCCTCGGGCTGCTTGGTCCCGGTTTCCAGGATCGCGCGCTTGCGGCCGCACAGCGCCGCCGTGCGCTCCAGCTCGGACAGGATCATCCGCGCGAACCCGCGGCCGCGGGCGGAATCGGCGACGTACATCCGCTTGAACTCGGCGTCGCCGTCCTGGAAGTCCGGCGCGGGGCCGTCGTGGGCGCGCCACGCACCGCACGCGACCGCTTCCTCACCTTGGTAGCCGACGAGGAAAACGCCCTGCGGCGGGTCGAAGTCGGCCGGGCTCATCGGGGTCACGTCCTCGTCGCCGTAGCGCTCGACGTACACCTGCTGCACCGCGGCCATGAGCTTGGCCGCGTCGGGGTGGTCGTAGGGGACCGGAACGATTCTCACGCTTCCGGAGCCTAGATCAGCGCCAGTGCGTCCAGCCGCCTTCTCGCGAAAACGGTTTCCCGTCCACGGTGATCCCGGAGTCGGCCATCGTGACCACGCCGATGGTGCGCCAGCCCTCCGGCAGTTCGGTGAAGGGCGGGAAGGTGGCCACGAGGGCGTGGTCTTCGCCACCGGTGAGGACCCAGTCGAGGGGGTCGGCGCCCAGCGCGGCGCCGACTTCGGTGAGCCGGCCGGGGATGTCGAGGTCGGCGGTGCGGACGTCGATGCCGACACCGGAGGCCTCGCCGATGTGCCCGAGGTCGGCGAGCAGGCCGTCGGAGACGTCGATCATGGCCGTGGCCCCGGCCAGCGCCGCGCGCGGACCGGCTTCGTACGGCGGTTCGGGGCAGCGCTGGGCGTTGACGACGCCGACCGGGGACCGGAACCCGCGGCCGAGCACGGCCAGGCCGGCGGCGGCCCAGCCGAGCCGCCCGCACACCGCGAGGAGGTCGCCAGGCCGGGCGCCCGAGCGCGTCACCGGTTCGCGGTCGCCGAGGTCGCCGAGCGCGGTGACGCTGATCACGAGCTGGTCGGCGCGCACCATGTCGCCGCCGGAAACACCGATGCCGGCGCGTTCGGCTTCGGCCCACATGCCGTCGGCGAGGCCGGTGACGACCTCGCGCGGGGTGTCGGGCGGGCAGGCGATCCCGACCAGGACGGTGGTCGGGGTGGCGCCCATGGCGGCGATGTCGGCCAGGTTGACCGCGACGGCCTTGCGCCCGACGTGCTCGGGCGGCGACCAGTCGAGCCGGAAGTGCACGCCCTGCACGAGCACGTCGGTGCTGGCGACCACGCGGCCGTCGGGGGCGGCGACGACGGCGGCGTCGTCACCGGGGCCGAGCAACGTGCCCGGCGGCTGGCGCCGTCCTTCGGTGACGGCTCGGATGAGCGCGAACTCCCCGGTCTCGGCGACCGTTCCGTCGTTCGGTGACACCGGTCACCTCTGCTTTCTCTACCGGGACAAAGGTCGATCACCGATAGTCGGATGCCCTATGTTTTTCGATGAGCTGGCGATACGTTCCTACCTGAGCTGACCGATCCCGACGAAAGGGCGCGCCGTGGTCCACGCATACATCCTCATCCAGACCGAGGTCGGCAAGGCGGCCGCGGTGGCGGCCGAGATCTCCAGCATCGCGGGCGTCACCAGTTCGGAGGATGTCACCGGGCCGTACGACGTCATCGTCCGCGCGGCCGCCGACACCGTCGACCAGCTGGGCCAGCTCGTGGTCGCGAAGGTGCAGAACGTGGAAGGCATCACGCGGACGCTGACCTGCCCGGTCGTGCACCTCTGAGCAGTGGTGTAGTGGTGTCGTGCCTGAATCCGACACCGGTGCACCGCCCAAGGTGGTCCTCGTCACCGCCGCCGCGCTCGCCGTGGCCCTGGCGGTCGCCGTCGCCGTCTTCGCGCTGACCCAGCGCTCCGCCTCGGACACCGCGGGGCCACTGCCCTTGGTCCCGGTACCGGCGCCCGCCGCGGGCTCGCCCGGGTGCACGACGCTGCTGGGCGCGGTCCCCACGGAACTGACGTCCAACGGGGCTTCCTTGAAGGTGCGGGCCTTGGCGGACCCGGCCCCGCCCGCGACGGTGGCCTGGGGCACGACCGACCCGCTGGTGCTGCGCTGCGGCCTGGACCGTCCCCCGGAGCTGACCCCGACCGCGGCGCTGCGGCTGGTGAACAAGGTGCAGTGGCTGCAGGTGCCGGGCGAAGGCGCGTCGACGTGGTACGTCGTGGACCGCGAGGTCTACGCGGCGCTGACGGTGCCGGACAGCGCCGGCACGGGCCCGCTGCAGCAGATCTCGGACACGGTGGCCGCGAAACTCCCGCCGCGGCCGCTGCGGTTCTCCTAGCGGAGGCCGGTGCCGCGAGCGACGGCCGTGTCGATGAGGGTGCTCAGCAGCGTCGAGTAGTCCACGCCGGTGACCTCCCACATCTTCGGGTAGGCGGACTTCGTCGTGAAGCCGGGCATGGTGTTGACCTCGTTGATGGTCAGCTCGCCGTCTTCACCGACGAAGAAGTCGACGCGGGCGAGGCCCTGGCAGTCGAGTGCTTTGAAGGCTTCCACGGCCATGGCGCGGAGCTTCTCGGTCAGCGCGTCGTCGAGCTTGGCGGGGATGTCCAGCTCGGCGTCGTCCCCGAGGTACTTGGTTTCGAAGTCGTACCAAGCGTTTTCGTCTTCGGAGAGCACCCGGATCTCGGCGGGCAGCGACGCCTCGACGCGGCCGTCCGGGAACTCGAGCACCCCGCACTCGACCTCCCGCCCGACGACCGCGGCTTCGACGAGCACCTTGGGATCGGTCGCGCGCGCCAGCTCGATGGCGGCGTCGAGGTCGTCCCACGTGGTCACCCGGCTGATGCCGACGGACGACCCGGCGCGCGAGGGCTTGACGAAGACGGGCAGCCCGAGCTTGGCCCGCTCGCCGTCGTCCAAAGTAGACTGATCGCGCTTCAGCGCGACGAAGGTCCCGACCGGAAGCCCTTCGGCGGCAAGGAGTTTCTTCGCGGTTTCCTTGTCCATGGCGGCGGCACTGGCGAGCACGCCGGGCCCGACGTACGGGATGCCGGCGAGTTCGAGGAGGCCCTGGATGGTGCCGTCCTCGCCGAAGGCGCCGTGCAGCACCGGGAAGACGACGTCCACCTGCGAGAGCAGCTCGCTTTCCCGCCCGGCCTCGACGGCGACGAGCCCCTGGCTGGAGGGGTCACCGGCGAGCACGAGCCCCTTGCCGTCGTCCACGGAGGGCAATTCCCGCCCGCGGATGGCGAGCTGCGCGGAGTCCCCGGTACCCAGCACCCAGCGGCCTTCGCGGGTGATCCCGACCGGCACGGCCTCGAACCGCGCGGGGTCGAGGTGACCCAGGACGCTGCCGGCGGACAGGCAGGAGATGGTGTGCTCACTGCTGCGCCCACCGAACACGACCGCCACCCGGATCTTCTCGCTCATGGTGAGCCACCGTACCCGGTGACCTCGCGGAACAGCCCAGCCCCGTACGCCGGGCGGCGCCGGGTGAGCGACGAACGCAACCGGTGAGGGGCGTGGGGCGTCCGGTACATCGAGGGACTCGTGGGCCCGGGGCCGGGCCCCGCCCTCCCTGGGGGCTCACCGCCACTTCGAGCGTATCGGGGTGGGGTGACGGGAAAGTGGCGAAGGCCGCTGTCGGGGCGGGATTGTCCACAGGGCGGCTGGGTTGTGGACAATGTTTGGTGCGGGCGGTGGCCTGGCCGGTGCTGTGGGCAGGCCAAAGCCGCAGCCAGCAGCTGAATCGGCACCCCAAGTCAGCGCCCGAACACGGCACCGCAACCGAGGCTGCAGTTCAGGCCTGACCGGGATCGCCGCCTACCACCGCGACCAGCACTCGACCTGCACCACAGCCAGCGTCTTGAATGAGTCATTCAGGTCCCCGGAAGTCCTGAATGACTCATTCAAGACACGCCGCCGCCCCCAAACCCCTCAGCGCAGCAAGGACACCAGTGTCGGCAAAGCCGCCGCCAAAGCCTCCCGCGAACACCCCGCGTACCCGATCGCCACCCCGTGCGCGGACGGCGTCCCCGCGAAATGCCGCGCCAGCCCATCCAGCCGAATCCCCCGCCGCTCGGCCGAAGCGATCACCGACGCCTCCACCTCGGCCGACGAAAACGGCACCACCAGATGCGCCCCGGCGTCATCCCCCCGCACCGGGATACCCGCCGCCGCCAACGCCCCCGCCAGCAAAGTCCGCCGCTCCGCCATCTCCCGGCGCAGCTTCCGCAGGTGCCGCCCCAAATCCCCGTTCCGAGCGAACTCGTACAACACCCGCTGCCCCGCCGGCGACGGCCGCGTCCCCGTCGAATCCCGGTACGCCAGCACCGCCGAAGTGATCGCCTCCGGCGCCACCATCCACCCCGCGCCCAGCGTCGGCGTGAGGATCTTCGACGTCGTCCCCAGGTGCGCCACGACGTCCGGGGCCAGCGAAGCCAGCATCGGCAGCGGCGCCACGTCGAACCGCAGCTCACCGTCGTAGTCGTCCTCGATGACCAACATGGACGAAGAACGCGCGCGCTCCACCAGCGAGACCCGCCGGGCCGCGCTCAGGCGGCTGCCCATCGGGTACTGGTGCGCCGGCGAGCAGTACACCGCCCTGGCGTCCGCGGGGATCGCCTCCGGCCGCAGCCCCTCGAGGTCCACCGGCACCCCGACGACCCGCATGCCCGCGCGGCGGAACGCCTGCACCGCGCGCTGGTAGCCCGGTTCCTCGACGGCGACGACGTCCCCGCGCTCCAGGACCGCGGCCGCCAGCTCGACCACCGCCGCCGTCGTGCCGCCGGTCGCCAGTACCGAACCGGCGGCGAGACCGCGGTGGCGCAGCAGGTGCTCCGACACCGCCGCCCGGTACTCCGGGAGGCCCGCGCGGTGGGCGCGGACCAGGGGATCCGGGTCGGCCGCCGCCCGCCAGGCGCGGCGCCAGGCCGCGCGGTCCAGGCCGTCCGCCCACGGTGTGCCGGGGCCCAGGTCGAGCAGCGAAGGTGCCACCGCCTCGGGCGCCGGCACCGCGGGCGCGGGGACCTGAGAGGCCGAAAAGGACGGCGGCGTCGTCACGTACGTGCCGGAGCCGTGCCGTCCGGCGATCCAGCCCTCGGCGTGCAGCTGCTCGTAGGCCGCCGACGTCACCGTGCGGCTGACGCCGAGGCGCCCCGCCAGCGCCCGCGTCGACGGGAGCCGGTCGCCGCCCCGGAGGTGGCCGGAAGCGGCCGCTTCGCGCAGTGCGTCGGCGAGCTGGACGGCCAGCGGCGTGACGGCGGCGCGGTCGAGGCTGACCGGGAGCGCGGTGTCGGCGTGGGACACGGGACCTCCAAGAGTGGACTTCCCAAGTGTACGAGAAGTGGATGTTTTCCGATGCCACTGCGCCAGGAGACGCTGGTCGCATGCTGTCCACCACGCCCCGCACCACGCTAGGCCGCAAGAAGCACCGCGCCGTGACCGACCGCTCGGCGCTGTACGCGGTCCTCGACGAAGGGCTCATCTGCCACCTCGGCGTCGTCCGCGACGGCGTCCCGCTGGTCCTGCCGACCGGCTACGGACGCGACGGCGACACGCTCTACCTGCACGGTTCCACCGGCGCGGCCAGCCTCCGCACGGCGGCGCAGGACCTCGAGGTGTGCGTCACGGTGACGCTCCTCGACGGCATCGTCTACTCGCGCTCGGTGAACAACCACTCGATGAACTACCGCAGCGCGGTCATCCTCGGGCAGGCGAAGCCGGTCCTGGACGCCGAAGCGAAGATGCACGGCCTGAAGGTGCTCACCGACCACCTCGCGCCGGGTTCGTGGGAGCACGCGCGCGAGGTCAACGCCAAGGAGTTCGCCGCGGTGAGCGTGCTCGCGCTCGACCTCGCCGAGGCGTCGGTGAAGATGCGCGCCGAGGGCCCCGGCGACGAGCCCGAGGACGTCGAGGCGGACGCGGCCTGGGCCGGGGTGCTGCCGGTCCGGACGGTTTTCGGCACGCCCGAGCCGTCCGAGGACCTCTCCCCCGGCTGGACGATCCCGGAGCACGTGACCGGCCGGTGAGCCGGTGTCGATCCGCGCGGCTGCCGTTCGTGTAGCGGGTGGCAGATCCACCGAAGCGGAAGGACCCCCGATGCGCTCGCTCACCGTCACCATGAACGTCACCCTCGACGGCGTCGTCCAGGGCCTCGGCCGCCCCGACGAGGACACCCGCGGCGGCTTCCGCCACGGCGGCTGGGGCACCCGGTACCAGGACGACGTCCTGGCCGCGGAGATGGGCCGGGGCATGAGCCGGGCCGGCGACATGCTCTTCGGCCGCCGCACCTGGGAGGACTTCACGGCGGTGTGGAGCCGGCGCGAGGACGGCAACCCGTTCACCACGCACATGGACGCCGTCACCAAATACGTCGCCTCGACCACCCTCGAAGACGCCGCCGCGTGGCGGAACTCGGTGCTGCTGCGCGGAGCGGCCACCCGGACCGTCACCGAACTGAAGGCGCGGCCCGGCGGCGACCTGTCGGTCGTCGGGAGCGCGTCGCTGGTGCGCGCGCTGCACGCGGCCGGCCTGGTCGACCGCTACACGCTGGTGATCCACCCGCTCACGCTCGGCACCGGCGCGCGCCTGTTCGACGAAGGGGCGCCGCTCACCGAGTTCACGCTCACCCGCAGCGTCACGACCACGAAGGGCGTGCTCATCGCCCACTACGACCGGCGAGCGGGAGCCTGACCGTGAACGTGGTCCGGCCCGGTTCCGAGGCGACCGAGACCGTCCCGCCGTGTGCCGTCACCAGGGACTGGACCACCGAAAGTCCCAGCCCGGTGCCGCCGTTGCCGCGGGTGCGGGAGTCGTCGACGCGGAAGAAGCGGTCGAAGATCCGCTCCCGGTCGGCCGGCGCGATGCCGGGTCCGGCATCGGTGACCGCCACGACGGCCTCGCCGGGGGAAGACCCCACCGCGAGGTGCACCGCGGTCCCGGGCGGGGTGTGCACGGCGGCGTTGGCCAGCAGGTTGTCGAGCACCTGCCGCAACCGCACGGGGTCGGCGTCCACGAAGGCCGGCTCGAACGACGACGTCAGCGGGTGGTCCGGCCGCCCGGCGGCGAACGCGTCCGCGGCGTCGCCCGCCAGCTCGGCCAGGTCGACGCGCTCGGGCCGCAACGGCGTCTCGGCGGCGCGCGCGTCGAGGCGGGCCAGCAGCAGGAGGTCGTCGATCAGCACCGTCATCCGCGCGGTCTCCTCGCGGATCTTGGCCAGGTGGGCCTCACGCTCGGCCGGCTCGTTCGCCGCGGCGTAGCGGAAGAGGTCCGCGTAGCCGCGGATCGACGTCAGCGGCGTGCGCAGCTCGTGCGAGGCGTCCGCGACGAACCGGCGCAGGCGCTCGTTCGCCTCGGTCTTCGCCGCCAGGGAGGTGTCGATGTGCGCCAGCATCACGTTGAACGCCGTCCGCAGCTCGTCGACTTCGGCGCCGCCGCCGGTGCCGGCCGCGCGCACCGGCAGAGCGGCGTTCGCGGTGAGGTCGTGGGAGGCGATGTCGTGCGCGGTCCCGGCCATGTCGGCCAGCGGGCGCAGGCCGCGGCGTAGCACCAGCCGTCCGACGACCACCAGGACGCCCAGCGCGAGCGAGAAGGCGGCCACCTCGACCCAGATCAGCTGCTGAACGGTCCCGTCGAGATCCTTCTGGGGCGCGGCCGAGAGCAGCACCGACCCGTTGTCGACCGGGCAGGCCCGGACCCGGTACGGCCCGTCCTCGTGCAGGTAGATCGTGCGCGTGACGTCGCCGCCGACCGCGTCCGCGGCGATCTTCGCCAGCTGCTCGGCGTCGTCCGGCAGCTTGCCGCCCGGTTCGGGCGTCGCGATGCCGCCGCGCACCTTGTACAGCGCCGAATACCAGGAGTACACCGACTGCGGCGAGCCGTGCGTCTCGCGCAGCTGCGGGAGCTGGGTGTTCTGGCTCTTGGACAGCTGCTCGTCGAGCCGGCGGTCGAGGTAGCCGTGCATGATCCCGACCATCGTGACGCCGACGGCCGCGAACACGACCAGCGCGAGTGCGCCGAGCCCCAGCGTGATCCGGGTGCCCAGCCGCGTGCGCTGCCAGGCCCCGTACCACTTCGCGAAGCAGCGCTTCACCGGTTGACCTGGCGCACGACGTAGCCGACGCCGCGCACGGTGTGGATCAGCGGTTCGCCGCCACCCGCGTCGACCTTGCGCCGCAGGTGCGAGATGACCAGTTCGACCACATTGGACCGGCCGCCGAAGTCGTACTCCCAGACGTGGTCGAGGATCTGCGCCTTCGTCAGCACCGCGGGCGAGCGGCGCATGAGGTAGCGCAGCAGCTCGTACTCGGTCGGGGTCAGCTCGGCCAGGCGGTCGCCGCGGCGGACCTCGCGGGTGTCCTCGTCCAGCGTGAGGTCCCCGACCCGCAGCACGGCGCCGCGCGCGGCGGTCTGGACCCCGCCGTGGCTGCGCCGCAGCACCGCGCGCAGCCGCGCCATCAGCTCCTCGACGGAAAACGGTTTCACGAGGTAGTCGTCCCCGCCGCGGGTGAGCCCGGCGATCCGGTCGGCCGTCGCGTCCTTGGCCGTGAGGAACACCACGGGCACCGCGTTGCCGTTCTCGCGCAGGCGGTCGAGCACGGTGAAGCCGTCGAGGTCGGGCAGCATCAGGTCGAGCACGACGATGTCCGGGCCGAACGCCGCCGCCTCGGTCAGCGCGGCCTTGCCGGAGCCCGCGGTGACCGCCTGCCAGCCCTCGTACCGGGCGACGGTGGCGACGAGGTCGGCGATGTGCGGCTCGTCGTCGACGACGAGCAGGCGCACGGTCTCGGAGCTCTGCACTCCCCCATCCTCTCCCGGCGCGCGCGGTGCGGGCGAGCCGTGGCGCGGGCCGACAGGAATCCGACAGCCCGCACCCAGCCCCGCCACAGGCTCCGTGGCGAGTCTGGCCTTCGTGAACCGAAACCGAAGGGGATCCGTGTGACCACCATGACGCAGACCGCCGAGGCCACGCGCCCGGCGATCCGCCCCCGGATCGCCGCGAAATCCGGCCTCTTCACCTTCCTGGGCGCCAACGTGGCGGCCGTCACCGCGCTGTTCGCGGAGGCCGGCCTGTCGCCGAACGTGCTGATCAGCATCGGGCGGCTCGCCGGGATGTACGGCGCGCTGGCCATGGCGTTCCAGCTGCTGCTCGTGGCGCGGCTGCCCTGGCTGGACCGGCGGATCGGGATGGACCGGCTCACCACGTGGCACCGCTGGACCGGCTTCACGATCCTGTGGACGCTGCTCGCGCACCTGGTGTTCATCGCGTTCGGCTACGCGGAGGTGTCCGACAAGGGCGTGGTCGACGAGCTGGTCGAGATGGCGAACACCCTCGAAGGCATCCTGCGGGCGCTGGTCGCGTTCGCCGTGATCCTGATCGTGGGCGCGGCTTCGGCGAAGTTCGCGCGCAAGCGGCTGGCCTACGAGACGTGGCACTTCATCCACCTCTACACCTACGCCGCTATCGTGCTGGCGTTCACGCACCAGATCGCGCTCGGCACGTCGTTCGCGAGCGCGCCGACGGCCAAGGCGTACTGGTGGACGATGTGGCTGGGCGCCGGTGCCGCCGTGCTCGCCGGGCGCGTCGTGCTCCCGCTGTGGCGCAACGTGCGCCACCGGCTGCGCGTCACCGCGGTCGTTTCCGAGGCCCCGGACGTCGTTTCGGTGTACATGACCGGCAAGCACCTGGACAAGATGCCGGCGCGGGCGGGGCAGTTCTTCCTGTGGCGGTTCCTCACGAAGGACCGCTGGTGGCAGGCCAACCCGTTCTCGCTGTCCGCCGCGCCCGACGGCCGCACGCTGCGGCTGACCGCGAAGGCGCTCGGCGACTCGAGTGCGTCGCTGCGGAGCCTGCGCGTCGGGACGCGGGTGTTCGCCGAAGGCCCGTACGGCGCGTTCACGACCCTCCACCAGCGGCGGCCCAACGCGCTGCTCGTCGCGGGCGGGGTCGGCATCACGCCGATCCGCGCGCTGCTGGAGGACATCGAGGGGCACGTCGTCGTGCTGTACCGGGTCCGTTCCCAGGCCGACGCGGTGCTGCTGCCGGAGCTGAACGGGCTGGCCAAGGCCCGCGGCGCCGACATCAGCGTCCTCACCGGACCGGACCAGGCGGTCGGCCCGCGCGGGGCGATGCTCGGGCCGGCGAACCTGCACATGATGGTGCCGGACGTGCACGACCGGGACGTGTTCGTCTGCGGCCCGCCGGGGATGACGTCGGCCGTGCTGCGCAGCCTGCGCGAGCTGAAGGTGCCGAAGACCCAGGTCCACGCCGAACGCTTCAGCCTCGCGGCCTAAGGGGATCTTTCAAGGTGAAGAAGACCATTTTCGTCGTCGCGCTCTCGATCGCGGGGTTCATCGCGGTCTGGCGGTTCGAGCCGGGGCCGCTGCACAACGCCGCCGCCGTCGCGCAGGCGCCGCCCAGTACCAGCGCACCGGCCGCGCCGTCGACCGCACCCTCCACTTCGGACGGTGGGGACCCGACGGTGACCACGCAGGGCACCGCCGAATCCAGCAAGTACGGCGTCGTGCAGGTCCAGGTGACGTTCACCGGTTCGCGGCTCACCGCCATCACCCTGCTGCAGGCGCCGAACGAAGGCCGGGCGCTGACCGCGTTGCCGCGGCTGCAGGACGAAGCGATGCAGGCCCAGAGCGCCGACATCGACACGATCACCGGCGCGACCGAGACCAGCGAGTCCTACAAGACCTCGCTGCAGGCCGCGATCGACCAGCGGGGGAACCGATGAGCGTCCGCGTCGAGCAGATCATGGGACTGCCGATTTCCCTGGACCTGCGCGACGATGCGGACTTCGCCGAGGCCGTCGACGACGTCTTCGCCTGGTTCCACGACGTCGACGCCCGGTTCAGCCCGTTCAAGGAGGACAGCGAAGTCAGCCGGTACGACCGCGGCGAGCTCGCGGCCGCCGAGCTGAGCGACGACCTCCTGGAGGTCCTGGAGCTCTGCGCGTACTACGAGCAGCTTTCCGGCGGCGCGTTCCGGGCGCGGCTGCCCGGACGCGGCCTCGACCCGTGCGCGGTGGTGAAGGGCTGGGCGGTGCAGCGCGCCGCGGACATGCTGAAGGCCGAGGGCGCGACGACGTTCTGCCTCAACGCCGGCGGCGACGTCGTCACCGCGGGCGAGCCGGAGCCCGGCCGCCCGTGGCGGGTCGGCGTCCGCCACCCCGAGCAGCCACTGGCGGTGTGCGCGGTGCTGGAGTCGCGCAACGGCGCGATCGCGACGTCGGCGGCGTACGAGCGCGGTTCCCACATCCTCGACGGCCGGTCCGGGACACCCGCGACGGGCCTGATGAGCGTCACCGTCGTGGCCGGCGACCTGGTCACGGCGGACGCGCTGGCCACGGCGGCGTTCGCGATGGGCGAGGAGGGCATCACGTGGGCGGCCGACCGGCCGGACTGCGAGATCCTCATCGTCGACGACAGCCGCCGTGTGCACCGGACGGCGGGTCTCGCGCTGGCGTCCTGAAATCGGCTCGCCCCGGCGCTTCGCCTGAGCCAGACTCGGCGGCACCCGTCTGCCGAGGAGTGCCATGCCTTCGTCCGTCCTGCACGTGTCCGTCGACTGCGCCGACCCGTACCAGCTGTGCCAGTTCTGGAGCCAGGTCACCGGGAAGCCGGTTCCCGAGGAGGACCAGCCCGGCGACGACGAGTGCGGCATCGCCCTCGAGGGCGGCATCGACCTGCTGTTCCTGCGGGTCCCCGAGCCGAAGACGGTGAAGAACCGGCTGCACGTCTGCCTGCAGCCGGACGTCCCGCGCGACGAAGAGGTTTCCCGGCTCCTCGGCCTGGGCGCGACGCTGGTCGACGACCTGCGCAAGCCCGACGGCACCGGCTGGGCGGTGCTCGCGGACCCCGAGGGCAACGAATTTTGCGTCCTGCGCAGCGCGGCCGAACGCGCGGCGACGTCGTGACGGACTCGTTCGCCGTCAACAAGGCGAACTGGGACGAGCGCGCGGTCCTGCACGCGGCTTCGCCGGACTACAACTTCGCGGACTTCGCCGCGGATCCCGCGTACCTGAGCGCTGTCGTGCGGTTCGACCGGCCGCGCCTGGGCGACATCGGCGGGCTGCGCGCGGTGCACCTGCAGTGCCACATCGGCACGGACACGGTGTCGCTCGCGCGGCTCGGCGCTTCGGTGACCGGCCTGGACTTCTCGGGTGCGGCGCTGGCGGAAGCCCGGAAGCTCGCCGCGGCGGCCGGCGCGTCGATCGACTTCCGCGAAGCCAATGTGTACGACGCCGTCGAGGTGCTGGGCGCCGGCGAGTTCGACCTGGTCTACACCGGAATCGGGGCGCTGTGCTGGCTGCCGTCGATGGCGCGCTGGGCGTCGGTGGTCGCGGGCCTGCTGCGCCCGGGCGGGCGGCTCTTCGTCCGGGAGGGTCATCCGATGCTGGGGACGCTGGACGAGAACGACCCGGCGGCGCCGCGCTACCCGTACTTCGAGCACGCCGAGCCGCTGGTGTTCGACGAGCCCGAGACCTACGTCGCCACCGACCGGCCGCTCACCCACAGCGTCAGCCACTCGTGGAACCACTCGCTGGGCGAGATCATCACCGCGCTGCTGGACAACGGCCTCACGCTGACCGCGTTCACCGAGCACGACAGCGTGCCGTGGAACGCGATCCCCGGCCAGATGACGCACGACGAAGCCACCGACGAGTGGCGGCTGAAGGACACGCCCTCGCGGCTCGCGGCGAGCTACACGCTCCAGGCGGTCAAGCACGGCTGAATAGGGTGGGCCGCATGCCCTTGATCGCGGTCGCCACCCTCGGCGGAACCATCTCGATGGCCCCGGCTCCCGGGTCCGGCGCCGTCCCGCGGCTGGGTGCGGCCGAACTGATCGGCGCGCTCGGCGACCTGCCAGTGGACGTCCTCGCCGAAACCCTGGCGGGGATCGGCAGCGCGTCGATGGACTTCGCGACGCTGCTGCGGTGCCGCGACTGGGGCCTGCGCCAGGACGCCGACGGGTTCGTCGTCGTGCAGGGCACCGACACCCTCGAGGAGACCGCGTACTTCCTCGACCTGTGCTGGCCGTCGGAGATCCCCGTGGTCGTCACCGGCGCGATGCGCAACGCGGGCCTGCTCAGCCCGGACGGCCCGGCGAACCTGCGGAACGCGCTGACCGTGGCGGCCGATCCCCGCAGCCGCGGCCGGGGCGCGCTGGTCACGCTGAACGACGACGTCCACGCGGCGCGCTGGGTGCGGAAAGCGCATTCGAGCCACCTGGAGGCGTTCACGTCGGCGCCCGCGGGGCCGCTGGGCATGGTCGTGGAGCACGCGGTGCACTACTTCCACCCGTCGCCGCCGCGGCCCCCGGCGCTCAGCGGCGAGGACTTCGGCGGGCTGGTCCCGGTGGTCGAAGCCGGTCTCGACGACTCGGGCGCGGTCCTCGCGCACGCGGCCACGCAGCCGGGCGTGCGCGGGATCGTGCTGGCGGCGACGGGCGCGGGCCACGTCTCGTCCGGCACCGCCGACGTGGTGGCCCGGCTGCTGCCTTCGCTGCCGGTGGTCGTCGCTTCGCGGACCGGCGCCGGGCCGACGTTGCGCTCGACGTACGGCTTCCACGGTTCGGAGTCGAGCCTGATCGCGATGGGCGCGACGATGGCGGGCTGGCTGGACGCGCGGAAGTCCCGGATCCTGTTGCACACGCTGCTGGCTTCCGGTGCCGGCCGCGACGTGATCGAGCGCGAGTTCCGCCTACGCGGCGACCTGGACTAACCGGCCCAAAGCACCCCAATGTGGCGTTCGGTGCGTCCAGCGCACCCAATGTGGCGTTCGGTGCGTCTGACGCACCCAACGCCACATTGGGGTTGTTTCATCGTGATTTGCGCTGGTCAGGATGGGCTGATCAGGTCTGGTAATGCTCAGGCTTCTGCTGTCCGGGCGGTGTCGCGGACGCTCTGCTCGTGCTGGGTGAGCACGAGCAGAGCGCGCAGCAGGGTGGTGGCGTGGCGGGTGTCGAGGCGGAGTTTGTCGAGGATGTGCCAGTGTTTGAGGGCGGCGAAGCCGCCTTCTACCGCACACCGCATCGCCGCGAACACCGCGTTGGCCTGCTTCTGCGTCTTGGTCAGCGGTCGGCGGGCTTCGGCTTTGTAGGGAGTGAGCACGATCTGCTCACACGGTCCCTCACAGTCTGGGCAGTCGCGGGTGGTGCGGACGTCTTTGTGCCAGCCGTGGAAGCCTTTGTCTCCGGCCGGGGTCAGGCCGTGGGCGTGCAGGTGCTGGCGGATGCGCAGCCGGCGGGCGGCGGTGATGTCGGCGGTCTTGCCCGGCAACGCTGCCGAGACCCACAGCAGCCGGCCGGTCTCGTCGGTCAGGGCGAGCACGACCAGGCCGTGGTGTTTGTGCTTGCCGTTGTAGTGGGCCCGGTTGGCTTTGCCGGTGCGGCGGCGGGTCCGGATCAGGGTGCCGTCCACCAGCACCACCGTCGCGGCCTGGGCGGCCTGGCGGCGCAGGACCCGGTTCAGGCGAGTGGCGCGGGCGGCGAGCAGGGTGATGACTTCCAGCACCCACCGCCGGACCGTGGCCGCGGAGACACCCATGCCGGCTCCGAGGTGGGCCAGACGCGGGTCGTCGCGCAGCACGGCGAGTACGACCAGAGCCTGGCCGGCGGGGCCGGCTTTGCGCCAGCGCGACCGCAACCGCCGTCGGTGGGCACAGATCAACCCCGCGACCAGTTGCAGGGTCTGCCGGGACAGCGGAAGGGCGACCTGGTAGGAAAGAGGACCGAAGCCCTCGGCGGATGGTTGACTCACATCTCGATCCTGCCGAGGGCTTCACCCATCTCCAGGTTCGCCACGCTGGTCCCAGCACCACTTCCTGTCACGACAGGAAACCACCACAAAACCGACACCCTGACCAGCCACAACCAGGATGAAACAACCCCATTGGGGTGCTCGGGTCAGTCCAGGACCGGGCCGCCCAGCGGGTCGAGGTGGTAGGAGCGCATCGCGCGGGCCGCGTCGCGGTAGACGTGGACCGACACCGCCGGGTCCGGGCCGTCGTTGCGCACCTCGTGGACGTACCCCGGGCCGAACACCCGCGACTGCCCCGCCGCGAGGGCGTGCAGCTCGGTGACCGCGCGGCCGCCCGGGGCCCGGCGGGCCACCGCCTCCGTCAGGTGCCCGCTGACCACGGTGAACGCGCCGCTGGCGAACGCGTGGTCGTGCAGGTCGGTGCGCTGGCCGGGCAGCCAGCTCATCAGCCAGACCTCCTGCCGCTCGTCCTTCTCGACGAGCGCGGCGAAGCGCTCGTCGGGGTCGTAGCGCAGCAGGTGCTTCCAGCGGTCACGGTCGGCGGCGACCTCCAGCGCGACGCGCACCGGGTGGCGCAGCGCGGGGTTTTCGGGACGCAGCAGGGTGTTGTCCGGAACGGCGAACATGGAGGGTCCTCACGGAAGAAAAGGGGTGTCGAGCTGGGCCGGGGCTGGGTTCACCGACAACAGCGACACGCGCACACGACGGCGCGGAAGCCCATGCGGCCCCGCGGCTCGGTCATTTCGTGCGCGAACATGCGACCAGAGTCGCAGCCGCTCCCCGCCCGGTCAAGAGCTCCCACCTGCCGGGAGATCAGGACCACTCGTGCTTTTGCGACCGCCCCAGCAGCTCGGCGCCCGCCCGCCGCGGGTCAACGCCCTCGTGGCAGACGCGGTGCATCGCGTCGGTGATCGGCATGTCGACACCCAGGCTCCGCGCGAGCGCCCGGATCGACGAGCAGGACATGACACCCTCGGCGACCTGCCCGCCGGCCGCCGCCTGCGCCTGTTCGAGCGTCTCACCGCGGCCGAGGCGCTCGCCGAACGTCCGGTTGCGCGAAAGCGGCGACGAGCAGGTCGCGACCAGGTCGCCGACGCCGGCGAGCCCGGCGAACGTCAGCGGGTCCGCGCCCAGCTTCGCCCCGAGCCGGGCCATCTCGGCGAGGCCGCGCGTGATGAGCGTCGCCATCGTGTTGGTGCCCAGGCCCAGCCCGGCGGCCATGCCGGTGCTGAGCGCGATCACGTTCTTGCAGGCGCCGCCGAGCTCGCAGCCGACGACGTCGGTGTTGGTGTAGGGCCGGAAGTAGGAGTTGGCGCAGGCGCGCTGGATCGCGACGGCGCGCTCGTGGTCGGCGCAGGCCAGCACGGACGCGGACGGCTGCCCGGCGGCGATCTCCTTGGCCAGGTTCGGCCCGGTCACGACGACGACCTCGTTCGGATTCATCCCGACGATCTCGCCGATGACCTCGCTCATCCGCTTGAGCGTGCCGAGTTCGACGCCCTTCGCGAGGCTGACGAGGATCGCGTCCGGCGGCAGCAGATCGCGCCACGACGTCAGGTTGGCGCGCAAGCTCTGGCTGGGCACGGCGAGCACGACGGCTTCGGCGCCTTCGAGCGCCTTCGCCGGGTCGCTGGTGGCGGTGATGTTCTCCGGCAGCTCGACGCCGGGCAGGTACGCGCTGTTGGCGTGCCGCTCGCGGATGTCCTCGGCGACCTCTTCGCGGCGCGCCCACATCGTGACGTCGCGACCGGCGTCCCCGAGGACCTTCGCGAAGGCGGTGCCCCACGACCCGGCCCCGAGCACGGTGACCCGCTGCACGTCGGCGCGCATCAGGCGGTTTCCCCCGGCTTCTCCGACGGCGGTTCTTCGTCCCGGATCTCGGCGAGCAGCCGGGTCACCTCGTCCATCATGACCTTGGTGACCTCACGCAGCTTGGACGCGCTGCGGACGCTGCCTTCGCGGTAGACCGACAGGTCGAGCGGGTCGCCGACGCGGTGGGTGATGGTCTTGCGCGGGAACGGCTTGAACTTCTTGGTGTAGCCGTTGAAGAGCTGGCTGGTGCCCCAGCGGGCGATGGGGATCACGGGGACGTCGTTCTGGATCGCGAGCCGCGCGGCGCCGGTGAAGGACTCCTTCGGCCAGCCGGCCGGGTCCTTGGTGATGGTGCCCTCGGGGTAGATCACGACGACCTTGCCCGCCTGCAGCGCCTCGTGCGCGGCCTTGAGACTGTCCCCGGCGGCGGCCGACCCGCGCGAGACGGGGATCTGCCCCGAGCCGACGAAGATCTTCCCGAAGATCGGGGTCCGGGTCAGGCTCTCCTTGCCGAGGAACCGCGGCACCCGCTTCGCCCGGTGCACGAAGACGGCGTCGACGACCGGGTCGAGGTGCGAGATGTGGTTCAGCACGAGCAGCGCGGGCCCCTGCCGCGGCACCTTCTCGTCCCCGACGTAGACCCGCCGCGCGATCCCGGTGATCGGGTAGAACAGTACGGCGGCGAGCCCCACCCAGAAGCCACCCTTTTCACGCCGGGCCACGATCTCCTCCTCCACGTCTCACGTCCGGTGCTGATCCTGCCGCGCCGGGGTCGGGGCAGTCCAGGGAGGGTGCGTTCAACCGGCGGCGAGGCGGTCCGGGCCGGCTGGGCGCCCTGGTCCGGGGCCGGACGCCAGGGCCCCGGCAAAGGTGCTGCGGCTCGCTCGGCGGCGGCTTCGCCGACGTCTTGAATGACTCATTCAGGTCTTCCGAGGTCCTGAATGAGTCATTCAAGACACCACCGGCCCACCCGTCACGAGGATCGCCGAGCCCACCACCCCCGAGTTGTCCACAACTGCCCTCACCTGTGGACAACCCGCCCCACTCCCCGACACCAGCCCGACCTTTCCGGTAAAGATGGACACGTGGACGTAGACCTGGTCGTGCCGATGAAACACCCCCGCGACGGCAAGTCGCGGCTGCGTGGCGCGGTCGAACCGGACCACCACCCGGCCCTGGTACTGGCCCTCGCCGCCGACACGCTCGCCGCCGTCGTCTCGGCCGGGCGGGTGCGGCGCGTCCTGCTCGTCGCCGCCGACCCCGAGGCCGTCCGGGAACTCGCGGAACTCGGCGTCGAAATCATCCGCGAACCCCCGCACGGAGGTCTCAACGAAGCTTTCCGCCACGGCGAAGCCCAGCTCCGCAAGGACGACCCCGCGGCCATAGTGGGCGCCCTCCAAGCCGACCTCCCCGCCCTGCGCGCCGGCGACCTGACCGAGGCGATCACCGAAGCGGCCGGGAACCGGGCCTTCGTCGCCGACCGGCAGGGCACCGGCACCACCCTCCTGCTCTCCGCGCCGGGTGCTCCGCTCGAGCCGCGGTTCGGGCTGGGGTCGGCGGCCGCGCACCGCCGGTCCGGGGCCGTTCCCCTGCGGGCGCCGCTCGCCACCCTCCGCAGCGACGTCGACACCGCGGACGATCTTGCCCACGTCCGCGCGCTGGGTGTCGGAAAACACACGGCGGAAGCGTGTGCGGGACCGCGCTGAGCTGTTCATCTGACCTTCACCACGCCCTGCGCAATTCCGCGTGGCTTGGTGAAGAATGGGGGCCGTGAGCACAGACGACGGCGGCACGCCCGCACCGCGGAGGCGACGGAACCCGGCAAGCGGATCTTCGGAGACGGCGAAGAAAACCACCAGCCGGGCGAGCACGGCCAAGAAGGTCCCGTCGAAGGCCACCGCACGCGACACCGCCGCCCGGGCCACCGCCGGGAAACCCCGGGAGCGCAAGGCCACCCCGGCGACCACCCGCCGCCGCAGCGCTTCGCACGGCAACGGGCGCAACGCCGAGGAGTTCCGCTCCGTGCCGTCGGCGCCGCCCGCGGTCACCGCCGCGCCGGCCGCCGTCGAGACGCTGCCGGACGACCGGTACTTCAACCGCGAGCTGTCGTGGCAGGACTTCAACGCGCGGGTGCTCGCGCTGGCCGAGGACGAGTCGCAGCCGCTGCTGGAGCGGACGAAGTTCCTCGCCATCTTCGCGTCCAATCTGGACGAGTTCTACATGGTCCGCGTCGCCGGCCTGAAGCGCCGCGACGAGACCGGCCTGCTGGTGCGCAGCGCGGACGGGCTCACCCCGCGCGAGCAGCTCGGCTACATCGCCAAGCGCAACCAGGACCTGGTCGAGCGCCAGACCGGCGCCTTCGAAAAGCACCTGCGCCCGCAGCTGGCCGAGCACGACATCCACATCGTCGGCTGGGCCGACCTGCCCGGCGCCGACCAGCTGCGGCTGTCGAGCTACTTCTCCGAGCAGATCTTCCCGGTGCTGACGCCGCTGGCCGTCGACCCGGCGCACCCGTTCCCGTACATCTCGGGCCTGTCGCTCAACCTCGCGGTCACCGTCCGGGACCCGGAGGGCGGCACCGAGCGGTTCGCCAGGGTGAAGGTGCCGAGCAACGTGCCGCGGCTGATGCGCGTCGAAACCGACCGCGCCAGCCGCACCGCGACCTTCCTGCCGCTCGAGGAGCTCATCGCCGCGCACCTCGGCGAGCTGTTCACCGGCATGGACGTCACCGAGCACCACGTCTTCCGCGTCACCCGCAACGCCGACTTCGAGGTCGACGAAGACCGCGACGAAGACCTGCTGCAGGCCCTCGAGCGCGAGCTGGCGCAGCGCCGGTTCGGGCCGCCGGTCCGGCTCGAGGTCGCGCAGGACATGAGCGAGCACATGCTCGAGCTGCTGCTGCGCGAGCTGGACGTCGACCCGGCGGACGTCGTCGAGGTGCCCGGCCTGCTGGACCTGACCTGCCTGCACCAGCTGTCCGGTGTGGACCGCAAGGAGCTCAAGGACCGGCCGTTCGTGCCGGCGACGCACCCGGCGTTCGGCGAGCGGGAGACGCCGAAGAGCGTCTTCGCCACGCTGCGCGAGGGCGACGTGCTGGTGCACCACCCGTACGACTCGTTCTCCACCAGCGTGCAGCGGTTCATCGAGCAGGCGGCGGCCGACTCGAAGGTGCTCGCGATCAAGCAGACGCTGTACCGGACCTCGGGCGACTCCCCGATCGTCGACGCGCTGATCGACGCGGCCGAGGCAGGCAAGCAGGTCGTCGCGCTGGTCGAGATCAAGGCGCGGTTCGACGAGCAGGCCAACATCACCTGGGCGCGGACGCTGGAACGCGCGGGCGTGCACGTCGTGTACGGCCTGGTCGGGCTGAAGACGCACTGCAAGGTGTCGATGATCGTGCGCCAGGAGGGCTCGACGATCCGGCGCTACTGCCACATCGGCACCGGCAACTACAACCCGAAGACCGCGCGGCTCTACGAGGACATCGGCCTGTTCACCGCCGACCCGAGCATCGGCGCGGACGTCACCGACCTGTTCAACGTGCTCACCGGCTACTCCCGCCAGGACACCTACCGGACGATCCTCACGTCGCCGCACGGCATCCGCCGGGGCATCGTCCGCGCGATCGGCGAAGAGATCGAGCTGGCGCGGGCCGGGCAGCAGGCCGGGATCCGGATCAAGTGCAACTCGCTGGTCGACGAGCAGGTCATCGACGCGCTCTACCACGCGTCGCAGGCCGGGGTGCCGGTCGAGATCGTGGTGCGCGGCATCTGCACGCTCAAGCCCGGCGTCGAAGGGCTGTCGGAGAACATCCACGTCCGGTCGATCCTGGGCCGGTTCCTGGAGCACTCGCGGGTCTTCCACTTCCGCGCGGGCGGCACGCACTGGATCGGCAGCGCGGACATGATGCACCGGAACCTGGACCGGCGGATCGAGGCGCTGGTGCGGGTGAAGGACCCGAAGCTGACCCGGCAGCTCGACGACATCTTCGACTCGGCGCTCGATCCGGCGACGCGCTGCTGGGTGCTGACCGACAGCG
Organism: Amycolatopsis lexingtonensis; assembly: GCF_014873755.1. Classification (NCBI taxonomy): domain Bacteria; kingdom Bacillati; phylum Actinomycetota; class Actinomycetes; order Pseudonocardiales; family Pseudonocardiaceae; genus Amycolatopsis; species Amycolatopsis lexingtonensis. The sequence goes on from NZ_JADBEG010000001.1 coordinate 5,486,182, forward strand.
GCGAGTGGGCGCCGTTCCCGGCGGACGGCTCGCGGGTGCGTGACCACCAGCTGGAGCTGGCGAAGCTGCACGGGGCCGCCGGATGACCCACGAGGTACGGGCGGCCGGCGCGGTGCTGTGGCGCGTCGCCGGCGGGGTGACCGAGGTCGCCCTGGTCCACCGCCCGCGGTACGACGACTGGTCGCTGCCGAAGGGGAAGCTCGACGCGGGCGAGACGATCGCCGAGGCCGCCGTCCGCGAAGTACGCGAGGAGACCGGGTTCGCCGCGGTCCTGGGCCGGTACGTGGCGCGCACGACCTACGCGGTGCCGTCGCGCACCGGGTCCGGGACGGTGCCGAAGACGGTCGACTACTTCGCCGCGGAAGCGGTTTCCGGCGAGTTCGCGGCGAACGACGAGGTCGACGAGCTGCGCTGGCTCGCCCCGCAGGCCGCGGAAAAGCTGCTGACGCGGCCGGGGGACGTGCGCGTGCTGCGGGCGTTCTGCGAGCTGCCCGTCGGCCTGTCGACGGTGTTGCTGGTGCGGCACGCGAAGGCGGGCAAGCGCGACGAGTGGACCGGCGACGACGACCTGCGCCCGCTTTCCGAAGCGGGCCAGCGGCAGGCGGCCGGGCTCCGGCGCGTGCTGGCGCTGTTCGGGCCCGCCCGGGTGCTGTCCGCGCCGCGGCTGCGGTGCGTGCAGACGGTGCACGGGATCGCGGACGACCTCGGCGCCGAAGTCCGGCACGAACCGCTGTTCTCCGAGGAGGGCTACTGGCCCGACCCGGTGCTCGGCGTGGCGCGGCTGCTGGCCGTGGCCGGCGACGCCGGGACGCCGGTGGTGTGCAGCCAGGGCGGCGTGATCCCGGACCTGGTGAGCGCGCTGGCCGACCGCGACGGCGTGGAGCTTTCCGCCGCGCGCGGCGGGGTCGTGCCCAGCAAGAAGGGCTCGTTCTGGGTCCTGTCGTTCCGCCCGCCGACGGCCGAGGAAGGCCCGCTGCTCCTGGCGGCGGACTACTACCCGAGCGCGCTTCCCGCGCCGGCGCCCACTCGCTCCTGACTCGGGGCCGGACAACGAGACAGCGTCCTGACAGTAGATCTTGGTGTACTGGTCCCGGGTCCCGCTGGGCTGCGCCGGGCTAGGGGTACGGCGCATCCCCGGGCGAGGGCTCGTCTGTCGGCACCGTGGCCAGCAGGGCTTGGATCTCCGTGACCCGGGGGTCGCCGAGGCGCTGGCTCACGGTCAGCGCCTCGGTCCAGTGTCCCCCTGCCTCGCGGCCGCGGCCGGTTCGCTGTTTGAGCCGGCCCAGGGTGATCTGGACGTCGATGGTGCCGTAGTCGGCGTTCAGCTCTTTCAGCTCGGCGAGCGCGTCGAGTCCCGCCTTCTCCGCTTCGTCGTGTCTTCCCGCCCCGGCGAGCGCTTCGGCGACGTTCCCTAGGGCGAGCGCCGCGTGGTAGCGGTCGCCCAGCTCGGCGAAGGCTTCGTGCGCGGCCTCGGCGGCTTCGGCCGCGTGGTCGTAGTCGTGCAGGCCGATGCGGCTGGCGCTGACGTTCAGCAGCGCGTGCGGGACGAAGGTGCGCTGCCCGTGGTCGCGCGCGAGGTGGACGGCTTGGAGGGCGTAGCGCTCGGCTTCCGCGTACTCGGCGCGGACGTAGTAGGCGCCGGCGAGGTTCGACAGGATCGCCACGGCCAGCGCGGTGCCACCGCCGGACTCCGAGGCCGCGCGGGCCTCCTCCAGCGCTTCCAGCGCCTGGTCGGGCTGGAGCGTGCGCAGGTAGGCCGAGCCGAGGTTGTTGGCGCTGTACTGGAGACCGGTGTTGTCGCCGGCGTCGCGGGTGACGGCGACCGCCGCGCGCGCGGTGGTGATCCAGTCGTCGCGGTCGTGGCGTTCGGCGAAGAAGCCGCGCAGGAGCCACGCGAGCTTCCAGGCGTGGGCGGTCCAGCCGCGGTCGGCGGCGATGCCGACCAGCGCGGTGAGGGCCGGCCGTTCCGTGGCGTACCAGGCGATCGTCTGCTCGTGCTGGGTGAAGTGGACGGCGGGCACCGGCGGCGGGCCGAGGGTGATGTCCTCGGTGAGCAGGTCGGGGCGGACGAGCTTGTTCGCCTCCGCGACCGTGGCGAGGTACCAGTCGAGGAGCCGGCGCAGCGCGGCTTCGCGGTCGTCCGCCGTCGTTTCGGATTCGACGAGTTCCGCGGCGTAGACGCGCAGGAGGTCGTGGAACTGGTAGCGGTCGGTGCCGGGCTGGTTGAGCAGGTGCGCGGCGGCGAGCTGGTCGGCGAGTTCGCGGGCTTCACGCAGGTTGGCACCGGCGAGCGCGGCGGCCGCGGACAGGCTGAAGCCGTGGCCGGGGTGCAGGCCGAGCAGCCGGAAGAACCGCGCGGCGGCCGGGCGGAGGGCCTTGTAGGACCAGGAGAACGCGGCGCGGAGGTCGGTGCCGGCGTCCTGCGGGTCGCGCAGGGTGTCCAGGCGCAGCCGCTGGTCGCGGAGTTCTTCGACGATCCCGGCGAGCGAAACGCCGGGAAAGCGGGAAGCGCGTTCTCCGGCCAGCGCGAGCGCGAGCGGCAGGCGCCCGCAGAGCTGGACGAGTTCGGCGACGGCATCGGGTTCGGCGGCCAGGCGCCGCGGGCCGACGCTGCCGGCGAGCAGCGCGGCGGCGTCCCCGTCGTCGAAGGACCGTAGCGCGATGCGGCGGGCGCCGTCGCGCGCGACGAGGCCCCGCAACTGGTTTCGGCTGGTCACGACGACGAGGTTCCCGGAACCGGGCAGCAACGGGCGGACCTGGTCGGCGTCGCGGGCGTTGTCGAGCAGCATCAGCGTGCGGCTGCCGTCGAGCCGGCTGCGCAGCAGGGCCGAGCGTTCCTCCACTGTGGAAGGCACGGACTCGGGCGGGACGCCGAGGGCGCGGAGGAAGCCGGCGAGCGCGGCGTCCGGCGTGACGGGGGTGCCCGCGGAGTGGCCGCGCAGGTCGAGGAACAGCTGGCCGCCGGGGAAGCGATCGCGGACGCGGTGCGACCAGTGCACGGCCAGCGACGTCTTCCCGACCCCGGCGGTGCCTTCGATGACGACGATGCCGGAGGCGCCGCCGGGCGGCAGCCGGTCGAGCTCGGCGAGTTCGGCACCGCGGCCGGTGAAGCCGGCGACGTCGAAGGGCAGCTGCCGCGGCACGGTGGGCACGGCGGGCCCGGCGTCGGCGGCGAGCAGTTCGGCGTGCAGGCGCCGCAGGTCTTCACCGGGTTCGACACCGAGTTCGTCGGCCAGCAGCGCGCGCAGGTTGGCGTAGCGCGCGAGTGCTTCGGCGCGGCGCCCGGACCGGGCGAGGGCACGGACCAGCCGTTCCCACAACGACTCCCGCAGCGGGTGCTGGGCGACGAGGTCGGTCAGCTCGGCGACGAGCCGCGCGTCGGGGACCAGCCCGGTGTCGAGGTCGATGCGCTGCTCCACGGCGAAGAGGTGCCGTTCGGTGAGCAGCGGCTCCCATTCGGCGGCGAGCGCGGGCGAACCGACGCCTTCCAGCGGCGTCCCGCCCCAGGTGGCGAGCGCGGCGGTGAGCAGCGCCCGCCGCTGCGCGGGATCGGTCGTGGCGGCGGCTTGGTCGAGGGCGCGCAGGAACCGCAGCGCGTCCACCCGGGACGGGTCGACGACCAGCCGGTAGCCGTCCGGTTCGGTGACGACGGTGTCCTCGCCGCAGAGCCGGCGCAGGCGCATGACGTAGGTCTGCAGGCTGCCCCGGATGTGCGCGGGCGGCGTCTCGCCCCAGACCCCGCGCGCGAGCGCGTCGATCGACACCAGCCGGCCCGCGGCGAGGGCGAGGGTGGCGAGCAGCGCGCGCTGGCGGGAACTGGTCAGCACGACCGGGGAACCGCCGACGAGCACCTGGAACGGGCCGAGCAGCCGGATGTCGATGGTGGTCGCCCCCAGGTTAGCCGTCGCGCGCCGCCGGGCCCGCACCGCACGCGGGCCCCGAGGAACGCAGCGTGGCACCACTCGGCCGGGCGCTCAAGCAACTTTGCGAAATTGAGCGGAACCGGTCCCGGGCGCGGGGTTGGGCCGGGCGGGTGGGGTGCGGGTCCCGTGCGGGATGGGGAAGTTGGCGGTGAGTGACTTTCGGGAGTGGGCGGGTTCGGGAGCGGGCTTGCGGTTGCGGGCGCGGGCGGGATCGCTTCTGCCGCACCGGTGCGGGCAGGGTCCGGGCAACGCCGCGCCGGTGCAGTCCACAGCATCCCGCCGACGTCTTGAATGACTCATTCAGGTCTTCGGAGGTCCTGAATGAGTCATTCAAGACGTTGGGCGAGCCGATCACGCGCGGCAGAGTGGCCTGGCCGAGCGGCGACAACCCACCCTCGGCCGGTGCGGCAGGCTCCTGCCGGCCCGGATCGCTCCTGCCGCACCGGCCCGGACATGCGGCAGGGCCCCACGCACTTCGCGCGGGGCCCTGCCGGAAAAGTCGCTCACCTGACCAGAGGTCGCCCCCTGGGGACCCCCTGATTTCACGTTACCGCAGGGGTCCGACAGTTTTCGGAGGTCAGCTCTTCTTCGCCGCGGTCGAGGTCCGCCTGGCCGGGGCTTTCGCCGCGGTCGTCTTCCGGGCCGTGGTCGTCTTCGCCGCGGCGGGCTTCGCCGCCGTGGTCTTGGCCGCGGCCGGCTTCGCCGCGGCGGTCTTGGCCGCAGCAGGCTTCGCCGCGGTCGTCCTCGCGGCCGGCGCCTTCGCGCGCGTCGTCGTGGTCTTGGCCGCGGCCGCCTTCGGGGCCGCCGCCCGGGTCCGCGTGGTCGCCGGCTTCGCCGCGGCCGGCTTCGCCGCCGTCGCGCGGGTGCGCGTCGCCGTCGCGCGGGCCGTCGCCGGCTTGGCCGCCGCCGCGCGCGGGGTGGTCGCGCGCGTTGTCGTGGAGGCTCGCGTGCCAGCCGCCGCGCGCTTCGCCGGCGTCGCCTTGGCCAGCTTCTTCGCGCCGGAAATGACGTCCTTGAACGTGGTTCCGGCGCGGAACGCCGGCACGTTCGTCTTCTTGACGCGCACGGCCTCGCCGGTGCGGGGGTTCCGGGCCGTCCGGGCCGCGCGGGCGCGCTTCTCGAACACACCGAAGCCGGTGATGTTGACCTTCTCGCCCTTGTTGACCGTCCGGATGATGATGTCGACCAGACCGTCGACCGCCTCGGAAGCGGCCTTCTTGTCGCCCAGGCGCTCCGACAGCGCCTCGATCAGCTGGGCCTTGTTGGCCATTCCAGTCCTCCAAGAAGGGAGTACCCGTCCTCGGCCCGGTCGGCCGACCAGCACACGGTATTACCAAGGCAGCACAAATTCCAAACGGCACGCGAACCCTTTCCCTTGCCCCGGGGCGGGTTCCGCCTCTCGAAGAGAGGCTCGCGAGGGCCGTCCGGCATTGTTCGGAGCGGGCACAAAAAACGGCGGGATCCCTTGCCGCACAAGAGATCCCGCCGTGAAACGAACTAGCCCGCGGTGATCGGCGTCGTGGTCGGCTTCCAGGACGGGCGGTCACCTTCGAAGGCATCGATCTCACCGGCATGGCGCAACGTGAGAGCGATGTCGTCGAGGCCCTCCAGCAGCCGCCAGCGGACGTAGTCGTCGATCTGGAAGGGCGCGGTGAAGTCCTTGGCCCGCACGGTCTTGGTCTCGAGGTCGACCGTGACCTCCGTGCCGGGCTCGTTCTCGAGCAGCTTCCAGAGCAGTTCGACGTCGTGCTGCTCGCACTGCGCGGCCACCAGGCCGCCCTTGCCGGAGTTGCCGCGGAAGATGTCGGCGAAGCGAGCGGAGATGACGGCCCGGAAGCCGTAGTCCATCAGCGCCCAGACGGCGTGCTCGCGGGAGGAACCGGTTCCGAAGTCCGGTCCCGCGACCAGCACGCTGCCGTTCTTGAACGGCTCCTGGTTCAGGATGAAGTCCTCGTTGCCGCGCCAGGCGGCGAACAGGCCGTCTTCGAAGCCGGTCCGGGTGACCCGCTTGAGGTAGACCGCCGGGATGATCTGGTCGGTGTCCACGTTGGACCGGCGCAGCGGGACGCCGACGCCGGTGTGCTGGGTGAACGGTTCCATGGTGGGAGCTCCTCGGGTGGGTCAGCGGGCGGCGGTCAGCAGGTCTTCCGGCGACGAAAGCGTCCCCCGGACGGCCGTGGCGGCGGCCACCAGCGGGGACACCAGGTGCGTCCGGCCGCCCTTGCCCTGCCTGCCCTCGAAGTTGCGGTTCGACGTCGACGCGCTGCGCTCCCCCGGCTTCAGCTGGTCCGGGTTCATGCCCAGGCACATCGAGCAGCCCGCCTGCCGCCATTCGGCGCCGGCCTCGGTGAACACGGCGTCGAGGCCCTCGGCCTCGGCGGCCTTGCGGACCCGCATCGAGCCGGGGACCACCAGCATCCGGACCGAGTCCGCCACCTTCCGGCCGCGCAGCACCTCGGCCGCGGCCCGCAGGTCCTCGATCCGGCCGTTGGTGCAGGAGCCGAGGAAGACGGTGTCCACCGCGATCTCCCGCAGCGGCGTGCCGGGCTTGAGATCCATGTAGGACAAGGCCTTCTCGGCCGCGACGCGGTCGTTCTCGTCCGGGATCTGCTCCGGGTCGGGCACCTCGGCGCCCAGCGGGAGGCCCTGGCCGGGGTTGGTGCCCCAGGTCACGAACGGCGTCAGCGCGCTCGCGTCGAGGTGCACCTCGGCGTCGAACTCGGCGCCTTCGTCGGTGCGCAGCTGCCGCCAGTTCTCGACCGCCGCGTCCCAGTCGGCGCCCTGCGGCGCGTGCGGGCGGCCCTTCAGGTACTCGAACGTCGTCTCGTCCGGGGCGATCATCCCGGCGCGGGCGCCGGCCTCGATCGACATGTTGCAGACGGTCATCCGGGCTTCCATCGAGAGCGCCTCGATAGCCGAGCCGCGGTACTCCAGGACGTAGCCCTGGCCGCCGCCGGTGCCGATCTTGGCGATCACCGCGAGGATGATGTCCTTCGCCGTGACCCCCGGGCGCAGCTCGCCGTCGACGGTGATCGCCATCGTCTTGAATGGACGGAGCGGCAGCGTCTGGGTGGCCAGGACGTGCTCGACCTCGGACGTCCCGATGCCGAAGGCGATGGCGCCGAACGCGCCGTGCGTGGAGGTGTGGCTGTCGCCGCAGACCACGGTCATGCCGGGCTGGGTCAGGCCGAGCTGCGGGCCGATGACGTGCACGATGCCCTGCTCGGCGTCACCCATCGGGTGCAGCCGGACACCGAACTCCTTGCAGTTGCGCCGAAGGGTGTCGACCTGGGTGCGCGAGACCGGATCGGCGATGGGGAGCTCGATGTCGACGGTCGGGACGTTGTGGTCCTCGGTCGCGATGGTCAGGTCGGGGCGGCGCACCGGCCGCCCGGCCAGCCGGAGGCCGTCGAAGGCCTGCGGGCTGGTCACTTCGTGCAGCAGGTGGAGGTCGATGTAGAGCAGGTCCGGTTCGGCGCCTTCCCCTCGGCGCACGAGGTGGCTTTCCCACACCTTCTCCGCCAGTGTGCGGGCCTTGCCGGTCGGGCTGGTCATCTCCGGCTCCTTCCACGGTTCGACGTCGGAACTCGGGCGCGCACCGGCGGAACGGATGCGAGCCGCGAAGGAAGGGCGCAGCTCGAGTTCAGGGTTTTCCCAGATGCTGGACTTCCCAAAGTGCGGGACGCTAGTATCGGGTCGTGGGACAGCATAGCGGTATCGGAGTACTGGACAAAGCAGTGGCCGTGCTGCAGGCGGTCGCGGACGACCCCTGCGGCCTGGCGGAACTGTGCACGCGGACCGGTCTGCCGCGCGCCACCGCGCACCGGCTCGCGGTCGGGCTCGAGGTGCACCGGTTGCTGCGCCGCGGTCCGGACGGGCGCTGGCGCCCCGGTACCGCACTGGCCGAACTGGCGGGCGGCTCGACGGACCCCCTGCTCGACGCGGCGGGCGTGGTGCTGCCGAAGCTGCGGGACGTCACCGGCGAAAGCGTGCAGCTCTACCGGCGTGACGGCGTCCAGCGCGTGTGCGTCGCGACGGCCGAGCCGCCGAGCGGCCTGCGCGACACCGTCCCGATCGGGTCGCGCCTGCCGATGACGGCCGGCTCGGGCGCGAAGGTCCTCGCGGCCTGGGCCGACCCGCACACGCAGCGCACGATCCTGGCCGACGCGGTCTTCGGCGAGCGCACGCTCCTGGAGGTGCGGCGGCGCGGGTGGGCCCAGAGCGTGGCCGAGCGCGAACCCGGCGTGGCCAGCATTTCGGCGCCGGTGCGCGATTCGGCGGGCACGGTCGTGGCCGCGGTGTCGGTGTCCGGCCCGATCGAGCGCATCGGCCGCAAGCCCGGCGCCCGCTGGGCGGCGGACCTCCTCGCGGCGGCGGACGCGTTGCAGGAACGGCTTTAGCAATCGCGCCGGTGCCCCGGCTTGACCGGTTTCGACCGCTGTCGTGCTCGTGTTGTCGTGGTGGACCGTTCGGGGGAACCTCGCGGAATCCGCGTATTCGGTGACGGCGGTCACGTCTCCTTCAAGACAGCTCCACGGAGGGGGACCACGATGTTGAACAGACGGGCATTGGCGATGTTGCGGGCGGTCGGCGCCGGCCGCGCGGAACTGACCTGCAGCTGCGAACCGGACCTGCGGGTCGACGGCCTGCCGTGCTGCGACCAGGCGACCGCGCACGAGCTGGCGCGGGCGGGTCTGATCCGGCCGGCACGGGTCGTCGCCGTCGGGCAGTGGACGCGGGCGGAGCTCACCGACGACGGGCAGCGGGCGCTGGGCGGGACTCTCGCCGCGGCCTGAAGCAACCGTCCGGCAGGCTCGCGCGTGTACCCGCCGAGGACACCGCGAGGGGGACCCATGAAATTCGCTCCGGGGCTGCTCGGCGCCTGCCTGCTGCTGACCGCGTGCTCCGGCGCGCCCCCGGCGGCGCCGCCGACCGTGACCGTGACGGCACCCGCGACGCCGTCGGCGCCCGCCACCGCCGACCCGGCCGTGCTCGGCTGGATGGACGGATTCTGCGCCGTGATCCACGGCTACCGCGAACGCACCAACGACGAAGCGGGGGCGCCGAAGCCCGATCCGGGCTCGGTGGCCGAAGCGCAGCAGGTGCTGAGCGCGACCCTGGGCGGCATCGCGGCCCGCACCGGCGAGGTGGTCGACAAGCTGACGGCCCTGCCGCCGGCCCCGGTCCCGGTCGCCGAGAAGGTCCGGCAGGCATTCGTGACCAAGTACACGACGGCCCGCGACCGCGCGGCGGAGGCGAAGAAGGCCCTGGACGCCGCCAAACCGGGCGACGGCGCCTCCCAGGGGCCGGCCGCGGACGCTGTGAAGCAGGCACAACAGGACATCGACGGTACTTACGACCCGGTCGCGCCGATGGCGGAATCGCCGGAGCTGATGATGGCCGCGGCGACGGCGCCGGGCTGCAAGGGCTGACGCGCGCCGCGACCGAGTGCCGCAGCCCGGCCAGGCACCCGCCGCCTCATCTCGCCCAACGTCTTGAATGACTCATTCAGGTCCTCGGAGGTCCTGAATGACTCATTCAAGACGTGCGGTGAGGAAGCCGCCTCACCGCACCAGGGACGCCCGCAGCGGCAAGGACCGCGAAGAGTCACCGACCGACACCGTGAACCCGCCGCGCACCGGCTGCCACGCGTGCCCGGCCGTGTCCCACACCGAAAAGTCGCGCGCGTCCAGCCGGATCGTCACCCGCCGGGACTCCCCCGGCGCCAGCGAGACCCGCGAGAACCCCTTCAGCTGCCGAGGCGGTTCCCCGGCCGCCGCCGGGAAGCCCAGGTACAACTGGGCCACCTCGGCACCGGCCCGCCGCCCGGTGTTGCGGATCGTGAACGTCGCCGTCGCGCCGTCACCCGTGTTCCGCACCGACAGACCCGAGAACGCGAACGTCGTGTACGACAGGCCGTACCCGAACGGGAACAGCGGCGCCCGGCCCTGCGCGTCGAACCACCGGTACCCGACCTGCAGCCCCTCCGAATAAGTCGCGACCCCGTCCACCCCCGGGAACTGCGAAACCGTGTTCGCCGGGGTGTCCGCGTCCGCCGCCGGGAACGTGATCGGCAGCTTCGCCGACGGGTTGACGTCGCCGAACAGCACGCTCGCCACCGCCGCGCCGTCCTGCTGGCCGGGGTACCACGCCTGCAGGATCGCGGGCACCGAAGCCGCCCACGGCATCAGGACCGGGCCACCGCTCTTCACCACGACCACCGTGTGCGGGTTCGCCGCGGCGACGGCGGCCACCAGCGCGTCCTGGTCGCCCTCCAGCGCCAGGCTCGGCCGGTCCTTGCCCTCGGTCTCGTTGTCGCCGACCATCACGACGCTGACGTCCGCGGTGCCCGCCAGCGCGGCCGCCCGCGCGACGTCGCTGCCGTCATCGAGCGTCACCGCCGCACCCGGTACACGCTGCTGGAGGCCGGGTAATGGGTCCACTGTGGACGTCGGGATGACGGCCGAGCTGCCGCCGCCCCCGGTCTTGGCCCGGGTGGCGAACGGGCCGATGAGCGCGATCGACTTCACCGAAGGATCCAGCGGGAGCTGGGCGTGCTCATTGCGGAGCAGCACCATGCCGCGTTCGGCGAACTCCTTCGCGGCGGCGTCGTGCCGGTCGGTCGGCAGCGGCGAGAGCACCGGCGGGTGGTCGAACTGCCCGAAGGCGAACATCGTGCGGAACCGCGGCAGGAGCAGCTCGTCCACGCGCTGTTCGGTGACCTGCCCGGCGAGCACGGCCTGCTTCAGCTTGTCGCCGTACCAGGTGCCGTCGATCATCTCGAGGTTCATGCCCGCGGCCGCCGACCCGATCGTGCTGTGCGCGGCGCCCCAGTCCGACTGGACGAAGCCCTCGAAACCCCAGTCATCGCGCAGCTTGCCCTGCAGCAACGCCGGGTTCTCGCACATGAAGACGCCGTTGATCTTCGGGAACGCGCACATCACCGAGCCGGCGCGGCCTTCGACGACCGCCTGCTCGAAGTGCGGCAGGTAGATCTCGTTGAGCGTGCGCTCGTCGATGTGCTCGTCGATGCTGAAGCGCTGGGTCTCCTGGTTGTTCGCCGCGTAGTGCTTGACCTCGGCGATGGTGCCGTTCTCCTGGATGCCGCGGATGTCGGCGGCGGCCAGCGCGCCGGCGAGCACCGGGTCCTCCCCCGTGCCTTCGAACGTCCGGCCGTTGCGCGGGACGCGGGCGATGTTGATGTCCGGCGCCTCGGACACGTTGTGCGCGAGCGCGCGGGTTTCGGCGCCGATCAGCCGGCCGTAGCGGCGTGCGACGCCGGTGTCGAACGTCGACGCCAGCGCCATCGTGGCCGGCAGCGCGGTCGCCGGTTTCTGCGGTTTGTCGTCGGCCGGGCCCATGCCCGCCGGGCCGTTGGCGATGCGGAAGCCGGGCACGCCCAGACGCGGGATCGGCGGCACGAACCGCTGGTGCTCCGCGTCCGGCTGCAGGTGCAGCTGGGAGATCTTCTCGTCGAGGGTCATCGCCGCGATCAGCTCGGCGGCCCGGCGATCCGGTGCCTGCCGGGCATCGCGCCAAGGCTGCGTATCGGCCGCCGCCGGCGTCGCCAGCGACAAACCCAGGACCACCGCGAGAACGAGCCGTCCGGTGCGCATCGGCCAAGCTAACCCCATACGTGACCGGGAAACACAGCCACGACGATGTTCACGTACATGAAATTTCCGGCGGACTCAACCGTTTCCCCGGCTCAAGCGTGGGAGGAGCACGAAGGAGAGGGGACGAACCATGGTCAAGAAAACCCTGATCGGCCTAATGGCGGCGAGCGCGGCGACGGTCGCGCTCGCGGCCCCGGCGAGCGCGTCCGACGTCGGCTGGGGACTGACCCAGCAGGTGGAGCCGGGCGGCCGGGTCGACGCGGAAACCCACGCGGCGCTGGGCGGCTGCTCGCCGAAGACCGCGGTCACGTCGAAGGGATTCGCCGCGCCGCTGGTGTTCACCGAGGGCGGCAACTGGGGCCGCGCCGGCGGCCACACCACGGCGATCATGACGCCGGGCAAGTACACCGCGCAGTTCACCTGCTCGGACGGGCGCGTGGCCACCGGCAGCTTCACCATCCTCGGCACGCCGCCGCCGAGCAGCTCGGCGCACCCGAAACCGCCCACGACGAAGCCGAAGCCGCCGGCGACGTCGAAGGCCCCCAAGCCGGCGAAGCCGCAGGTCGCGGTCAAGCCGGCCGGTGCACCGCAGACGGGGGACGGCTCGCTGAGCTGATCCCCACCCCGGACACCCCGGGCGGCGCGTGCTCCCCAGGCCCGCCGCCCGGGGCCCGGCGTCAACGGACCGCGGCCAGCCGCAACGCCCGGTACACGAACTGCTGGTCCCCCAGCCGGTGCCGCAGGTCGCGCTCCAGCCCCGCGATCGGGTACAGGTTCTGCGGCGCCCGCGAATCCTTGTAAGCCACCGAAGCGAACCGTCCCAGCACCGCCTGCGTGAGGTTCGCCAGCCCGGCCACCTCGGCGCGCCCGAGGTGCGGCGCCGCCTCCACCCGCACGACCCCGGACCACGGCGGCCCGCCCACCGACGGCAGGCGCAGGTACCAGGAGTGCCGGACCCAGGTGGTCCCCATCAGGAACACCGGCGTGCGCTGGTGCGGCCCGAGCGCGCCGACCATCGCGTTGAGCTCGCCGGGCAGGTACGTCGTCTGGTGGCTCTTGATGAACCCGACCGCCCGCTCGAGGTGCGCGCGCCCGCGCAGCGGACCGTCCACGACCAGCAGGTCGCCGCGCACGTGGCTCGCCGTGCGCGCCCGGACCGCCGTCTCCTCCTCGACCAGCGCCAGCTGTTCCTGCAACGCCGAGGACAGCACCACCGGCAGCGGCTTGTCGTCCTTGGCCGCCGCGCGGTGGGCCGTGTAGAGGCCGGCCGGGGTCGCGATGTCGTCGGCCTGCGGGGCCACCGTGAACAGCCCGCGCCGGACGTCGGTGCCGACGACGTGCGCCTGCCCCTCGCAGCAGCACACCACGCCGGCCGCGTAGGAGGCGCAGATCCCGATCGACGCCGAGTTCGTGCCCGCCGGGTCGTCGATCCAGACGCGCGCGTCGATCCGCCGGACGCCGTCGACGAACAGCACGGCTTCGGGCGGTGTCACCGGCGAAGGGTCGATCGGCGCCCACTCGTCTTCCGGGACTTCGACGTCGAGCTCGACCTCGGCCTGGGAGCGGCCCAGTTCCTCGGCCTCCATCGAGCTGCCGTAGCCCGGGTCCCAGGTGTCGATGCTGAAGTTCATGCCTGCCACGGCGGTCATGCGCCCTCCCTGCCGATGTGCGAGCCGGAACCGTCGCGGGTGACCAGGAACCGCACCGGGACGCGCTCGGCCAGCGCGGGCACGTGCGTGATCACCCCGACCATCCGGGAGCCGGTGGCGGCGAGGTTCTCCAGCGTGGACGCCACGACGTCGAGGGTGGCTTCGTCCAGCGTCCCGAAGCCTTCGTCGAGGAAGATGGACTCGAGCCGGGTCGCGCCCTCCGCGGCCATCGCGCCGAGCTGGGACGACAACGCCAGCGCCAGCGAAAGCGACGCCTGGAACGTCTCCCCGCCGGACAGCGTCTTGACCGGGCGCCGGGCGTCGGCCTCGTTGTGGTCCACCACCAGGAAGTCGCCCTTGTCGTGGGTGAGCTCGAACTGGCCGCCGGAGAGTTCGAGCAGCGACGCCGACGCCTCGGCGACCAGCGTGTCGAGCGCACCGGCGATGAGCCAGCGCGGGAACTTGTCCGAGCGCAGCAGATCCGCGAGCAGCCGCGCGACCTGCGCGTCGGACTCGGCGGCCGCGATGTCGCCCTGCAGCCCGGCCACGTGCGCCACGCGCCGCTTCATTTCCGTGTGGTCGGCTTCGGCGCGGGCGCGGGCGGTCGCGAGGGCCACCGGGGCCCGGTCCCGCACCGATCCTTCCGGCAGCGGGACTTCGAGCGCGGTGATGTCGTCGGCGACCGCGCGTTCGGCCGCCCGCAACGCTTCGGCGGCTTCGTCCTCGGCTTTTCCGGCGGCGGCCAGCCGGGTGCGGTGCTCGGCCGCCTGCCCGGCTGCCCAGTCCGTGAGCGCGGTCCAGGCGCCGAGGAGGCTTTCGCCGTCGATCGGCGGCGCACCCAGACCGACGAGGGGATCGCGTGCGCGGGACAGCCGCTGCCGTTCCGCCGCCACCTGCTCGGCGACGCGGGCCTGGGCTTCCGCCGCTTGTTTCGCGGCCGCGCGGGCGGTCCGCAGGCCGGCGTCGGCGGCTTTCGCGGCTCGTTCCAGTTCGGCGACCCGCGCGAGCTGCTCGGTGACGGCTTCGGCCGACGGCGCGTCCTTCAGCGTTTCGACCAGTTCACCGTGCCGGCGCCGGGTCGTGGTCAGCGTGGTGCTCGCCGACTGTTCGGCCAGTGCCGCTTCTTCCGCTTGCTTCCGGCGCTGCTCGGCGGTCCGTTCCGCGGAGGCGAGGTCGTCCGCCGCGACGACGGCTTCCTTGCCCGCGGCTTCGGCGGCCGCTTCGAGCGCGGCCAGCGCGGTCCGCCGTTCCTCGAGCGCCGACGCCGCCCACGACGTCAGCAGCCGCCAGCCCGCCGGGACGTCGCCGGTGTCGACGGCGGGCGCGCCCAGTTCCACCAGCGGATCGCGGGCCGCGCGCAGGGCTTCCTTGGCCGCGGCGAACGACTTCTCGACGACCTCCGCTTCGCGCTGCGCGGCCGCGCGGTCGGTGCGGGCCGCCGCCAGTTCCTTGTCGGCGGCGTTCGCGGCCTCGGCGACGCGGGTGCGGGCGTCGATCGTCTTCGACAGCCACTCCCCCCGCTCGCGCACGGCCGTGACGAGGTCCGCGTAGTCCTGCTCGGAAAACGCCGCTTCGACCGGGCGGCGCAGAACCACCGACTCGGGTGGTCCGGCCACTTCCGCGAGCACCACGCGCAGTTCTTCCGCCTGCGCGGCCGCCGTCGCGGCCGAGTCGGCGTCGCGGTCCACGGCCCGCTCCAGCTTGCGCAGCGCGGACTCCGCGGTCGCGCGGCCGGCTTCCGCCCGCTCGAGGCGTTCGCGCGCCTCGGCCAGGTGGGCGTGCCCGCCGGCGTCGGGCAGGGTCGCGACTTCCTGCTCGCACACCGGGCACGGGTGCCCGACGGCGAGCCCGGCCCGCAGGCCCAGCGCCTGCCCGGCCCGTTCGGCTTCGGTGACCGCAGCCTTCGCCGCGGTGACTTCGGCGTCGGCGTGGGCGAAGGCGCTCCGCGCCGCCTCGAGTTCCGTGCGGCGCGCGGCCTGCTCGGGCGCGGCCTTCCGCTGGGCTTCGGCCACCGCGTAGAGCGTCCGGGCGTCGGAACGCGCGGCGGCGAGCGGGGCGACGTCGGGCCGTGCGGCCAGCGCCGCGCGGGCTTCGGCGTCGGCGGCCTCGGCGGCACGCAGGCGGGCATCGGCTTCGGCGGTGCGCTTCGCCACCCGCGCCGCCTCTTCCGACAGGTCCCCGAGATCCGCCGGCGGCCGCACCCCGGCCAGCCGGTCGCGTTCCCGGCGTGCGACGTCGGCCCGCGCGGCCGCGTCTTCGGCGGCCCGCGCGGTGGTGTCCCGGGTCTTGCGGGCCGTCTCGACCGCCGCCACGGCTTCGGCGACCGCCGCCGACGCGGCCGTCTTCGCCTCCGTCGCCGCTTTCGCCGCTTCTTCCAGGCCCGGGAGCGCCTTCTCGGCTTCGGCGAGTTCCGTGCGCGCGGCGCGGATCCGCTCCAGCCCGCTCCGGTCGGGTGCGGCGGCCAGCGCGGCACGGGCCGCTTCGTCCGCCGCCTCGCCGGTTTCCAGCCCGGCCTGCGCGGCCGTCACGGCGTCGGCCGCGGCCTGGCGCCGGGATTCGAGGTCTTCGACGCCGTCCGGGCGTTCCAGCGCGTCGAGGACGCCGAGTTCCTTGGTCAGCGTGGCGACGCGTTGCCGGGCTTCGTCGTGCGCGCGGGTCGCGTCGTTCAGCCCCGGCAACGCCGCGGTCACGCGCGCGTCCAGCTCGGCGAGGGCGGTCATCCGCGCGGCGAGCGCTTCGACGGCTTCCTCGGTCGCGTCGGCGTAGCTGCCGAGCTGTTCGGTCAGGACGGCGGCCCGCAGCTTCTGCTGTTCGGCGGTGACCCCGGCGCGGCGGCCGATCCGCTCGTAGACCTCCAGGCCCAGCAGCTTGATGAGGATCTTCTGCCGGTCGGCTGCCTTGGCGTGCAGGAACTCGGCGAAGTCGCCCTGCGGCAGCGCCACGCAGGTGCAGAAGTGCTTGAACGTCAACCCGAGCAGGCGTTCGACCGCCGGGGTGACCTCGGAGTCCGCGGCGACCGGGTCGGCGTCGTCCTCCGGGCCGCCGAGCGCGGTGGGGTCGATCAGCCGTTCCAAGCGGACGTTCTTGACGCTGACCGTGGGTTTCTTCCCGCCGCTGCGCCGGACTTCCCGCACGACGTGGTAGCGCGCGCCGCCCGCGTCGAAGACCAGCCGCACGGTGGCGCGGTTCGCCGTCGGCGCGAGCGCGGGCGAGACCAGGCCTTCGTGGTCCCAGCGGGCGACGGAGCCGTAGAGGGCGAAGGTGAGCGCGTCGATCACGGTGCTCTTGCCCGCGCCGGTCGGCCCGACGAGCGCGAAGTAGTCCGTGTCCGCGAAGCTGACTTCGGTCTTCTCGCGGAAGGACGCGAACCCGGTCATCTCCAGCAGCACTGGCCGCATGTCACACCCCGCTCGTCTCTTCGTCGTGCAGCCGCGCGAAGAGCGACTGGACGCGCTTGTCGTCGACGGTCCGCTCCTCGCAGTAGGACGCGAACAGCTCCCCCGGTGAGCGGTCCGCGATCGCGCGGTCGCCGCCCGCCGCCGTCACCGGCGCGGCGAACTCCGGGTCGATGCGGATTTCCAGGGCGTGGGGCAGGACCTCCTGGATTTCCTCGCGCAGCCCGGCCCTGGTCGCCTCGCGGACGTAGACGCGCAGGTAGTCCTCGCCGAACTCCGCCGCGCGGCCGATCAGCTCGGCCACCGTGCCGTGGACGGTCCGCAGCCGCCGCCCCGAGGTCAGCGGGATGTCGGTGATCTTCGCCGGCGTCGACGGCGAAACCTCGACCGCCAGCACGACGCTCTTGTTGTCCTGCTCGCCGAAGTCGACGGCGAACGGCGAACCGCTGTAGTGCACCGGGCACGCGGCGGGCAGCGACTGGCGGCGGTGCAGGTGGCCGAGGGCGACGTAGTGCGGGTCGGCGCCGAACGCCGTGGCCGGCACGTGGTACTCGAAGATGGACTGGGCCGCGCGTTCCCCGCCGCCCATGGCGCCGCCGGTCACCGTCAGGTGCGCCATGACGAGGTTCACCGCGCCGGGCGTGAAGCCGCCCTTGAGGTGCTCCAGGATGTCGCGCACGCGCTGGTCGTACTCGCCGACGTTGTCCGCCGGGGTCCCGGTGAGCAGCTCGGCGGCGCGGACCGCGTAGCGCTGGGAAAGGAACGGCAGCACGGCGACGTTGACGCGCTCACCCGTCGACCGCGCGTCGAACGACACGACCCCGCCGTCGGTGGCCGGGCGCGGGTTCCCGGTGAGGTGGATGCCCGCTTTGCGCAGCAGCGGCCGGTAGGCCTCGAACGTCGCGGCGTGGTCGTGGTTCCCGGCGATGGCCAGCACCTCGGCGCCGGTGTCGCGCAGCGCCATCAGCGCCTGCACCACCAGCTCCTGCGCGGCGGCCGACGGCGCCGACGTCTCGTACAGGTCGCCCGCGACCAGGATCGCGTCGAACTCCTCCTTCCGCGCGATCCGGACGATTTCGCCGAGCACCGCGCGCTGCTCGTCGAGCCGGTTGCGGCCCTTGAGCGTCTTGCCGACGTGCCAATCGGAGGTGTGCAGGAACTTCACACTTCGTCCTTCCGTTCGGATAGCGGGCGGCGGGCTCAGAAGGGAGGCGGGTCGTCACCGAACGGATCGGCGCTTCCGCTTCCCGACGGCAGGCCGGCGAAGGGATCGGCCTTCTTCGCCGTCGCCGTCTTCACCGGCACCTGGCCGGCCTCGGAAAGCCGCGTGGCCCAGGCCGGGAACGGGAAGCCGACGGCGATCGGCACCGGGATCTCCGGCTGGCTCACGAACATCGTGCCCGGCGTGGCGAGCGTCGCGCGGACCCGCTGGCTCTGCGGCAGGAAGCCGTACTCGGGCCGGGACGCCTCGGCGGCGTCGAGGCGCCCGACGATCCGCACCGAGCTGTTGCTGACGATCCGGCGCTCGACCTCGCTGGCGGTCTGCTGCGCGCCGATCAGGATGACGCCGAGGGAGCGGCCGCGCTCGGCGATGTCCAGCAGCACCTCCTTGATGGGGCTGCTGCCTTCCCGCGGCGCGTACTTGTTGAGCTCGTCCAGCATGGTGAACAGCAACCCGCCCGGGCCGGCGGCTTCCTTGCGCGCGGTCTCCGCCGCCAGCGTCACGCCGACGACGAACCGCTGCGCGCGCTCGACGAGGTTGTGGATGTCCACCACGGTCACCTGCTGGTTCTCCGTGGACAGCGAGCGGGCGGGGTGATCGGCGAGGTCACCGCGGATGAGGCCGGACAGGGCACGCTGGCTGGAGCGCAGGCGGCGGATGAAGGCGTTGACCGTGCCCGCGCCGGTGACCGCGCCCGCCCAGCTCGCGCGGGTTTCCTCGTCGGTGACCCGGTCGCAGATGACGTCGACGAGTTCGGCGTACGTGCGGCACAGCACGCCGTCGACGTTGGCGGCGCCGTCCTTGCCCGCGGGGGTGCTGTCCAGCCGCAACCGGTTCGCGACCTGGTGGATGACCATCGTGTACTGGTTGCGCTCGTCCTCGGCGTCGGCGAAGACGTAGGGCAGCAGGTCCTTCGCGCAGAACTCCGCGATGGTCCACCAGAACGCGCCAACGCCGGACGTGCGCCCGGTGACGTAAGGCTTCCCCGTGGTGTCCGACGGCGTCGGCGGCGCGTAGAACCCGACGGAGGCGAACGGCTCCGCGGGCAGGCCGAGCTTGGCGTACTCGGCCTTGAGCTTCTCGTCGAGGTGGACGTTCGGGGTGTCGAGGAACAGCAGGTCCTCGCCCTTGACCGAGAAGACGAGGGCCTTGGCGTTGTGGGCGTTCGGCAGCGCGCCGCCGCGGAAGATCGAGTGCAGCAGGAACAACGCGAACGACGTCTTGGTGGCCACGCCCGAGACGCCGCTGATGCTGACGTGCGCACCCCGCGTGCCGTCGAGGAAGTCCATGTTGAGGTAGACGGGTTCCCCGTCCCGGCCCAGGCCCACCGCCACTTGGCGGGTCATGTTGTCGAAGTACAGCGCCTGCGCGCGATCTTCTCCCACGGCCCGCGAGACGACGGCGCCCGGCTTGGGCGGCACGTAGCACTCGGGTTCGACGCGGGTGGTGGCGATCTCGGCGATCTCCTGCACCTGCGCGGGCAGGACGCCGTCGGAGATCAGGAAGACGTCGCTGCCGAAGCTGGCGCCTTCGTGCCGCGCGCTCACCTGCGTGACCACGCCGTAAGAGGTGACTTCCCCGAGCCCCGGCAAGTCCCGCCGGGTCACGACGACGTCGTCGAGCTGCAGATAGGCTTCCGGGTCGATGGCCACGCAGAACTGCAGCGGCGTCGAGTCTTCGGTGCCTGCCACCCGTCCGACCACGGTGGTGAGCGTCTCCTGGTCCACGGTTCTCCCTGTCCGCGCGGGTGTTCCTCCCGCGGCAGACTAGCCCGCCGCACCGACAGTCCCGCGGCCAACACGGCCTTGACCCCGGGATGTCACGACCGGACAAGACTGCGCCGAACGAGTGAGTTCACCCTTCGGGGAAGATCCTTTTCCCGCCGCAGAACCTTTTCCGGCGCCGGGCGGCCCCCGGACGGGCCCCGAACCCCGGCCGCCGCGCGGGATCGGGACGTGGGCCCCCGGCACACGTCGGGGAAGGGTGACTACCGGCGTGTCGCGGCGAAAGTTCTCCAAAAGGGCCTCGGGTCCTATATGGACGACCACAGTGGACGGCGCCGGACCATTGTTTTCCCTGCTCAGAGCCGTGCACGGAGTCCGGGATGCCATCGGGTGACTCTCCGGCGGAGGCCGTCCGGGAGGCGGAACTCGCCCCCGCACAAGGAAATATTTCACCCCCCGGTTGGATTTTGTGCGGTATTGGTAATACCGTGTGCAGTGTCGGCCGAGATGGGCCGTGACTAGTAGTTCCACTATGGAGGACTGGAATGACGAACAAGGCCCAGCTGATCGAGGCGCTGTCGGAGCGCCTGGGCGACAAGAAGGTGGCTTCGCAGGCCGTTGACGGTCTGGTGGACATCATCATCCGGACGGTCAACAAGGGCGAGAAGGTCAACATCACCGGCTTCGGTGTGTTCGAGAAGCGCGCCCGCGCCGCCCGTACCGCGCGCAACCCGCGTACCGGCGAGGCCGTGCGCGTCAAGAAGACCAACGTGCCCGCCTTCCGCGCCGGAACCACGTTCAAGGACGTCATCTCCGGCTCGAAGAAGCTGCCGAAGGCCACCCCGGTCAAGCGCGCCACCGCCGCCACGGCAACCCGCGCGACCGCCACCAAGGCCGCCGCGGCCCCGGCCAAGGCCACCACCACCCGCACCACGCGGGCGGCCGCCGCCAAGCCGGCCACCACGCGCGCGACCACGACGCGGACCCGCGCCACCGCGGCGAAGCCGGCCGCCAAGGCCACCGCCACCAAGGCGGCCCCGAAGACCGCGGCGAAGACCACCGCGGCCAAGGCCACCACGGCGAAGGCCACCACCACCCGCGCCAAGGCCGCCGCCAAGCCGGCCGCCACCAAGACCGCCGCGGCGAAGAAGCCCGCCGCCGCCAAGGCCCCGGCCAAGCGCACGTCGGCCGCCAAGAAGAAGTAACACCGGCCTCACCGCCGGAAGGGCCCCGCACCGGGATCGGTGCGGGGCCCTTCCGCGTTCCAGGCGCCCGAAACCGGTCCCGGCCCGCACGGCCAGGCCACTCCGCCGCCGGTGACCGGCCCGCCCAACGTCTTGAATGAGTCATTCAGGACCTCCGAAGACCTGAATGACTCATTCAAGACGTTCCCGGCCCACCCGTCAGGGTGAACGCCCCGGGGTTGCGGTTCCCGCTTCCGGGGTAGCCGCCGGAAGCAGACCCGGCGACAGGACCCCGAAGCGGACCTCGCCCACAGCCGGCAGTCCATCAAGGAGGCCAAGGAGGCCGCCGAGGAGGCCCACCTGGCCGACGCGGACGACGGCGAGACGCCGGGCGAAGCGGGCTTCGATCCGGGAATGCGAGCCGATTAACCCCGCCGGACGTCGGCTAAGTGGACGGGAAATTGCCGTACCGATCCTCGACTGGATACACTCCACCGAAGAACGTCGACCATTGTGCAACTTGTCACACGTCACGTTCGCCGAGCGCACATCCAGCTGAGGAGCATTCCCGTGGCCCAGAAAGTCCTCGTCGAGATCCTGGACGACATCGACGGCAGCAAAGCCGCCCAGACCGTTCAGTTCGGCCTCGACGGCGTCACCTACGAAATCGATCTGTCGGACGACAACGCCGCCGCCCTGCGCGACGAACTGGCCCGCTACGTCTCCGCAGGCCGCCGCATCGGGGGCCGCAAGGTCCGCGTGGCCACCGGCCAGTCGACCACGACCAGCACGACCGACCGCGAGCGCAACCAGCAGATCCGCGCCTGGGCCAACGCGAACGGCTACGAGGTCTCCGAGCGCGGCCGCCTTTCCTCCGAGGTGATCGCGGCTTACGAGCAGGCCCAGGTCGAGGAAGCGGAAACGCCCGCGGCCGCCCCGCGCAAGCGTGCCCCGCGCAAGAAGGTCGCCGCCGCGAAGAAGTAAGGCGGTGGCCGGCAGTTTACTGAGGCTTATTCTGGTCAGGCCGCCGCGCCCCGCGCGCAGACCGCCGGGGCAGTGCGGATGTCATGCGGCGGCCGACGGCTGAATAAGCCTCACTGGGGAACCGGCCCGTTGGCGGCAAGGACTGAACACCCTCGCCGCCGACGGAGGCCATTCCCCCGGTACGGGCAGCGACCGGTTCGTCACTTTGGCGCTAGCCCGAATTCCGGGCGGCATTCTTTTCCTCGCGAGCCCGTCAGTAAACCGACCGGAGCAGCGAGACCACCTCGGCTTCCCGGGGCAGGCGCGGCGCGTTCTTCGTCACAGCGTCGGCGACGGCATCCGCCGCGATGACCGCGATCCGGTCCCGTTCCACCCCCAGCTCCCGCAACGGCCGTTTGATCCCGAGTGCCCCGGAAATCTCCCGCACCGCGCCGATCGCCGCGCCGGGCGGCACCCGCAGCGCCCACGCCGTGCTCTCGTAAGCCGAAGCCGCGGCCTCCGCGCTGAACTCCATCACCTCCTCCAGCACCGCCGCCAGCGCGACGCCGTGCGGGGTTCCGGTGTGCGCGGTCAGCGCGTGGCCGATGCCGTGGACCAGCCCGAGTCCCGACAGCGTCAGGGCGTGCCCGGCCAGGTGGGCGCCCAGCATCAGCCGCGACCGCGCCTCGAGGTCGCTCCCGTCCCGGAACGCGGCCGGCAGCCAGTGCCCGACGAGGCTGATCGCCTGGGTGGCGTACGCGGCGGAGATCGGGCTGGAGCCGCGCGAGGACAGCGACTCGATGCCGTGGACCAGGGCGTCCAGGCCCGAAGCCGCGGTGACCGCCGCGGGCAGGCCCAGCGTGAGCTCGGGGTCCAGGACGGCGATCCGCGGCCGGACCGACGGGTGTCCGATGTAGACCTTGCGGCAGGCGCGGACGTCCTCGGTGACGCCGAAGCCGTTGGTTTCCGCGCCGGTGCCCGCCGTCGTCGGGACGGCGATCAGCGGCAGGCCGTCGGCGGCGTCCCACAGCCGGTCGGCGTCCGCGGCGACGGCCGGCGGGTTGCCCGCGAGCAGGGAGATGCCTTTCGCCGCGTCCAGCGCCGAACCGCCGCCGAGCGCGAGCACCACGGCATCGCCGAACGCGCGCAGGCGGGCGGCACCGCGGTCCAGCTCGGCCGTCGACGGGTTCGGGCCGACGTCTTCGTGCACGGCGTACTCGATCCCGGCCCGCGCGAGGATCTTCTCGACGCGGCCGACGATCCCGGTGGCCCGCAGCCCGCGGTCGGTGACCACGAACACCCGGGTGCGGCCCAGCTGGTCGACGAAGGCGGGCAGTTCGGCGACGACGCCGGGGCCGTATTCGGTGCGGCCGCCCGGCTCGACGGACAGCCGGGTCAGATCCGCCACCGTCGCACCGCCTCTTCGTCCAGTTCGACGCCGAGCCCGGGCCGGCGCGGCACCTCGACCTCGCCCGCCGCATTGATCGTCACGGGCTCGGCCAGCATGAAGTCGCGGCGTTCCGGCGTCCACCCGGGCGGGTCCCAGGGGAACTCGAAGTACGGCCCGCCGCCGACGCCGGCCGAGACGTGCAGGTTGGCCAGCACGCCGATGCCGTTGGTCCAGCTGTGCGGCGTGAACGCGCGGTGCTTGAGCAGCGCCAGCTCGGCGAGCGTGCGGGCGCGGTGCATGCCGACCGCGAGCACGACGTCCATCTGGTAGACGTCCAGGACGTCCTCTTCCAGGTAGCGCAGCAGTTCCGGCACCGAGTGGTGCATTTCGCCCGCCGCGATCCGGACGCCCGGGTTCTCCGCGCGGAGGGTCTTGAACCCGGCCAGGTCGTGGTAGGGCAATGGTTCCTCGACCCAGAGCACGTCCAGCTCGGCGAGCAGGCGCACCAGTTCCCGCGTCTTCACCAGGTCGGCGGCTGTGCTCGTGTCGCCGGCCATCCGCCAGGACTGGTTGAGGTCGACCATGATCCCGAAGTCCGGCCCGAGCGCGTCCCGCACGGCCGCGACGGCGGCGACCCCGTCGGCCACGCGGTCGCGGTCGATGCGGATCTTCATCGCCCGGAACCCGGCCTCCCGGGCCCGCAGCGCGGTTTCGACACGTTCCGGCGGCGGCTTCAGCTCGGCCGAAGAGGCGTACGCGGGCAGCGCGCGAGCGGCGTTCCCGAACAACGCCGCCACAGGCAGGCCCGCGACCTGCCCGATGACGTCCCAGAGTGCGGCTTCCAGCGGCCAGAAGCGCCCGCCGTGGAAGTTGGCCGTCTCGATCGCCTTGACGTGCCGGACGATGTCCAGCGGGTCCGCACCGAGGAAGAGGTGCTCGACGGCGGCGAACCCGGCCATGGTGTCCCCGGAGCCGATACCGGTGACGCCCTCGTCGGTGTGCACGCGCACGATCGTGGCGTCGAAGTGCCGCCGCGGCTCGGGGTCCCAGGCCGCGCGCAGCGGCGGGTCGAGCGCGAGCCGCAGCCGGTCGAGGGTGATGGCGGTGATCTTCACGGGCGCTCCAGTCGAAGGCGGTACGGCCGACGTTAAGAGCACGCGAAAACGGTGGGCAAGGATCCCGGGGACATCGCAACGCCCGTTGCGCTGACGCCAACTCCCGCCGTACTTTCCGTGCCATGCCCACCCCGGACGGCGGCGCGCGGCACCAGGGCCACGGCCTGCGCCGCGACCTGGACCTGCTGGAAGCGCTGGCCTCCCCCGAGGCACAGCGCGCCGGCGGGCTGGGGGTGGTCCGCCTCGCCCAGCTCACCGGCCGCGAGAAGAGCCAGGTGTCCCGCGCTCTCAAGGCGTTGGCGGAGGAGGGCGTCGTCGAGCGCGACCCGGACACCCTCGGCTACCGCCTGGGCTGGCGGCTGTTCTCCCTGGCCGCCCGCACGGTCGAGGACCGCCTGGTGCGCGCGGCCGAACCGGTGCTGCGCGAGCTGGCGGCCGAACTCGAGGAGACCACGCACCTCTGCGTCCTGCGCGACCAGGAGGTCCTGACGCTGCTGTCGGTGTCGGGGCATTCTTTCCGCGTCCCCGACTGGGAAGGCCGGGCCGTCCCGGCCCCCTGCACCTCGGCTGGCCGCGTCCTGCTGCTCGACGCCACCCCGGACGAGCTTTACATCCGCTTTGCCGCGTCCGAAGTTTCGTCGTTGCCGGAGCTGTGGCTGAAGATCCAGGAAGCCCGCCGGGACGGCTACGCCCGCGTCCGCGAGGAGTTCGAGGCCGGGTTGGTGGGGGTATCGGCCCCGATCCGCGACTTCCGCGGCCGCGTGGTCGCGGCGGTGAACGTCTCGGCCCCGGCTTCCCGGCTGGGCGAAGGTCTCGAGGCAGCGGGCCGGGAGACGGCAAAGGCGGCGGCGAGCATTTCCGCCCACCTCGGCTGGGTGATCAACCATCCGGCGTGAGGCCGGCAGCGGAAGGGCCCCGCACCGAGTTCGGTGCGGGGCCCTTCCGGCAGTGAAACCGGTGTTACTTCTTCTTCGCGGCCGACGTGCGCTTGGCCGGGGCCTTCGCGGCGGCGGGCTTCTTCGCCGCGGCCGTCTTGGTCGCGGCCGGCTTGGCGGCGGCGGTCTTCGCCCGGGTCGTGGTCGCCTTCGCCGTGGTGGCCTTGGCCGCCGTGGTCTTCGCCGCGGTGGTCTTCGGGGCCGCCTTGGTGGCGGTGGTGGCCTTGGCGGCCGGCTTCGCCGCGGTGGCGCGGGTCCGCGTGGTCGTCGCGCGCGTGGTGGTGGCCGGCTTCGCGGCCGCGGCGCGGGTCGTGCGGGTCGTGGTCGCCTTGGCCGGAGCGGCCGCGGCGGCGGTCTTCGTCGCCGTCGCGCGGGTCGCGGTGGCGCGCTTGACCGGGGTGGCCTTCGGCAGCTTCTTGGTGCCGCCGATGACCTCCTTGAACGTCGTGCCGGCGCGGAAGGCGGGCACGTTGGTCTTCTTCACCTTCACGGCCTCACCGGTGCGCGGGTTGCGCGCGGTGCGAGCGGCGCGGGCGCGCTTCTCGAACACACCGAAGCCGGTGATGTTGACCTTCTCGCCCTTGTTGACCGTACGGATGATGATGTCCACCAGACCGTCGACAGCCTGGGCAGCCACCTTCTTGTCGTCGCCCAGACGCTCCGACAGCGCCTCGATCAGCTGGGCCTTGTTCGTCATTCCAGTCCTCCATAGTGGAACTCACCACGGCCCATGACGGCCGACGTCACACAGAGTATTACCAAGACGCCGCAAAACCAAACGAGGGTGACCACGAACTCTCTTGTGCCGCCGGGGAAACCGTGGGCACGGCGCCCCCACCGAGTCCCACCTGGACACACACGCGCAGCGAGAACATCGGCCTGACCTGCACATACGTCGTCGAAGGCGAGCCATAGTCCATAGAGGACACAGGCCGCCCGGTCGCTCACCTGTTCGACGCGAGGGTCGGGAAATCCCTGTCCGCTCAACGAGTCCCCACACCTGTTCGGCGCCGGAACTCCCCTGTCGCCGGATTGTCGACGGGCTGTCGACGGCCCGTGCGAGCGTCGGTCAGACACCGAACGGGTTGGAGGTCCACGGACGATGCTTGATGTTTCGACGGCGTCCCGGTACATCGCGGTCGCCGCCCCGGGGACGATCACCGACGGCGAGTGGAAGGACAGGCATCCCGACGAGCCGCTGTCGCCGCCCGTGTACCAGGACTACGCCCTGATGAAGGTCCTGTACACGCTGCGGAAGAGCAGCCGGGCGTTCGGCATCCCCGTCCACTCCTTCCAGCACACCGTTCCGGTGACCCCGCTGGACTTCTCCGGTCTCCGGGACTCCGACGTCATCTTCGTCGTCGGCCACGGCAGCGACGAAGGGCTCTACGACATGGGCCCCCGCGCGGACGAGGGGATGGACCGGTTCATCGACATCCTCACGGCGGACGGCAACCTGAAACGGCGCCGTGAGGGCAAGGGGGTCACCATCCTCATGCTGTCCTGCCGCGCCGGGTTCGGCTACCACAAGGCGCTGGCGTTCCGGCTCTCCCAGAAGCTGTCGATCGACGTCACCGTGGGCGGGGCGCTGGGCTTCACCTTCGGCTCCGTCAAAACCTCGAAGACGGCCCGCAACGAAGTCCTCATCCGCGGCATTCCCTGGGACATGGAGTACCCCGACACCATCCCGCGCGCGGAGGCCGAGGACGAGACCTCGGCGCGGGAGGGCAGGCGCATCACCGTCGCCGGGAAGCAGGCCGACATCACCCGGTTCCTGGACACCAAGACGCCACTGGAGAAAGCCATGAACGCGATCGTCCAGCAGCTCACCAGCAAGGAAGTCAACCAGGCGCTGATCGAGCTGGACCTGAGGTTCGGCCGGCGGCGCTGGGACCCCTTGCTCCGGGCGCAGTTCGAGCTCTACTCCCAGGCGAGGACGCGCAGCAACCTCGAGTTCGACATGTGGTTCCCCAACGTCGTCGACGGCTACGTCTGGACCGACGGGCGGAAGGTCACCGCGGCCGAGGCCGACGCCGCGCTCAAGGGCGAGCTGATCCCCGTCGCCCCCGGATACACCTCGACGAGGTGAGCGGCGATGACCACACCGGATGACACCTTCCAGCAAATCCTCCTGCGCGAGGTCCGGCTGCTGCTCGTGCCGTTCGCCGGCACCATCGAAGGCGGGACGACGGCGAAGCTGCTGTCCGACACCACCGGCTGGGACCTGCTGAGCGGCACCGATCCCGCGAACGACGTCCGGGTCCTCGAGCTGTCCAACGCCTACCAGGCGCTCGACGCGCTCGTCGAAGACACGCCGCACGCGCTCGCGGACGTCGTCGAGGCGTTGCGGCGGCTCACCGAACTCTGGGCGACCGCCCGCGAGCTGCCGGTCCAGCCGCTGCCCGGTGGCGAAGCCGCCGGGGTGCTCGGCCGTGACCTCGCCGAGGGTCTCGTGCTCGACGACCTGAGAACCTGGCACCCGCTCGTCCACGACATCCTGGCCCTGCTGACGATCATCCGGCTGCCCGGCGGGATTTCCCTCGACCGCGTCGTCGACCTGTTCACCCACCCGCTGACCGTGCTCGGCGACGAATACCTCGGGCCGGGCGGGCTCACGACCGCCGACGACGCGCGCGTCGCGGCGGGTCGGCTCTTCCCCCGGCTCGCCTCCCTGCTCCGGCACCTCGGGCTGCACGCCGAGTTCGGCACCACGTCCCTGGGCGGGCCGCTACCCGCCGACGCCGCCGCCCGCGTCGCCGGCGGCATGCTTTCGGTCTACCTCCAGCCCGACTTCGAGGACCCGGACCGGTACGGCGTCACGCTCGCCCTGTCCCCGCGGGACCTCGGCGGCCCCGGGCTCGTCGTCGTGCCCTTCGGTCAGGTCTCACCGTTCTGGGACGCCGACATCGATCTCCGGCCCGCGGCCGACGGGTTCGCCATCGGCCCCGCCGGAGTCACGCTGTTCGGGACGTCGGGCCCCCTCCACACCGCGCTGACCATCGCCGAACTGCCCGGGCAGGTCATCGGCGCCGTCGACGCGACGAGGCTGGAACTCGGGACCGTCACGGTTTCGGCCACCCTCGCCCTCGACCCCAAAAACCCCGAGTACGGGCTGACCGTGGACCTGGGCGAATCGTCCCTCGTGATCGAGGCCAGTGACGGCTTCCTCGCGTCGATCCTGCCCGCCGACGGGCTGCGGACCACGTTCGACCTCGGCGTCGCCTGGTCCAACACCAAAGGCCTGCACTTCACCGGGAGCGCCGGGCTCGACGTGTCGCTGCCGGGCTTTTCGGTCGGCGGCGTGCTCAGCGTCCCGTCCGTGGACCTCTCGCTGCACGCCGTCGACGACCACCTGGCCGCCCAGGCGTCGGCGGCCCTGTCCGTCTTCCTCGGCCCGGTGCACGCGACGGTCGTCGGCGCCGGTTTCGGCACCAAGCTCACTTTTCCGGCCGAAGGCGGCAACCTCGGCGTCGCCGACATCGAGCTCGCCGGGAAACCGCCGACCGGGGTCGGTCTCACCATCGGCGCGAACGGCGTCTCCGGTGGCGGGTTCCTGTCCTTCGACGCCGAACGCGGCGAGTACGCGGGCGCGGTGGAGCTCGAGCTCGCGGACTTCCTCGCGGTCAAGGGCATCGGGCTCATCACCACCCGCCGTCCCGATGGCTCCCCCGGCTTCTCGCTGCTGGTCGTGCTCACCGCGGAGTTCCCGGCCGGCATCCAGCTCGGCGCCGGGTTCACGCTGCTCGCCGTCGGCGGCCTGATCGGGCTGAACCGCGGGATGAACCTGCAGGCGCTCGTCGAAGGCGTGGCGAACGGGGCGATCGAGTCGGTGGCGTTCCCGAAGGACGTCGTCGCGAACGCGCCGCGGATCCTCTCCGACCTCAACCGGTTCTTCCCCGTCGAGGAGGGCACTTTCCTCGTCGGCCCGATGGTGAAGATCGGCTGGGGAACGCCGACGCTGATCAGCGTCTCGCTCGGGGTGATCGTCGAAATCCCCGGCGACATCGCGGTGCTCGGTGTGGTGCGGGCGGCGCTGCCGACCGCGGACCACCCGCTTCTGCTGCTGCAAGCGCAGTTCATCGGCGCGCTGGAGCTGTCGAAGTCGCGGGCGTGGTTCTTCGCCAAGCTCTTCCGGTCCCGGATCATGGGGATGACCGTCGAAGGCGGCATGGGCGTGCTGACCGCCTGGGGCAGCGCCAGCGATCTGATCATCACCGTCGGCGGGTTCCACCCGTCGTTCCGGCCGCCGCCGCTGCCTTTCCCGGTGCCCGACCGGCTGGCCGTGCCGCTGCTGAACCGCAGTGGCCAGCTGGTCCGGTTGACCGGCTACTTCGCGATCACCCCCAACACCGTGCAGTTCGGCGGCGACGTCGAAGTCCGGCTCGGGTTCAGCGCGTTCCGCGTCGAAGGCCACCTCGGCGTCGACGGGCTGATCCAGCGCTCCCCGTTCCGGTTCACCGCGCACACCGGCGGCGACGTCTCGCTCAAGGTGTTCGGCATCGGCGTGTTCACCCTCGGCCTCGACTTCACCCTCGAAGGGCCGGCGCCGTGGCGGGCGCACGGGCGCGGGTCGATCGGGTTCCTGTTCTTCTCCGTCTCCGCGGACTTCGACCTGACCTGGGGCGAGGCGCTGGACGTCTTCCTCCCGCCGATCGCCGTGCTCGACCTGCTGGCGAGCGAGCTGAACAAGCCGGAGGGCTGGGAAACCCGGCTGCCTTCGGGCGGGAAGCAGTCGCTGGTCAGCCTTCGCGTGCTGCCCGGCACGGACGACCTGGTGCTGCACCCGCTCGGCACGCTGGTGATCACCCAGCGGGCGCTGCCGCTGAACGTCCGGGTGGACCGGGTCGGCGGGCAGCGCGCGAGCGACGGGAAGCGGTTCAGCGTCGAGCCGGTGGCCGGCACCGGGCTCAAGCGGGCCGCGATCACCGGCGACCGGTTCGCGATGGCCCAGTACCAGGACATGTCGGACGCCGCGAAGCTGTCCCGGCCCTCCTACGAAACGCAGGACGCCGGCCTCGAGCTCACCGCCGCCGACGGCGCGCTGGCCACGGCTCGCGTCGTCCGCCGCTCGGCCCGCTACGAACTGCACGTCATCGGCGACGACGCCCCGGTGACCGGGTTCGCGGCCGCCCCGCCGGTCAAGCGCTTCCACAGCGTCGCCGCGCCGGTGTTCGAAGAACTGCGCAAGGGCGCCAGCACGAGCCGGGCCCCGCTGTCCGCGCGGCAGGCCCGGCAGAAGCAGCCGTTCGCGGCGCAGGACACGGTCCGGATCGACGAGCAGCGGTTCGTCGTGGCCTACGTCAAGAGCAACCGGCAGGCGTTCCCGCGCAGCAAGCCGGGCCGGCCCCGGGTGGCGGCGACGTTCCGCAGCCGCGCCACGGCCGAAGACGCGCTCGCCGGGTTCGTCGCCGACGACCCGGCACTGGCCGGCCGGCTGCACGTGATCCCGGCGGCCGAAGCGGCCATCACGCCGGGCGTGCCCGGCACGTGGTCCCCCGCCGGCACCCTGCCGACGCCGGTGTCCACTGTGGACATGGCCGCGCTGCCCAGCGGCGCGGTGCTGATCGCGGGCGGTACCGACGATTCGGGTGCGCCGGTCGCCGCGACCGCGTTGTTCGATCCGGCCGGGGACTCGTGGGCGGCCGGCCCGGCGCTGGCGAAGCCCCGGCAGCAGCACACGACCACGGCCCTGCTCGACGGCCGGGTGCTGGTCGCGGGCGGCGCGGAAACCGCGTCCGCGGAGCTGTTCGACCCGGCGGGCCGCCGCTGGACGCCGACGTCGTCGATGACCGCCGTCCGCCACGGCCACTCGGCGACGCGGCTGGCGGACGGCCGCGTGCTGGTGGCCGGTGGCCGCGGCGCGCTCACCACCGCCGAGGTGTACGACCCGAAGACCGGGACGTGGACCGCGACGGCTCCGATGACCGACGCCCGCGCGGACCACCAGGCCGTGCTGCTGAACGACGGGCGGGTCCTGGTCGTCGGCGGCGCGCTCCCGACCGGCGACGGCGGGGCCGCTCCCCTCGCGTACTGCGAGCTCTACGACCCGGCCACTCAGGAATGGACGCCGACCGGCACGCTCCACCAGCCCCGCGCGGGGCACCAGGCCGTGCTCCTGCCGGACCACCGCGTCCTGGTCACCGGCGGCGACCCGGTCCTCGCGCCCGACCGCACGCTGGACCCGCACAGCCTCGCGACCGTCGAGCTGTACGACCCCAAGACCGGCGGTTGGCAGGCCGGGCCGTCCATGCCGGGCGGCGGCCGCAGTAGGCACCGCGCGCTCACGCTGCGGTCGGGCACCGTGCTCGTGACCGGCGGTACCGGCGCACCGGAACGCACCGCGGGCTACCGGTCGGTACTCACCTTCGACCCCGTCGCGGACGCGTGGTCCCCGCTCGGCGGCCTGCTCACCGGCCGCAGCGCCCACGCGATGACCGAACTCCCCGACGACCGCGTGCTCCTCGCCGCGGGCGCCGGCCCCGGCGAGGTGCTCATCCCTTGACCAGCAAAGGAAATCCAGCCATGGCCGCGCCAACCGTGACACCCGTCGGGACGTGGACGCCCGCCGGCACCCTGCCCGCCCCGGCCGCCTGGTACGGCCAGCACGACGGGCCCGTACTCCTCGCCGGCGGGGACGTCCTCGTGGCCGGCGGCGCGGACGCCGGCGGGGCCTCGGTCCCGGACACCGCCGTCTTCGACACCGCGCACACCCAGTGGCGCCCGGCGGCCGGCGGCCTGCACACGCCGCGGCGGCTGCACACGCTCACCCGCCTCGCGAACGGCAAGGTCCTCGCGGTCGGCGGGCTCAACGGCTCGACCGGCCTCCCTTCGGCCGAGCTGTTCGACCCCGGAACGGGCTCGTGGACCCCGACCGCGTCGCTGGAGACGGCGCGCTGGGGGCACACCGCCACGCTGCTCGACGACGGGACCGTCCTGGTCACCGGCGGCAGCACGGCCCGCGCCGGCGACGGCACGACCGCCCTGCGGTCCGCCGAGCGGTTCGACCCCGACCCGGACCACCCCGCCTGGCACCCCGCGCCGGCGATGACCGACGCGCGGACCGCCCACACCGCGGTCCGGCTCGCGAACGGGCTCGTCCTGGTCGTCGGCGGGGTCGCCCCGGTCGGCGCCGCCGACGACCCGGCGCTCGCGTTCTGCGAGCTGTACGACCCCGGGCACGACAAGTGGACGACGACCGGCAGCCTCCGGCACGGCCGGCGCCACCACCGGGCGACCCTGCTGTCCGGCGGTGCCGTGCTGGTCACCGGTGGCACCGCGCCCGGTTCGCCGGGCACGACGCCGTTCGACCCGTTCAGCCAGCGGACCGTCGAGCGGTTCGACCCGGGCGCCGGCACGTGGACGGAAAAGGAGCCCATGCCCTCGGGCCGGGCGTTCCACCGCGCCGTGGCGCTGCCGGACGACCAGCTGCTGGTGGTCGGCGGCGCGCCGGGCGACCGCGACGAGTCCGGCTTCCGCAGCGCGCTCGTCTACGACGCGGGCAAGGACAAGTGGACGACCGCGCCCGGGCTGCGGGACGGGCGCTGGTCGTTCGGCGCGCTGGCGCTGGCGGACGGCCGGATCCTGGTCGCGGGCGGGGTCGCCCGGTCCGGCCTGGCCGCCGCCGACCCCGGCGTCACGGAATTGATCGCGACCGCCGAGGTTTCCGGGGAAACACCGTGACCACCAACGCCTACACGTTCCTGCCGTGGCTGCGGGCCGGCATCAGCGCCCGCGTCGGCACCGACCCCGGCACGGCACAGCGGGCGAGCGTGCCCGTCGAACTGCTCGTGTCCGGTGACGCGAGTTCCACGCCCGTCACGAAGAACGTCCAGCTGTACGGGCCGGGAGACGTCATCGGGGTGGACCCGCGGGCGATCTCCCGGGTCGAGCCGCGGCCCGGGGTCGCGGGCGTGGAGCCCAACTTCCTGGCCCACATCGAGTTCTCCGAGGAGGACTTCCCGTGGCGCTACAGCCCGGCGCCGTCCGGCCCGGCGACGCAACGGCTCGCGCCGTGGCTCGCGCTGGTGGTCCTGGCGACCGGCACCGAGTTCACCGACGCGCCGGGCACCGGCCCGCTTCCCGCGATCGACGTGGCCGACCCGGCGGGCACGCTGCCGCCGCCGGACCAGCTCGGCGCGTGGGCGCACGTCCACGTCGACGGCTCGCTCACCGATCCGGTCGCCAGTGACAGCACCGGAGACGCCCTCGCCGCGCTGGAAGAAGTGCTGCGGGCCAACCCGGACAGCGCCTGCTCGCGGCTGGTCTGCCCGCGCCACCTCGGGCCGGACACCGCGTACGAGGCGTTCCTGGTGCCGGCCTTCGAAACCGGCAGGCTCGCCGGGCTCGGCTTCGACCCGGCGGCTTCGCCCGGCGCCCTGTACGCCGCGTGGGGCCCGCACTACCCGAACCGCCCGGCCGAAAACCGGCTGCCGTACTACCACCGCTGGGCGTTCCGCACCGGCACCGCCGGCGACTTCGAGTTCCTCGTGCGCCTGCTCACCCCGCGCAAGGCCGACGCGTCGGTCGGCAGGCGGCCGATCGACGCGCACCGCTCGCCCGGCTTCGACGTCCGCGGCATCGAAGAGCAGAACGGCGTGCTGCCGTTGGGTGGCGCCCTGCGCGTCCCGAACGTCACCGACCCCGCGGACGACTGGGACAACTTCTCCGGCGACCCGGACCGGCCGCCCTACCCGCGCCCCTTCCAGCAGGACCTCGCCGCCCTGATCGACCTGGCCGACGACTACCAGCGCCGGTCCCCGGGCGAGGCCCACGCGGCCGCCGGTCTGGCCCCCGGACCCGACCCGATCATCACGCCGCCGCTCTACGGGCGCTGGCATGCGCTGACGTCCCGGCTGCTGGACGACGAAGACGGCCACCCGGTTTCCCCGGAGCTGAGCCACAACTGGGTGCACCGGCTGAACCTCGACCCGAGGTTCCGGGTCGCGGCCAACCTCGGCGCGCAGGTCGTGCGCGACCGCGAGGAAGAGCTGATGGCGGCCGCCTGGGCCCAGGTCGGCGACGTGCTCGTGGCCAACGGCCGGATCCGCGCCGCCCAGCTGGCCCGCGAGGTCGGCCACGTGCTGCAGACCAAGCACGTGGACCCGCCGGCCGGGACGGGTTTGCGCGCCCTCGCCGCGTCGCCGGAGCGGTCCGGCCGGGCGCTCACCCTGACCGCGCCCGCTCACCCCCGCGTGACGACGACGTCGGCGGACGGCGGCACGGCCGGGCTGGTCGCGAGCACCGCCGACACGGTCGCCGTCGGGTTCCGGGTCGCGTCGAGCCGGGTGGCCGCGGCACCGGTTTCGCCCGGGATGCGGCGGATCATCCGGCCCGGCGCCCGGCTCGTCAAGACGCTGGACTTCCCCGAAGGCCGCCGCCCGGACGGCCTGCTGTCCAGAATGGACGATCCGGTGGCCCCGGTGGCGGCCGCGCCGGTCAAGGTCACGCCGGGCGCGCTCGTCACGCCGCGGGACGTGACCGCCGTCCTGCACCCCGAGCGGCCACCGGACGCCGACCCGGTCGGCGTCCTGCCGCTCAGTCCCGACTTCGTGCTGCGGGCGCCCGGCGACCCCGTCGTGCCGCACCCCGGCACGACGGACAGCGCCGAGGCGCAGCGGTTCAAGGCCGCGCTTCGCGAGCTGCACCAGGGGTTCGACGCCGGCCGGGCGGTGGGCGAGACGCCCGAGCCGCCCGCGCTGAACCTGGCCGGCACGACCACCGACACCCTCGCCGGGCTGCGGTCCGACGACACCGTGCCGCGGGCGCTGCTCGACGGCGTGGTGAGCCTGCCCGAGCGGTTGCGCCCGTTCGCCGAGCAGTTCACCGAAGCCATGGCGTACCCGGTGTTCGACGTCCCGATGTTCCGGTCGCTGCTGGACGTCTCCCTGGACGCGTTCGTGCCGAACCTGGGCCTGCTGCCACCGAACTCGCTGACGCTGCTGGAAAACAACTACGAGTTCATCGAGTCCTACCTCGCCGGGCTCAACCACGAGATGGCCCGCGAGCTGCTGTGGCGCGAGTTCCCGACCGACCAGCGCGGGACGCCGTTCCGCCAGTTCTGGGACGCGCTCTCGCCCGCCGGGGACATCCCGCCGATGCACGAGTGGTCGACGGCCACCCGGCTGGGCGACAACGCCCACCGGCGCGGCGACCTCGTCTTCGTCGTGCGCGGCGACCTGCTGCGCAAGTACCCGACGACCGCCGTCTACGCGCAGCGGGCGGAGTGGCCGCCCGGCCCGGACGGGCTTCCCGACAAGACGAAGCCGCGACGGCTGGTCGAACCGCCGTCCGCGGCGGACATCCAGCTGCCGCGCTACGAAGCCACCGCCGGCCCGGACATCTACCTGCTCGGATTCGACCTGACCGCCGAACGGGCGGTCGGCGGTCCGGACGACGCCGGCTGGTTCTTCGTGCTGAAGGAACGTCCCGGCGACCCGAGGTTCGGCGTCGACGACGGCCCGCCGGGGCCCGTCGAGGTGTGGAACGACCTCACCTGGTCCGATGTGGACCCCGCCGGCCGCGGCTTCCTCGTGCTCGACCCGGCCGTCACGGTGGCGCTGGGCGGGTTCGACGGATCCGATGACGACGCCGAAAAAGCCGATCAGCGCGCCGAAGACGAGAACCTGCCGCCCTGGTCCGCGGGGCTGTCCTCCGCCGACCTCGCCTACCTGCTGTTCCAGGTGCCGGTCATGGTCGCCGTGCACGCCAAGGAGATGGTGCCCCGATGACCGCGCTCAGTGACGACTTCCCGGTGCTGCTCGCCCCGGTCCGCGTCGAGACCCGGTTCACCCCGACGGAACTGCTGGTCCGGGTCTTCCCGGACGAGTGGGCGGTCGACAAGTCCGAGCCGAAACCCGCCGACGCCGAGATCGCGGCGCTCGACGCGTACTGGACGGCCCGCTGGGCCGCCGGCGGCCGGGAGGCGCCGCTGCGGGCGGCGTGGCAGGAACTGGCGGCGCGGGTGCCACCCGGCCGGGCGGACTGGCTGCTGCGCACCCGGGTCCCGGCCAACCCGGCCGACGAACCCGCCGGCGTGGCGGCCGGCACCGTGGTGCTCGTCATCCGCACCGCGACGGCGGTGGCCGCGAACGACCGGGCGCCGTCGGTCGCGTACTGGACGGCGGTGTGGCGGGCGCACGGCGACCGCACGCTGCTGCGCCAGGCCGACGCCGCGCTCGACAACGCCGTGAAGAACGCCGGCCGCGCCGCCGGGATCCGTGCCCGCCGTCCGGCCGGGGTGGACGCCGCGGCCGCGACACCGCCGCCGGCGAACTCGACCCCCGAACCGGTGGTGGTCGCGTTCCTCGTCCTGCCCGCGCCCGCGACGGGCACCGTCGCGACCGCCGCGTGGACGCAGGGCGCGCGGGCGCGGCTGCTGCCGGACAAGTTCCAGGTGCTCGGCTTCACCGGCGGGCGGCAGGTGGTGTCGGTGACCGGCGCGGCCGTGCCGGCCACCCTGGCGGTGAGCCCGGACCCGGCCGCGGTGGACCAGATCAGCGTGAACGAGCAGACCGGCGTGCTGCACGTCCCGGACGACCTGCGCTGGCTCGTCGACTTCGACCGCGCGGTCGCCGTCGGGATGGGCATGCGGATCCCGCTGACCGACGAGATCCGCGACGGTCTCGAGCGGCTCGTCGTGCTCGGGTTGCGAGAACAGGCCACCCCGGCCCAGTCGGCGACGGCCCTCGCCGACCTGATCACCCGGCAGCTGCGTGGCCCGGACGGGTTTTCCCTGCTGCCGCAGGGAACTCCGACGAACAACTCGGAGGCGGCCGACGCCGGCCGGCCCGCCGAGGCCGAGGCGGACTCCGTGCGCGCCGGCACAGCGGCTCCGGCCGCGGCGGCCGCGGACTGGACGACCCGGACCGACGGGCAGCAGCTCGCCGACCTGCTCGGCATCGGCACGGGCGTGCTGGCCGGGATGCCGAACGCGAACAGCACGGACGTCCGTGACGCGCGCGCGGCGAACACCGCGCTGTGGCCGGCGACCTGGGGCTACTTCCTGCAGACGGCGCTGCACCCGCTGCTCGGCCCGGCCGCGGTCACCGCGACGCGGGACTTCTTCCTGAAGTACGTGTCCGGGCGCGGCCCGCTCCCCGCGGTCAAGATCGGGCGGCAGCCGTACGGGATCCTGCCGACGACCGCGTTCTCCCGCCTCGCCTTCCCGGCCACGGCCACGCACCGCCGTGCGCTCAACCGGGTGCTGACCGAAGCGGGCCTCGACTGGGCGACGGCCGCCGAGCAGGTCCCGCACCTCGGCGGGGCGGCCGACGACGCGCACCAGCACCTGCTCGACCTCCTCGCCCTGCACCCGACCTCGGCCGAACACCACCAGCGGTACGCCCAGAGCGTCGAAGACCTTTTCAACCGGGAGAACCTCGGCGGGCTCGGTGCCACCGTGCCGTCCACAGTGGAGGCACTGGGACTGCCCGGCCCGGTGCGGGAGCTGCTCGGCCGGTTCGGCGCGGGCCAGGACCCGGACCTGCTGCGCCGGCTGTTCACCGACTTCCAGCAACCGCTGCTGGCGCCGCTGGTCGACGACCGGCCGCTGTCGGAGACCGACCCGATCCGGCCATACACGACCGACGGCCGGGACTACCTGAGCTGGCTGGCCGGCCTGGCCCGCACGGACCTGAACGGCATCCGGCTGGAGTCGGGTTTCGCCGAGGACGCGCGGCCCGCGGCGCTGCTGTACCTGTTGCTGCGCCACGCTTTGCTGCTCGGCTGGGACGACGCGGCCCGCGCGCTCACGGCCGCCGCCGGCGTCCCGGCCGGCCCGCCCGTCGACCCGCCGTTCATCCACGTCCGGCTGCCCGGACCGGACGAGGATCCGGCGAGCGAGAGCCGTTTCCGGCTGCTGTACTCGCCGAACCCGCCCGTC
This sequence comes from Amycolatopsis lexingtonensis, assembly GCF_014873755.1. Taxonomy (NCBI): domain Bacteria; kingdom Bacillati; phylum Actinomycetota; class Actinomycetes; order Pseudonocardiales; family Pseudonocardiaceae; genus Amycolatopsis; species Amycolatopsis lexingtonensis. The sequence goes on from NZ_JADBEG010000001.1 coordinate 5,524,178, forward strand.
ACCGGGCACGCCGACCAGCTGCTGGTGGACTTCATCCCGGGCGCGCTGTCGTCGTCGGGGCCGACCGCCGCGCTCGACGAGCAGGCGCGCTCGCTCGACGTGCTCAAGACGTTGCCGACCGCGAAGCTGGAGCGGGTCCTGGCCGAGCACCTCGACCTGGCCACCTACCGGCTCGACGCGTGGCGGCTCGGCCTCGCGAACGAACGGCTCACCGAGCTGCGGTTCGCCCCGGACGGCACGGCCAAGCCCGGGCTGCACCTCGGCGCGTACGGCTTCCTCGAGAACGTCCGGCCGCACGCGGCGAACCTCGAGCCGGTCACGCTGAGCGGCCCGCTGGCGACCGTCTTTGCCGGTACCAAGCCCTTGCTGCACGACCCGGAAAACAAGGGTTTCGCGCACGCACCCTCCCTCAGCCACGCCCGCACGGCCGCGGTGCTGCGCGCCGGCCACGTCGCGAACGAGACACCGGGGAACGCCGATCCGTTCGCGGTCGACCTCAGCTCCGCCCGGGTCCGGGTCGCACTGTCCATCTTGGACGGAATGCGCCAGGGCCAGTCGCTCGGGGCGCTGCTCGGCTACCGGTTCGAGCGCGGCCTGCACGACCGGGACGCCGAAGCCGAAGTGGACGAGTTCATCGCGGGCCTGCGCCTGAAGTTCCCGTTGCGGGCGGCCAAGATCCCGCAGACCGCGGGCGCCGCCCCGGACGAGATCGGGCAGGTGGAGGCCCGCAACGTCGTCGACGGTCTCGCGCTCGCGCGGCACCTGAGCCGCAACGACGTGTCACGGCGCTACCCCTTCGACCTCGACGGGCTCCCGGAAGCCTCGCCGGCGCAGGCACAGGCGATCGGCGAGGAGGCCGAACGGCTGCTCGACGCCAACGACGCCGTCGCCGACCTCGCCGTCGCCGAGGCGACCCACCAGGCACTGGGCGGCAACCCGGAACGCGCGTCCGCGACCCTCGACGCGTACGCCAAGGACGGCCTGCCGCCCGACCCCGCCGTCATCCGGACCCCGCGCGGCGGAACCACGCTCACGCACCGGTTCGGCCTGCGCCTGCGGACCGGCCTGCACCCGAACGGCGGGGCGAGCCCGCGCGCGAAGGCCGAGCCGGCGGTGGACGACTGGCTGCCGTCGCTGTTCCCGCCCGCGCGGTCGGTCGCCGCGGTCGTCCGGTGGACCGACCCGGTGAACGGGCACGAGCGCCGCGAGGAGATCACCCAGGACGACCTGGACCTCTCCCCGATCGACCTGCTGTGGCTGGTGCGGCCGGTCGGGGACGCAAGCCGGACCGACCTCGACGACCGGATCATCGGCGCCGTCGTGGACCGGTTCCACCCGCGCCCGGACGCCGTGCCGTCGATCCGCTACACCGAACGCTCCGCGGACGACGACACGATCACGTTCTTCGAGCTGTCCCCGCTGATCGCCGCCCTGCGGACGCTGCTGACCACGGCCCGGCCGCTCACGCCGACGGACCTGGTGCCGCCGGCCGGGCCGGTCACCGTGGACCGGTCGCTCGACGACACCATTTCCGTGTCGCGGCAACGTCCCGACGCGGTCCGCGACGCGCTCGACGATCTCGCCGACGACGTGGCCGACTACATCCGCGACCTGGAACGGCTCTACCCGCCGGCCCCGGCCGTCCCCCGGCGCCACGACATCGCCGAGGACATCGACACGCTCCTCACCCGCTACGGCGGGCTGGCGACCACGGCGGGCGGGTTCGGCATGCTGCGCAGCGGCTGGGGCGAGCTGACCGCGTGGCGGCGCGGGGTGTTCACCGGCGTGCTGGCCGACGTCGCGGCGACCGCCGACCGGCTGGCCCGGGCGCTCACCGAAGCCGACACGCTGCTCGCGCTGTACGACCTGCTGCCGAACACCACGCCGGACGCCGAACGCTTCCGGCAGCTGCGGGCGGCCGAACGGCTGCTCCGGACCACGCCGGATCCCGACCCGCCGGACCGCCCCAGCGGCTTCCGCGGTGACCTGCGCCGGGCCCGCAACGACCTCGCCGGCCGGATCGACGACCTGCGGGAGGTCGCCGGCACGAGCCGGACCACGCTCAGCGGCCTGCTGGACGAGGTCGGCGACCTGCTTCCGCTGTCCGATGTGGACCCGGTCGGGCTGGACCTGAACCCGGTGCTCGACCAGGTGGTCGCGTTCGGCGCCGAGCTGCTCTCGCGGGCCCGCGCGCTCGCGGCGGAGGTCGCCGCGCGGATGACCGCCTCGGCCGCCGCGCTCGCGGAAGCGGACGCGGCCCGCACCGATCCGGACGAGGCACGGGCGACGCTCGACGCGCTGCGGGCCCTGCTCGGCGAGGACGTCCTCGTGGTGCCCGAGTACACGCTCCCGGACGACCTCGGCGACGGCCTGCACGACGCGTTCGACGACAGCGACGACCTGGTGCGGCACCTGACCCAGGCCCCCGTGCTCCGGGACTTCCCGGTGGACGACTGGCTGCACGGCGTCGCCCGGGTCCGGGAGATGCCCCGCCTGTGGGAGCGGGTGGTGCTGCTGAGCGACGCGCTGCGCGATCGCGACGGCCTGCTCGGCGACGACCCCGGCGACGACGGGCCGGTGCTGCACCCCGTCCAGCTGCCGTTCCGGGCGGACGACCACTGGCTGGCCATGGAGCTGGCCGCGGGCGCGACGGTCGACGAGGACCGCCTCCTGTTCACCGCGCACTACGCCGACGAGCCGTCCCGCGGCGACGGGCCGTCGTGCGGGCTGCTGTTCGACGAGTGGACCGAGGTCCTGCCCGCCGACCGGGAGACCACGGGGATCGCGGTGCACGCCGACAGCCCGGACTCCGAGCCGCCGCAGAGCATGCTGCTGGTCGTGCCCCCGGTCCGCACCGGGACGTGGCAGACCGCCGACCTGGTCGCGGCGGTGACCGAGACGTTCGACCTGGCCCGCACCCGGCTGGTCGAGCCGGCCCAGCTCGACGGCACCGGGTACGCGCAGCTGCTCCCGGCGACCGTGCTGTCCGCGACGCGGCGGCCCATCACGATCAGCACCGACCTGGCGACCGCCACCACGCGCTGGAAGGCAGACCATGACTGAGCCCATCACCGACCTGGCCGGGGCGCTGTCCCGCCGCGAGTTCCCCACCGTCGGCGTGTGGAACCGCCTCGAGGGCCGGCCGCGCACCACCGACTTCGCGCGGGCGCTGCGGGCCGAGGTGCGGGACCCGTTGTGGCTGCTGGCGAGGCAGTGGCAGCTCGGCGAGTTCCGGGCCACCGACGGCGGTTCCCCGGTGACCGCGACGTACTCCGTGGTGGCGAGCCCGCTGACGCGGTTCCGGCCGGACCCGGGCGGCACCCCGGGCCCGCTGCCGGCCGACCGTCCACTGGAGACGGTCGTGGAACGCCGGCCGCTGCCGTTCTCCTTCGGCGACGAACCGATTTCGTTCGACCTGCGGCTCGCGTTCGGCCGCCGCTGGCTGAAACTGGTCGGCCGGACATCGGTGCAGCACCGGCGGGACGTCCTGGCGCACTACGTCGACCGGTACCCGATCGCGCTGCCGGACCCGGCTTCCGACGTCCAGCAGGTGGCGCACCCGGAGGTGTGGGCCGGCCTGCAGGCGGTCGCCGGCCGTCGGATGGACGGCTACCTGCTGTACCAGCATGTCAAGGGCGGCGGGAAGGCGTCCGACGGGATCGCCGGCCTGGTCAAGAAAGATCGTGACGCGCTCGACGCGCTCGGCCCCCGGCTCACCGGCTGGTTCGACCAGCTCATCGACCAGCCGGACGGCGCGGGCGCGTGGGACCCGCGCCGCCTCGAGCACCGGTTCTCGGTGGCGGCGCCGACCCCTGCGGGCGAGCAGGTGCTGACCGCGCCCGAATACCCGGGCGGCGAACTCGACTGGCACGCGTTCTCCACCGGCGACGGCTCGCTGGGCGGCGCGGGCACCGCGCCGGCGGCGCTGAACCGCACGGTGTTCCCGGCGCCGGTCCGGTTCTCCGGCATGCCGCTGCCCCGGTGGTGGGCGGTGGAGGACGGCAAGACCAACTTCGCCGCGGTGACCCCGGACAGCACCGACCTGGCCCGGCTGATCTTCCTCGAGTTCGCGCTGGTGTACAGCAACGACTGGTACCTGCTGCCGTGCGACGTCCCGGCCGGGACCTTCGCGTCGGTCCAGGGCCTGGCCGTCACCGACGTCTTCGGCGAACGCCGCTGGATCACCCCGACCGGCACGCCGCAGTGGCAGATGTACACCCTCGGCGACGACCCCGGCCTGCTCCTGCCGCCCGGCACCCCGAAGGTGGCCACCGGCCCGGCGCTGGAGGCGGCCGAGCTGGTCCGCGACGAGAGCGCCAACATGGTCTGGGGCATCGAAAAGACGGTCCGGCTGGCCACCGGCGAACCGCGCTCCGGCGCGGAGGCCGCGTCCGAGACCTTGGCGTTCCGCCGCCGCGGGCACACCCCGCCGGTCCAGGACGATCCCCGGGCACCGCTGGCGTACGAGCTGATGACGTCGGTCCCGGAGAACTGGATCCCGTTCATCCCGGTCCACGTCCCGGGCGACAACCGGTCGGTGCAGCTGCGCCGGGCCGCGATGCCCAGCGAGGTCGACGCGGCCCCGGTCCGCCCCCGGACGGCGATGCTGCGCGAAGGCTTCGACGCGCGTCAGGCGTACTACATCAACGAGGAGGAGGTCCCCCGGACGGGCACCCGCCTGACAGCGGCCTACAACCGCACCAGAACCCGCTCCGGCCGGGTGGCGGTCTGGCTCAGCACCCAGCGGGAAACCGGCCGCGGCGAACGCACCAGCGGCCTGGCTTTCGACACGCTGACCGACAATTCGTGAACCGCCCGCTCACGGCATCCGGTCCCAGCGCTCCGGCAAAGTCGGATCAGCATGGCCGATCCGGCTGCCCGCACGTCATGAACGGGTCGTTCACCTCACCAGACGACCTGAACGAGTCGTTCACGACATCACGGCCGGGGTCCCGGCAAAGTCACGCGGCCGGGCCACCCTGCCGTCGATGATCCGCTCGCCCCACGTCTTGAATGACTCATTCAGGTCTTCGGAGGTCCTGAATGAGTCATTCAAGACGATGGGGCAACGCTGCGGGCTGCACCAACGCGACTTGCCGGAGCCCTGGCGTCCTCCCAAGGCTCCGGCAATGTCAGGCAGCCGGCGGATGCGCCCCAATGAGGTTTTCTCAGTAGCGTCCGTGGTGTTCGTGGTGGGTGAGGACGAGGGCTGCTTGGACGATGGTGCCGATGCGGTGTGGGCAGAGGCTGATGCGGTGTAGGGCTGACCAGCGGGTTTTGAGGATGGCCATGGCGCGTTCGCCGAGGGCGCGGGCTCGGGATTGCAGCTGGTTGTAGACCCGTTGGCGGAGGTGGAGGGGTGGTTGGCCGGCGGCTTTCTTGACCGGGGTGTAGATGCCGATGCCGGCGGAGTGGTAGGCCTTGTCGGCCAGGGTGGGCAGGCCGTGGGCTGCGGCGGCGGTTAACGCGCCGATGATGTCGAGGTCGCGGGCGGCGGAGAGGTCGTTGCGGGAGCCGGGCAGCACCGGGGAGACCCACAGCGGGAATCCGTCGGCGCTGGCCAGGAACTGGATGTTTCCGCCGAAGGCTCGGTGTTTGCCCGAGTACCACAGGTGCACGGTCCGGCCGCGGTTCTTGCCTTTGGTTTTGGTCGTGGTCGCCGCGACCCGGTCGCAGGAGATGAGGCTGCCGTCGAGGATCACGTGGGTGTCACCCCGGGCGCGGCGGTCGGCCAGGACTTGGTGCAGGTCCGGGGCTTGGGCGGCGAGGGCGGTGATGGCTTCGTGCAGGTAGCGGTAGGCGGTGGCGGTGCTGATGTGGTGGTCGGTGGCCAGCCGGTGCACGGGGGTGGCGTCGCGGAACCAGCGCAGCGCCAGGACCGCGTGCCGGTAGGGGGTCAGGGCGCGCCGGCCGCGGCGGGTGCCGCGCCGCAGCCGCTCGGTCTGCAGGACACGGGCAACGAACCAGACCAGCTCGCGCGCCACGTCGAGGGTGGCGCCATAATTGATCACGTGGGGCCTCTGGAACCTCGGACTTGATCTTCGCAAATCCAGTCCTACCAGGGGCCCCACGCCTATTCGCGGAACCACACCGCTACTGAGAAAACCTCAATGTGGCGTTGGGTGCGTCCAGGACCAGAACACCAGACCCAGCAGCCACATCGGCCACCGCCCGCACGTCATGAACGAGTCGTTCACCTCGCCAGACGTCATGAACGACCCGTTCATGACGACCCGCGCCCCCGGTCAGACCACGCACGACTTTGCCGGAGCCCTGGCGTCCGGTCCGGAAGGGTCGCCGGCTTGAGGGCGGTCAGGCTCCGGTAGAAATCCCGGTGGGCTCCGGCGGCCGCGGCCCACGTGTAGCGCCGGGCCAATGCCCGCCCCGGCGCGGGATCGGCGCCGTCGAGCGCGCGTCGCAGCTCGCGCGCGAAGCCGGGCGGGTCGGCAGCGAACCGCGCGGCCCCGCCGAAGACCTCCCTCAGCACGGGCAGGTCACGGGTCACCACCGGGACGCCCGCGGCGAGGGCCTCCATCGCGGCCAGCCCGAAGCCCTCCTTGGTGGACGGAAAGGCGAACACCGCCGCCGAAGCCACGAGCGACGGCAGCTCGTCGTGGGCGACCGGGCCCAGCACGACCGGCGAGACGCCCAGCTCGGCGGCGCGTTTCTCCCAGCGCGTCCGGTAGTCGCGGTAGTCGAAGAGCGTTTCACCGCCCGCGATCAGCAGGCGGAGGTCCGATTCGGCCAGCAGCGCGTACGCCTCCAGCAGGTCCAGCGACCCCTTCCGCGGCTCGATCCCGCCGACGGCGAGCACGTACCGCCCCCGCGAAGAAGTACGCGGCGCGGTCGCGAAACGCTCGTAGTCGACGCCGTTGGGGATCACCGCCGCCTCGATTCCCCAGCCGTCGCGGACCTCGGTGGCGACCGACGCCGACACGCAGATGTGCGCGTACGGCCGGACGATCGCGCGCTCGTGGCAGGCCGCCAGCTCCGGCGTGGTGAAGGTGTCGAGGTGGTGGATCGTGCGGACGCACGCGTCGACGGCGTTCGCGCTGATGCAGTCCTGCGCGTGCACGATGTCGTAGGCGTCCGGGGTGAACGCGGCACGCAGCACGGCGATGGACCGCAGGATCCGCTCGCCGACGGACTCGTCCGGGACGTCGGGGAACGGGACGATCGCCAGCCGCACCCGCGGGTCGACCGGCCGGTAGAACCCCGCGTCGCCGCCGCGCCCGAGTGTCCACACGGTGACGTCCTCGCCGAGTTCCGCCAGCGCCTCGGCGAGGGCGAGCGTGTGCACGACCCCGCCGCGGGGCTTGGTCGAGTAGCTCAGCAGGGCGATACGCATCAGGCCTCCCGGTACACCGACGGTTTCCGTTCCCCCAGGTGGTGCAGCACGCGCCGGGCGTTCGCGAGTTCCTGCTCGACGTCCAGCTCGGCCACCGCGATCCCGGCCTTCGACCAGGTGCGGGCGAGGATCTCGCCGCCGGGTCCGACGACCTTCGCCTGGCCGAGGAACCGCATCCCGCCCATCGCGCCGGTCTGGTTGGACGAGACGAGCACGACCTGGTTCTCCGCCGCCCGAGCCTGGTCGTAGAGGTCGAACAGGCGGGACTGGCGGTCCTGCGCCATCCGCGGCGCGCGGTTGGTGATGCTGGTCGGCCACGCGCTCAGGCAGGCGACGATCTCGGCACCGTCGACCGCGAGGGAGCGGGCCGACTCGGGGAACGTCTTGTCGTAGTCGATCAGCATGCCCAGCCGCCCGACCGGGGTGTCGAACGCGGCGAAGCGGTCACCCGGCTCGTAGGCGACGCTCTCCCCCGGCGGCTGGTGGACCTTGCGGTGCCGGCCGAGCACGCCGTCACCGGTGACGCACACCGCGGAGTTGTAGCGCCGCGGCCCGTCGGCCTCGCAATAGCCCACGCAGACGACCATCTCCCCCGCCAGCGACGCGATCGTCTTGAGCTCCGCGCAGTCGGGGTCGAGCGCCGGGGGCAGCGCGTCCGGGTCCGGGTGGCGCAGGTCGGCGAGGTAGCCGCCGAGGGCCGCGTCCGGCAGCACCAGCAGCGCGGCGCCGGACGAGCGCGCGTGGTCGATCAGCGTCGCGATGCGCTGCAGGTCGAAGTCGAGGTCGCGGCCGAAGTGCGCGGCAACGGCGGCGATCCGGGTCTGCCCCATTCACGGGACACTAACCGGGTAGGCGTCGGGCCGTCTGTCCGCCAGGTGTCCCATGGACCGCCGGGCGGTGGCCAGCGCCGCTTGGACATCGATCTCGGCGATCGCCATCCCCTCCGCGACGCCGGTGTCGGCGAGGACCTCGCCGCCCGGGTCGACGACCTTGGCGCTCGCGACGAACCGCAGGTCGCCGAAGGTGCCGGACTGGTTGGCCGAGAGCCAGACGATCTGGTTCTCCAGCGCGCGGGCCCGGTCGAACAGGTCGAACCGGCGCTTCCAGCGGTCTTCGGTGAGATCGGCGGCCGGGTTCGTCCGGCTGCCGGGCCAGGCGCTCATGCAGACGACGATTTCGGCGCCGTCGAGGGCCAGTGCCCGCGCCGACTCCGGGAATGCCTTGTCGTAGCAGATCAGCATGCCCAGCCGCCCGGCCGGCGTGTCGAACGCGGCGAACTCCCGCCCCGCGCCGTAGCTGGCGTTCTCCGCGAGGGGCTGGTGGACCTTGCGGTGGTGGCCGAGGACGCCGTCGCCGGTGACGCACACCGCGGAGTTGTAGCGGCGGCCGCCGGCGAGTTCGCAGTACCCCGCCGTGACCACCAGGTCGCCGGCCAGCGCGGCCAGCCGCTTCAGCTCCGGGCCGTCGGCCGCCAGCGCGGGCGGGCCCTCGGCACCACCGCCGAGGTTGGCCAGGTAGCCGCCGAGCGCCGCCTCGGGCAGGGCCAGCAGCCGGACGCCTTCGGCCTTCGCCTCACCGATCAGCTTCTCGATGCGGGCGAAGTCGGCTTCGAGGTCGCGGTCGAACGGCGCGGCGACCGCGGCCATCCTCAGTGTCGTCATGAGTTCCCCAATCCGGTGACGCCGCCGTCGATGGCGGTCGTCGATTCGCCGTCGGGCCAGCGCAGCGTGACGCCGGTGCCCGCGACCAGCTCGCCGCAGGCCGCGGTGACCGCGGGCCCGGCGGGAGCCGGGGCGCCGGTGGTCAGCATCGCGAAGCCCGGGAAGCAGGTCAGCCAGTCCCCGGTAGACGCTCCCCGCGGCCGTGGCACCTTTTCGACGTCGAGCACCGCGCCGCAGCCGGACGCCTCGGCGAGCATGCCGAGCGTGCCCGCGATCCCGGCCATCGAGACGTCCTTGGCCGCGGCCGGTCTCGCCTTCGCCACGGAGCCGAGCAGTTCGCGCAGCTCGGGCGTGCGGCGGAAGCTCGTCGAGTCCCATTGGCGGCCGGTGTACCCGGGCCGCCAGCCGCCGCCGAGGTCGGCGGTGAGCCAGACGCGCTGCCCGGGCTGTCCGCCGCCGCCGGGGACCGGGTCGGTGGTCCGGCCCAGCGCCGTCACCGACAGCGAAGCCGGGACGCCGAACTGCGTGTGCCCGCCGAGCACCGGCACGCCGTACGCCCGGCTCGCCTTCCGCAGTCCACTGAGGACACGGGCGGCGAAGGACGCGTCCCGGGCGCCGAGCGCGTCGAGCAACCCGGTCGGCGTGGCGCCCATCGCGGCCAGGTCGTTGAGGTTGACCAGCACCGAGCACCAGCCCGCCCACTCCGGGTCGCGCTCGACCATGGCCGGGATGATCGCGTCGCAGGCCGCGACGACGTCGGTGCCGGGCAGCGGGACGCCGTCGTCGCCGACGAAGCCGGGCACGCCGGTCAGCCCGCGCAGCAGCGGCCCGAGCGCGGCCTTCGTCGACCGGGCCAGCGCGGCGATCCGGCCGATCGGCCAGCGCATCAGCACGTGGTCGTGCCCGGCCACGACCACCGGCCGGACCCGCTGCCAGCCGAGCCGGGTGAACAGCTTCTCGGTGCGGGTCTGCACGGTCGCTTCGAACCGCAGCGCGCCTTCGGCCTCGGCTCGCGCGCAGGCCGCGCGGACCAGCGCCGAACCGATCCCGGGTGGCGAGCCGGGTGCGACGACCAGCCGTCCGCCCCGCCACCAGCCGAGGTCGGGCCCGTCGGTCGCCGGGCCGAGCCGGACGCCGCCGAGGACGTCTCCGGCGGTGTCCCGCGCGACCAGCACGATCGTGCGGGGGTCGGTGTCGTGGTCGTCGAGGTCGTGCCCGGCGAAAAGCCCTTGCCGCGCCACGAAAGCCTCGTGGCGCAACGCGCGGTACGTCGTCAGTCCACTGTGGCCGGCTTCTTCGACGTGGAACGCCGGGCGGGCGGCGACGCTGCGGACGTCACCGAGCAGCGCGAGGATGTCGTGGTCCACGTCAGCCTCCCGCCGCGCTGAGCAGCCCGCAGGCACCGCACGCGGCGCAGCCCGCGCCCTGGTCGGCGCCGGTCATCCCGGCGGCCCGCAGCAGCGCCGCGACCCGGCTGGTGAGGTCGGCGACCAAGGCCGGTGAAGGCGCGGTGGCACCGTCGCGGCGGGCCAGGGTGCCGAGCATCGGCCGCATCGGGACGACGAACGGGTACACGCCCGCGTCGATCAGCCGTCCGGCACCCTCGACCAGGTCGTCCGGGTCCTCGCCGAGCCCGATCAGCAGGTACGTCGACACGCGGTTGCGGCCGAACACCCGGACCGCCTCCGCCCACGCGGCCTCGTACTCGGCCAGCGGCACGGTCGACTTCCCCGGCATCCAGCGCCGCCGGACGTCGTCGTCGAGCGACTCGACGTGGATGCCGATCGACGTCGCCCCGGCGGCACGCAGTTCGGTGAGCACGCCGAGGTCGCCCGGTGGTTCGATCTGCACCTGGATCGGCAGGCCCGGTACGGCGTCGAGCACCGCACGGACGCACCGGACGAGGTGCCGGGCGCCGCGGTCCGGCCCGGCCGTGGTGCCGGTCGTCATCACCATCTGCCGGACGCCGTCGAGCCGCACCGCGGCTTCGGCAACCTCGGCGAGCTGTTGCGGTGTCTTTGCGGCCACAGTGGACTCCGCCCGCAGCGACTCCTCGATGGTGCAGAACCGGCAGCGCTGGTCTTCGGCGTACCTGATGCACGTCTGCACGACGGTCGTCGCGAGGACGTCCTTGCCATGCAGCAGCGCGATCTTCCGGTACGGCACTCCGTCCGATGTGGACAGGTCGTAGAACCGTGGCCGCGCCACCGGTGTCACGCTCAGGCCGAGATCGACCGTCCCGCGGTGGATCCGGCCGTCCCGGACCTCGTAAGGGCTGTCGTCGTTGAGCGGCAGCGTGGCGTTGGCACCGTCGACGACCAGGTGGCCGTCGTCGCTCGGCCCGGCGCCCTTGCTGCGTTGTACGGGTGCGTCCACCCGCACCCCGCGGACGGCGATGTCGGCGCGGGTGTCCAAATCCTCTTCGATGCCAACGCGCACGGACCGCTCCTAGAACATGTAGGTGGAGTTGATGATGGCGCCCTTGCGCGCGTAGTGGATCAGCGCGTCCTGCACGTCGAGGGGGTGCGTCGGGATGACGCCCTCGATGAGGTCCTCCTCGCGGGCGCCGTGCAGCGACAGCCCGAACCGGCAGCAGTAGGCCTTGCCGCCCTCGGAGATGAACGTCTTGAGCTGGTCGTTGATGTTCAGCTCGCCCGGGAACGCGGCGTTGCCGGTGGTCGGGAAGCCGCGCGTGGCCAGGCAGTTCAGCGAACCCGGGCCGTAGAAGTAGATCGCCGCCTCGAAGCCCTTCCGCAGCGCGCGGGTCGCCTGCAGGATCGCCACGAAGCTCACCGACGACTCGTGCGCGATGCCGTGCACGAGGGTGAAGTAGCTCTGGCCCGGTTCGGCCTGGTAATCGGGGAAGACCTTGGTCCCGCCGTAGAGGCTGGACCCCTGCGGCAGCGACGGGTGCGGGATCTCGTCGAGGCTGGTCTTCTCGGTCTCGGTCAGCTCTGCCATCGGTCTATTTCCCTTTCTTCGATCCGTACAGCACGTCGAACGTGCCGCGGAAAACCAGGTCGGCGAGCTCGCCGTCGCCGGCCGCGGCGGCCAGCTTGGCGAGTTCGCCCTCGTGATCGCCCCACGGCTGGTCGGAGGCGAACAGCACGCGGTCGTGGCCGAGGCCCCGCCGCGAGATCTCTTCGACGAGCCAGCGCGGGGTGAAGCCGATCGCCCACGACAGGTCGGTGTAGACCTGCTTGCCGGCGGCGATCCAGTCGAAGAAGCGGCCGCCGACGAGCTTGATGTGCCCGCTCATCCCGCCGCCGAAGTGGACGAGGTGCAGCTTGACGGCGTCGGCGTAGGTGTCGACGAGCTTGCCCACCTCGTCGATGTCGGACGCCGCCCCGGGCGAGGTGTGGACGTGCACGACGAGGTCGTGCTCCCGCGCGGTGGCGAAGATCCGGTCCAGCTGGGGTTTGCAGGCGGGATCGGACGCCCGGCCGCCGAGCAGGAAGCTGAGCTTCAGCGCCCGTACGCCTTCTTCGCCCGCCAGCTTCAGAGCTTCTTCGGTCCGGTCGGCGTCTTCGGCCCGCGGGGACACCCAGAGCGCGGCGCTGATCCGGTCGTCCTTGCTCGCCGCCTCGACGCAGAGTTCGTTGAAGGAGAACGCGATCGCCGGGTCCGGGACGCCGTAGTTCGGGATCACCAGCGCGCGTTCGGTGCCTTCACGGTCCAAATCGGACAGTAGCTCGCCGATCGTCGCGCGGCTGCCGATCGCGGGCGCGACCGGCGGGCCGCCGTAGAACGGGTACGCGGGCAGCACACCCAGGTGCCGGTGGGCGTCGTTGGTCCAGCGCATCACGCCACCGTCCGCGGCGCGACCCAGTCGTCGTCGGCGGGGTAGGTGCTCACCGGCGTGCCGGAGAGCCACCGGACATCGCCGCCGCGGCCGACGTCGGTGATCCGCCGGGTCAGGTACTCGGCGTCCGCGGCGACCCCGCAGAAGCGCCCGGAGCCCCAGGTGTGCTGCCACGGCAGGCCGAGGAAGTACAGCCCGGGACAGCTGGTGACGCCGCGGTGGTGGGTCGGGTAGCCCTTGCCGTCGAACACCGGGACGTCGATCCAGCGGTGGTCGCGGCCGAACCCGGTGCTCCAGACGACCGCCGAAAGCGCTTCCCCGTCGAGGGTGCGCGGCCCGTCCGGCGGCTCCCACACCGGCTGGTAGCGCGGTTCCCGCGGCGCCGCGATCCCGCGCTGGGCGATGAAGGCGTCGATCGAGTCCTTGATGCCTTCGGACACGGCGTCGGCGGCGTCGAGGTTGCGGCGCAGGTCGTCCGCGAAGCCCAGCTGTCCACTTCGGACGGTATCGAGCCGGCCGTAGAGCTGCATGCCGTCCGCGGCGAACGCGCGCAGGTCGATGTCGTGGCCGCCGTCGCGACCGGTGACGTAGTGGTTGGCCCGGAACCGCACGGCGTCCGCGTCGGCGAACTCGTCGATCCCCCGGGCGTAGTAACCCATCTCGTCGAGCCAGGCGACGACGTCCCGGCCGCGGTAGCGCCGGGCCACCCGCGGCGCCGACCCGACGGCCAGGTGCACCCGGCGCCCGGCCAGGTGCAGGTCCTCGGCGATCTGGCAGCCGGACTGCCCGGTGCCCACGACCAGGACGTCCCCGTCGGGCAGCTGGGCGGGGTTGCGGTACTCGGCCGAATGCAGCTGGACGACGTGCTCGGGCAGCCGCTCGGCCAGCCGCGGCTTCAACGGCACCTGGTACGGGCCGGTGGCCAGCACGACGTGGTCGGCGGTCAGCTCGCCGGCCGACGTCGTGAGCCGGAACCCGCCGCCGGGCAGCTGCCGCAGCCGCGTCGCTTCGACACCCTCGTGCAGCGGGACGTCGAATGCCTTCACGTAGTTTTCGAGGTAGGCGACGATTTCGTCCCGGACCATGAACCCGTCCGGGTCGTCGCCCGCGTAGGGGAACCCGGGCAGCCGGCATTGCCAGTTCGGCGTGACCAGGCAGAAACTGTCCCAGCGGCGGGTCCGCCATTCGTGCCCCGCGCGCTCGCGTTCGAGCACCAGGTGCCCGACTCCGGCCGCGGTCAGGCAGTGGGACATCGACAGTCCCGCCTGGCCGCCGCCGACCACGATCACCGGCCGGTGCAGGCCGTCGAGCTGGAAGTTCATGCCGATCAGTGCACCGGCGAACCATGTCCGGACGGTTTCATCCGGAACACTGGCGTGTTACCGCGCCACCGCCGCGTGACAACTTTTCCCGGGCGCGGCTTAACATTCGCGCCCGGCCGGCGTCAGGCCGTCAGAGCCCGTACTCCTTCGCGATGTCCTTCCCGTGCGGCTGCCACCAGTCCTTTTCCACGCTCCCGCCCTTCGGCACCGCGGGGTTGCAGTGGTAGGTCGTGACCCAGTTGCCGCCGCCCTGGCCGTCCGGTTTCCAGTACGAGGTCATGTCGTACTGGACGCCGTCGTCCTTGGCGTCCTTGTCGTACTGGACGGACTTGCGGTTGCCGTCGTAGCTTTCGCGCTCCGCCTTGGCGCTGTCGTAGTCCGACTGAGCCTTGTCCCGGTCGGCCTTCGCGTCCTTGAACTCCTGGTTGAGCTTCTTGCCCTCGTCCATGATCGCCGCCTTCTCCTCCGGCGGCGCGTTCTTGTAGGCGGCCTTCTTCGCGTTGAGTTCCGCCTCGAGCTCGTCGACCTTTTCCTGGCGCGCGTCGAGATCGCTCTTCTTCGCGTTCACGTTCTGGTCGATCGACCCGGGGTTCTTGCCCTCCGTGCCGTGCTTGGCGTATTGGGGGTCGTTGCTGTACTTGGCGACTTCCTTGGAGAAGTAGTTCTGGTGCCACTTGTCGTTGACGTTGTCCGGGAACTTCGTCCCCGAGCCGCCTGTGTACTTCATGCCGAAGCTCTGGTTGCCGCCCTGGTGCTTGCCCTGGTGGGAGTCGACCTGGACCTCGGTGCCGTCGTGCTTGCCCAGCGAATGGGTGTCGGTCTTGCCGCCACCGCCGGAGCTGCTGGCCTGCGTGTCGTCGGTGTTCTTGCCCTTGCCCTTCTTGCCACCGCCGCCGCGAGGGATGTTGCCCGCGTTGTCGCCGCCGCCCGGCTGGTCGTTCGTCTTGTTCTTGCCGCCCTTCCCGCAGGGGGCGAGGCCGAGCAGGTCGCGCTCCGCCAGCGGGTTGTCGACGTAGGCGGCCGGGTTGGGGGCCGGGCCGAGGCCGAGCGGGTCCTGGCTCAGGTAGCGGCCGGTCGACGGGTCGTAGTAGCGGAAGACGTTGTAGTGCAGGCCCGATTCGGCGTCGGCGTACTGCCCCGGGAACCGGAGCGGGGTGGCCGCCGCGCCGGTCTCGCGGCCCCACAGGCCCGCGTTCCCGCGCCAGACCGGCGTGCCCGCCGCGTCGACCAGCTCGGTCGGGCGGCCGATGAGGTCGGTGACGATCGCGAAGAACCGGTCCTGCAGCGTCGCCGAGCGCTCGACCTGGACGACCGGCCGGTCGTCGCCCGGGTGGTATTCCCAGACCGTGAGGTGCCGGGTCTGCGCGGCGTCCACGTGGACCTGCTCCACCAGCAGCGCGCCGCTCCAGGTGAACTCGTAGGACTCGGCGACCGCGCGGGCGCCGGTGGCCGAGGTGACGACGCGCTGCTTGGCGATCCGGCGCCCGATCGGGTCGTACCGGTACCACCACTGGTCGCCCTCGGGCGTCGTGACCGCGAGCAGGCGGTCCTGGGCGTCCCACAGGTACCGCCAGACCCGGGCGCCTTCGTGCCGCGCGACCACCCGGCCCTGGACGTCGTGGTCGAAGGTGACGGCGCCGGCGGCGACCAGCCGGTTGTCCGCGTACCGGCGCGGCCCCGCGCTCGGCACCTGGCCGGGCTCCCTGGTCTCCACCACGTTCCCGGCGGGGTCGTAGCGGTAGGCCTCGCTGCCGGCCGCGCCGTGCACCTCGGTCACCCGCCCGGTGGCGTCGAGCACGAGCCGGGTCGGCCCGGCCACGTCGTCGTCGATCCCGGCGAGCAGCCCGTCGGTCCGGTAGCTGAACCGGCGGTGCCGCGACGGCGTCCCCGCGGCCAGCACCGACTGGCCGACCAGGTTGTCGTCGACGTCGAACGTCTGCGTCAGCGCGACACCGCCCTCAACGGTGCGCGCGATCTCCCGGCCGCCCGCGTCGTGCTCGAAGCGCACGGTGTGCCCGGCGACGGCGAGCGACACGGGCCGCCCGTCGCCGTCGAAGCGCCACACGCTGTCCACTCCGGACGGGGTGCGCCGCCGCACGGTGCCGTCGGCCTCGTAACTGCTGGTCAGCGTCCGGCCGTCGACCGACTCGCTGAGCACGTTGCCTTCGCCGTCGTAGGCGACGCGCAGCTCGACGTCGCCCATGACGGCGGCGGTCATCCGGCCGACGGCGTCGTAGGTGAACCGGGTCGTGCCGGCCGGAGAACGGCGTTCGACGACGTTGCCGAGCACGTCGTGGACGTAGTCGGTTTGCTCGCCCGCCCCGTTCACCGACCGGACGAGCCGGCCCGCCCGGTCGTAGCCGAAGCGCAGGGTGCGGCCGTCGAAGTCGGTCTGCTCGATCAGCCGCCCGGACGGGTCGTAGCGGTAGGTCCAGGTCTGCCCGAGCGGGTTGGTGACCGTGCTCGGCCGCAGCTCGGTGTCGTAGGTGTACGTCGTCCGGGCGCCCGAGGCGTCGATCGTCGCGGTGACCAGGTCGAACGGGCCGTACTCGAGCCGTTCGGCCAGTCCCGCGCCGTTGACGCGTTCGACCTCGTTGCCCTCCGCGTCGTAGCCGCGGGTTTCGCGCACCCCGGAGGGCCGCACCCGCAGCCGTTCCTGCCCGTCGGGGGTCCAGCCGAGCACGACGTGCTGCCCGGACCGGTTGAGCACCGACTTCGGCCGCCCGAAGACGTCCCGGTCCACCGGCGGCGGCTCTTCGTCCCCGCGCGTCCAGGCGGCCTGCTCGGAGGTCAGCGGTTTCGCGGTGCCGAGCGTCTCGGTGAACGGGTCGGGCGCCTCGTCGCGCGGGTAGAAGCGGGACAGCACGGTGCCGTCGTCCGCGGTGGCCTCGATCGTCAGCCCGGCGTCGTCCTGCGTGACCCGCAGCACCGAGCCGTCCGGCCGGGTCACCGACCGCAGCCGGCCCCGCTCGTCGTAGGCGAACGCCGTCGTCTGCCCGAGTGGGTCGGTGCGGGACAGCAGGCGGTCGTCGCGGTCCCATTCGGAGGTGGTGACCTGGCCCAGCGGGCCGACTTCGCGGACGAGCTGGTAGGCCTCGTTGAAGTGGAACTCGCCGGTGTGGCCGAGGGAGTCGGTGAAGGTCGTGACGCGCCGCTGCGTGTCGTAGGTGAAGGCGGCGTCGTAGAAGCCGCGGTCGCCGATGGTGCGGACGCAGCGGCCCTCGCCGTCGTAGACGTAGCGGAACCAGGTGCCGTTGCGGTCCTGCCAGCCGGTGACGCGGCCCGCGGGGTCGTAGTCGTAGACCTGCGCGCGGCCGGAGGCGTTGAATTCCTGGGTCAGGCGGCCCTGCGGGTCGTAGCCGAACCGCCGGACCAGGACCGGGGACCCGCCGGCCGGATCGGTCACGTGGACGGTGGTGACGCGGCCGCTTTCGGTCTCCAGCTCCACCCGGTACCCGGCGGAGTGCCGCAGGGTCCGCGGCGCGCCGAGGGCGTCGTAATCGACGTCGACCCGGGCGCCATCGTCGTCGGTGATCGACTGCAGGACGAGCTCGGCCTGGCCCCGTCCCGGCAGCGCGGCGAACCGGAGTTCCCGGCCCCGCAACGGGTCGGACTGGGTGTAGCTGCCGTCGGCGTGCCGGGTCAGCGGGCGCCGGGGCCCGTCCGTGGGCAGCACCGGCACCCCCGGCGCGGCCGGCGGGTAGACCAGGGTGGTGCCGTCCGCGGCGTAGCACCGGACGTACTCGCGGCCCACCGCCAGCCGCTGGTCCACAGTGGACACCCAGGTCGGGCCGAACCACCGGCCGGCGCGGTAGGAGGACACGTGCAGCCGCTCGAGCACCAGCGGCGACGGCAGCTCCAGGTCGAGCTGGTCGATCACGACGTTGCCGCGCGCGATGTCCACCGGGTCGGTCTTGCACTCCCAGGTGTCCTTGCCCCCACCGCCGTTGTCGCCGTTCTTCCCGGTGTCGCCCTTCGCCGGCGGCGGGTCGCCCGGGGTCCCGTTGCCGTTGCCGTTGCCGTTGCCGGACGAGTGGTCACCCGAAGTCGTGGTGGAGTCCTTGCCCCCGCCACTGCTGGAGTGGTCCCCGGATCCCGGCCCGCCACCCTTGCCGCCCGAGTGGTCACCGCTGGCGGTGGTGGAGTCGCCGTCGCCTTTGCCGCCGCCCTTGACGTCGGGAGCCTTCGGACCACCGTCGATCTTCCCGGGCTTGGGCGGCGGGCCGACCTTGCCGCCCTTGATGTTCTTCAGCCCCTTGGCGGCATCCTCGAACAGGGTGCCCGCCTTCTTCAGCAGCGGCACCAGTCCCTTGAGCGCCTTGACGAGCTTGGTGGTGAGGCTCGCGATCTTCGAAGCCGTCTTCGCGACGGCGGCGACGACCTGCGGCACCACCCAGGTCAGCCCGATGCCGAGGGTGAACACGACCTGCAGCGCCCACGAGATCAGGTGCCCGACCAGCTCGGCGATGATGTCCCGCACCAGCGTGCGAACGGCGGCGACAACTTCACCGGCGGTCTTCACACCGCTCCCGGCGCCTTCGCAGCCCTTCTGCGCGGCGGCCAGCAGCCCGGAAGTGTCATCGGCCCGCTTGCGGTAGTTGTCGGCGGCGGACCCCTGCCAGCTGACGAGGTCGGCCTTGACGGCGTTGGTCAGCTCGGTCGAGACGTCCCCGAGCTCTTTGGCGATGTTGTTCCAGGTCTGCGACTGCGCGGCGATCTCATCGGCGTTCCCGGTGAGCGCGTTGAGCGCTTCCTTGAGCGGCCCGACGTGCTCGATCAGCCACCCGACACCGGCGGCGAAGATCGCACCGAAGGGGTCCATCACCGCGGTCAGCGCATCCAGCGCGGTGCCCACCGCGCCCATCGCCACCGAGGCCCAGTCACCGCTCTCGATGGCGTCCTTCAGGCCGATGGCGTCTTCGAGCAGCGGCACCCCGGAGTACGACTTCGTCGAATCCTGCGCCTGCGCGACCAGCGGGTTACCCACAGCGACCACCCCCTACGACAAGATCCACCATTCGGTCGACCTTAGTGAGGCGCCCGGACGCGGGCCGCGACACCGCCAGGGCCTGCCCGTTCGACTCCCCGGGACTTCCCCAACGGGTCAGGGTTCACGGAAACGCGCAACCCATCGCCGTGCCAGTTCGCGACTTATTTGTTCGAAGATGTCAGGTGCAGACAGTTCCAAAAGAACCTGCGTCAACCTCGCCGGATAGGTATCCATCGAGAACACGGACCACATGCGCAGGCGTCAGCGTCACAAGCTCGTCATCACTGTCGTACCCGAGACGCGACAGGTCACAGGCCGCCTCAGCCACCGAAGTACGCAGTTCGAGCAGGCGCTGAAGAACCGCTATGCGTTCTTGACGTTCCATCAGCAGCCTCCCGGAATGTTCCTTCGCTTCGACCTGAAGCGAACGACCCACAGCTCCCGCGTCGGCGGCTCACCCCTCCGACCGAGCGGTCAAACGACCTCCGACGCCCCGGCATCCACACAGCAAAAAGCCGTGTCGACCTCGGTCGACACGGCTTCCGTGACTACTGCTGGTACCCCCGATGGGATTCGAACCCACGCTACCGGCGTGAGAGGCCGGCGTCCTAGGCCGCTAGACGACGGGGGCTAGGAACTTCCCTGGTTTCCCAAGGGCTTTTCTGTTTTTCTTGCTGGAGAGAACTTACCAGAGGCGATTTCTCGCTCCGCAGGGGGGTCACTCTCCGCAGCTGGGGTACCAGGACTCGAACCTAGACTAACTGGACCAGAACCAGTCGTGCTGCCAATTACACCATACCCCAGTGAGGTACTTTCCCGGCTTGCCGGTCCAGCACCGCACGAGGAGAAATACTAGAGCACGCCGTTCCCGACGGTGAACGCGGGGGTCTCCCCGCGGCGCTGGGCGGGGACGCCGATCGTCGCGTACTCGGAAACCAGCAGCTCAGGCAGCTCGGCGAGGCCGGCCACCGTGTGGACGCCCGCCGGGGCGCGCTCGCCGATGCCGTCGCGGTCGAGCCAGATCGCGCCCAGGCCCGCGTCGCGGGCGCCGATCGCGTCCGTGTCCAGTTTGTCGCCGACGTGGACCGCCTGGGCGGGGGCGCAGTCCATGCCGAGGCAGACCGTGTGGAACATCACCGGATCGGGTTTGGCCACCCCCAGTTCGCCCGCGATGGCCACGTGGTCGAAGAACGGGGCCAGGCCCAGGTCGGCGATCTTGCGCCGCTGGTGGACCCCCGAGGCGTTCGTCACGGCGGCCAGCGCCAGGCCCGCCGCGCGGAGCCACTCCAGGCACGGGAGGACGTCGTCGAACAGCTGCCACGAATGGTCGAGCAGCTCTCTTCGGCGGCGTTCGAACGAGAGCACCTGCTCGGCGTCGGCGAGGATGCCGATTTCGGCGAGGAAGCAGTCGGTGCGCCGCTGGTGCATGGTCGCGTAGTCGAGTTCGCCCGCGACGACGAGGGCGACGTGCTCTTCGGTGATCAAGTCCCACAACGGCCACAGGTCGCCCCGGCCGGTGAGGATGTGGAGGCTGCGGCGGATCGCGGCGGTGCAGTCGATCAGGGTGTCGTCGATGTCCAGGCACACCAGCCGCAACTCGGGCGGCGCCCAGGGCTCGGACGCTCCCGCGGTGGGCGAGGCGGTTCGCGGAGGGGTCCGGGGTGCCAAGGCGAAATCCACCCAGTGAGGCTAGGGCAACCGCCGCGTTCGCGACGCTGCCAAAAAGGTGATTGGCGCTCCCCTGTTCCGGCGCACCGGCTCTACTCCCAGTTGGCGAACCGTCTTCCGATGGTTATCCGGCGCCGCGTCGACTCCTCCGGTGCGCACCGTTCCCACCCCGTGAAAACCGTTGCGGCGCCGGGAGATCCGCTCGGTCCACAAGCGCGGAGTGGCGAACCCCCGACAGGTCCGAACAAATTCGACCAACTGTCGCGTGTGGACGGTCTCCGGCAACGGAGCGGGCTCGCCCGATCAGCGTATCCCCGGTCACACCCCTTGACGCCGGGGTCGGGCGAGTGCATCCTCGAGTTATTCAACAAGCGATGAATAGACGGGGAGATGGTCGAGATGACCGAGCGCACGAGCTGCGTCGTCATCGGTGGCGGGCCGGCCGGGATGGTCACGGGGCTCTTGCTGGCCCGGGCCGGCGTCGAGGTGACGGTGCTGGAGAAGCACGCGGACTTCCTGCGCGACTTCCGCGGCGACACGGTGCACCCGTCGACGCTGACCCTGCTCGACGAGCTGGGCCTCGGCGAGCGGTTCCACGCGCTGCCGCACAGCGAGCTGACCGCGGCGGGGTTCCCGCAGGAGAACGGCGAGATGATGAAGCTGGCCGACTTCACCCGGCTGAAGGTCCCCCACCCGTACATCGCGATGGTGCCGCAGTGGGACTTCCTCGACCTGCTCGCCGAGAGCGCCCGCAAGGAGCCGACGTTCGTCCAGCGGATGGAGACCGAATGCACCGGCCTGGTCCGCGAGCACGGCCGCATCGCGGGCATCACCTACCGCACGGCGGCCGGTGAGACCGGGGAAATCCGCGCGGACCTGGTCATCGCCGCCGACGGTCGCTGGTCGCTGGCCCGGCGCGAAGCCGGCCTGGTGCCGCGCGAGTACGACTGCCCGTTCGACGTCTGGTGGTTCCGGCTCTCGCGCCACGAGGGTGAAGAGGGCGGCATGCTGCTGCCGAAGATGCGGGACCGCCGCTTCGCCGTGCCGCTCCCCCGTCCGGACTTCTACCAGGTCGCCTACCTCGCGCCGAAGGGCGACGACCTGCGGAAGCAGGGCATCGAAGCCTTCCGGGAGAACGTGGCGCAGATCTGCCCCGAGTTCGCCGACCGGGTCCACGAGCTGAAGACGATGGACGACGTCAAGTTCCTCGACGTGCGGCTGAACCTGCTGCGCGCGTGGAACACCGACGGCCTGCTCTGCATCGGCGACGCGGCACACGCGATGTCCCCGATCGGCGGCGTGGGCATCAACCTCGCGGTGCAGGACGCGGTCGCGGCGGCGACGCTGCTGGCCGAGCCGCTGCGCCGGGGCCGTCCGACGAACGCCGACCTGGCGAAGGTGCGCTCGCGGCGGCTCGCGCCGACGCTGCTGGTGCAGGGGCTGCAGCGCCTGCTGCACCGGACCGTCGTGCGCGGCGTGATGAGCGGCAAGCGCAACGGCCCGCCGGAACCGCTGATCAAGGCGTTCGCGCGGTTCCCGCGGCTGTCGTACTTCCCGGCCCGGCTCCTCGGCCTCGGGCTGCGGCCGGAGCACGCTCCGGCGTTCGCCCGGCGGCCGATGGAGCCGGTGGCGCGGGACTAGACGTTCTCGACCGGGTTGGTCAGGGTGCCGATGCCTTCGATGGTGATCGAGACGCTCTGGCCACCCTCGATCGGGCCGACGCCCTCGGGCGTGCCGGTCAGGATGACGTCGCCGGGCAGCAGCGTCATCACGCCGGAGACGAACTCAACCAGCTCGGGGATCTTGTGGACCAGGTCGGACGTGCGGCCGTCCTGCTTGAGCTCGCCGTCGACCTCGGCCTTCAACGACAGGTCGGACGCGTCGAGCGACGTCTCGATCCACGGGCCGAGCGGGCAGAACGTGTCGAAGCCCTTGGCGCGGCCCCACTGGCCGTCGGACTTCTGCAGGTCGCGCGCGCTGACGTCGTTGGCGATCGTGTAGCCGAGGATCGCGCTCGCGGCGCGAGCGGCGGGCACGTTCTTCACCGGCTGGCCGATGACGATGGCCAGCTCGCCCTCGAAGTCGACCCGGCCAATGCCCGACGGGCGGCGGATCGGCGCGTTGGGGCCGACGACCGTGGTGGACGGCTTGAGGAACAGCATCGGGGCGCTGGGCACCTCGTTGCCGAATTCGGCCGCGTGCTTGGCGTAGTTCCGGCCGACGGCGATCACCTTCGACGGCAGGATCGGCGCGAGCAGCCGGACGTCGGCCAGCGGCCACCGCTTGCCGGTGAAGTTGGGGGTGCCGAACGGGTGCTCGGCGATTTCCAGGACCTGGGCGTCGTCACCGTCCCCTTCGACCGAAGCGAACGCGACACCACCGGGATGAGCAATACGGGCTAGGCGCACGCGGCCAGTCTACGTGCGCCCAGCGCGTGACTCAGGCCACGGTGCTGCTCTTGTGGACCAGCGCGTCGCAGAGGGCCAGCCAGCTGGCCTCGACGATGTTCCCGTGCACGCCGACGGTGGTCCACTCGCGTTCGCCGTCGGTGCTCTCGACCAGCACGCGCGTCACCGCGTCGGTGCCCGGGTGGCCCTGCAGGATGCGGACCTTGTAGTCGGCCAGCTCCACACTGTCCAACCAGGA
This sequence comes from Amycolatopsis lexingtonensis, assembly GCF_014873755.1. Lineage (NCBI taxonomy): Bacteria > Bacillati > Actinomycetota > Actinomycetes > Pseudonocardiales > Pseudonocardiaceae > Amycolatopsis > Amycolatopsis lexingtonensis. The sequence goes on from NZ_JADBEG010000001.1 coordinate 5,547,615, forward strand.
CAGGTGCGGGGAGAGTGCCTTCCGGAGCGCGGCGTCGAGGGCGTGCACCGGGCCGATGCCCTCGGCGGTGGCGATGACGCGCTGCCCGCCGACGTGCACCTTGACCGTCGCCTCGGCGACGACCTCGGCGTCCGCGCGGTGGTCCAGGACCACGCGGTAGGACTCGAGCTCGAACGGCGCCTCGGCGGGCACGTCGGCCTCTTGGCGCAGCAGCAGCTCCAGGGAGGCGTCGGCGGCTTCGAAGGACCAGCCTTCGGATTCGAGGCGCTTGACCTTGGTGATGGCGCTCGTCAGCGCCTCGGGCCGGCCGGCAAGGTCGACCCCGAGCTCACGTCCCTTGAGCTCGAGGCTGGCCCTGCCGGCCATCTCGGTGACCAGCACCCGCATGTCGTTGCCGACGGAAGACGGATCGATGTGGTTGTACAGCAACGGATCCACCTTGATCGCGCTCGCGTGCAGTCCTGCCTTGTGGGCAAAAGCCGACGCCCCTACGTAAGCCTGGTGGGTGTAGGGGGCGATGTTCGCGATTTCGGCAAGGGCATGGGAGACCCGGGTCAGCTCGGCCGCTCCTCCGGTCGGGAGGACGTCCATGCCGAGCTTGGTCACGAGGTTCCCTGTCACGGCGAAGAGGTCGGCGTTGCCGGCCCGCTCCCCGTAACCGTTGGCGGTGCACTGGACGTGCGTCACGCCGGCCTGCACCGCGGCGACGGAATTCGCCACGGCGCAGGAAGTGTCGTCCTGACAGTGGATCCCGAGGCGGAATCCGGTCTTTTCCTTGATTTCCGCGACGGTCCGCGCGAGATCGAGCGGCAGCTGCCCGCCGTTGGTGTCGCAGAGCACGAGCACGTCGGCGCCCGCGTGGGCGGCGGCGTCGATGACCTTCAGCGAGGTCTCGGGCGAAAACGCGTAGCCGTCGAAGAAGTGCTCGGCGTCGAGGAAAACCCGCCGGCCTTCCTTCGTCAGGAACGCGACGGTGTCCCGCACCATGGCGCAGGCTTCGTCGACGTCTACGCGGAGAGCGCGTTCGATGTGCCGCAGATCGGACTTCGCCACGAGCGTGATGACCGGCGCTTCACTGTCGAGCAGCGCGCGAACCTGCGGATCGGCGTCGGCGGTGGTGCCGGCCTTGCGCGTGGCCCCGAACGCGACGAGGGCGGCGTGGCGCAGCTTGAGCTCGCCCTTCGCCGCGCGGGCGAAGAATTCCGTGTCCTTGGGGAGCGCACCGGGCCAGCCGCCTTCGATGAACCCGACGCCAAGCTCGTCCAGCAACCGCGCGACAGCGAGCTTGTCCTGGACCGAGTAGGTGATGCCCTCGCGCTGAGCGCCGTCGCGAAGCGTCGTGTCGTAGAGGTGGAAGGCATCACCCAGCGGCGTATCGGCGGGCTCCTGGCGACTCACGGTCATCTCCTAGCGTTTCGAGGCAACAAAAAAACCTCCCGCAGGGGTGCGAGAGGTTGCGCGCCGGGTGCTCTTGTGGAGCTACCGTCCGGCGCGCTCGGCGATAATGATCGCGAAGCTGGTCACGTTCGCATCATGCCACAGCGATTCGGGAGAAGTCCACAAGCTGGGTCAAGCTCCCACGATCCGGGAACACCCCCACCCCGCAAGCCCCACCCGTCCCTGGGGGCTGACCCCGGTCCAGTCTATCGGCGGCTGCCGACAAAACCGGCCGGGAAGCCTTTCGGGCACTGGTTTGTCCACATCACGGCGGTCCTGTGGACAAGGCGCCGGCGGGGTCGCGAATGACTCATTGGGGACGTCTGAGGTCCCGAATGAGTCATTCGCGACCTTCCGAGACCGGGTCATTCGAGACCGAGCAACCCCAGACCGGAGCACCCCCAAGGGCTCCGGCAAAGTCGCTTCGGTGCGGTCCGCCGCAGCGTTTGCGCCGAGGTCTTGAATGACTCATTCAGGACCTCCGAAGACCTGAATGAGTCATTCAAGACGTGGAGCGAGCGGGTCACCGGCGGCGGAGTGACCTGGCCACGCGGCTTTGCCGGCCCCCGGGAGCACCCCCAAGAGCGGGCCGCCCCAAGCCCGAGCCACCCCGCACCGGGCCACCCCAAGCCCGAGCCCGGCCGCCCACCAACCCCCGCGCGCACGAAAAAGCCCCGCGCCGAAACGCGGGGCCTTCCCAAAACCAGAAACTCAGCCGGCAGTCCGCACATTCGACGAAACCAACGCCGCCAACCGATCCCCGATAGCCTGCGTAGCCCCCGGCGAAGCCTGATCCCGCGTAGCCAGATCGAACGCCACCGACGCCTCGATCCGCCGCGCGGCCTCCTTCTGCCCCAGGTGATCCAGCAGCAGCGAAACCGACAACACGGCCGCGGTCGGATCCGCCAGCCCCTGCCCGGCGATGTCCGGCGCCGACCCGTGCACCGGCTCGAACATGCTCGGGTTCCGCCGGGTCATGTCCAGGTTGCCGCTGGCCGCCAGCCCGATCCCACCGGTCACCGCGGCCGCCAGGTCCGTGATGATGTCGCCGAACAGGTTGTCCGTCACGATCACGTCGAACCGGGACGGGTCCGTCACCAGGTGGATGGTCGCCGCGTCCACGTGGGAGTACGCGACCGTCACTTCCGGGTGCTCCAGCGAAACCTCTTCGACGATCCGCGACCACAGCGAACCGGCGAACGAGAGCACGTTGGTCTTGTGCACGAGCGTCAGGTGCTTGCGCGGCCGGGCCTCGGCCCGGTTGAACGCGTCCGCCACCACGCGCCGGATGCCGAACGCCGTGTTGACGCTGACCTCCGTCGCGATCTCGTGCTCGGTGTCCTTGCGGATCAGGCCACCAGTACCCGCGTACGGGCCTTCGGTGCCTTCGCGCACGACCACCATGTCCACGTCGCCCGCGTCGGCGAGCGGGCCGCGCACGCCCGGGTACAGCCGCGCCGGGCGCAGGTTGACGTGGTGGTCCATCTCGAACCGCAGGCGCAGCAGGAGGCCGCGCTCGAGGATGCCGCTCGGCACCGTCGGGTCGCCGACCGCGCCCAGCAGGATCGCGTCGTGCTGGCGGAGCTCGCCGAGGACCGACTCGGGGAGCAGCTCACCGGTCGAGTGCCATCGCGCCGCGCCGAGGTCGTAGTTCGTGATCTCCGCCGAAGGTACTACCTCGCCGAGCACCTTCAGCGCCTCGGAGACCACCTCGGGCCCGATCCCGTCACCTGGGATCACCGCGAGCCGCATCCACACACCTCCGTCGACCGGACCACCGGCCGCACCGATGGCCCACCGCAACAAAACGCCAGCAGCCGGAAGGTTACCGGCCGTAGACAAACGGCCGTAGCCGCACCACCCTTATGCCGCATCCTCCCGCAGGGTGAGACACCCAATCGGGTGAATGCGGGCAGGGGCGCCCCCGGTGGGAACCCACCGGAGACGCCCCTGTTCCTGCACAGATCGATCTTGCCACGGCCTAGCGGCCACCGCCCCCGATCGGCTGACGGCCACGAGCCGCCTGGGCGGCGTCCACCTTGACCACGTTCGCCCGGTTCCCCGCGGCGTTGTGGTGCTCGATGGCGAGCAGCCCGAGCGCCTTGTCCGCCGCGGCCGAGGCCGCGTTCCGGGTGACGACCAGCGCCGTGCCCGGCTTCGCGACGTAGCCCAGCGCGGCGTCGCCGCCGCCCTGCACCGAGTAGCCCGGGGCGAGCGCGTCGAACGAAAGCGGCGTGCCGACGTAGTCGATCAGCCCGTTCGTCGTGCCCGGCGCGACGTAGAAACCGCTCACGCCCACCGTGTAGGAAATCCGGTGGCTGTCGGCGTTGGCGTCGATGCCCAGCGCCGCCAGGGAAACCGGCAGGGTGACCACGTTCGTGTCGAACACGTTCGTGTCGACGTCACCGAGCTGGCCGTTGACCGCCTGGACGTCGACCGTCGGGAAGCCCGCGGTCAGCGCCACCGTGACGGCCAGCAGCACGTCCGTGGACGTCGCCTTGGTCACGTAGGTCTCGAAGTCCGGCTGCCCGTCGCCGGTGGTGTCGATGTCGACGAACGGCGAGGTGTTGCTGCCGATGTTCGCCCAGTCGCCCCACGTGGAGAGGCCGAACGCGAGGATCGCGTTCTCCGGCTGGCCCTGCGCCTTCGCCAGCGGAGCGGTCGAGGCCGCGCCGATGTAGCGGAGGTCGCCGCCCTTGGCCGTCTTGTTCAGCGTGCAGTCGGTGACCACGTCCGCGTCGCACTCGGGCAGCTGCGGGGACTCCGCCTGCAGCTCGAGCACGCTGATCAGCGAGCGGTACCGCTGCGCGCCGGCACCCTGGTCGACGCCCTTGCCTGTCAGGTTCAGCACGGCCTGGGTCGCGTCCGCCCCGAACTTCACCGACGGCGGCGTCGAAATCGTCGACACCGGCTTCGGCGCGGAGTAGACCGAAACCCGCAGCGGCACCTTGGCGCCGCTGGTGGGCGTGAAGGCGACGCGCCCGGAGGCGTCGGCGACGAACTGCCGGGCCAGGCCGGCCTGGGTGGCCTGCATGGTCGGGTCCATGACCTTGCGCAGCGCCTTCGGGTCGGTGATCTTCAGCGTCACCTTGACCTTGGCGGTGCCGCGCGGAGTCAGCTTCACCGTCGGCTTGTCCACTGTGTACTCGACGCCGGGCAGCGCGGTGACCGCCTGGTAGGCCACCGAGTACTCGGCGGGCGTCACGCCCTTGTTGACCAGCTTGATCGTCTTCGACAGCGTCACCGGCCCGGCGGCCTCGACCGTGCCGAAGCTGACGCTCACCGCGCCCGGGTCGTCCTGGACGTAGGCGAGCACCTGGTTGTCCAGCGCCGCCTTGGCGTCGATCCGGCCGCTGCCGACGCGCTGCGGCGCGTAGGTGTGGCCCGCGCCGTCGGAGACGTCGTGGCCGGCGGTGTCGATGACCGAGGCCTTGACCTCCTCGACCGACCAGTCCGGGTGGGACTGGCGGACCAGCGCGGTGATGCCCGCGGTGTGCGGCGCCGCCATCGACGTGCCCGACAGGACGGTCCGGCCGTTGCCGCTGCCGCGGAACGCCGAGGTGATCGTGTCACCCGGCGCGGCGACGTCCGGCTTGACGGCCGGGCCGCGGGTGCCGCGCGAGGTGAACGAGCTCGGGGTGTCCACGATGGTCTTGTCGTAGGTCTGGATCGACGCGCGTCCGGTGCCGTAGAGCCGGATCTGCAGCGTGCCCGCGGTCAGCGCCGCGCGCAGCGTCTTCGTGGCGGAGCCGGTGAACTGGAACATCGGGATCGCCGCGTTGCCCGCGATGCCCGCGCTGAAGTGCTCCAAAGTGGACGAAAGCAGTGCGCCCTTCGCCCCGGCCGCCTGTGCGTTGTTCGCCCGGGCCGCCGAACCGCAGGCGCGGGTCGAGTCGTTGTCGTCCCACTCCAGCCAGACGAACTTGCCGGCGGCCTTCGCCTTGTCCTCGGCGGAGTACGGCGCGCAGCCCGCGCTGTTCGCCGCGGAGAGCGCGACGACCGGCGCGGTCAGGTTCAGCGTGTCGTAGCCGGTGTAGTTCTGGCTGTACTGGCCGGTCTTCTGGCCCTTGGCCGCGGTCGGCGCGGTGGCCTCCGCGGCGTCGCGCAGGATGCCCGCGTCGCGCGTGGAGGCGACGGTGAGCGCCTCCGGGGTGTTGCCCGGCGAGCCGGCGATGTCGTTGATGTCGCCGCCGTTGCCCGCCGAGATCACCGGCAGCACGTTGTTCGCGGCGAGCTTGCGCACGAACAGCGAGTCCGGGTCGTCCGGGGCGCCGAAGTCGGAGCCCAGCGAGAGGTTGACGACGTCGAGGTGGTCGGTGAAGTCGCCGTCGCCGTCCGGGTCGAGCGCCCAGTCCAGCGCCTGCGAGGTGACGTTCGTCGAGCCCGCGCAGCCGAACACCTTGATGGCGTAGAGGAGCGACTTCGGCGCCGTGCCCGGGCCGATCTGCATCGCGTCGACCTTCTTGGCGTCCAGCTTCTTGTAGTCGCCCTTGAAGGTCTTGCCGTCGGCGGTGACGCCGAAGCCGCCGATGGTGCCGGCGACGTGCGTGCCGTGCTCACCGCAGGCGAGCGGGTTCGGGTCCGGCTTCGGGGTGGTCTTCCCGGCGGTCGCGGCGTCGTACTCGTCGCCGACGAGGTCCGTGCCGCCCACGACCTTGGCGCTGGGGAACAGCGGGTTCGGCTTGGTGCTGTCGACGCTCTTGTACGCGGCTTGGGTGCCGGGGCCGCCGAAGTCGGCGTGGGTGTAGTCGATGCCGTCGTCGATCACGCCGACGCGGACGCCGTCGCCGAACTTGCCGGTCTGCTGCCACGCCGCGAGGGTGTTGGTCAGCTGCTCGGCGCTGGCGTTGGTGCGGGTCTTCGGCACGACGGTGCGGACCGCGACGACGTCCGCCCGCTTCGCGACCTCGCGCAGCTTGGCGGCGTCGGCGGTGACGACCACGCCGGGGACCGCGTTGGCGGTCTGGGTGACGACCTGCGGCTGGGCGTTGCCCGCGCGCAGCTGGCCGACGACGGATTCGACCGCGGCGGCGGTGTCGGCCTTGGCGGCTTTCGCGGCCCGCTTGGCCTGGTCCTTGCCCTGCGGCTGGGCGGCGGTGAACGCGTCGACGGCGGGCTTCTTGGCCAGCTCGACGAACGCGGTGACGCGGCCCTGCGCGGCGCCCAGGCGCGGCGAAAGCTTGCCCTGGAGCTGAGCGTCGTCGATCTTCGCCGGTGCGACGCCGTCGGCGAGCGGAGCGTCCGCCGCACTCGCGACCGGCGCCCCCAGCGCGGCCGCCAGCACGACGGCGAAGAACGCCGTCGTGACGCGAGCGGGCAAGCGGGATCTGCTCATGAGTCGGCCCCTTACTCGAGGTCTGGACCCGAACCTGCCTGCCGCTCCTGACACCCCCGACGGTGAAGCGCGGCACAGCGCCGTGCCCTCGACGACGCGTGGTTCAACCTCGCGGGGAGAACCTAATGCCCCAAAACACCTACTTACGTAGGCAAAGGACTCCGTTACGTGAATGTGATTGCGTACGAAGGCCCCCTGCCGGGTGGCAGGGGGCCTTCGAAAGGCTTACGTCAGGAGAAGTCGACGGCGCGAATCGTGTGCGCCCCGACCGCGGCGCCGATCGGCTCCAGCAGGTGCGAGTCGATGTGACGGTCGACGCGCAGCAGCATGACCGCGTCGGAGCCGTCGGTGGTCTGGCTGATCTGCGCGGCCTCGATGTTGATGCCGGCCTCGCCGAGCAGCGTGCCGACGCGGCCCATCACGCCCGGGCGGTCCGGGTACTCGACCAGCAGGACCGTGCCCTCGGCGCGCAGGTCGAACCCGCGGCCGTTGACCTCGACCAGCTTCTCGACCTCGTCCTTGCCGGTGACCGAACCGGACACCGTCAGCACCTGCCCGTCCGAGTGCACCGCGCGGACGGTGACCAGGCTGCGGAACTTCGGGCTCTCCGGCTCGGTGGTGAGCTCGACCTGCACGCCCAGCTTCTCCGCCAGCTGTGGCGCGTTGACGAACGTGACCTGGTCCTCGACCACGCCGGTGAACACCCCGCGCAGCGCCGCCAGCTGCAGCACCGCGGTGTCCTCGTTGGAGATCTCGCCCTTGACCTGCACGGTCACCGACGTCGGCGCCTTCGGGTTGAGCGCGGTGAGCAGCGTGCCGAGCTTCTGGGTCAGCGACAGGTACGGGCGGACGTGCTCGCCGACCGCGCCGCCGCCGGAGACGTTCACCGCGTCCGGCACGAAGTCGCCGCGCAGCGCCAGCAGCACCGACCTCGCGACGTCGGTGCCCGCGCGGTCCTGCGCTTCCGCGGTCGAGGCGCCCAGGTGCGGCGTCACGACGACGTTCTCCAGATTGAACAGCGGGCTCGACGTGGTCGGCTCGGTGACGAAGACGTCGACACCGGCGCCGCCGACGTGGCCGGAGCGCAGCGCCTCGGCCAGGTCTTCCTCGACGATCAGCCCGCCGCGGGCGGCGTTCACGATGATGACGCCCGGCTTGGTCTTCTTCAGCGCCTCGGCGTCGATGAGGCCCTTGGTCTCCGGCGTCTTCGGCAGGTGGATGGAGATGGCGTCGGCGCGGGTCAGCAGCTCGTCGAGGGTGACGAGCTCGATGCCCAGCTGCGCGGCGCGCGCGGCCGAGACGTAGGGGTCGTACGCGATCAGCTTGGTGTCGAAGGCGGCGAGGCGCTGGGCGAACAGCTGCCCGATCTTGCCGAGGCCGACGACGCCGATGGTCTTGCCCTGCAGCTCGACGCCGGAGAACGAGCTGCGCTTCCACTCGCCGCCGCGGAGGCTCTGGTCGGCGGCCGGGACGCGGCGCGCGACCGACAGCAGCAGGGCGACGGCGTGCTCGGCGGCGGAGACGATGTTGGACGTCGGGGCGTTGACGACCAGGACGCCGCGCTCGGTGGCGGCGGGGACCTCGACGTTGTCCAGGCCGACACCGGCCCGGGCGACGACCTTCAGCTGCGTGGTGGCGGCGAAGACCTCGGCGTCGACCTTGGTGGCGGAGCGGACCAGGAGCGCGTCGGCGCTCTTCACCGCCTCGAGCAGCGCGGACCGGTCCGTGCCGTCGACGTGCCGGACCTCCACCTCGTCACCGAACACACTCAGCACGGAGGGGGCGAGCTTCTCCGCGATGAGGACGACGGGCTTGCTGGGCTTGCTCACGATGCGGCTCCCACTATCTGGTCACTTCCAGGACGCTCTGTGTCGACAGACGGATTCAGCACGTCGTTGTGCCCCGGTCGTGGCGGAGTTTAACCCGCTGGGCGGCCCCCTGGCTTCCCATGGTGTTAACTCGCTCGTAATCCTTCGAAAACAAGAGCCAGCAGGCGCTGCATGCCCCCGTCGCCGGGCAGGTGCCCGCCCGCCCAGGATGCCGCGTGCAGCAACAAAAGGAGCTCGTGCGCGGTGACGTCGGCGCGGAGCTCGCCCGCTTCTTTCGCGCGTTCCACTAGTTGGGAACCGGCGTCGCGCATCGCGTGGCACGACGCGTACAGCCGGGACGTCTCGTCGCTCAGCGCGTCGGCGGTCAGTTCGACCAGACCGCGGTAAGTGCCCGTTGCGTCGCCGAGGCCGGTCAGCCAGGTCTGCAGGGCGTTCAGCGGTTCGGGGTGGGTCAGCAGTTCGCGCGCGCGGTCGGCCTGGCCGTCGAAGCGGGCGCGCAACAGCGTTTCGAGCAGGGCTTCCCGGGTCGGGAAGTGCCGGTAGAGCGTGCCGATGCCGACCCCGGCGCGGCGCGCGATGTCTTCCAGGGACGCCTCGACGCCGTGTTCGGCGAAGGCGCGCTGGGCCTCCTGGAGGAGGCGCTCGTAGTTGCGGCGGGCGTCCGCGCGCATCGGTTTCACGTCGGTCATCGCCCTCCCGACCTTACCGGGTAGCCAATCGGAGGCTGCCTCCGTATATTAACCGGAGGCAGCCTCATCTTACTGGGAGGATTTCGGGGATGACCCTGATCGAAGACACACGAGCTCGGCTGGGCGCGGTCGGCGCCTGGTTGCCCAGCGCACCACTGGCCCCGCCGCCGGACGTCGAACGCGCGGCGACGCGGCGGCTCGCCGAGGCCGGCTACGGCTCGGTCTGGAGCGGCGAAGGCCCCGGCGGCCGCGAACTGTTCGCCACCTTCGGCGACCTGCTCGCCTCGGTACCGGACGTCGTGCTCGGCGCCGGCATCGCCAACACCTGGGCGCGGCCCGGGCGGACCGCCGAGAAGGGCGGCGCGACCCTCGCCCACGCCCACCCGGGCCGGTTCGTGCTCGGCGTCGGCATCGGGCACGCGTTCCAGGCCGCGAAGTACGGCGAGGAGTACCGGCCACTGGACCGGATGCGCGCCTATCTGTCCGAAATGGACGCCACGGCGGCGGAAAACCCGGCCCCGGTGGCCTTTCCCCGCGTACTGGCCGCGGTCGGGCCGAAGATGCTGGAGCTGGCCCGCGACCACGCCGACGGCGCGCACCCGTTCGCCCAGCCGGTCTCGCACACGCCCTACGCCCGCGAAATCCTCGGGCCGGACAAGCTGCTGATCCCCCACCAGACCGTCCTGCTCGGCAGCCGCGAGGACGCCCGCGCGAGCGTCCGGCGCAGTGTGGCCCAGTCGCGGGAGTTCCAGGTGAAGGCCTACCTCGCGGGCTGGAAACGGCTCGGCTACACCGAAGCCGACATCGACGGCCCGAGCGACCGGTTCGTCGACGACCTCGTCCTCTGGGGCGACGCCGCGACCATCGCGAAACGCGTGGGGGAAGTGCTCGACGCGGGCGCGGACCACGTCCTGCTGACGCCGTCCGCGGCCACGTTCGAGTCCACTGTGGATGTTCTGGTCGAGCTGGCCCCGGCGGTGCTCCGGTGAGCGTCGGGATCTGGCGGTTCTTCGACGGCGCCCCGGTCGGCGAACTCCGCGAAACGGCCGCCGAGGTCGAAGAACTCGGCTTCGCCGCGATCTGGTTCGGCGAATACGCCGGCCGGGAGGCGTTCACCCAGGCCGCGCTGCTGCTCGCGGCGTCGTCGAAGCTGACCGTGGCCACCGGGGTCGCGCGGTTCGACCAGCGTTCGCCGCTCGCCGCGGAAGGCGCCATCCGGGCGCTGGGCGAGGCCTACCCGGGCCGGTTCATCGCCGGGCTGGGCGGGCACCGGCCCGGCGCGCGCCCGCTGACGGCGTTGCGCGAGTACCTGGACGGGATGGACGCGGCCGAGCTGCCGGGCCTGCCGCCGCCGTCGCCCCGCCCGCGCCGGCTGCTCGCCGCGCTCGGCCCGAAGCTGCTGGACCTGGCGGCCGAATGCGCCGACGGCGCCCACCCGTACTTCGTCCCGCCGGAGCACACGGCGATGGCGCGCGAACGGCTCGGCCCGGGCAAGTACCTCGCCGTCGAGCAGGCGGTGGTGCTCGACGCCGCCCCGGAGGCGGCCCGCGAGCACGCCGGTCTCTACGTGCGGCAGGCACCCCACCACCGGACGAACCTGCGCCGCCTCGGCTTCACCGACGACGACCTCGCCGACGGCGGCAGCGACCGGCTGATCGGCGCCGTCGTCGCGACCGGCGAGCAGCAGATCGCCGACCGGATCCGCGCGCACCTCGACGCGGGCGCCGACCACGTCTGCGTCCAGGTCCTCGCCCGGACGAAGGACTCCTACCGCCGCTTGGCGGATCTCCTGCCCTGACGGGGGTACGCTGGCGGGGCGCGGTGCGGGCCGCGCCCCGTCCGCGGAAAGGGCCGAGCCCACCCCTGCAGCACCGCACCACCAGCTTCGCACCTTCTTTCCTGCCCGGTGCCGGCGGACCACGGGCGACGAGGGAAGGAGGCACCATGGGCGTGCTGCCCGCCAAACCCAGCCTGGACCAGCTGCGCAAACGCGCGAAAGAACTCGCGCGCGCCGAAGCCGTGAAGCTGTCCGAAGCGCAGTTCCGCATCGCCCGCGACCACGGGTTCCCGAGCTGGCCGAAACTGCGGGCCTACGTCCGGCGCGTCACCGAACACGGCGAAACCCTGCAGCACCCGTACCACCAGGAAGTCGGGTACTACGCCGAGCGCGCGCTCGGCCTGCTCGCGTCGGCCGAGGACGAGACACCCGGCGCCCGCGAGCCGTTCGACCGCTGGGGCCAGCCGCTCACCCGCGACGGTGCCCGCGTGGTCGTGGCACGTGAGCACGGATTCGGCTCCTGGAAGGCACTTCGCGCACACATCGAGTCCCTTGTGGACAGCGGGGAGCCGTTCGCCCGCGCGTACCGGGCGGTCGAGGCGCGGGACGTCGAGCAGCTCGAAACGCTCCTCGGCGAGTTCCCCGGGCTGGTCACCGCCCGCGGCACCAACGGCAACGACCTGCTCGGCATGGCCGGCGCGACCTGCGACGAGCGCCTGAGCCGCGTGCTGCTCGCCCACGGCGCCGACCCCGCCCGCGGGAACGTCCACGGCTGGACCCCGCTGCACCAGGCCGCGTACAGCAACCTGCCGCTGCTGCTCGACCTGCTGCTGAACGCGGACGCCCCGGTCGACGTCTCGGCCCGCGGCGACGGCGGCACTCCCCTGGTCGTCGCCCTGTTCTGGGGGCACCGCGAAGCCGCGCAGATCCTGGCCGCGCACAGCCGGGCGCCGGGCAACCTGCGGGTCGCGGCCGGGCTCGGCGACGGCGAACTCCTCGACGAGCTCCTGACGTCGGGCCGCGGCGGCGAGCACCGCGGCTTTTACCGGCCCCACAGCGGTTTCCCGGCCTGGCAGCCGGGGGACGACCCGGCCGAAGCCCGCGACGAAGCGCTCGCCTGGGCCGCCCGCAACGACCGCACCGAGGCCCTGCGCACGCTGGTTTCGCGCGGCGCCGACGTGAACGCCGACGTCTACCGCGGCACGGCGCTGGCGTGGGCGGCGGCGAAGGGCAGGCTCGCCGCCGTCCGGACGCTCCTGGACCTCGGCGCCGCCGTGAACCACCCGGGCACGTTCGGCGGCCCGAAGCACGGCGAGGGCGTGACGGCCCTGCACCTGGCCGCGGAGTCCGGGCACCTCGACGTCATCCAGGCCCTCCTCGACGGCGGTGCCGACCGCGGCGCGCGCGACGCGAACTTCGGCAGCACCCCGGAGACGTGGGCGGAGGTGTGCGGGCAGCCGGCGGCCCAGGAGCTGCTTCGCTAGACAAGCGGAGTCCGTAGTCCGTATCGTCAGAGACGGACTACAGACTCCGTTTTATCTTCCGGGAGGACCCATGACCACACCGCGCGACGTCTTCACCGCGTTGTCCGACGGGATCAGCGAAGGCCGTTACGGCGAGCTTTCCGCGCTGTACGCCGAGGACACCGTCGTCGAGCACCCGCAGGCCGTTCCCCGGCCGACGCGCCTGACCGGCCGCGACGCGGTCCACGAGCGGTTCACCGGCCTCTTGGCGGGCGCGTACCGGCTCAAGCGCGAGAACGTCGTCGTGCACGAGACGACGGACCCCGAGGTGATCGTCGCGGAGTACGACTACGCCGCCGAGTCCGTCGAAACCGGCCGGACGATCTCGGCGGCCAACATCCAGGTGCTGCGCGTGCGCGACGGCTTGATCGTCCATTCCCGCGACTACCACGACTACCTGAAGCTCGCCGTCATCCGCGACGGCGTCGGCCAGCTGGTGAAGGCGTACGAGCAGGCGCCGCCGCGCGAGCTGTCACCGGCCACGCCGGAGAGCGCGGGCACGGTGTTCGAGCGGCTCGTGCACGGTGTCGCGGGCGGGCGCTGGGACGAGCTGCCGGAGCTGTACGCCGCGGAAACGCACGTGACGCACCCGTTCCTGCCGGGTTCCGGAGTCCTGCGCACGCGCGACGAGCTGCGGGCGCACTTCGCGGCGGGCAAGGCGCTGAACCCCGGGTTCACCGTGGCGGACCTGGTCACCCACCGGGGCGCCGACCCGGAGGTGCTGATCGGCGAGTTCGCCTACCAGGGGGAGTACGGCGGCCGCCCGGTGCGGCTCGCCAACATCTTCGTCATGCGCGTGCGCGACGGGCTCATCGTCGAATCCCGCGACTACGGCGACCACCTCGGCGTCGCCGGCGAGCTCGGCAAGATCCCCGAACTGGCCGGGCATCTGGGTTCCTAGCGGCCCAGGTCGTCGAACTCGCCGCCGTCGACGCCTTTGACGAACGCGTCCCACTCCGACATCGTGAAGACCATGATCGTGCCGTCGACGTCCGGCGACCGCCGCAGCGCGACGTAGGTGGCACCGTCGGTGTGCTCGACGAACGCGTACTCGACGACCTCGTCGAGGGTGACGCCCGCCGGCTCGCCCCGGATCCACTCCGCCCCGGAAAGATCGAGCCGGTGCCGGATATGCGCCTTGTCATCGGTCATGCGACCAGCGTAACCACGCGCCCCGGAAAGCCGTGAAGGCCTCCTTACCGGCGTTTTCGACCGGTAAGGAGGCCTTCACGGAACTCGCGGGAAATCAGGCGGTCTCGGTGATCGGCCGGTCCACCCACGACATCAGGTCGCGCAGCTTCTTGCCGGTCGCCTCGATCGGGTGCTGGTTGCCCTGCTCCTCGAGCTTGGTGAAGTTCGGCCGGCCGGCCTCGTCCTCGGCGACCCATTCGCGGGCGAACGTGCCGTCCTGGATCTCGCCGAGGATCTTCTTCATCTCTTCCTTGACCGCCGGCGAGATGACGCGCGGGCCGCGGGTCAGGTCGCCGTACTCGGCGGTGTCGGAGATCGAGTAGCGCTGGCGCGCGATGCCGCCCTCGTACATGAGGTCGACGATCAGCTTCAGCTCGTGCAGCACCTCGAAGTAGGCGATCTCCGGGGCGTAGCCGGCCTCGGTGAGCACCTCGAAACCGGTCTGCACCAGCGCGGACGCGCCACCGCAGAGCACGGCCTGCTCGCCGAAGAGGTCGGTCTCGGTCTCTTCCTTGAACGTCGTCTTGATGACGCCGGCGCGGGCGCCACCGATGGCGGCGGCGTAGGAGAGGGCGAGCGCCTGGGCGTTGCCGGAGGCGTCCTGCTCCACGGCGATGAGCGCCGGGACGCCCTTGCCGTCGACGAACTGGCGGCGCACGAGGTGACCCGGGCCCTTGGGGGCGACCATGGCGACGTCCACGTTGGACGGCGGCTTGATCAGGTCGTAGCGGATGTTGAAGCCGTGCCCGAAGAAGATCGCGTCGCCGTCCTTGAGGTTCGGCGCGATGTCCTGCTCGTAGATGAAGCGCTGCTTGGTGTCCGGCGCCAGGATCATGATCAGGTCGGCCTCGGCCGACGCCTCGGCCGGGGTGAGCACGCGCAGGCCCTGCTCCTCGGCCTTGGCCCGCGACTTGGACCCCTCGGGCAGGCCGATGCGGACGTCGACGCCGGAGTCGCGCAGGCTCAGCGAGTGGGCGTGGCCCTGGCTGCCGTAGCCGATGACAGCGACCTTGCGCCCCTGGATGATCGAGAGGTCGGCGTCGTCGTCGTAGAAGATTTCCACTGCCATGGGGGTGTTGCTTCCTTTCCTGACTTACAAAGACTTCTTAGCGCGGTGAAGTGGCGGTGATCGAACGGGCGCCGCGACCCACCGCGACCATGCCCGACTGCACCAGCTCGCGGATGCCATACGGCTCCAGCATCCGCAGCAGCGCACCGATCTTGTCGGACGTCCCGGTGGCCTCGACGGTGAGTGCCTCGGGAGAGACGTCCACCACCTTGGCGCGGAAGAGCTGGACGGTTTCGAGGACCTGGCTGCGCACGGTGTTGTCGGCGCGCACCTTGACGAGCAGCAGTTCGCGCTGCACGGCGGTCGACTGCTCCAGCTCGACGATCTTGATCACGTTGACCAGCTTGTTGAGCTGCTTCGTCACCTGTTCGAGCGGTAGCTCTTCCACGGCGACCACGATCGTCATCCGGGACACCTCGGGGTTTTCCGTGGGCCCGACGGCAAGGGACTCGATGTTGAAACCGCGGCGGGAGAACAGGCCGGAGACGCGCGCGAGCACACCGGGCTTGTTCTCGACCAGGACACTCAGCGTGTGGACGCTCATGATCAGCGCTCACCTTCCGCGGCAGCTTCCACGGCTTCGGTCGGCTCGACCGAAACCTCGTCGTCGTCGAACAGCGGCCGGATGCCCCGGACCGCCATGATCTCGTCGTTGCCGGTGCCCGCGGCGACCATCGGCCACACCTGGGCATCCTTCCCGACCACGAAGTCGATCACGACGGGGCGGTCGTTGATCTCCATCGCGCGGCGGATGGTGGCGTCGACGTCTTCCTTGGTCTCGCAGCGCAGGCCGGCACAGCCCAGCGCCTCGGCCAGCAGCACGAAGTCCGGGATGCGGTGCTTGTGCGTGCCGAGGTCGGTGTTGGAGTACCGCTCCGAGTAGAAGAGGTTCTGCCACTGCCGGACCATGCCCAGGTTGCCGTTGTTGATGACGGCGACCTTGATCGGCGCGCCCTCGATGGCGCAGGTGGCGAGCTCCTGGTTGGTCATCTGGAAGCAGCCGTCGCCGTCGATCGCCCAGACCTGCGTGCCCGGGACGCCGAACTGCGCGCCCATCGCGGCGGGCACCGCGTACCCCATGGTGCCGAGGCCGCCGGAGTTGATCCAGGTGCGCGGGTTCTCGTACTTGACGAACTGCGCGGCCCACATCTGGTGCTGGCCGACGCCGGCGGCGTACACCGCGTCCGGCCCGACGATCTGGCCGATCCGCTCGATGACGTACTGCGGCGACAGCGAACCGTCGTCGGGCCACTCGTAGCCGGCCGGGTACCCCTTGCGCCAGTCGTCGGCCTGGGTCCACCAGTCGGTGAGGTCCGGCTTGCCGCCGTGCTCGAACTCCGTGGTGACGGCGGTGATCAGCTCGCCGATGATCTCCTTGCAGTCCCCCACGATCGGCACGTCGGCCTTGCGGTTCTTGGAGATCTCGGCCGGGTCGATGTCGGCGTGCACGACCGCGGCGTCCGGCGCGAACGACGACAGCTGGCCGGTGACCCGGTCGTCGAAGCGGGCGCCGAGCGCGATGAGCAGGTCGGCCCGCTGCATCGCGGCGACCGCGGCGACCGAGCCGTGCATGCCCGGCATGCCGAGGTGCTGCGGGTGCGAGTCGGGGAACGCCCCGCGCGCCATCAGCGTGGTGACGACCGGGATGTTCGTCAGCTCGGCGAGCTGCTTCAGCTGCTCGTGCGCCTCGGCCTTGATCACGCCGCCGCCGACGTAGAGCACCGGGCGGCGCGACTTCGCGATCAGCTTCGCGGCTTCGCGGACCTGCTTGCCGTGCGGGCGCAGCGTCGGGCGGTAACCCGGGAGGCGCAGCTCGGTCGGCCAGGAGAACGAGGTCATCTCCTGCAGCACGTCCTTGGGGATGTCCACCAGGACGGGGCCGGGTCGGCCGGTCGCGGCCAGGTGGAACGCCTCGGCGATGGTCCGCGGGATCTCCGCGGGGTCCGTGACGAGGAAGTTGTGCTTGGTGATCGGCATGGTGATGCCGCAGATGTCGGCTTCCTGGAACGCGTCCGTGCCGATCAGCGCCCGGGTCTGCTGGCCGGTGATGGCCACCACCGGGACGGAGTCCATGTTGGCGTCCGCGAGCGGCGTGACCAGGTTGGTCGCGCCGGGGCCGGACGTGGCCATGCACACCCCGACCTTGCCGGTGGCCTGCGCGTAGCCGGTCGCCGCGTGCCCGGCGCCCTGTTCGTGGCGCACCAGGACGTGGCGGACCTTCGTCGAGTCGAGCAGCGGGTCGTAGGCGGGCAGGATGGTGCCGCCCGGGATGCCGAAGACCACCTCGGCGCCGACGGCCTCGAGCGAGCGCACGAGCGACTGGGCGCCGGTGACGCGCACCGGCGTTCCCGCCGGGGGCGCCGGCTTCGGACGAGCTCCGGACGTACCGGGCGTCGGCCCGGGTTTCGCGTCGCTGCGCGACGTGGCACTGGTCATCGGTTCTGCCTCGTGGGTCTCGGTGTCACTCGTTCGGGTCAGTTTGATGCGGTACGGCGAAGAAGCTCTTCTCCTCGGGCAACAAAAAACCCTCGCCGACCGTAAGGTCGCACGAGGGTCGCGCGTCGACGCAGCGGAAGGACTTCCCTAAGCGTCGACGCGCTTGGGAAGTACGAGGCCGGTCAGCGGTGTCACGGCGATGACGCTAGCCGCAACGCCGCGCGGGTGTCAACTCTGCGGGATGGTGTGTCCGGATGCTGGACACCGGGGCGACGCGTGTCACGCCCCGCCGACCCGGGTTCGGGCCGGTCGGGGCGGCGGTGCACCATTTCGGGGTGGCCGAAAAAGCTCAGCAGGACGAGGGCCGGAAAGCCGTCTTCCGCGTCCCCCGCACGTCGTTCATGGCGATCGCGCTCCTGACCGTATGCGTGACGCCGATCGCGCTCGGGGAAATCCCGTACCTGCAGTGGCTCTACATCTTCCCGATCGCGCTCGCGGTCTTCGTGGTCCGCCACCGCACCATCGCCACGCGCGAAGGGCTCGCGATCCGGACGATGTTCGGCAAGCGCGACGTGCCGTGGTCGGCGCTGAAAGGCCTCGCGATCACCAAGAAGTCCCGCGTCCAGGCGGTGCTGAAGGACGACACGAAGGTTCCCCTGCCGACGGTCCGGACCCGGCACCTGCCGGTGCTGTCGCTGGTGAGCGAAGGCCTCGTCGCCGATCCGAGCGGCCTGCTCGAAGAGGAAGACCTCAAGCCCGGCTCGTAGCACCCTCGATGGACGGGCTCCGCCCCGCTGGCCTAAATTGGTAGGACCAGTTTAGGCGGAGTGTTCCCGCCGACCATCCGACCTGGGAGTTCGCCGTGCCGCCTCTCCGTTCCCGGACCACCACCCACGGCCGCAACGCGGCGGGCGCGCGCTCGCTCTGGCGCGCCACCGGCATGACCGACAGCGACTTCGGCAAGCCGATCGTGGCGATCGCCAACTCCTACACGCAGTTCGTGCCCGGCCACGTGCACCTCAAGGACCTCGGCGAGATCGTCGCCGGCGCGGTCAAGGAAGCCGGCGGCGTCGCGCGCGAGTTCCACACCATCGCCGTCGACGACGGCATCGCCATGGGCCACTCCGGCATGCTCTACTCGCTGCCCTCGCGCGAGATCATCGCCGACTCGGTGGAGTACATGGTCAACGCGCACCAGGCCGACGCGCTGGTGTGCATCTCCAACTGCGACAAGATCACGCCGGGCATGCTCAACGCGGCGATGCGCCTCAACATCCCGGTGGTGTTCGTCTCCGGCGGGCCGATGGAGGCGGGCAAGGCGGTCGTCGTCGGCGGCGTCGCCCAGGCCCCGACCGACCTGATCACCGCGATCGCCGCGTCGGCCAGCCCCGACGTCGACGAGGACGGCCTCTCGATCGTCGAGCGCTCGGCGTGCCCGACCTGCGGTTCGTGCTCGGGCATGTTCACCGCGAACTCCATGAACTGCCTCACCGAGGCGCTGGGGCTTTCCCTGCCGGGCAACGGCTCGACGCTGGCGACGCACGCCGCGCGCCGCGCGCTGTTCGAGGAGGCCGGCCGCACGGTCGTCGAGCTGTGCAAGCGCTGGTACGAAAACGACGACGACTCGGTGCTGCCGCGCTCGATCGCGTCGAAGGCGGCGTTCGAGAACGCGATGGCCCTCGACATGGCGATGGGCGGCTCGACGAACACGGTGCTGCACATCCTCGCCGCCGCGCAGGAGGGCGAGGTCGACTTCACGATCGCCGACATCGACGCGATCGGCCGCCGCGTGCCGTGCCTGTCGAAGGTGGCGCCGAACTCGGACTACCACATGGAAGACGTCCACCGCGCCGGCGGCATCCCGGCGATCCTCGGCGAGCTGTACCGCGGCGGCCTGCTGAACACCGACGTGTGGTCGGTGCACTCCAAGGACCTGGAATCCTGGCTCGCCACCTGGGACATCCGCGCGTCTTCGCCGTCTCCGGTCGCGCTCGAACTGTTCCACGCGGCCCCGGGCGGCGTCCGCACGACCGAGGCGTTCTCGACGTCGAACCGCTGGTCGTCGCTGGACACGGACGCGGCCGGCGGCTGCATCCGCGACGTCGAGCACGCGTACACGAAGGACGGCGGCCTGGCCATCCTGCGCGGCAACCTGGCGGAGAACGGCGCGGTCATCAAGGCGGCGGGCATCGACGAGGACCTGTGGCACTTCGAAGGCCCGGCGCGGGTCCTGGAGAGCCAGGAGGAAGCGGTCTCGGCGATCCTCAAGAAGGAGATCCAGCCGGGCGAAGTCCTGGTGATCCGCTACGAGGGCCCGGCGGGCGGCCCGGGCATGCAGGAGATGCTGCACCCGACGGCCTTCCTCAAGGGTTCGGGCCTCGGCAAGAAGTGCGCCCTGATCACGGACGGCCGCTTTTCCGGCGGCTCCTCGGGCATCTCGGTCGGCCACATCTCCCCGGAGGCAGCGGCCGGCGGCCTGATCGGCCTGGTGGAGAACGGCGACCGCATCCTCCTGGACATCCACGAGCGCCGGCTGGAGCTGCTGGTGGACGCGGAAATCCTGGCGGAGCGCCGCGCGAAGATGGAGGCGTCCGAGCGCCCCTGGCAGCCGAAGGACCGCCAGCGCCCGGTGACGGCGGCGTTGCGCGCGTACGCCCGGATGGCGACGTCGGCGGACACCGGCGCGGTCCGCGACGTGAACAAGTAGCCCGCTCGACGCGAAAAGGGCCGCCCCGGTCAGCCGGGGCGGCCCTTTTCGCGTTGTCGACCCCTGGCCCGTGAGGGGGACCCCCGGTTTCAACGTTACCGGCGAGCACCGACAATTCCGGGCCCGGTGGTTGCCGCGGCCCCGAGTTGTCCCCAGCCCGGCCGGCACGACCGAGTTGTCCCCAAGGGCCCCGCGCGCCCGCCGAGCCGATCTCAGGCCCGTCTCTCGCTGCCCGAGCCGCCGCCGAGTCTCCCCAGCTGCCCGCCCCGCCGAGTCCCAAGCCCACGGCCGAGTCACACCTGCACGCCCCGCGGCGCCCCGTCGCAGCCCGTCGAGTCGCCGCGTCGCAGACCAGCCCGACGCGCCCCAGCCGCCTCAGCGCGTCAGGACGATGACCACCACGGCCGCCGCCGCGGCCAGCAGCAGCGACACCAGCCCCAGCGGCAGCGGCCGCTTCCGCCACGGCGTGTTCCGCTCCAGCGAAATCGGCCCGGCCCCGGTGAACAGCAGACTCAGCGCGGAAGCCCCCAGCAGCAGCTCGAACTCGAACCCCTGCCCCTGCTGCTCGAAGAACCCGCCGTGGAACTTCGCATACACGGCGTTCGCCGCCACCCCGAGCAGCGCGGCCGCCGCGAGCGGCGTGAACAGCCCGACGACCACCAGCACCCCGCCGCCGAGCTCGGCGATCCCCGTGATCCACGACAGCAGCGTCGTCTGCTTGTGGTAGCCGAACGTCTCCAGCACCCGCGCGAACCCGCCGATGCCCGGCCCGCCGAACAGGCCGAACAGGTGCTGCAGACCGTGCGCGCCCATGGTCACGCCGAGCGCGAGCCGCAGGATCAGCAGGCCGAACCCGAGGCCGCCCTGGCGCGGGGTGTCGTCACCCCCGTCGTCCTCGACGCCGGACAGGAGGCTGGTGGGCTGCTGCGAAAAATCGTCTCCACTGCTCACGCGCGAAGGGTAGGGGATCCACCCGGGCCTGGCGAGCCGCCGCGCTCAGTACTCGCCGTGCACGAGGTTGTCCGGCAGCTCGCCGCCGGCGTACCGGGCGATCTCCGCCGCCGCGACGGCGTACGACCGGCCCCGCACCCCGCGCACGGCCCCGCCGATGTGCGGCGTCAGCAGCAGCCCCGGCACCGTCCACAGCGGGTGCCCGGACGGCGGCGGCTCGGGATCGGTAACGTCGAGCGCGGCGCGCAGCCGTCCCGCGGTCAGTTCGGCGACCAGGGCGCCGGTGTCCACGACCGGGCCGCGCGAGACGTTGACCAGCACGGCGCCGTCGCGCATCTCGGCCAGGAACTCCGCGTCGACCATCCCGCGGGTGCGCGAGGTCAGCGGCACCATCAGCACCACGACGTCGTGCAGCCCGAGCAGCGACGGCAGCTCGCGCACGCCGTGCACGCCCTCCCGCGCGGTCATCCCGACCATGGTGCACCGCGCGTCGAACGGCTCGAGCCGGCGCCGCAGGTGCTGCCCCAGGTCACCGGCGCCGATGACGAGCACGCGCTTGCCCTGCAGCGTGTCGGCCGTCTGCCGCTCCCACCGGCCTTCGCGCTGCCCCGCCGCGAAGACGTCCAGCCCCCGGTACATCGACAGCAGCACCGCGACGACCCACTCGGCGGTGCTCCCGCCGTGCGCGCCGCGGCAGGTGGAGAGCAGGACGCCGTCGGGCACCTTGCCCACCCAGTCCTCGGCGCCGGCGGACAGCAGCTGGATCAGCTTGAGGTTCGGCAGCGTGCGCCAGAGCTCTTCGCCGGGCGGGTGCTTGCCGGGGATGAGGACCTCGGCCTTCGCGGCCTCCGGGGGCACGGGCTCGCCCCACTGGTAGCGCACGGGCAGGACCCGCGGGACCTCGGCGAGCACGGACATGCCCTCGTCGTCGGGAACCAGCACGGTCAGTGTCATGATCTCCAACGTAATCCAGAAGGTCTCACCCATGGTTCACGCGGCGGCCCCTAGGCTGGGGGATCATGCGCACTCGGTACCGGTCGGCCCTGCTGGCGATCCTGGCCTGCGGTGTCCTGCTGCCCGCCGGCTGCGCGCGGTTCGACGACACCGCGGCCGGTCAGTCGTTCAGCCCCGCCCCCGTCCCGAGCCCCGAATCGCCGCCCCAGGTCCAGGGCCCCGGCGCGGATTCGGGCGATGGCGGCAAGCAGGCGCGTCCCGGCCAGTCGGCCACGCCGGTGCCGCCGCCCCAGGGCTGCAAGGACTTCGACCCGTCGGTGATCTCGACCTGCCTGGACACCGTCGCCGCGGTGGCCGGCCTGCCGGGCGACGGGTCGGCGCCGAGCGCGCTCGCGGGCGAGCGCAAGAGCGGCCGCGTGCTGCTGGCGACGGCGGGCAAGGACGCGGCGGACTTCGCGAAGCTAGACGTCCAAGCGGCCGGGGACGGCGGCCTGACCGGGCTCGCGCTCTCGCCGTCGTACGTCGAAGACCAGCTGGTGTTCGCTTATGTGACAACGGCGACGGACAACCGCGTGGTGCGCTTCGCGAAGGGCCAGGCCGCGAAGCCGGTGCTCACCGGCATCCCGAAGGGCGCGTCCGGCAACCGCGGCACGATCGCGACCGACAACCGCGGCGCGCTGCTGGTCGCGACGGGTGACGCGGGCAGCCCGAACGCCGCCGCCGACCCGAACTCGCTGGCCGGCAAGGTGCTGCGCATCGACACGTCCGGCAAGGCCGCGGCGGGCAACCCGAACGGTTCCCTGACCGTGGCCGCCGGCCTCCACGCCCCCGGCGGCCTGTGCGCTTCGGCCGACGGCAGCCGCGTCTGGGTCACCGACCGGCTCGCCGACAAGGACGCCCTCTACCGCCTGCAGGCCGGCCAGCCGCTGACGACGCCGGCGTGGACGTGGCCGGACAAGCCGGGCGTCGCGGGCTGCGCCGACTTCGTCGACGCCAACGGCTCGGTCTCGGTCGGCACGTCGCTGGCCGGGAACCTGCAGAACCTGCCGGTCACCCCGGAGGGCGCGGTCAGTGGCAAGCCGACGGTCAGCCTCGACGGCAAGACGGGCAAGCCGCCGGTGACGTACGGGCGCCTCGCCGGGATGAGCATGATCAACCCGCAGCTCGCGGTGGCCGGCACGGTCAACAAGGACGGCGGCGCGCCGGTGTCGAGCGACGACCGCGTCGTCCTGATCACCCCGGCGACCTCCGGCGGCGGCAACGGCAAGGACTGACCGGACACCCACCCGTCGGCGGCTCAGCTCAGCGGCTTCAGCTCCACTCGCCGCCCTTCCGCCGACGACGTCAGCCCAGCTTCGGCGAGCTGCAGCCCCCGGGCCGCCGAGAAGAAGTCGTAGCGGTGTTGCCGCCCGGCGACCACGTCCCGGACGAACTCCTCCCACTGCGCCTTGAAGCCGTTGTCGAACTCGGCGTTGTCCGGCACCTCCTGCCACAGCTCGCGGAACGGCTCGGTCGCGGGCAGGTCGGGGTTCCACACCGGCTTCGGCGTCGCGGACCGGTGCTGGACCCGGCAGCGCCGCAGCCCGGCGACGGCGCTGCCCTCGGTGCCGTCGACCTGGAACTCGACGAGCTCGTCGCGGAACACCCGCGTCGACCACGACGAGTTGATCTGCGCGACGACCCCGGATTCCAGCTCGAAGATCCCGTACGCGGCGTCGTCGGCCGTAGCCGCATAGGCGTCACCCTGCTCGTCCCACCTGCGCGGAATGTGCGTTGTCGCTTTCGCGGTCACGGCCTCGACGCGGCCGAAGAGGTTCTCGAGGACGTAGTTCCAGTGGCAGAACATGTCGAGCACGATCCCGCCGCCGTCCTCGGCGCGGTAGTTCCAGCTCGGGCGCTGCGCCTCCTGCCAGTCGCCCTCGAAGACCCAGTAGCCGAACTCGCCCCGCACCGACAGGACCCGCCCGAAGAACCCGCCGTCGATCAGCCGGCGCAGCTTCCGCAGCCCGGGCAGGAACAGCTTGTCGTGGACGACGCCGTGGCAGATCCCGGCGTCCCGCGCGAGCCCGGCCAGCTCCAGCGCCGATGTCAGTTTTTCGGCAAGGGGCTTCTCGGCGTAGACGTGCTTGCCCGCGGCGATGGCCGCCCGCACCGACGGCTCCCGCGCCGACGTCAGCTGCGCGTCGAAGTAGATGCCGACGTCCCCCAGCGCGGAGTCCGGGTCGGTGGTCCACGCGGTCAGCCCGTGCCGCCCGGCGAGGTCCTTGAGCTTCCCGGCGTTGCGCCCGGCGAGGATCGGCTCGAGCTGCACGCGGCTGCCGTCCGGCAGGGCCACGCCACCCTGGTCGCGGATCGCCAGTACCGACCGGAGCAGATGCTGCCGGTAGCCCATCCGGCCGGTGACCCCGTTGAGCAGCACTCCGATACTGGGCTGGTTCATCACTGCCGGCCTTCCTGGTCGATGTCGTATTCCGCGCGACGGCCGCACATGCCGTAGCCGTCCGGGTTCGAAGGTGCCGCGACCCGGACCCCAGACTGCTCGAGGTGGCTCCCGTCGCCGCCGGCGAGCGCCGCGAGGTGCGCCCCGGTCAGCTCGGCGGCCCGCAACGCCCCGGCCCGCCACCGCGGAACCCAGTCGCCGATTTTCGGCGAAACGAGCGCGACGGCCGCCCGGTGGAACTCCCGCAGCGGCCCTGGGTCGCCGTCCCGCAGCGCCTCCCGCAGCGGCAGGTAGCCACGAATCGCCAGGTCACGGCGTCGGCGAGCGGCGTGGTCGGTTTTCGGCAACGCCGCGGCCTCGGCGTAGGCGGCCGGGTCGGCGAGCACGTCGGGCGGAAACGTGAACACCGCGTCCCCCGCTTCGGGCAGTCCGCTGTTCTGCATCAGCACCGTGACGCGCAGCCCGTCTTCCTGGACCATCCGGTGCACGGTCCCCGGCGCGAACCACGCGATCACGCCGGCTTCCAGCGGCGTCTCGTCGTAGCCGCCGACGCTCAACGTCTGGACCGCCCCGCGGCCGCCGGTGACGACGTACGCCTCGGTGCAGGCGAGGTGCAGGTGCGGGCTGCCGCCGCACACCCCATCCTCCGCCGCCCAGTCGTAGGCGCGCAGGTGCGAGACCCCGATTCCACCTGGAAGTGGGAACGCGTTCATGACCACCCGTGCCGATCGAGGTAGCCGGTCACCCGATCGCGGTCCCACGCCCCATCGGCGACGACGATCCGGTAGCGGTAGGTGAAGCTCTCCCCCGGCTCCAGTGTGAATTCGTCGAAAAACGCCCACGAGAAAGCGACCATGGGTGTCTCCCGCGAGCGGACGAACCAGTGGGACTCGTGGATCGCCTGGTCGTTTTCCGGCGAATGCGCGAAGACCAGCGTGGAGTGCGCGTCGACGTCGTCGTGCTCGCCGACGAACGCCAGCCACGGCGCCTGCGCGCCCATCATGTCTTCGCCGCCGAGCCCGCCGGGCCCGAGGACGCGCCCGCCGCTGAAGTCGCGCGGCCCCCGCCAATGCAGCCCGGTGTACCCGGCCAGCTCGCGACCGGCGGTCGTCGGGCTGCCGAACTCGAGCGGGGTGTCCCGGACGTTGGTCAGCTCGATCCCCCAGTCCAGCGCCCAGGCCCCTTCGTCCGGCTCGACCGAGTGGA
Organism: Amycolatopsis lexingtonensis; assembly: GCF_014873755.1. Lineage (NCBI taxonomy): Bacteria > Bacillati > Actinomycetota > Actinomycetes > Pseudonocardiales > Pseudonocardiaceae > Amycolatopsis > Amycolatopsis lexingtonensis. The sequence goes on from NZ_JADBEG010000001.1 coordinate 5,573,159, forward strand.
CGACGAGGTCGCGCCGCTCCCGCGCCCACTCCGCACCGCCGTTGGCGACCCAGGTGAGCCGTTCGGTGAAGCCGAGCCGGTCGGGGTCGACGCTGAAGGCGGCGAAGTCGTCGTGCCGCATCGAGCCGATGCGGTCGGGCAGGTCCCGGTACCAATCGCCGGGAACGTAGGTGTGACCGCCCCAGAAGTTCTGCCCGGACAGGTGGCTGGACGTCATCTGCAGCCCCTTGTGCCACCGGTGGTCGGCTGGTCGGTACCCGCTGACGCGGCGGCCGCCGAGGGTCCGCAGCGGGTGGGTGTAGGGCTTGCGGGACTCGAAGGCCACCGGGTCGGGCTTGTACACATAGGACATCAGCTGGACGCCGCCGGCCTCGACGCTCACGCGCTCCCCGTGCCGGTGCGTGACGGTGATCGCCGCGCTCACGCCGGCGCTCCGGCCATGGACCGGTGGAAGGCGTCACCGGGACCGATCTCCCCGCGGCGCACCCCGAGCCCGGTGGCCGCGGACTTGTACAACGCGGCGACGAACTCCAGCACCCGCCGCCCGTCTTCCCCGCTGCACGGCGGCCGCCGCCCGGCCCGGTGGGCGGCGAGGACAGGAGCGAACGCGGCGGCGTGCGAGCTGACCACGTCGTCCGACGGCACTGACCAGCGCTTCGTCGTTTTTTCGGCAACGTGCGGCGCCGGCGTGTAGCGCCAGTCCTTGGCGCCGTGGCCGTAGAGGTGGGTGAGCTCGACGGTGGCGTTTTCGCAGTCGACCCGGATCCGGCTCACTTCGTCCGGCGACAGGACGCTGTTGACGACGGTCGCGAGCGCCCCCGACTCGAACCGCACGAGCGCGGTGGAGACGTCCTCGGTCTCGACGTCGTGCACCAGCCGCGCGGTCATCGCGCGCACCTCGGCCCAGTCGCCGAGCAGGTGGAGCAGGAGGTTCATCTGGTGGATGCCGTGCCCCATGGCCGGTCCGCCACCCTCGGTCTCCCAGCGCCCGCGCCACGGAACCGCGTAGTAGGTGGCATCGCGGTACCAGGTGGTCTGGCAGTGCGCGACGAGCGGGCGCCCCAGTTCCCCGTCCGCGAGCAGGCTCCGGAAGTGCGCGGGACCGGACCCGAACCGTTGCTGGAAAACGAACGAAACGTAGGGCCCGCCGTCCCGCTCGGCGGCGGCCATCTCGTCGTACTCGGCGAGCGACCGGCACGGCGGCTTCTCGCACCAGACCCAAGCCCCGCTCTCCAGCGCTTTCGTGGTCTGCTCGACGTGCAGCCCCGGCGGCGTGCAGATCGAGACGAGATCGGGTTCCTGCTCGGCGAGCAAGGTATCGAGATCGCCGTACGGCTTGGCATTCCCGGCCGCGGCACAAAACGCGACAGCCCGGGCTTCATCGACGTCGGCGGCGGCCACGATGTCGACGTCGTCGCGGTGTGCCTGGAAGGCAGTCCGGTGACTGGCCGCGATACCGCCGGCCCCGACAACGGCGACCCGTAAGCGCTTTCCGTGAGTCAACCCAGGTCTCCCTCCTCGGTGACACGCCTCCCAGCGGCCGTCCCCGCAGCCGGACCACTGCTGCCGACCGTTCCAGAAAGCGCTTTCTCACGCAACGCACCAGCCGGATGTCAACGTTGTCAGCAATGGTGGTCAACCGGAACGGACGACAGCCTCAACGGCCCCCGCGGCCTCGCGACTTCAACGCCACCAAGGCTTCACGCCCTCAGCACCGACGCCCGGCCGACTTCACGAAGGTCCGACGCCGCCAGCCACCGGTCTCCGACTCGGAGCCCCGGCGCCATCAGCTTCTATCCCCCAGCGCCGCCGCGTCGAACGGCAGCACTCCCGCCGAGCGCCGCCGGATTCCGGCAGCCGTCGATCAGCGGGTCTTGCTCCTGGGCCCCCGCTTCCGCGGCTGCCGGCTCTCGGCGCGGACCGCGCGGATGTCCAGAAAAGCGGCAACACCCGAAACGACCGCGGCGAACAGCCCGAGGAACCGCCCGAAGCCCGCACCGATGGCGATCCCGGCGGCGTCGAAGATGCCGCGCTGGTCGGCGTCGAACTCCCAGTCGAGCGTGAACCAGCCGAGCACCATCAGCAGCAGCGACGCCGCGGCCACCACCAGCCACAGGTGCGGCAGGCCGCTGACTCGCACTTTCCGGATTCGCCCGAAAACGACCACGACCAATCCGGCCAGCACCAGCGGCAGCGGCGGGCACCAGGCGAAGAAGCTCGATTGCCACGCGTTTCGGATGACGTCACTGTGCGGCAAGGACGAGAGGATGACCTCGATGTCCGGCTTGTTGGTGCTCAGCGTGGTCCACGGCAGGAACGTCGACCCCAGCGCGAGCAGCCCGGCCGCCAGGCCAAGCCACTCGCGCCAGGTGACGCTTTTGACGGAAAACGGCGATGTCATGAAACCGGTCAGGAGCCGACGCGCTCGATGATCAGTTCCCGGACCCGCTTGGCGTCGGCCTGCCCCTTGGTCGCCTTCATGACCGCACCGACGATCGCGCCGGCCGCGGCGACCTTGCCGCCGCGGATCTTCTCGGCGACGTCCGGCTGCGCCGTCAAGGCCTCGTCGATCGCCGCGAGCAGAGCCGAGTCGTCCGAGACGACCTTCAGCCCGCGCTTCTCGACGACCTCACGCGGCTCGCCCTCACCGGCGAGCACGCCCTGGACGACCTCCTTGGCGAGCTTGTTCGTCAGTTCACCGGACGAAACCAGCCCGATGACCTCCGCCAGCTGCTTCGGCGTGATCGGTAGGTCGGCCAGCTCGACCTCGCGGGAGTTCGCCTCCTGCGCGAGCGTGTTGACCCACCAGCCGCGCGCCTCGTCCGGCGACGCACCGGCTTCGACGGTGGCCGCGACGAGGTCGACCGCACCGACGTTCAGCAGGTCACGCAGGGCCTCGTCGGAAAGTGACCACTCCTGCTGGATCCGCTTCCGCCGCTCCGACGGCATCTCCGGCAGCGTGCCGCGCAGCTGTTCGACCCACTCGCGCGACGGCGCGATCGGGACCAGGTCGGGCTCCGGGAAGTACCGGTAGTCCTCCGCGGTCTCCTTCGTCCGGCCCGACGACGTCGTGCCGTCGGCCTCCTGGAAGTGCCGCGTCTCCTGCTTGATCGAACCGCCCTCGGCGAGGATGGCCGCCTGCCGCGTCATCTCGTAGCGAACGGCCCGTTCGACGCTCCGCAGCGAGTTGACGTTCTTCGTCTCGGTACGGGTACCGAACTCGGTCGCGTCCTTCGCCATCAGCGAAACGTTCGCGTCGCACCGCAGCGAGCCCTGGTCCATGCGGACGTCCGACACGTCGAGCGCGCGAAGCAGGTCACGCAGCGCGCTCACGTACGCCCGCGCGACCTCGGGAGCCCGCTCGCCGGTGCCCTCGATCGGCTTGGTGACGATTTCGATCAGCGGAACGCCGGCCCGGTTGTAGTCGAGCAGCGAGTGCTCGGCACCGTGGATCCGGCCGGTGGCGCCACCGACGTGCAGCGACTTGCCGGTGTCCTCCTCCATGTGCGCGCGCTCGATCTCCACGCGCACGACCTCACCGTCGTCGAGCGTGACGTCGAGGTAGCCGTTGAAGGCGATCGGCTCGTCGTACTGCGACGTCTGGAAGTTCTTCGGCATGTCCGGGTAGAAGTAGTTCTTCCGGGCGAACCGGCACCACTCGGCGATCTCGCAGTTCAGCGCGAGACCGATCCGGATCGCGCCCTCGACGGCCTTGCCGTTGACGACCGGCAGCGCGCCGGGCAGGCCCAGGCAGGTCGGGCACACCTTCGTGTTCGGCTCCCCGCCGAACTCGTTGGCGCAGCCGCAGAACATCTTGGTGTTCGTGCTGAGCTCGACGTGCACCTCGAGCCCGAGCACGGGGTCGAACCGCTCGATGACGTCGGCGTAGTCCATCAACTCGGCCACGGCAGTCACTTCGTTCCTCCCAGCTCCGGGACCTTGTGGATGAGCGCCCCGCCGGCGGCGGCGTCGCGAGCGGCCTCGTAGGCGGCGCCGACCCGGTAGAGCCGGTCGTCGGCGAGCGCCGGGGCCATGATCTGCAGGCCGACCGGCAGCCCGTCCTCGTCGGACAGCCCGCTCGGCACGCTCATGGCGGCGTTGCCGGCGAGGTTCGACGGGATCGTGCACAGGTCCGCGAGGTACATCGCCATCGGGTCGTCCACGCGCTCGCCGATCTTGAATGCCGTGGTCGGCGTCGTGGGCGAAACGAGGACATCGACCTTTTCGAAGGCGGCCGCGAAGTCGCGCGTGATCAGCGTGCGCACCTTCTGCGCCGAGCCGTAGTACGCGTCGTAGTAGCCGGACGACAACGCGTAGGTCCCGAGCATGATGCGCCGCTTGACCTCGGCTCCGAAGCCCTTTTCCCGCGTGAGCGACATGACCTCTTCGGCGCTGTGCGTGCCGTCGTCGGCGACGCGCAGGCCGTAGCGCATGGCGTCGAACCGGGCGAGGTTCGACGAGCACTCGCTCGGCGCGATCAGGTAGTAAGCGGGCAGCGCGTAGACGAAGTTCGGACAAGAGACCTCGACGACCTCGGCACCCAGCGCGCGCAGCTGCTCGACCGCGGCCTGGAACGACCGCTCCACGCCCGGCTGGTAGCCCTCGCCGCCGAACTCCTTCACGACGCCGACCTTGACGCCCTTGAGGTCGCCCGTCATGCCCTGCCGGGCGGCGGCGACCACCGGCGGCACCGGCGCGTCGATGGAGGTGGAGTCCAGCGGGTCGTGCCCGGCGATGACCTCGTGCAGCAGGGCCGCGTCGAGCACCGTCCGCGCGCACGGCCCGGCCTGGTCGAGCGACGACGAAAACGCGACGAGCCCGTAGCGCGATACCCCGCCGTAGGTCGGCTTGACCCCGACGGTGCCGGTCACGGACCCCGGCTGCCGGATCGAGCCACCGGTGTCGGTGCCGATCGCGATGGCCGCCTCGAAGGCCGCGATCGACGCCGACGAACCACCACCCGACCCGCCCGGGATGCGGGCGTGGTCCCACGGGTTGTGCGTCGGGCCGTAGGCCGAGTTCTCCGTCGACGACCCCATGGCGAACTCGTCCATGTTGGTCTTGCCGAGGATGACGACGCCGGCCTCGCGCAGCTTGCGCGTCACGGTCGCGTCGTACGGCGGGATCCAGCCTTCGAGCGTTTTCGAACCACAGGTCGTCGGGATGCCCTCGGTGGTCAGGACGTCCTTGAGCGCGAGCGGCACCCCGGCCAGCGCCGACGCGGGCGCCTTCCCCTCGGCGATGCCCTCGTCGACGGCCTTGGCCGAGGCCAGCGCGCCCTCGGTGTCGACGTGCAGGAACGCGTGGATGTGGTCGTCGACCTCGGCGATCCGGTCCAGGTGGGCCTGCGCGACCTCGACCGCGGACACCTCACGCGTGTGGATCTTCTCCGCCAGCTCCGCGGCGGTCAGCTTGATGAGCTCGGTCACTGCTCTTCCCCCAGAATCCGCGGCACCCGGAAACGCCCGTCCTCGGCGGCCGGCGCACCGGCCAGCGCCTGCTGCTGCGTGAGCCCGGGAACGACGACGTCCTGCCGGAAGACGTTCGTCAGCGGCACGGCGTGCGACGTCGGCGGCACGTCGTCGGCGGCGACCTCGCTCACCTTGGCCACCGAGTCCAGGATCTGGTCGAGCTGGCCGGCGAAGACGTCGAGCTCGTCGTCGGTCACGGCCAGCCTGGCCAGCTTCGCGAGGTGCGCGACCTCGTCTCGGGAAATGTTGGGCACGCGGGTGACTCCCGGGTTGTGCTGTGCGGGTTGTCTCGGAAGCTGCAAGTCTATGGTGACGGCGCGGGCGGACTCGACTGGGTTACGCCCGGCGCAAGCCGGGTGCCGTCCGGCGACGCTCGCATCCCGCCCGCCGGACAGCAGGTCCCGCGAGCCGGGCGCGTCTGTCACAATCGGCGACCGGCATTCAGCGTCCCACGGCAAGGCTGGGACGCCAGAGGTGAGAGGGGCGCGTGGTGTCGTTCCTGATCCGGGTCCTCCTTCCGGACAGCCCGGGGACCCTCGGCGCGGTCGCCACGGCGCTCGGCACAGTAGGCGCCGACATCTTGAGCGTGGACGTCGTCGAACGCGGCACCGGAGTGGCCGTGGACGACCTGGTCGTCGAACTCCCGTCGGGCCGGCTGCCCGACGCGCTGATCACGGCGGCGGAAAGCGTCGAAGGCGTCGAAGTGGACGCGGTCCGGCCCTACGCGGGTGTCCTGGACACCCATCGCGAGCTCGAGCTGGTCGAAGAGATCGCCGCGCAGCCGAAGTCGGGCCTCGACATCCTGGCCGAGGGCGTGCCCCGCATCGTCCGCGCCGGCTGGGCGATGGTCGTCGAGCACGCCGAAACCGGCGCGGTCCGGCTGGCGTCGTCGAGTGCCGCCCCGGAGACGCCCATCACCGACCTGCCCTGGCTGCCGCTGGAGCGCGCGACGGTCCTCGACGGCGAAGAGGCTTGGATCCCGGAGACGTGGAAGGAGCTCGGCACCGAGCTGGCCGCCACGCCGCTCGGCAAGCCGGGCAAGGCACTGCTGGTCGCCCGCCCGGGCGGGCCCGCCTTCCGAGCCGCCGAAGTCGCCCGGCTCGCCCACCTCGCGGGCATCGTCGCGGTCGTCCTCGACGGCTGACCCGGAGCGGATCGATCAGGGGACGAGCCCGCGCAGGCTCGTCCCTTTTTCGACCTACCCCAGGTCAGACGTCGATTTGGTAGGCGATCAGGCTGATGTGCGGGAACGGCCGCCAGTCCCGCTCGGGCAGACGCGCGAACCCGAGCCGCTCGTAGAGCCGGTGCGCGCTGCGCATGCCTTCGAGGCTGCTCAGCACGACCTTGGGAACGCCCAGCGTCCGGGCGCGGTCGAGCACCGCCTTCGTCAGCGCCTCACCAATGCCCCGGCCCCGAGCCGACGGCGCCACCGCCAGCATCCGGAACTCCAGTTCGCCGGGACGCGAAATCTCGGCGAAGCCAGACCCCGGGAGCACCACGGTCACGGTCCCGAGCACCTCCCCCGCCCCATCGACGGCGACGAGGACCTCGGCCTGCTCGGCCCGCCGCGCGACGTCACGCAGCACGGCGTCGTACCCGACATCCCCGGCCAGGTGACCATCGACGTCGTAAGCCCGGACCGTCACCTCCCCCGCCGCGGCGTACTCCTCGGGCCGCGGCGGCCGGATCTCGACATCACTCATCCGTCTCCCCGGACTCGCCTTCGGAGGTCTCGTCCCCGGTCGGCAGCGCCACCTCCTGAGCCGCCTCGGGCCCCCGTTCCAGGAGGACGCGGAAGCCGCCTTCGTCGAGCACCGGAACCTTGAGCTGCACGGCCTTGTCGTATTTCGAACCAGGCGAATCCCCGACGACGACGAACGCCGTCCTCTTCGAAACCGACCCGGCGGCCTTGCCACCGCGAGCCATGATGACTTCCTTCGCCTCGTCGCGGGAGAAGCCGTCGAGCGAGCCCGTCACCACGATCGAAAGCCCTTCGAGGTTGCGCGGGATCGACTCGTCGCGCTCCTCTTCCATCCGGACGCCGGCGCGTCGCCATTTTTCGACGATCTCGCGGTGCCAGCCGACCTCGAACCATTCCTGCGTCGCATGAGCGATGGTCGGGCCCACGCCATCGACGTCGGCCAGCTCCTCCTCGGTGGCCTGCTCGATGCGCTCGATCGACCCGAACTCGCGAGCCAGCGCCTGCGCGGCGGTCGGCCCGACGTGCCGGATCGACAGTGCGACCAGCACTTTCCACAGCGGCCGGTCCTTCGCCGCGTCGAGGTTCGCGATCAGCTTTCGCGCGTTCGCCGACAACTCGCCGGCCTTCGTGCGGAACAACTCGACCTCGGCGAGGCTCTCCTCGTTCAAATCGAAGACATCGCCCTCGTCGGCGACCACCCGGGCGTCGAGCAGCGCGACCGCCGCCTCGTACCCGAGAACCTCGATGTCGAAGGCACCGCGCCCGGCCAGGTGGAAGAGTCGCTCGCGCAGCTGCGCGGGACAGAACCGCGTGTTCGGGCAGCGGATGTCCTTGTCGCCTTCCTTCTGGTAGGCGAGCTCGGTGCCGCATTCCGGGCAGTGGGTGGGCATGACGAACTCGCGCTCGTCGCCCGTGCGTGCGTCCACCACCGGCCCGAGCACCTCGGGGATGACGTCGCCGGCCTTCCGGATGACGATCCGGTCGCCGATCAGCACGCCCTTGCGCTTGACCTCTTCGGCGTTGTGGAGCGTGGCCCGCGCCACGGTCGACCCGGCGACCTTGACCGGCTCGGTGACCGCGAACGGCGTCACCCGCCCGGTCCGCCCGACGCCGACCTGGATGTCCAGCAGCGTGGTGATGGCCTCTTCCGGCGGGTACTTGTACGCGATCGCCCACCGCGGCGCGCGCGACGTCGTGCCCAGCCGTCGCTGCAGCGCCACTTGGTCGACCTTGATGACGACGCCGTCGATCTCGTGTTCCGCGTCGTGCCGGTGCTCGCCCCAGTAGACGATGTGGTCGGTGAGCTCCTCGGCCGTGGACAGGACTTTGCTGTGCGGCGACACCGGCAGACCCCACGCCGCCAGCGCGTCGTACGCCTCCGACTGGCGCTGCGGCTCGAAGCCCTCGCGCTTGCCGAGCCCGTGGCAAATCAGCCGCAGCCGCCGCTCACGGGTGATCTTGGGGTCCTTCTGCCGCAGCGAGCCGGCCGCGGTGTTGCGCGGGTTCGCGTACGGCGGCTTCCCCGCTTCGACCATCTTCGCGTTCAGCTCGAGGAAGTCCTCGACGCGGAAGTAGACCTCGCCGCGCACCTCCACCAGGGCGGGCACCGGGAACTGATCGGTGCCGGTCAACGTCTCCGGGACCTGGTCGAGCGTGCGGACGTTGAGCGTGACGTCCTCGCCGGTCCGGCCGTCACCCCGGGTGAGCGCGCGGGTGAGGTGGCCGTTTTCGTACAACAGGTTGATCGCCAGGCCGTCGATCTTCAGCTCGGCGAGGAACTCGGTGCGCCCGACCTCCTTCTCGACGCGTTCCACCCAGGCGAGGAACTCGTCCCGGTCGAACACGTTGTCCAGGCTGAGCATCCGCTCGAGGTGGTCGTACGCGGTGAATTCGGTCGAGAACGTGCCGCCGACCCGCTGGCTCGGCGAATCGGGCGTGACCAGCGCGGGGTGCGCTTCCTCGAGCTGCTGGAGCTCGCCCAGGAGCTCGTCGAACTGCCCGTCGGAGATGATCGGCGAGTCCAGGACGTAGTAGCGGAACTGGTGGTTCCGCAGCTCCTCGGCGAGGGCGCTGTGCCGCTCACGCACGTCGGCCGGGACGTCGGTGACGTCCTCGGCGGTCGCCGGAGCGTCGACCGCCGCGATCTGGTCCTGGGGGAGTTCGGTGCTGCTCACGGGTGGTAACCCTAGCCGGGGGTACCGACAATTTCGCCCGGGCCGCCGGCCAGCCCGCGGACCAGTTCACGGAACTCCAGAAGGGTGATCGCACCGGCCGGTTCGACCTCCGCGGTCTCGACGCGCCGTAGTCGTTCGGCGGCGAGCCGTTCACCCAGTGTGGCGTCGAGGGGCAGGAACGTCATGGTCCGCCGGGTGACGTCGTCGAGGTCGCCGAACCCCGGGTGGTAGACGGCGACGTCGACCACGCGCTCGTCGGCGTCCACCTGCGCGACGACCCGGACGTCGGCCAGCGCGATCCGGCGCTCCCCGAGGTTCACCGTGACCTCCGTCGGATCGGGCACGGGCGGGACCGAGTCGTGGTACTCCCAGATCGCGTCGTCCGGCGGCGCGGCGGCCCGCCACGCGTCGGTGAACGGCCGCACCTCCGGATCCTCCTGACCGGTCACGACCAGGGCGTAGATCGCCTGGCGACCGCGTTCGAGCGAGAAGTGCAGCCGCGGGTGCAGCGCCTCGACCAGCTGGCAGAGCTCGTGCTCCACCCGGTGCGGTTCACCCTCGCCGAGAGCGGCGCTGACCAGCGGGAGCAGCTCGAACCATCCCTGCCAGAACACCTCCGCGGCGGCCGCCGGGTCGTCCGGCACGTGCTGTTCGGGCCAGGCGGTGCGAGGGTCGGGTGGGTCGGCGACGGCGTTCTTGCGGCGAAACAGGCGCATGGTTGCGGACGGTCCTCGTTCGGTCGGCTACCCGACACGCTACTGGCCGAGCGGAGCCGACGTCCGCGAGTCGCCGGATTCCGTCACCAGCCTTCCGGCGGCTCCACGAAGGCTTTGCCCAGATCACGCGTCAGGGAGAGCGCCCGGCGCATCCAGTCCGGCGTCGCACCGGCGAGGCCGCAGGCGGGTGTCGGCACGGCACGTTCCGCGAGGACGCTGCGGTTGAAGCCGAGCCGGTCGGCCAGCCGGAACGCGGGCTCGCCGACCTCCTTGAGACTCAGCGGGGACGCTGGCGCCGTGGTGGGGACTGCTCCCAGGAACAGGGTCGCTCCGCCGTCCCACACCTCACCGATCTCGTCCAGGAAAGCGGCGGACGCACCGTCGAGCGCGGCGAGGTCGAAGGCCAGCGCGTCCGCACCGGCTTCGCGCAACAGGCCGAGCGGCGGCTTCCCGGCGCAGCAATGCAGGATCACCGGCCGCCCGGTGATCCGCCGGGCGCCTTCGATCACGGTGGCGAGCAGGTCACGCGCCTCGGGCTCCGGCACCGCCGGGACGTTCCCGTAGCCGGACGGCGTCGACAGGCCACCGCTGAGCACCGTGGGCAACGACGGCTCGTCGAACTGGACGACCACCGGCGCCCCGGTCCTGGCCTGCACCTCCGCGACGTGGCCCGCGAGCCCATCGAGCAGGGACGACGTGAAATCCCGCAGGGCGCCGCGATCGGTGAGCACCCGGTGGCCCCTGGGCAGCTCGATGCCGGCGCCGAGCGTCCACGGCCCGGCGAGCTGGACCTTGAAGACCGGCGGGATGGCCCCGGCCTTCTCGCGCGCCTCCTGGAGGGCGTCGAGATCCCAGCGGAGCAGGTCGACCGCCCGGCGGTGGTCGTGACCAGGCCGGGTCACGACGCGATAGCCGCTCGGGACGACGTCGACGGCCAAGTCGACCAGCAGCGCGGCGGTCCGGCCGAGCATGTCCGCCCCGACACCGCGAGCCGGCAACTCGGGTAGATGGGGGAAGTCGGGTAGCTCGCCGAACACGACCGCTGCCGCTTCCGCGGGGTCGGTGCCCGGCATCGAACCGATCGCCGTCGCGGCACCGATGGGCCAAAGTCGCTCAGTCACGACCACCGATTCTGGTCGACCACCCGCCGACGGCGCCGACCGGGCTGCCCCGGCGGCCGGCGCCGATGCGGACATTCACCGCATTTCCGTTTACCGACGCCACGAGCTGGTCCGCACGGATAAGCTGACCGGCCATGACGAGTTCGCCACCGCAGCCGGGCTGGTATCCCGACGCGCGGGACCCCCGTCTGCACCGATGGTGGGACGGCCAGGCCTGGACCGCCAACACCCGGCCCGCCCACCAGGCACCACCACCGAGCGACTCGACGCCGATCGAGCTGGACATCGAACGCGGCCACGACCCCGCTCGGATCCAGGACCAGGTCACCCGTGCGACGCGCGGCCGCAGCGCGGCGCGCAACGGCGGCGGAACCCTGTTCACCGAGCCGGTGCTGGTGGTCAACCAGCGCGCCAAACTGATCGAGATGGCCAACGAGTTCGGCGTTTTCGACCAGAACGGCAACCGCCTCGGCGGCGTGGTGGAGGTCGGCCAGAGCACGCTGAAGAAGGCGATCCGGCTCCTGACCAAGTACGACCAGTTCCTGACCCACAAGTTCGAGGTCCGCGACGCCAACCACAGCACCGTGCTGAAGGTGACCCGGCCGGCGAAGGTGTTCAAGTCACGATTCCTGGTCACCCGGGCCGACGAGAGCCCGATCGGCGAGATCGTGCAAGAAAACGTCTTCGGGAAGATCCGATTCGGCTTCGTCGTGGACGGCCGTTCGGTCGGCGGGATCTTCGCCGAAAACTGGCGAGCCTGGAACTTCTCGATCCGCGACCACGCCGGGACGGAGGTCGCCCGGGTGACGAAGACGTGGGGCGGGTTCATCAAGGCCGCTTTCACGACGGCTGACAACTACGTCGTGGAGATCCCCCACCCCCTGCCGGATCCGCTCGCCAGCATGGTCGTCGCCGCGGCGCTCACGATCGACACCGCGCTGAAGCAGGACACCGACTGATCGAGTGACCGGCGTCTCATCTTCTCCAGGTGGACAGCGGGCCCGGCACGGCTCAATGTGAAGAAGGGCCGGGACGCCGCAGTCTCGCCGGGACGGAGGTCACCGTGGAACCGTTGCCGGAAAACAGCGACAGGAGCTGGACAGAGCCCGGGATCTACGAGGTCTCGGCCGGTGTCTATCGAATCCCGTTGCCGCTGCCGAACGACGGTCTGCGCGCGGTCAACGTCTACGCGGTCACCGATGGCGAAAAGCTCGTCCTGGTCGATTCGGGCTGGGCGCTGAGCGTGGCCCGCCAACAGCTCGCCGATGCCCTGGGTGGCATTGGCGCGGAACTCGCTGACGTGAGCGAATTCCTGGTCACCCACGTGCACCGGGACCACTATTCGCAGGCTGTCGTCCTCCGCCGCGAATTCGGCTCGAAGATCGCCCTCGGCCAGGACGAGGAACCCTCGCTGAAGGCGTCTGGCAATCCCGACCGGTTGCCGATGGAGGCCCAGGTCGATCTCCTGTTCCAGGCCGGCGCCGGCGAAGTCGTCGAGGCGCTCGCTCGGGAATTCGGCACGAACCGGCGCCACACGGAGGCCGATCTCTGGGAGGCGCCCGACGAATGGCTGACACCAGGCCGGCGGCCGATCCTGCCCGGCCGCGAGTTCGACGTCGTCGCCACCCCCGGACACACGGCCGGGCACGTGGTCTTCGTCGACGACACCGCCGAACTGTTGTTCTCCGGTGACCACGTGCTGCCGCACATCACGCCCTCGATCGGCTTTCAGCCCGTTCCCGCCGAGTTGCCGCTCAACGACTTCATCGGCTCCCTCCGCCTGGTGCGCGCGATGCCGGACCGCCGCATGCTTCCCGCGCACGGCCCCGTGTCCGACAGCGTGCACACACGAGTCGACGAACTGCTGGAACATCACCGGCAGCGCCTCGAAACGATGGGCTCCCAGATCGCAGCCGGAGCAACCACGGCCAACGAAGCCGCACACCGGGTCGGCTGGACCCGCCGGAACCGCAAGCTGTCCGAAATGGACTCGTTCAACCAGATGCTCGCGGTGCTGGAAACCGCTGCCCACCTCGACCTGCTGGCGTCGCAAGGAAAACTGACCACGCACATCGTCGACGGCGTTCGGCACTACACAGTAGCTTGATGATCGCCTGGGCAGCACCGGGAGTAGCCGCCCCGTAACACTGACAGCCAACCACCGGGCATCCTGCATACTGGGTGAAATGGATGTCATCAGACGCGCCCGCACTACGGACGTCAAGGCGCTTGAGCGCCTGTTCGGCGCGCCCGATGAGCCGTTGGCAGCGACACTCCGTGAGCTCATGAACACCCCCCATGTCTCGCTGGTCGTGGCCGAGGACCACAACGGTGTCGTCGGGACCGCACAACTGACAGTGCTCCGAGGACTCTCGTGGAACGGCGCGACCCGCGGCCTGCTCGAAGGCATCCGCGCCACCCGACGAGGCGTGACGAGCGCGCTCCTGACCTGGGGCATCGACGAAGCTCGCCGGCGAGGGTGCGCTCGTGTCCACCTGGATTCCGGCCTCACCCGCGGCGATCTGCGGGAGTTCTACGCACGCTTCGGTTTCGAGCACAGCTATCAAGGCTTCACCCGCGCGCTGTGATACTGGCGCCGTGACCGAATACGTGATCCGCAGGGCACGACGCGAGGACATCGATGCGATCGTGCGCATGCTGGCGGACGACCAGCTGGGCGCCACCCGAGACGCCCCTGACGACCTCGACCCCTATCTGCGCGCTTTCGACGAAATCGTCAAGGATTCCAACCAGTTGCTGGTCGTCGTCGCGTTCGACGACGAACCGGTCGGCACCCTGCAACTGACCATCATTCCCGGCCTCGCCCGGCGAGGCGCGCTTCGCGGTCAGGTCGAGGCCGTACGGGTCCACGCGGACCACCGCGGCGCCGGACTCGGCGCCGACCTCATGCACTGGGCGATCGCCGAGTCACGGCGGCGCGGGTGCGCACTCGTGCAGCTGACGTCCGACACCTCCAGGACGGACGCGCACCGCTTCTACGAGCGCCTCGGTTTCACCCCGAGCCACACGGGATTCAAGCTCAAGCTCTGAGCTGTACCAACCACACCGCTGACCGATCTCCATTCTGTCCACTTCGGACACCAAGTCACTCAAGTCACCTCCTGCACGTCCGGACACGAACGTCCGCGCACGCGAACCATTCCCAATGAATTGCGCTTCGTCAAGCCACGAAGGGCGCGAACGGACCGTTCGCGCCCTTTCGCCACCCATTCCTGCGAATCTCGATGACTTTTGTTGCGAGCCGTCGTACGGTCGGGCTCATGGCACCTTCACAACCAGTACGCAAGCTCGTCCCTGCAACCGGCTCCACGAGCAGCGACGACAGACTCCCCACGAAGCTGCGCTCGATCCGATGTGACCCGGAATCGTTGCAGCGCATGAAAGATGACCAAGTCGTCGACCTCATCCGCGATACCGACGCGGAGATCTCCAAGCTGCAAGCTGTTCAGCTGAGAGCTATCGCAGATCTGAGTGTGCGGCGGAGACGGGAGCCCAGCGCGGCTTCGGAAGTAGCACTTGCCCTGTCCATAACCGAACATCGCGCCAGAGCCATCGTTTCGGCGGCCAGCGCACTGATCGTCCGACTCCCCCGCATGTTGAACCTCATGGACGACGGCAGGCTCGACCTGTACCGCGCCATGAAGGTCACCGACGCGACGGCCTGGCTGTCCCAAGAACACGTAGGCGCCGTCGATGCGACACTCGAGGACCGAGTCCCGGGACGGAACGCCACTCAGGTCCGCCGAGCGGCGACCTACGCCGCCGCGCAAGCCGACCCGGAAGGTGCGGCGCTCCGCACCGAGCAAAAGCTCATCGAGCGGCGACTCGCGCTGCATCACCACGACACCGGCGTGACCCACATTTCGGTCAACAACGCGCCTACCGAGAAGGCGACCGCTGCGTACGCCCGCATCGATCGGGCCGCGCGAGCGCTGAAGACTCCGCAAGAGGCTCGCACCTTGGATCAGCTCCGCGCGGATGTGGCCATGGATCTGTTGCTCAGCGGCGCGGGTGGCCCGAGCGAGCGCACCGAGGTCTTCCTGCACATCGACCTCGACACCTACCTCGGCCTCAGCGAAACACCAGCGGCCTTGGCCGGCCGCGGGCCGATCGCCGCCGCGGTGGCCCGCAACATCATCGGCGGGCCCAACACAGCACTGCGACGCGTTCTCACCGACCCTCGTACCGGTCAGGCCCTCGAACTTTCTCCGACGCGCTATCCCCTCCACCAGGACGAGTTCATCCGGGTCCGGGACCAGGAATGCCGGCAGCCGGGATGCACACGTCCTGCACAGCATTGCGGGATCGAAGCGACGCGTCCTGTGGGCGGAGCCGAAGGTACGGCGGATCAGCCCGTCACCTATTGCGCACGGCATCGCAGGCTGAAGAGACAACCCGGCTGGGACTACGAAGTCGCCTCGGACGGCACGGTGAACGTCGCTACGCCGGCGGGGCAGGTGCATTCGACGACGCCGCCGTCGATCCAGCCAGAGCAACGGCGGGGTAACCGAACCCGAAAGAAGGGTCGGAAGTAATGGTTGATCAGCGAGTACCCGAAATCTTCGCGCTACCCAAGACGATGTCCCCACCCTCGGAATCCGGCCGGTAGAGAACGACGACCTGGCCCGGAGCCACTCCACGCAGCGGCTCACGCAGGTGCACCGTCATGGTGTCGGAATCCACGTCGGCGACCGCGTCGACAATGCCTCCGTGGGCCCTGACCTGGACCACGCACTCGGTCGGTTCGGTCAGCGGGCTGCCGCTGGGCCAGATCGCCCGATCAGCCTCGATCACCTTGACACCGAGCTCGGCGGCGGGACCGACCTTGACGGAGCCGGACACCGGTTCGAGCGACAGGACGTACCGCGGACGACCGTCCGGTGCCGGAGCATCGATCCCCAGGCCTTTGCGCTGGCCGACCGTGAATCCGTGCACTCCGGTGTGCCGGCCGAGGACCGCACCCGTCTCCGCGTCGACGAGTTCGCCGGGGCGCTGCCCCAAACGGTCTTCCAAGAACTTCTTGGTGTCGCCGTCCGGGATGAAGCAGATGTCATGGCTGTCGGGCTTGTTGGCGACGGACAGGCCTCGCCGCTCTGCCTCGGCCCGAACATCGGACTTCCAGGAGTCGCCGAGGGGGAACATGGCGTGGCTGAGCTGTTCCGCGGTGAGGGAGGCGAGCACGTAGGACTGGTCCTTGCCGCTGTCCGCGCTACGGCGCAGCTCAGGCACACCGTCAACGACCGACAGGCGCGCGTAGTGGCCGGTGGCGACCGCGTCGAAGCCGAGCGCCATCGCCTTCTCGAGAAGAGCTTCGAACTTGATCTTCTCGTTGCAGGTCACGCACGGGTTAGGGGTGCGTCCGGCGGCGTATTCACCGACGAAGGTCTCGACGACCTCTTCGGTGAATCGCTCGGCGAAATCCCAGATGTAGAAAGGAATGCCAAGAATATCCGCGGCTCGCCGGGCATCGTGCGAGTCTTCGATCGTGCAGCACCCGCGCGAGCCGGTCCGCAATGTTCCCGGTTTGGCCGACAGCGCCAAGTGCACGCCGACGACGTCGTGTCCGGCGTCCACCGCGCGCGCTGCGGCGACTGCCGAGTCCACTCCTCCGCTCATCGCGGCCAATACCCGCATTGCCTTACACCTCTTGCTTCTGGGTCTGCTTGCGCATTCCGGCGAGGCCGGCCTGCCGTGCGCGCAGGACGACTCCGCCGATCTCGGCGGCCACTGCCTCGACATCGGCAGCTGTGGATGTGTGGCCGAGAGAGAAACGGAGAGAACCGCGGGCCGCGGCCGGATCGGCTCCCATGGCGAGCAGCACGTGGCTCGGCTGGGCGACGCCTGCGGTGCATGCCGATCCCGTCGAGCATTCAATGCCCTTGGCATCGAGCAGCATCAGCAGGCTGTCACCGGCACATCCGGGGAATGTGAAATGAGCGTGGCTGGGCAGCCTCTCGCCGTCTCCACCGTTGAGGACGACATCGGGGACTTCGCGCCTAACAACCTCGACGAGCTCGTCCCGGAGTCCCTCGACGCGCTTGGCGTAATCAGCTCGGGTGGTGACGCTGGTTCGAACTGCGGCCGCGAAACCCACGATCGCCGGAACGTCCAAGGTGCCGGAACGGACGTTGCGTTCCTGGCCGCCACCGTGCAGCAGGGGCACGCAAGTCACGTCCCGTCCGAGCAGAAGTGCTCCCACTCCGATCGGACCTCCGAGCTTGTGCCCGGTCAGGCTCAGGGCGGCTGCGCCGCTGGCGGCGAAATCCACCGGAACGGCGCCGACAGCTTGAACCGCATCAGTGTGGAAGGGGATTTCGAACTCGGCGCATACCGCCGCCAGGTCAGCGATCGGGTTGATCGTGCCGACCTCGTTGTTGGCCCACATCACGGTGGCCAGCGCCACGGTCTCGGGCTCCGCGGCGATGGCTGCGCGAAGGACGTCGGGGGAAACGCGTCCCTGGTCGTCCACGTCGAGCAAGACGACCTCGGCGCCGCCGTGGGCTTCGAGCCATTCGACAGTGTCGAGCACTGCGTGGTGCTCCGCGGCACCGCACAAGACGCGACGGCGCTGCTCTCGTTCTTCGTGGCGGGCCCAGTAGATGCCCTTGATCGCGAGATTGTCGCTCTCGGTGCCGCCGCCGGTGAAGATGACTTCGGAGGGGCGAGCGCCCAACGCGTCCGCGATGGTCTCGCGGGCTTCCTCGACCATCCGCCGCGCTCGGCGGCCCGAAGAATGCAGCGCGGAGGCGTTGCCCACGGTGGACAGCGCCTCGGTCATCGCCGTTATGGCTTCGGGCAACATCGGAGTGGTCGCCGCGTGGTCGAGATAGGTCATCGCTCTACCAGGGTAGTCCGCTTCAGCGCGTGACCAAGCCCACCCTGGCCCTCGAAGTGGGCTGTCACACCTTTGACGGCCACCGCCCCGTCAGCCGGACGCCCAGCAGCGCCAACGCCGTCAATGCGACGGTGAGCAGGGCCATCGCCGGCGACGGGGCCAGAACCGAGCCGACTACGCCGAGCAGGACGCCGCCCAGGCCGATCAGCAGGGCGGAGCCCACCCAGTCCGCGAGTTGCATCGCCGACGTGTTGAATCCGCGTTCACCTTCGGGTGAGTAGCGCAGCAGGAGGACCGAGATCGCGGGCATCGCGATCCCCATGCCTGCGCCACCGACTGCGCAGGCAGCGAACGCCAGCCAGCCGGTGCACCAGGGTTGCGAGACCAGGCCGAAGCCGACGAGCCCAACTGCGACCAGCCAAAACCCGGTGCGCAGCGAGGCCTCCCTCGACCAGTTGAGGAAGCGGCCTTGGGCTGCCGATGCCGCGGACCAGCCCAGCGCCGTGATCGTCAGGGGCAGGCCGGCGAGAGCCGGGCTGTAGCCATGGACGGCGCTCATCGTCAGCGGCAGGTAGGCCTCCATCCCGGCGTACGCCCCCGCGATCAGGGCGCGCGAAGCGACGACTGTCGGCAGGCCCGGGCGGGAGGTCAGCGTGCCGGCTGGCAGGAGGGTTCGCAGGGCGTAGCCCAGGGCTACGAGGCCCAGCGTGCCGTAGCCGAGGGAAAGGAGGGAGTGGTGCTGGGCCGCCCACGTCAGTGCCGCTACGCCGAGTGCGGCGATGATCGCCTGGGGCACGCTCGCGCGGCGGCCGTCGAGGGTCGGCGTGTGCGTGGGCAGCCGTCGGACGACCACGAGCAGCATGACCGCTCCGACGGCCACGAGCGGGACCAGGCCGAGGAAGATCCAGCGCCAGCCGATGCTGACCGTCACCAGGCCGGCGACCGAGGGGCCGATGACCGCCGGCAGGACCCAAGCTGCCGCGTTGGCCGCGTAGATGACCGGGCGTTCGTGGTCGGTGAATGTCAGCGCGATCAGGAGTGAGACCGACACCAGGAGCAGGCCGGAGCCGAAGCCCTGCAGGGCGCGGCCGAGGAGGAAGACCGGCATGCCGGTCGCCGCTCCCGCGACGATCAGGCCGGTCGCGAACAGCGCGGGGCCTGCGAGCAACGCCGGTGCTGGGCCGCGGCGGTCGCCGATGCGGCCGGACAGGACCGTGGCGACCACGCTGGAAATGAGGAAGGTCGTGAACGGCCACGAGTACAGGGCCAGACCGTCGAGGTCGGCGACCAGGGTCGGCATCGCCGTCGCCACGCCCATGTTCTCGAAAGCGACCAACGTGACCACGAGCAGCAGGGCGATCGTGGTCATCCGGTGTTCCGCGCTCCACAGCACACTTCGGCGGCGGGGTGCGGAGTCGATCGTCGAGGCCATGATCAGCAGCGTGCAACCTCCAGCCCGCTGGAGGTCAAGCCGCCTCAGGCGGTGCGGTGGGTCACCGGTTCCAGGGGCAGGTCGCGGGCCAGGGCGGCGGCCTCGCCGCGGGACGTGACGCTCAGCTTGTCGAGGATGTTGCGGACGTGGAACTTGACCGTGTGCTCGCTGAGCTGCAGCTGTTCGGCGATCTGCCGGTTGCGCAAGCCCTGGGAGATGCCCGACAGCACCTCGAGTTCGCGCGGGTTGAGGCGGTCCAGCGGGCGCAGTTCCGGCGGTTCGGCCACGCCGAGCGGGAGGACCGCCGTGATCGTCGTGCCCCAGCCGGGTACCGCGTCGACCTCCCAGCGGCCGCCCAGGGCTGTGAGGCGGTCGGTCAGGCCGCGGGCAGGGAGCGCGTCGGCGACCTCCGGGCAGTCGTCACGGACGGTGATGCGGAGCGTCGTTCCGTCCAGCCGCCAGGACGCTCGGAGGCGGGTGGTCGCCGGGCGGTCCAAGGCGGCGAGCACCAGGCCGCGGGTCAGGGTGCGGGCCGTGTGGGCGATGTCCTGGGGCAGGGACGCCTCGCCGATCGGGTCGGCGAGGTCGACGTCGACCTCGGTGTGCCGCACCAGGTCGGCCAGCTGCGTCTTCAGGACCGCGAAGGCCGCGTCGGCCTGCTCCACCGACAGGACCTGGTCGCGGTCGACCACGCCCTTGAGCGCGAGCATTGCGTCGGCCGCGAGGTCGACCGCGGTGCGGCGGGCGACGGTGTCGGAGAGGCGTCCGGAACGGAGCACCGCCAGGAGCGTGGTCAGCGTCGCCGCGTGGGTCTGGCCGAGGTCGGTGATCGCCTGGGCTCGTGCGGAGGCCGCGGCGAGGCTGCTGGCCAGGACGTCCGGGCCCGGGTCCGTCGCGCGCTGGGCCGCGTCCGTGCTGACGATGTGCCACAGCTGCGAGGCCAGCTCCAGATCAGCGGCGTCCAGCTCCCCGGCCTCCGGCACCACTGCGAGCACGGCGCTCTGGCCGATCGCTGGCGTCGATGCGAGCAGGACGATGCGGCGTTCGGTGCCGCCGAGGTCGCCGTCGATGACCAGGGCTTTGCCCGGCTCGCTGCGGTCGACCAGGCGCTGCAGCTCGACGCTGGTCACGGCGCCCGTGATCGCCTCGTCGCCGATGACCTTGAGCGGGCTGCGGGGGCAGTCGCCCGTCTGCATCGCGGCGGCGCGGTGCGGGATCAGCCTCCCCAGTTCCGTGGAGAATCGGCCGAAGAACTGGGGCCGGGGAGCCGACAACAGCCGGTCGACGACGTCGAGCACGTGCCGCGGGTCCGACCAGGAAGCGTCCATGGCGTCCAAGGTAGGCGCGTCCGTCGCCGGGCGGCCTGCTCGTCCGGCTAGTGAACACTGCTCGTCCGAGTGGTTCGGCGGGGCCGCCAGGGCGAGTTGACTGCGTGCAGAGGACATTCGAAGACCCACGATCCGAGGAGTGCCGAACACCATGCGAGCGATCACCTTCTCCGCTTACGGCGGGCCGGACGTCCTGCAGCTATCCGAGGTGCCGGTGCCGGAGCCCGGCCCGGGGCAGGTGCGGCTGGCCGTGCGGGCCGCCGGTGTCAACCCGATCGACTGGAAGATCCGCAACGGCTTCATGCGGCAGAACTTCGAGGTCCCCTTCCCGCACACGCCCGGCCTCGAGGTCGCCGGGGTCGTCGACGCCGTCGGTGAGGGGGCGGACTTCGCCGTCGGCGACGAGGTGTTCGGCTGGTCCGAGACCGGCGCTTACGCCGAGTACGCGCTGGCGAAGACGCTTGCGCCGAAGCCGACAGGCCTGTCGTGGGCGGACGCCGCGGCGTTGCCGGTCGCCGGGGAGACCGCGCTTCGCGTCCTCGGGCTACTGGGCGTCGGCGAGGGCGAGACGCTGCTGCTCCACGGCGCCAGCGGCACGGTCGGGCGGTTCGCCGCTCAGGTCGCCGTCGCGCAGGGGGTGACCGTCATCGGGACCGGCGGGAGCCGGAGCCTCGACGACCTGAAGTCGCTGGGCGTCGTTCCCGTGCTGTACGGCGACGGCTGGGAGGAGCGCGTCCGCGCGTCCGCGCCCGGGCCGGTCGACGCCGTGTTCGACGCCGCCGGGCACGGGGTGCTGCCGGGGTCCGTCGAGCTGCGGGGCACGAAGGAGCGGGTCATCACCATCGCCGACGCCGCCGCCTTCGAGCTGGGGATCCCGTTCTCCAGCGGGGGCGAGCAGAGCCGCGAGGTGCTGACCGGGATCGCCGGCTGGGTGACCGACCGCGGGGTCGGTCTCGCGCACGGCAAGAGCTACCCGCTCGCCGAGGCCGCCGCCGCGCAGGTCGAGAGCGAGGGCGGGCACCCCGGCGGGAAGCTCACGATCACCGTCGGCTGAGCCCGGCCGACCCGGGCCTGTCGCCGGATCGCGGCGACAGGGCCCGGATCACTTCGCGGGAGGCGAAGCCAGGGGCGCCGGCTGACGGCGTGCGGTCCGGCGGCGCCGCTGGGCCGGGATCTGGACCGTGCCCAGCGCGGAATGGACCGCCGCCTCGGCGAGGGCCGCCAGCTCACGGCGGTTTTCCGCGCGGCCGGGGGCGATCTCCGGGCAGATGTGGACTTCCAGGACCAGGCCGCGCAGCGCGGCGACCCGGCGTAGCGATGCGATCAGCGACTCCGGGCCGATGAACGCCGGGCGGCTGGTCTCGCGGCCGTCGGCGAGGCGGTACCGCAGCGCGATCGGGCGCACCGGGACACCGCCGTCGATGGCCGCCTGGAACGTCGCCGTCGTGAACTGGCCCGACGCGAGGCCGCACCAGGTTGTGCCCTCCGGGGTGACGCTCACCAGCGAACCCGTGCGAAGCGCGTCGGCGAGCGACGCCATCGTGGCGGGCAGCGTCGTCAGCCGCTCGCGGTCGAGGAAGATGCTGCCGCCGCGGCGGACCAGGCCGCCCAGCACCGGCCAGCCCGCGATCTCCTTCTTGGCCAGCGCGCGCATCGGGCGCAGGGCGTTGATCGCGACGATGTCCAGCCACGAGATGTGGTTGTTGACGACCAAGGCGCCGCGGCCGGCGGGCGCGGTCAGGAAGTCGGCGCCGCCATGGACGTCCAGGCGGACGCCGAACGCCCGCAGCACGCCGCGGAAGATCAGCCGGATCCGGCGTTCGCGGCCCCACGGCACCAGCAGCAGCGGCGCCGACAGCAGCGCCGCGAGCACCGCGGTGATCGCCGCCGCGAAGCGCAGGACCCGGCGCGGGAAGCCGACCACCGCGTCGCCGTCGGTCAGGCAGCCGTCGCCGCAGGGCGACGTCGGCATCCAGGCGTGGCTCATCCCTGGGTCCCGAGGAAGAACTTCAGGTAGCGCTCGTCGACGTTGTGCAGGTCCAGCACGACGAAGAAGTCCGCGACGCCGAAGTCGGCGTCGAGCGCGGGCGGCCCGTGGACCTTGGCGCCGAGGCGGACGTAGCCCTTGATCAGCGGCGGCAGCGTGGCGCGCGCCGGGCGTTCGATCTCCGAGGAGTCCCATGGGATCAGTGGCGAGACGCGGGTGGTCTCGTCCGAGTAGTGCTTGGTGCGCAGCAGGTCCCACACGCCGGCGGCGAAGGAACCGCCGTCGACCAGCGGGACGGAGGCGCAGCCGGCGAGGTACCGGTGGCCGGAAAGCAGCATGTAGCGGGCGATCCCGGCCCAGACCAGGCTGACGACGGCGCCGCTGCGGTGGTCGGGGTGCACGCAGGACCGGCCGGTTTCGACCAGGTGCGGCCGGATCCCGTCGAGCGCGCCCAGGTCGAACTCGCTGTCGGCGTAGAGCTTCCCGGCCCGCGCGGCGCGTCCGGGCGGCAGCATCCGGTAGCAGCCGACGATGTCGCCGGTGTTGTCGTCCCGGACCACGAGGTGGTCGCAGAACTCGTCGAACTCGTCGACGTCGAGACCGGGCCGGAGCGAGTGCAGCCGCGCCCCCATTTCCTCGGCGAAAACGCGGTGCCGGAGGCGTTGCGCGGCGACCACTTCGTCGTTCGCGTGGGCGACGAGGAGGGAGTACCGAGGAGCGTCCGCGGGGAGCTCGACACCCGCCTGATCAGTGCTGACGAGGAGCTGTGACGTCGTCATGGTCAAGGTGTACCCGCGCGTAGGAAGCCGCGGAGAGTGCCATCCGATGACCGATTAGTGCACGTTCAGTTAATGGCGGGTTCTCAGGCTTCTCTCAGGTCCCGAAATGCGGGAAGGGCCTCCCGGGGATATCCCGGGAGGCCCTTCCGGCGGGCTGGATCAGCCCTTGCGCTTCTCGACCGCTTCGGTCAGCTGCGGCGCGACGTTGAACAGGTCGCCGACGATGCCGAAGTCGGCGATCTCGAAGATCGGCGCCTCCGGGTCCTTGTTGACGGCGATGATCGTCTTCGACGTCTGCATGCCGGCGCGGTGCTGGATCGCGCCGGAGATGCCGAGCGCGATGTACAGCTGCGGCGACACGGTCTTGCCGGTCTGGCCCACCTGGAACTGCGCCGGGTAGTAGCCGGAGTCGACGGCGGCACGCGACGCGCCGACGGCCGCGCCGAGCGAGTCGGCCAGCTTCTCGACGACGTCGAACTTCTCCGCCGAGCCGACACCGCGGCCACCGGAGACCACGATCGAGGCCTCGGTCAGCTCCGGACGGTCACCGCCGGTCACCGGCTCGACGCCGGTGATCTTGGTGGCTTTCGCCGCGTCGACGGCGGGGATCTCGACGGTCTCTTCGGCCGCCGCGCCCTCGGCCGGCTCGGCCTCGACCGCGCCCGGGCGGATGGACACGACGGGCGCGCCCTTCGCGGACTTGGACTTGACGGAGAACGCGCCCCCGAAGATGGACTGGTCGATGACGCCGTCGCCGTTGACGCCCACGGCGTCGTAGATCAGGCCGGAGCCCAGGCGCACGGCCAGGCGGGCGGCGACCTCCTTGCCCTCACCGCTGGCGGTGACGAGCACGGCGGCCGGGGACGCCTGCTGCGCGAGCGCGGCGAGCACGTCCACCTTCGGGGTGACCAGGTAGTTCGCGGCGTCGTCGCCTTCCGCGACATAAACCTTGGCGGCACCGTGCGACGCCAGCGCCTGCTTCGCCTTGGCGGCGGTCCCGGTCGGGCCGACGACGACGGCCGACGGCTCACCGAGCGCGCGGGCGGCGGTCAGCAGCTCGAGCGTGACCTTCTTGACCTCACCGTCGACGTGGTCGACGAGGACGAGTACTTCAGCCATTGTTCTACTTCCTCCTCGAAGAACCGTTGTCAGATGAGCTTCTGGCCGACCAGGTACTCGGCGACCTTGGTGCCACCGTCGCCCTCGTCCTCGACCTTCTCGCCCGCGGTGCGCGGCGGCTTCGGCGAGGCTTCGGTCACGGCGGACCACGCGTTGCCGAGGCCGACCTCGCCCGCGTCGACGCCCAGGTCGGCGATGGTGAACGTCTCGACCGGCTTCTTCTTCGCGGCCATGATGCCCTTGAAGGACGGGTAGCGCGGCTCGTTGATCTTCTCGCCGACGCTCACGATCGCGGGCAGGCTCGCCTCGAGGTGCGTGAGGCCGTCCTCGGTCTCGCGGGTCGCCTTGATCGTCGAACCGTCGACGGTCAGCTCGCGCACGTAGGTGACCTGCGGCAGGCCGAGCAGCTCGGCGAGGATCGCCGGGACGGCGCCACCGCGGCCGTCAGAGGACTCGTTGCCGGCGATGACCAGGTCGAAGCCCTCGACCTTGCCGATCGCGGCGGCGAGCACCTTGGCGGTGGCGATCGCGTCGGAGCCGTGCAGCGCCTCATCCGAGACGTGGATGGCCTTGTCGGCGCCCATGGACAGCGCCTTGCGGATGGCGTCGGTCGCGCGATCCGGGCCCACCGAGATCACGGTGACCTCGCCCTCGCCGGCTTCCTTGATCTTCAGCGCCTCTTCGACGGCCTTCTCGTTGATCTCGTCGAGCACGGCGTCGGCGGATTCGCGGTCAAGGGTGTGGTCGGACCCGTTGAGCTTCCGCTCCGAGTAGGTGTCCGGTACCTGCTTGACCAGGACGACGATGTTGGTCATGGGTCTGCTTCGACCTCCCGGTTCGTGGCCCGCGGAAGACCACGGGACAGTGCTCTACTGGCCGGTAGATTAGGGCCAATCGGGGCGCAGGACACCCCGAGGTGACGCCATTCACCTGGATGCGCAATCTAGTGGGACTATCGTCCCAGTAGTCGACCGGTTACCCCACTTGAACTGCCGTTCGTCCGATCGGACCAACCACGGCCTACTCGCAGTGGATGTCAGGCATTAACCTTCCCCAGCATGCCCGCGCGCATCGCCGTCATCACCGACTCGAGCTCCTGCCTGCCCGACATCGTCGCCGCCCGCTGGGCGATCGGGGTCGTCCAGATCCAGCTGAACCTGGGTGGTCACTTCGACGACGAAAACCGCTTCGACCGCGGCGAGGTCATCGACGCGCTGAGAGCGGGGCAAGTCCTGACCACTTCGCCCCCGGATCCGGGGGCGTTCTTCTGGACCTACCAGGAGGCGGCCGCCGCCGGCGCGACCGCCATCGTCAGCATCCACATCTCCGGCCGCATGTCCGACACCGTCCGCGCGGCGCGGGACGCCGCCCAGCAGGTCCGCATCCCGGTGCACGTCCTCGACAGCCGCACCACCGGGATGAGCCTGGGGTTCGCGGTGGTGTCGGCGGCCCGGGCGGCCGCGGCGGGCGCGGACGCCGCGCGCGTCATCGAAGCCGCCGAACGCCGGTGCCACACCAGCACCGAGTTCATCTACGTCGACACGCTGGAGTACCTGCGCCGGGGCGGGCGGATCGGCGCCGCGCAGGCCATGATCGGCACCGCGTTCTCGATCAAGCCGCTGCTCACGGTCAAGGACGGCGAGGTCGCGCCGCTGGCCAGGGTCCCCGGCACGCGGCGGGCGCTGGCCAAGATGGTCGACCTCGCGGTGAAGAAGTCCGGCGGGTTCCGCGCCGACATCGCGGTGACCCGGTTCGGCGCCAGCGACCACGAGCTCGAGATCGGCAGGCAGATCGAACGCCGGGTGCCCGCGATGGCCGAGAGCATG
Organism: Amycolatopsis lexingtonensis; assembly: GCF_014873755.1. Classification (NCBI taxonomy): domain Bacteria; kingdom Bacillati; phylum Actinomycetota; class Actinomycetes; order Pseudonocardiales; family Pseudonocardiaceae; genus Amycolatopsis; species Amycolatopsis lexingtonensis. Next base: position 5,599,670 of record NZ_JADBEG010000001.1, read on the forward strand.
GTCGTCGAGGCGAGCACGGTCATCGGCGCGCACCTCGGCCCGGGCGCGCTCGGCATCACGGTGTCACCGGTGGGCTGACGTGCCGCCCCGGGACCAGCAGGACCACGAGCGGGACCAGGACGCCGAGGCCGGTCGTTGCGATGATCAGCACCTGGTCGATCGGCTCGAAGTGCGCCACGTGGCCGAGGTGGTGGAGGAAGTGCGGCAGGCCGAACAGCAGGCCCGCCACGCCGGCCAGCCGGGCCACCGCTGTGGTGCCGATCACGGCGACGCCGACCAGCAGCGCCGCGAGGGCCAGGTTGAGGCCGCCGAAGTCGCGCAGGAGGTGCTCGTTGAAGGCGCCGTCCATGGCCACCCAGCCGGTGCGAAAACCGGGAAAGTCCTGGTAGAAGCCGGTGGGCGAGACCAGTGGCCAGATTCCGACCACGGCCTCGACCAGGCCGAAGACGACGAGCAGTACGCGGGTGCTGGTCCGTTGCATGACCACGGAACGAGGCGGCCGGGCCGGACGTGACACCCGCTAGGGTCGCGCAGGTGACCACCCCAGCCACCCGGGCCGAGGCGCTGCACCTGACCGGTGAACGGACCGTCCCCGGCATCGCCGAGGAGAATTATTGGTTCCGCCGCCACGAAGCCGCGTATGCCGCCCTGCTCCCCCACTGCGCGGACGCGACGGTGCTCGAAGCCGGCTGCGGTGAGGGCTACGGCGCGAGCCTCCTCGCGACCACGGCCCGCCGGGTGCTCGCGCTCGACTACGACGTGCCGACCACCGAGCACGTCGCCCGCCGCTACCCCGAACTCGCCGTCGCGCGGGCGAACCTGGCGTTCTTGCCGGTGCGCGACGGCGCGGTCGACGTCGTGGCCAACTTCCAGGTCATCGAGCACCTGTGGGACCAGGCGGGCTTCCTCACCGAGTGCCGGCGGATCTTGCCGGAAAACGGCAAACTGCTGGTCACGACGCCGAACCGGCTGACGTTCACGCCGGACAGCGACACGCCGCTGAACCCGTACCACACCCGTGAGCTGGCGCCGTCCGAACTGGCCGGGCTGCTCGACGACGCCGGTTTCGAGGTCGAGACGCTCCACGGGCTGCACCACGGCGAGGCCGTGCGCGCGCTCGACGAGCGGTACGGCGGTTCGATCATCGACGCCCAGCTCGACGTGGTCATGGGCGAGCTGCCCGGCCAGGCCGTCTGGCCGGCTGCGCTGCTCGCCGACGTCGCCGCGATCGAAGCGTCCGGGTTCGCCATCCACGGGGACGACCTGGACGCGAGCCTCGACCTGATCGCCGTGGCGGTGCGCCGATGAGTGAAGGGACGTTCTGCCTCGTCGTGCACAGCCACCTGCCGTGGCTGCCGCACCACGGGACCTGGCCGGTCGGTGAAGAATGGCTGTACCAGGCGTGGGCGCATTCGTACCTGCCGATGGTCGACCTGCTCGAACGGTTCGCCGCCGAAGGACGCCGGGACGTGCTGACGCTGGGCGTGACGCCGGTGCTGGCCGCGCAGCTCGACGACCCGTACAGCATCCGCGCGTTCCACGACTGGCTCGGCCACTGGCAGCTGCGCGCCCAGCACGCGGCGACGTTGTGGCGCGGCGACCCGCTGCTGCGCGAGCTCGCGGCGGCCGAGCACCGGACCGCGGTCCGCGCCGCCGAAGAGCTGGGCACGCGCTGGCGGCACGGCTTCTCCCCCGTGCTCCGCTCCCTGGTCGAAAATTCGACGATCGAGCTGCTCGGGGGCCCGCTGGCCCACCCGTTCCAGCCACTGCTGGACCCGCGGGTGCGCGAGTTCGCGCTGAACGCCGGGCTCGCCGACACGGCGCTGCGGGTCGGGTCGCGGCCCGAGGGGATCTGGGCGCCGGAGTGCGGCTACGCGCCCGGCATGGAAAACGACTACGCCGCCGCCGGCGTGCGGCGGTTCATGGTCGACGGCCCGTCGCTGCGCGGGGAGACCTGGGCCGCGCGGCCGGTCGGCACCAGCGACGTGGTCAGTTTCGGACGAGACCTCGAAGTCACCTACCGCGTCTGGTCGCCGAAGGCCGGGTACCCCGGGCACGCCGCGTACCGCGACTTCCACACCTGGCAGCACGAAGTCGGGCTGAAGGCGGCGCGGGTCACCGGCAAGACGGTCGAGCCGCAGGACAAGGCGCCCTACGACCCCGCGCTCGCCGCGGACGTGCTGCAGCAGCACGTCAAGGACTTCGTCGAAACGGTCGTGACGCGGCTGCGGTCGCTGAAGGCGCAGCACGGGCGTGAGGCGCTCGTGGTCGCCGCGTACGACACGGAGCTGTTCGGGCACTGGTGGCACGAAGGACCGGCCTGGCTGGAAGGCGTGCTGCGGGCGCTGCCCGAGGCCGGCGTCCGGGTGACGACGCTGAAGGGCGCGGTCGAAGCCGGGCACGTCGGCGAGCCGATCGACCTGCCGGCCTCGTCGTGGGGATCGGGCAAGGACTGGCGCGTCTGGGACGGCGAGCAGGTCAAGGACATGGTCGAGGCCAACTCGGCGCTGCAGCGGCGGCTGCTCGACCTCGTGGCCGATTTGGGGACGACGGCCCGGGACACCGTCGCCGACCAGGCCGTCGCCGAGGCGATGCTGGCGCTGGAAAGCGACTGGGCGTTCATGGTCACCAAGGACTCCGCCGCGGACTACGCGCGCCGCCGCGCGGCCGTCCACACCGAACGCTTCGACGCGCTGGCCGGGCTGCTGCGCCGCGGCGACCGCGCGCGGGCCGAAGAACTCGCCGCCGCCTACCGCGCCGACGACGGACCGTTCGGGCACCTCGACGCCCGGGCGCTGAAGCACGACTGAAAGGGACCCATGGGAATCCACGAAATTCCGGTCAAGACCCTCGACGGGCAGGACAGCTCGCTGAGCTCCCTCGCCGGCAAGGCCCTGCTCGTGGTCAACGTCGCGTCGAAGTGCGGCCTGACCCCGCAGTACTCCGGCCTCGAGCGGCTGCAGGAACGCTTCGGCGGCCAGGGCTTCTCCGTGGTCGGCTTTCCGTGCAACCAGTTCGCAGGGCAGGAACCGGGCAGTGCCGAGGAGATCCAGACGTTCTGCTCGACGACCTACGGCGTCGCGTTCCCGCTGTTCGAGAAGATCGACGTCAACGGCGAGGGACGGCACCCGCTCTACGCGGAGCTGACCAAGACCGCCGACGCCGAGGGTGCCGCGGGCGACGTCCAGTGGAACTTCGAGAAGTTCCTGGTCGGCGCGGACGGCGAGGTCCTGGCGCGGTTCCGGCCGCGCACCGAGCCCGAGGACGAGACGGTCGTCAAGGCCATCGAAGCGGCGCTGCCGGCCTGACACCGCGGCGGGGGACGCCGGTCCCCCGCCGTCGCCGGAATTCACCGGATCGGCGGGAAACAGCGGCCGTCCGGGTATCACGCAAACGCAACCGAAAATGGTTGTCGTGATCCGGACGGGCGGTTCAGGGGTGATCAGCCTGCCCTTTTCCCCTCTCCGCACCGAATAATTTTCCCGACGCCATTCCGGCGTCGACGTGCGGGAGAAGGGACCACCCCATGATCACCACCAGACGCCGGGCCGCGCTGGCCGCGTTCCCCGTGGCACTCGGGCTGCTGCTGGCCGGCCCCGCGGTGGGGACCGCGTCGGCCGCGACGGCGTCCACCACGGACGTCCAGGCCCGCCACTGCCTGCTGCTGTGCGTCGGGCACCACCATCACCACGGGTACGTCAACGTGCTCGGCCTGGGTCTCTGGCTGCACCTGTAGCGGGCCCGCCGCGCCGGGGGCGATGGCCTCTGCCCCGGCGCGGCGCCCGGTCACAGCCCGAGCTGGGCGCGCCCGACGGCGTTGAGATCGTCCATTGTGGCCCGGCCGGTCCAGTTCACTTCGTAGTCTTCGGGCGCGAAATCGCCCGGGCTCGCGCCGGCCAGGAAAGCACGGCCGCATTTTTCGGCGTACGCGGCGTTTTTCGCGCAATGCGGGCTCGCCGGGATGTACATGACGTTTCCCCACCGGTCCGGATTGGTGCCGTCGGCGACCGCGTGGACGACGTCGCCGTGCCACCACACCGTGTCGCCCGGCTCGACGTCGGGGATCGACGTCAGCGCCGGCAGCAGGTCGTCGTGGTACTTGTCGTTGACCGGCAACGCCTGGCCGTTGGCCGCGCCGCAGAGGTCGTCGTCGGGGATGTCGTCCTGAAGCGCGCGAAGCAGGACGTACGCGATCGCCGACGGGATCGGTACGACGTGCAGCACGCCGTCGCCTTGCCGCATTTCCGACAACGCGGTCCAGCCCTGGAAGGTGCGGAAGGCCGAGCACATCACCGTCGACGGGTACTCGTCGACTTCGGTGCGGAGGGCGCCGTCCCACGGGTCGTAGGCACGCCAGTCGCCGTCGAAGACGTGCCGGAAGACCCGCTGATAGGCGGGCAGCAGCCAGCGTTCGACCGAGCCGGAGTCGGTGTGGGCGGACAGGCCGAGCGACGCCGAGCCGGGCGCGCGGCGGCGGATGCGGTCGGGATAGGCCGTGTCGCGATCCGGGTCGAACCAGACGCGGCCCTCGGATTCGTGCCGCCAGAAGGAGTTGAGAAAGCGCCGGACGGCGACCATGTGCTCGTGCTGGCGTGCCTGGATCTGCGGCTTCGACCAGTAGACGGGGTAGATCTGCGGCTGGCCGGAGGCGAGTCCGGCGAAGACGTCGTCGGCCGGGCCCTGGTAGGTACCGGCGAAGTCGTTGTCCGCGAGGTAGGTGGCGAGCTCGGCGTCCCAGGTTTCGGCCGTCTCGCGCGGGAAGGTGCCTTTGACGACGGCGCAGCCGCGGCGCCGGATCGCGTCGAGCGTCCGCTGCGGCACGGTTCCTTCGGCGATGTCGCGAAACCGGACCACGGGAAAGGCGTCCGGATCCGCGGCGACGGCGTCGACCTCCCGGCGCATCCACTCCCGGACGCCGGCGAACGCGCCGACGACGTCGCCGATCCGGGCGCGCAGGTCCTGTTTGGTGCGGGTGACGGCCTCGGCCATGTTCGCGGGCAGTTCGGTGGTGGTCATCGGCGTCCTCCGTTTTTGGTTAGGACTCCTTACTAGAATGTCCCCGCTACGGTAACCCCAGTTCCTTCCCCGCCACAAGAGGTGCGATGTCCGACCCCGACCGGCCGCTCCCGCGCCTGGCGATGCTGCGGGCCATGACCGACCGCGCGGTGCTCGACCAGGTCTTCGGCCACGGCCGGACCACGCGTGCCGAGCTCGCCGCGGCCACCGGGATCTCGAAGCCGACGATCTCGGAGTCCGTCCGGCGACTCGAAACGGCGGGTGCGCTCCGGGCCACCGGCACCGACCCGACCGGCCGCCGCGGCCGGATCGCCACGTTCTACGAGCTGGCCGCCGACGCCGGGCGCGTCGTCGCCGCGGAGGTGAACCAGCAGGGCGTCCGCACGGTGACGACCGATCTGACCGGAGCCGTCCTGGCCACCGAGCGGAACGCGCCGGACGGGCGGCCGATCACCGAGGCGGTCCGGGCGGCCGTCGCCGCCGCGAGCGCCGCGGGGACGGGGCCGGTGCGAGCCACCGCGGTCTCGGTGGCCAACCCGGTGGACCCGGTCACGCACGAGGTCGTCGCGCTGCCGGGGTCACCGTTCCCCGAGGGCCGGCTCCGGGCCGAGGAGGTCGGTTCCGGCGTGCTGCTCGACAACGACGTCAACTTCTCGGCGCTCGCCGAACGGCGGGAGGGCGCCGCTCGGGAGGCGAAGAGCTTCGCCTACGTCTACGTCGGCGCGGGGCTCGGCGTGAGCCTCTACGTCGGCGACCAGCTCGTCCGCGGCGCGCACGGGCTGGCCGGTGAGATCGGGTACCTGGACAGCTCGGGCTCGACGCTGGCCGCCGCGCTCGCCGACCAGGGGTTCGGCCGGGCGGATGCGCCTTCGCTCGACGTTGGCTCGATTTTGACCACGCTCGACCGGGTCGCCGAAGACGCCGTCGCCGCGGAACGGCTGAAGCTGCTCGGGGCGACGCTCGGCCGGGCGGTGGCCGCGATCTGCACCATCGTCGACCCGGACCTCGTGCTGCTGGGTGGGCCGGCCGGGAGCCGGGCGGAGCTCGTGGCCGAAATCCGGCGAACCGTCCGCGCGATGACGCCCGGCCCGGTCCGGGTCGAAGCCGGCGAAGTGACGGACTCGGCGGCGCTACGCGGGGCGCTGTTGTCGGCGCTCGACCACGGCCGGGACAGCCTGCTCAAGGCGGTTGCCGAAAGTTGACCACGCCGCTGACCAGCGTAAAGCCGGTCAACGCGAGCCCGCCTCGATCACCGCTTTCGCGCATTTCGCGACCACGGCCGGGTCGGCTTTGACCACCCAGCGGTCGTAGGTCAGCAGGCCGTTGACCTCATTCTCGACATCGGTCGTCTGGGTGTAGACGGCACCGGACAACCCGCGCTCCGCCACCACGCGCTCGAGGGCCGCGCTCACCTCCGCGTAGCGCTCGGTGAGCCGCTCGCGCGTGGGCGTCATCTCGTACGCGTTCGGCGGGCCCGGCCAGCGGTGGTCGTCCAAGACCAGGCCGAGGCCGCCGTACTCGCCGTCGACAAGCGCGCGGGTGTCGTGGACCGAAGGGTCGCCGGGGCCGACGTACGTGTGGTCGTCGTAGACGTCGCCGGCACCGGAGTCCGGGCGGGAGAAGCAGCAGTTGACGCCGCTGTTCGCGATCACCAGGCGCGTCGGGTCGAGGGCTTTGACCAGTTCCGCGACACGGGCCGTGTCGAATTCGCCCCAGCCCTCGTTGAACGGCACCCAGCCCACGATCGACGGGACCGCCCGCAGCTGTTCGATCATTTTGATCAATTCCGCTTCGAACCGTTCGCGGGCCCGCGGGACCGGGTCCGGCGCGATCCCGGGCGGGCCGTCGAACGACACCGTCAGCGACGGCATGTCCTGCCAGACGACCAAGCCCAGCGTGTCGGCCCAGAAGTACCAGCGGGCCGGCTCCACCTTGACGTGCTTGCGGACGAAGTTGAAGCCCAGCTCCTTGGTCTTTTCGAGGTCGAAGCGCAGGGCTTCGTCGGTGGGCGCGGTGGAGATGCCGTCCGGCCAATAGCCCTGATCGAGCGGTCCGTGCAAAAAAGTGACACGGCCGTTGAGGGCGATCCGCGGGCGACCCTGCTCGTCCGGGACCAGGCCGATCGTCCGCAGGCCCGCATAGCTGCCGACCTCGTCGAGGAGCATGCCGTGCCGGTCGCGGAGTTCGACGCGCAGGTCGTAGAGGTGCGGGTCGTCGGGCGTCCAGAGGCGCGGCGAGGGGACGTCCACGCGGACCGACGTCCCGGCCGCACCTGACGCGCGGGCCACCTCCTCGCCGTTTGCCGAAAACACGACAACGACCTCGGCGCCGCCGGTGACCTGCGGGAACACCGTCACGCCGGTCAGGTCCGGGGTCAGGTCGAGCCGGTCGACGCGGTGGTCGGGCACCGGCTCCAGCCAGACCGTTTGCCAGATTCCGGACGACGCCGTGTAGCAGATGCCGCCGGGGGTGTTGCGCTGCTTGCCGACCGGGAAGGTCTCGATGTCGGTGCGGTCCTCGGTCCGCACGGTCAGCTCCTGCGGCCCCGACGCGCGCAGGACGTCGGTGATGTCCGCGCTGAACGCCGTGTAGCCGCCTTCGTGGGTCGCGACGAGCTGGTTGTTGACCCACACCTTCGCCGTCTGGTCGACCGCGCCGAAGTGCAGGAGGATCCGCGAGCCGGTCCAGTCCGGCGGGACGTCGAAGAGCCGCCGGTACCAGAGGACTTCGTCGCGTCGTCCGATTCCGGACAACGCCGACTCCGGCGGGAACGGCACCAGGATCCGCTCGGCGTACCCGGACGGCCGTGGTTCGTCCGGCGACGACGGCCAGCCCGCGTACTCCCAGACGCCGTTCAGGTTCAGCCAGCGGTGCCGCGTCAGCTGGGGCCGCGGATACTCGGGCAGCGCGTTCCCCGGAGCGACGTCGCCGCTCCACGGGGTCGGCAAGGGCGGGTCGAGCCGGCGCCAGCCGGTGTCGTCGGGAGAAGTCATCCCGGCCGATGGTGGCAGAGTTCGGCGGGCCCGCCAGTGATCGGGATCACATGTGAACACTTCGCGAGTACGGGCGCGTCGGAGCGTTCTGACTCGCGAGTAACCTCTGCCCATGCGTGTGCTGATGCTGTCGTGGGAGTACCCGCCAGTGGCCATCGGAGGCCTGGCCCGGCACGTGCACGCGCTCGCCACCCACCTGGCGCGCCAGGGCCACGACGTCGTCGTGCTGTGCCGCCACGCCGCCGGCACCGACGCCGGGACGCACCCGCGCAGCGACCGCGTCGTCGAGGGCGTGCGGATCATCCGGGTCGCCGAGGACCCGATGCACGTGACGTTCGAGCGGGACCTCGTCGCCTGGACGCTGGCCATGGGGCACGCCATGATCCGCGCGGCCCAGGACCTGCTGCGCACCTGGCAGCCCGATGTCGTCCACGCGCACGACTGGCTGGTCGCGCACCCGGCGATCGCGATCGCCGAGGCCGCGCGGGTGCCGCTGGTCGGCACGATCCACGCGACCGAGGCCGGCCGGCACTCGGGCTGGCTGTCGCACCCGCTGAACCAGCAGGTGCACTCGGTCGAGTGGTGGCTGGCGAACCGCGCCGACGCGCTGATCACCTGCTCGCAGGCCATGCGCCGCGAGGTCGCGTACCTCTTCGAGGTCGAAGCCGCCGACGTCACGGTGATCCACAACGGCATCGAGGAACGCGGCTGGCAAGTGCCGGCGAAGGAGATCGCCCGCGCCCGGGAGGTCTACAGCCCGGCCGGCGCGCCACTGTTGCTCTACTTCGGACGGCTCGAGTGGGAGAAGGGCGTGCAGGACCTGCTCGCCGCGCTCCCCCGCATCCGGCGCCGTCACCCCGGCACGCGCGTGGTCGTGGCCGGAAAAGGACGACACTTCGACGAGCTGGTCGAACAGTCGCGGAAGCTGCGGGTGCGGCGCGCGGTCGACTTCGTCGGGCACCTCTCCGACCGCGACCTGCGTGCGGCGCTGGCCGCCGCCGACGCCGTCGTGCTGCCCAGCCGGTACGAGCCGTTCGGGATCGTCGCTCTGGAGGCCGCGGCCGCGAAGGCGCCGCTGGTGGCGTCGACCGCCGGCGGGCTCGGCGAGGTCGTGGTGCACGGCGAGACCGGGCTGGCGTTCAGCCCCGGCGATGTCGCGGAATTGACCAACGCCGTGACGGCGGTGCTCAGCGACGCGCCGGCCGCCGCGAAGCGGGCGAAAGCGGCGCAGTCCCGGCTGGCCGCGGACTTCGACTGGAGCCGGATCGCCGAGGCGACCGCCGACGTCTACCGGCGGGCGAAGCCGGCCGAACCGGTGGAGCTGCCACGGCCGAAGATCGCCACCGGCAACGCGTTCGAGCCGGTCCCGGCTGGGATCCCGGAACTGTAGGTAGCGACCGCTCAGAAGCGGCAGGGCCGGACGCAGTCCCGCTGCGCCGCGACGGGTCCGGCCGGGGTCACCACGGCACCGTAGGAAAACGACAACACGACGAAGAGCGCGGCGACGGCCGTTCTCAACCTGCTGGTCATGGGGACTCCTCGGGGGCGACGGCGCGACGGGCGCCTCGCAGTGAGCATCCGCGCCGCTGTCCGGGGAAACAACGAGCGGAACAGTAGGGGTGCCTACGCAATCGCGATACGTGACCGGTCAGCGGGTTCCGGTGAGGATCCGCACCCGGACCGCCTCGCGGAGCGGCCCGTGCGGAGCTACCGCCGTCCGGACCCGGTCGGTGAACGCCGGCCGCGCGCCGGGGGCGGGCAGTTGCTCGGGGCTCATGGCCGAAAAGACGCCACCGACGATCTCTTCGACGGTCAACGTGGTCGCGTATTCGACAACCCGCTGTTCGACGGCGTACCCGGCGGCCGAGAGTGCCGCCGCGTAGCGCTCCTGGCTCGCCTCGTCCGTGCCGCACGTGCTGTGCAGCGGCGTCCCCAGGTACGCCGAAACGACGCCCCGCAGCGCGGCCGACCACGCGGTGTCCTGAAGCCACAGCGGTTCGCCGTTCGTGACCACCGCGATCCCGCCGCCGGGACGCAGCAGCGGGCGCGCGTCGGAAAACAGCCGTTCGTGGTCCATCCAGTGCAGCGCTTGCGCGACCGTCACCGCGGCCAGGCGGCCCTGGCCGAAAAGCGGCAACAGCGCGCTGACGTCGGCGTCCGCGCCGAGGAGCCAGCTGACGTTCGGCAGCGAGGTGGCCCGGCGGGCCTGGTCGAGCATCGCCGGCTCCGGGTCCATGCCGAGCACCGCGCCCGCCCGGCCCGCCAGGACGCGGGTGAGCTGGCCGGTGCCGCAGCCGAGGTCGAGGACGACGTCGTCGCGGGTCAGCGCGAACGCCGCGGCCAGCTCGTCCGCCGCTTCGGGCGGGTAGCCGCGGCGGAACCGCTGGTAGAACTCGCTCACTTCGCCGCCGAACGCCGGTGTCGTCATTTTTCGACCATGCCCCCGGCGCCGGAAGAAAGGGGCGCGTTCCGCTCAGGGCGGAGCTAGAACACCGGCAGCAGGACGCCGTGTTCGGACTCCAGGCGCGGGCCGAAGATGCGGCGGTCGGCCTCCTCGATCGGGACGTCGTTGATGCTCGCCTCTCGCCGGCGCATCAGGCCCTCGTCGCTGAACTCCCACAGCTCGTTGCCGTAGCTGCGGAACCACTGGCCCGCCGCGTTCCGGGACTCGTACTGGAACCGGACGCCGATGCGGTTGCCGCGGAAGCCCCACAGCTCCTTGCGCAGCGCGTAGTCCAGCTCGCGCTCCCACTTCGCGGTCAGGAACCGCACGATCTCGGCGCGGCCCACCACGTGCCGGTCGCGGTTCCGCCAGACCGAGTCCTCGGTGTAGGCGAGCGAGACCTTCTCCGGATCGCGGGTGTTCCACGCGTCTTCGGCGGCCTGGACCTTCTTCCGGGCGGTGTCCTCGTCGAAGGGCGGGAACGGGGGTCGCGGGGTCATGACAGCTCCTTCCGGACGCGGAGAACGTGCGTTCTCCGGTACGTCCGCTACCGTAGAGAACGCTCATTCTCCGCGCCAGGGGCAGGTGACATGAATTCCACGGAGGCGACCGGCCGGCTGCTCGAAGCCGCCGAAGAGCTCTTCTACGCGCACGGCGTGCAGGCGGTCGGGATGGACGCCGTCCGCGAGCGCTCCGGCGTCTCGCTCAAACGCCTCTACCAGTGCTTCCCGGCGAAGAACGACCTGGTCGAGGCCTACCTGCGACGCCGGGACGAGCGCTGGCGGAAGTCGTTGCGCGATTTCGTCCACGACCGCGGCGACGACCCGCTCGCCGTCTTCGGTTGGCTCGCGAACTGGTTCGCCGAACCCGGCTTCCGGGGTTGTGCGTTCATCAACTCCTTCGGCGAGTTCGGCGAACCGGCGCCCGGTATCGCCGCCGCGATCCGGCTGCACAAGGACGAAGTCCGGGCGTACCTGCGTGGTCTCGTTTCCGACCACCGGCTCGCCGACCAGCTGTTCGCGCTGGTCGAGGGCGCGACCGTGCTCGCCGCGATCACCGGTGACCCGGGCGAGGCGAACACGGCCCGCGAAGCCGCGAAGGTGCTGCTGGCCGCTCAGGGGTAGAGCGTCAGGCCCGGGTCGAGCGCGATCTCCGTGAGCTGCGCGAGGCTCAGCGGCGGCGACGGCATGTCGGGCGGGCCGCCCCGCTTCGCGTCTCCGGCCACGTTCTCCGCCGAGAGGATGATGCCGGTGCCGTCGGGTTTGGTGACGTCCGATTGGTACATCGTCGGGCCGCCGGGCAGGAGCAGCGTCGACTCGACGATCGTTTCACCGTGCGGCCCGGTCCGGCGCTGGCACGACCCCTCCGTGCGCTCGGGCGGGGGCGTGCACTCGGTGCTGGGCGTCGCGTTGCCGCCCAGCCGGGTGACGATCGCCATGACGTTGCCCTTGCGCTCCCCCTTCGCCGTCGTGGCCGCCGACATGAAGTAGTCCTCGCCGCCGCTGCACGTGCTTTCGTGGGGCACCGGCGCCGAAAAGACGTGGAAGAAGGCCAGCGGCCCGTGCGCGACACCCTTCGGGTAGACGCCGTGTTCGTGGGGACCGAGCGTCGAGCCGGCAGTCAGCCGCTGCTCGACGGCGGCGGTCAGCACCGTCGTGAGCCGGCTCGACGCGGCCGTCGAGGTCTCCGGGATCGGCGCGCCGGTCTGCGGCGGGTAAGGCAGCACCGCGCAGGGATTCTCCGACGGCGGCTTGCTCGCCGCCGGCGGCACGAGCTCCGGCGCGGGATCCCCGGGCAGGAACGCCAATGCCGCCCCGACGGCGACCGCCGCCACGCCCGCCCCCGCGGCGGTCCACGGGTTCGCCACGCGGCGCACCCGCGCCCGGCGGCGTTCCCGGTCCAGCACCGCCTCGACGTCCACTGTGGACGGCGGCACGACGCCGATCGCCGTGTCGAACTGGTCCTTGCTCATAGCGCCTCCTTCAGCTCTGGCTCGCGGCGACGAGCGCGCGCAGCGAGTCGAGCCCGCGCGCGGTCTGGCTCTTCACGGTTCCGGGTGAACACTCGAGGACCTCGGCGGTCTCCTCGATCGACAGGTCGCAGTAGTAGCGCAGCACCACGGCGGCCCGGCGCCGCGGCGGCAGCGCGTCGAGCAGCTCCAGCAGGCCGAGCCGCTCGACGACGTCGTCGGTCGGCAGCACCGCCGGCTCCGGCAGCGTGTCCGCCGGTTCCTCGCGCCGCCACGCCCTGGCCTTCTCGTCCAGCCACGTCCGCACGAGGATGCGGCGCACGTACGCGTCGAGGTGCTCGACGCGCCGGGCGCGCGGCCAGTGCCGATACAGCTTGCCGATCGTGATCGACACCAGGTCGTCGGCGAGGTGCCAATCCCGGCACAACAGGTAGGCCGTGCGGCGCATGACCTCCATCCGCGCCGTCACGTAGTCGCGGTACCCCGCTTCTTCGGATCGTTTCACCGATTCCTCCTCGTCGCCCCCAACACCCGGTGGAACGGGGTGCGCGGCCCCCGGGGTTGCTCCGGGATCGAAATCCGGGCAACCCGCGGGCGCGCCGGGGCCGTTCCACGAGCCGAGGGACCCCGACAGTGAGGAACCATCCCATGAGGAAACCGATCACCGCGGTCGTCGCGGTGACCCTGGCCGCGGGCGTGCTGACCGCACCCGGCGCGGCGGCCGCCCCAGCGGACCGGCCATCCGTCGCGCCGACGCGGATCACGCTGGTCACCGGCGATCAGGTGCTGGTCAGCGGCGCGGACGTCCGCGTGCTGCCCGCCCGCCGCGACCGGCCGGTGCCGATCCGGCAGTACGTCCGGCACGGCGACCAGTACGTCCTGCCCGGCGACGCCGCCGGGCTGGTTCGCGCCGGGCGGCTCGACGAGCAGCTGTTCAACGTCACCGGCCTGCTGCGCCAGGGCTACGACGACGCGCGCACCCCGCACATCCCGCTGCTGGTCCGTCAGGCCGGCCCGGCGCTCGCGGCGCGGACCGGCGTCACCACCCGGGCCGCCGCGCTCGGCTACACCGCGCTCGACGAGCCGAAGTCCGGCGCCGCGGCGTTCTGGAACCGGCTCGCCACCGAACCCGCCACGCTCGCGGCGGGCGGCGCGAAGGTGTGGCTGAACGCGAAGGTGCACACGAGCCTCGACCAGAGCGTGCCGCAGATCGGCGCGCCCGCGGCGTGGCAAGCGAGCCTGACCGGTCGCGGGGTGCCCGTCGCGGTGCTCGACACCGGGATCGCCGGCACGCACCCGGACCTGGCCGGCCACGTGGTGCTGAGCAAGGACTTCACCGGCAAGGGCAGCGTCGAGGACGGCGCCGGGCACGGCACGCACGTCGCTTCGACGATCGCCGGCACCGGCGCCGCGTCCGGCGGGAAGTACAAGGGCGTCGCACCCGAAGCGTCGCTGGCCGTCGGGAAGGTCCTCGACGACTACGGCGACGGCACGCTCGACATGGTCCTGGCCGGCATGCAGTGGGCGGCGGCAGAAGCGCACGCCCGCGTCGTGAACATGAGCCTCGGCGGCGGGCCGTCCGACGGGACCGATCCGCTGTCCGAAGCCGTGAACACCTTGTCCCGGCAGTACGGCACGCTCTTCGTCGTCGCCGCGGGCAACTTCGGCTCGGACGAATCCGTGTCGAGCCCGGCCGCGGCCGACGCGGCGCTCGCCGTGGCCAGTGTGTCCAAAAAGGACGTCCTCAGCCCGTTCTCCAGCCGTGGCCCGAGGATCGGCGACGGCGCCGCGAAGCCGGACGTCGCCGCGCCCGGCGAGGCGATCACCGCGGCCTGGCCCGGCGGCGGCTACCAGGCGCTGAGCGGGACGTCGATGGCGACGCCGCACGTCGCGGGCTCGGCCGCGATCCTCGCCCAGCAGCACCCGGACTGGACGGCGGACCGGCTCAAAGCGGCCCTCACCAGCACCGCGGACCAGGTCGACGCCGGACCGGCCGCGGTCGGCACCGGCCGCGTCGACGTCGCCCGCGCGACGGCCACGACGGTCACCGCCACCGGCAGCGCGTCGGCGTACCTCCCGTGGCCCAACCGCGGGATGACGAAGAAAGCCACTGTCACCTGGTACAACTCCGGCGCCACCCCGGTCACGCTGACGCTCGGGGCGTCCGTCGAGGGCGTGAGCTTCCCGGCGAGCGTCACCGTGCCCGCCGGGGGCAGCACCCCCGTCGAGCTGACCTTCACCGCGCAGGACGGCCACCCGGGCACCCGCTCCGGCATTCTGACCGCGAGCGGCGACGGCGTCACCACCCGGACCGCGCTGTCGCTGCAGCAGGAAGCCGAGACCTACGACCTGACCGTCGGCCTCGTGGACCGCGACGGCAAACCGTGGGCGCCGACGGGCTACCCGCCGGTGACGATCATCGACCTGGACACCGGCGCGCTCACCCAGGGCGAGCCGGGCACGTTCCGGCTGCCGCGCGGCCGGTACGTCGTCAACGGCGTCATCGAAACGCCGCGGCCGGGCCAGGAGCCGTCGTACAGCTTCCTCACGCACCCCGAACTGGTGCTGGACCACCCGGTCACGCAGACCTTGGACGCGCGCGACGGCAAGCCGGTGTCGCTGGAGCCGGACAACCCGGCCGCGCGCGGTGGCACGCAGAGCGTCCAACGGCTGAGCCGGATCACGAGCTGCGCGTGCGTCTTCGCCGACGGCTTCGACCTCGATCCACGGTTCCACGAGGCATTCGCCGCGACGGTCCCGGGTACGTCGTCGGCGACTTTTGCCTTCAGCCAGGAACGCCGGGCCACCGAGCCGGACCTGGAACTGACCGCCGACGACGGGCAGCCGTTCGCCGTCCGGGGTGTCTGGCTGGATTCGGCCGCGCCGGCCGGAACCAGCACGCTCCCGGTCCTGTTCGGCGGTGGGGGCACACCCGAGGACCTGGCCGGGATCGACGCGCGCGGCAAGCTCGTGGTCGTCCGGCTGCCGCTCGGCATCCGGATCGACGAGGCGTACCAGCGGCTGGTGAACGTCGAGAACGCCGGCGCGAAACTCGGCGTGGTCACGCTCGACGGCGGCGCGGCCGGGACCACGGTCCTCGGCGGCGGGTTGCCGACGCTGCACCTGCCGGTGGTCTGGGGCGGGTTGAGCGTCACCGCGCGGCGGTTCACGGAGCTGGCGAAGACAGGCCACGCCTCGGCGACGGTCGTCAGCCGGCCCTTTCCGCGCTTCCGCTACGAACTGGGCGACGGCATCGAGGGGCAGGTGGCGGCCCCGCGGGTGCAGCGGCCGAAGACCGGCGACCTCGCCGAAGTGCGCACCGCCTACCACGACAACGTCCCCGGCGAGGTCCGGTACGTCGCCGGGCGCGAGTTCTTCGGCCGGCTGGTCGGGTACGGCTACACCGAACCTGTTGCCGCGCAACAGGAACGCGTCGAGTACTACTCCCCCGGCAAGTGGGACAGCGTGTGGACGTCCGGGTTCCGCGGTGAGCTGACCGAGAACCTCGACCTGGCCGCGGGAAAGAAGTACCAGCTCAGCTGGAACAAGGCGGTGGCCGGGCCGTCGCTGCGCGGGCTGACCGTGACGCACACGGGCGAGCAGCCGCGGCCGTGGGCGTGGCGCAAGGACGGCGTCTTCGACCTGTGGCTGCCGCTGTTCGGCGACGCCGCCGGCCGTCCCCGCAAGCCCGAATCCAGCGCCGGGGACACGGGTTCGGTGACTCTCACGAAGGACGGCGTCGCGATCCCCGTGGAGCCGACGGGCGAACCGACGCTGGCGAGGATCCCGGTGCCGGACGCCGACGGCGGCTACCGGCTCACCGCCGAGGTGCACCGGCACCAGGACTGGTGGCCACTGTGGACGGATGTCGCCGCGGAGTGGGGGTTCCGTTCCGCGGCCGCCGCGGACGGCCAAGCCTTGCCCCTGCTGACGGTCCGGTTCGCGCCGGCGGTCGACCTGCGCAACAGCGCCCCGGCCGGCCGGGTCTTCACGTTCCCGGCTTTCGTCGAGCGGCAAGGCGGCGGCACCGGGACGAAGCTGGCCGTCGAGGTCTCCACCGACGACGGACGCACCTGGCAGCCTGCGCCGGTGCTCCGGACCGGCGACCACTGGACGGTCGCCGTGCGGAACCCGGCGGGCGGGTTCGTCTCGCTGCGGGCGAGCGCGGCCGACGAGCGCGGGAACACCGTGCGGCAGACAGTGATCCGGGCGTACGCGGTGGGCTGAAAATGAACCGGTCCCGGTGGCGGGGAGCCGCCGCCACCGGGACCGGTCCGGACCCACACCATCCCAACAGTGTGGAATCCGCCCGCCCCTCGTCAGGTAGGGGCGGGCGGGGCCCCTGCTACCGGGCGTCCGTGAGGTACCGCGCGTAGGCACCCGTGGTGAGGAAGCTCGGCAACTTCTCGCCCAGCGCGGTTTCGGTGAAGATCTCGTACGCGTCGTCGAGGCGGTTGCCCGCGCCCAGCTCGGCGCGCACCGACGCGAGTTCCTCGTCCAGGTACTCGACCGCCAGCTCGCGAGTCAGCGCGGTGCCGTCCTCGAGCTTCGTGCCGTTGCGGATCCACTGCCAGACCTGGCAGCGCGCGATCTCCGCGGTGGCCGCGTCCTCCATCAGGTTGTGGATCGCCGCCGCGCCGGTGCCGCGCAGCCACGCGTCGACGTACCGCAGCGCCACGTTGATGTTCGCGCGCACGCCCGCTTCGGTGACCTCACCACCGGCGCTGGCCACGTCGAGCAGGTCCTCGGCGGTGACGTGGACGTCTTCGCGCAGCTTGCCGAGCTGGTTGGGCCAGCCGCCGAGCACGTCGTCGAAGACCTCGCGGCAGATCGGGACCAGGCCGGGGTGCGCCACCCAGGAGCCGTCGAAACCGTCGCCGGCCTCGCGTTCCTTGTCGGCGCGGACCTTCTCGACGGCGGTCGCGTTGACCTCCGGGTCCTTGCTCGGGATGAACGCGGCCATGCCGCCGATGGCGTGCGCGCCGCGCTGGTGGCAGGTGCTCACCAGCAGCTCGGTGTAGGCCCGCATGAACGGCACGGTCATGGTGACCTGCGCGCGGTCCGGCAGCACGAAGTCGGCGCCGTGCGCGGCGAAGTTCTTGATCATGCTGAAGATGTAGTCCCAGCGGCCGGCGTTGAGGCCCGCCGCGTGCTCGCGCAGCTCGTAGAGGATCTCGTCCATCTCGAACGCGGCGGTGATCGTCTCGATCAGCACCGTGGCGCGGATCGTGCCGCGCGGGACGCCCAGCTCGCGCTGCGCCATCAGGAAGACGTCGTTCCACAGCCGCGCTTCGAGGTGGTTCTCCAGCTTCGGCAGGTAGAAGTACGGGCCGACGCCGCGGGCGAGCAGCTGGCGCGCGTTGTGGAAGAAGTACAGGCCGAAGTCGACCAGGCTCGCCGACACCGGGCGGCCGTCGATGCGGATGTGCTTCTCCACCAGGTGCCAGCCGCGCGGGCGCGCGACGATCGTCGCCGGGTCGTCGCCGATCGTGTAGTGCTTGCCGGCCTCGGTGGTGAAATCGATGTTGCGGCGGATGGCGTCGAAGAGGTTGAGCTGGCCGTCGATGACGTTGTGCCACGTCGGCGAAGTCGCGTCTTCGAAGTCCGCCAGCCAGACCTTCGCGCCGGAGTTCAGCGCGTTGACCGTCATCTTGCGGTCGGTCGGGCCGGTGATCTCGACGCGGCGGTCTTCCAGGCCCGGCGCCGTCGGGGCGACCTGCCACGACCGGTCTTCGCGGATGTGACGCGTCTCGGGCAGGAAGCCGAGTGGCTTCTCGCCGGACTGAAGTTCCTCGCGCCGCGTGCGGCGGGCGTCGAGCAGCTCGCGCCGGCGACCGGCGAACGTGTTGTCCAGCTTGGCCAGGAAGTCGAGTGCCGCCGGGGTGAGGATCTCCGCGAACCGGCCCTCGACCGGCCCGGTGACCTCGATGCGGTAGTTCAGCCGATCAACCATGGGGTGCCTCCACGAGCTGTGCAGGAAGGAAAGAAGGGAGGGACGCGGCCTGACGACGGGAGGGGGGGTGCCGCCGTCAGGCCGCGGCCGGGATCAGTGGAACTGGGCTTCTTCGGTGGAGCCCTTGAGCGCGGTGGTCGAGCTCTCCGGGTTCAGCGCCGTCGCGACGTTGTCGAAGTAGCCGGTGCCGACCTCGCGCTGGTGCTTGGTGGCGGTGTAGCCGCGGCTCTCCGAAGCGAACTCGCGCTCCTGCAGGTCGACGTAGGCGGTCATGCCCTCGCGGGCGTAGCCGTGCGCCAGGTCGAACATCGAGTAGTTCAGCGCGTGGAAGCCGGCCAGCGTGATGAACTGGAACTTGTAGCCCATGTGGCCGAGCTCGCGCTGGAACTTCGCGATCGTCGCGTCGTCCAGGTGCTTCTTCCAGTTGAACGACGGCGAGCAGTTGTAGGCCAGCATCTGGTCCGGGAACTTCGCCTTGATCGCCTCGGCGTACTTGCGCGCCACCTCGAGGTCGGGCTCCGAGGTCTCCATCCAGAGCAGGTCGGCGTACTGGGCGTAGGCCAGGCCGCGCTCGATGCAGGGCTCGATGCCGTTGCGGACCTCGTAGAAGCCCTCGGCGGTGCGGCCGCCGGTGAGGAACTGCTGGTCGCGCTCGTCGACGTCGCTGGTCAGCAGCGTCGCGGCCTGCGCGTCGGTGCGGGCGACGATCAGCGACGGCACGTTCAGCACGTCCGCGGCGAGGCGGGCGGCGTTCAGCGTGCGCTCGTGCTGCTTGGTCGGGATCAGCACCTTGCCGCCGAGGTGGCCGCACTTCTTCTCGGACGCGAGCTGGTCTTCCCAGTGCACGCCCGCGGCGCCGGCCGCGATCATGCCCTTCATCAGCTCGAACGCGTTGAGCGGGCCACCGAAGCCGGCCTCGGCGTCGGCGACGATGGGGGCGAACCAGTCGATGTCGGTGTTGCCTTCGGCCCAGTTGATCTGGTCCGCGCGGCCCAGCGCGTTGTTGATGCGGCGGACCACGGCCGGCACCGAGTTGGCCGGGTAGAGGCTCTGGTCGGGGTAGGTCTGGCCGGAGAGGTTGGCGTCGGCCGCGACCTGCCAGCCGGACAGGTAGATGGCCTGCAGGCCCGCGCGGACCTGCTGGACGGCCTGGTTGCCGGTGAGGGCGCCGAGCGCGTGGATGTAGTCCTCGGTGTGGAGGAGCTTCCACAGCTTCTCCGCGCCGCGGCGGGCCAGGGTGTGCTCCTCGACCACGCTGCCGCGCAGCTTGACGACGTCCTCAGCCGAGTAGGAGCGCTGCACGCCCGCCCAGCGCGGGTCGTTCGCCCACTGCGCCGCCAGCTCCGCGGCCGCCTGCTTGGCCTGTTCCGTCATCGGATCTCCCGGTGTTGCGAAGTTTGCGATTGCTCGCCTTGCCTGGTCTGACCCTCACATGCCAGGGGAAATCTGGTCCAGCTGTCCAATTTGCCAATTTGTGCGAAGGGTACGTACGCTCTTTGCAAAGGTTGCGAATCGCCCGGTTCGCAAGTGATCGAAAATCCGCGTTCTTGACCGTTCACGTAACCGTTCAGGGCCGGAAACCTTCCGGGAAGGAGGGCTCGAATGGAGAAGACTTTCGCCGGCGCGCGGTTGCGGCACCTCCGCGAAAGCCGCTCGATGAGCCAGGCCGATCTGGCCCGTGTGCTGGAGATCTCACCCAGTTACCTCAACCAGATCGAGCACAACTCACGTCCGCTGACCGTCCCGGTGCTGCTGCGAATCACGCAGGCCTTCGGCGTCGACACCGAGTTCTTCGCCAACAACGACACCTCCCGGCTGGTCGCCGACGTCAAGGAAGCGCTGCTCGACGAGGTGCTCGGCGTCGACGTCACCACCGGCGAGCTCAACGACCTGGCCACGAACCTGCCGGCGATCGCGCAGGCGCTGGTCAAGCTGCACCGCAGCTACCGCAACGCCGTCGAAAGCACCGCCGCGCTGACCACGGAAAACGGCCTGGGCCTGCACGGCAGCGCCGCCGCGCCGCTGCCGCACGAGGAGGTCCGCGACTTCTTCTACGAGCGCGAGAACTACGTCGCCGAACTGGACGACCGCGCCGAGAAGATGGCCTCGGAGATCCCGCTGCAACGCGGCCAGGTGCTCAGCGCGCTGAAGGAACGGCTCTGGCAGCGCTACGGCGTCGAGGTGACCAGCGACGGCATCGACGAATCGGCCGGCCAGCAGCACCGGTACGAGCCGGTGACGCGGGTGCTGCGGCTGGCGCCGAGCCTGCGGGTCGGGCAGCAGGCGTTTCGCATGGCTTCGCAGATCGCGCTGCTCGAGTACGACGACCTGATCACCGAGCTGGCCGACTCGTGGGCGTTCTCCGGCCCGGCGGCCCGCTCGCTCGCCCGCGTCGGCCTGGCGAACTACTTCGCCGGGGCGCTGATCCTCCCTTATGGACCGTTCCTCGCCGCGGCCGAACGCTTCCGCTACGACATCGAGCGGCTGTGCGACCACTACGGCGTCGGCTTCGAGACCGTCTGCCACCGGCTGTCCACCCTGCAACGCCCCAAGCAGCGCGGGGTGCCGTTCTCGTTCGTGCGGGTGGACCGGGCCGGGAACATGTCGAAGCGGCAGTCCGCGGCCGGGTTCCACTTCTCCCGCGTCGGCGGCGCGTGCCCGCTGTGGAACATCTACGAGGCGTTCACCCAGCCGGGCAAGATCCTCACCCAGATCGCGACCCTGCCCGATGGCAAGAGCTACTTCTGGGTCGCGCGCACGGTGTCGCGCAACATCGGCGGCTACGGCAGCCCCGGCAAGACGTTCACCGTCGGCCTGGGCTGCGAACTGCGCCACGCCGGGCGGCTCGTCTACTCGACCGGCCTGGACCTGGACGAGCCGGCCGCGGCGACGCCGATCGGGATGGGCTGCAAAGTCTGCGAACGCCCGGCGTGCTCGCAGCGCGCGTTCCCGACGATCGGCAAGCAGCTCACCGTGGACGAGAACACCAGCACCTTCGTCCCCTACCCGGCGGTGCCGAAGGGCTGACGACGGCGGCCGCGGCGAGCACACCGCGGCCGCCGGCCGGGCTCAGCCGATCACGTGCGGGGTCCACGTCTTTTCGTCGGGGCCCAGCAGGGTGATCCGGCTCAGGAGCTCCTGCGCCGTGATGCCCGCGGCCTTCGCCTTGTCGATCCCGACGCAGGCCTCGAGCCCGTTCTTCTTCACGCACTTCGGCACGCCGAGGCCGTCCTTGCGGCTCGCACCCGGCGGGGCGACGTTGATCGTCACCAGCGCCCCGTTCGCCGAGTACTGCAGCACCAGCTTCCAGGGGACGCCGTCCTGGTCCGGCCGCCGCGACGTGTAGGCGTCGGACAGGTGGAACGACGGCGGCAGGCTCGTGATGCGCAGCGGCAGCGGCACCCCCTGGTTCGCGAACGTCGCCCCCTCCGCCACCCGCGTCAGCACCTGCTGCAGGTCCGGCCGGGCGAGGTAGTAGGCGTGCAGCTGGGCCCAGCGGCCGTCGGCGGTCGGCCAGCGCAGGTAGCTGTCGCCGTGGTTGAGCGGGTCGTTCGCGTCCGCCGTCACCCAGTGGCCGTCGCGGTCGCCCACGCGCTGCGGGATCGTCTTCGGCTCGCCGCTCAGATCGCGCGGCGGGGCCGGCTCCCGGTCCGAGACCGAAAGCCAGAGCATCGGGGGCAGCTCGCCCCGGCCGATGGCCAGCGTCGTGTCGCCGTGCCCGCCGGCGGCGTATTCGACGCCGGTGACCTCCTCCGGCAGCCAGCCGAAGCTCGACTTGGCCACCAGCGGGTTGTCGGTGGGCGCCGGCGCGACGGGCGCGGGCTGGGGCACCACGGCCGGCGGCGCGGGCGCGGGGTCGGGCCGGAACAGCGACACCGCCGTCAGCCCGCCGGCCGTCACCACGGCGGCGCAGCCCACGACCAGCGCCGTGGTCCGCATCCGGCGGCGGCGTCCCCCGGCCTGGCGCGCGCGGCCGACGTCGATCCGGGACGGCGGGGCGGGCACGTCGGCGAGTTCCTTCAGCTTGGTGGCCAGCTCGTGATCGGTCATGCTCGTCCCTCCCGGATCGGTTCGCCCAGCAGCTCGCGGAGCGCGTCCACGGCCTTCGAGGTCTGGCTCTTGACGGTGCCTTCGGAACAGCCCAGCGCCCGCGCGGTCTCCGCGACCGGGAGGTCGCAGAAGTAGCGGAGGACGACGGTCGCGCGCTGCCGGGCGGGCAGCCGGTCCAGCGCGGCCCGCAGGTCGAGCCCCGCTTCGACGTCCGAGCCGGGCACCGGGCGTTCGCTCTCGGTGCCGCGCAGATCCACCCGCCGCCACCACGACGTCCGCTGCTCGGCGAGGAACGTGTTGACCAGCGTCCGGCGCGCGTAGCCGTCGAGGTTGTCCGCGCGGGAAGCCCGTGGCCAGTTCGCGTAGAGCCGGGTGATCGCCGACTGGACCAGGTCGTCGGCCCGGTGCCAGTCGCCGCAGAGCAGGTACGCGACCTTGCGCAGCCAGCCCGCGCGAGCGGTCACGTACTCGGTGAAGTCGTCCACCGGCGTCCCCCATCCTGTTCGTCACCCCTCTGATGCGCCCGGGAGCCCGGCAGGTTGCCCGGGACGCGCGAGTCGTAGATTCATCGGGGTGCACGACATCGACACGGTGACCGCGGCGACCATCGAAAAGGCCGCCGAGCGGCTGGCCGGGGTGGTGACCCGGACACCGCTGGAGCCCAGCGCGCGGCTGTCGTCCCGGGTGGACGCCCAGGTCTGGGTGAAGCGCGAAGACCTGCAGACCGTCCGGTCGTACAAGATCCGCGGCGCCTACAACTTCATCGTCCAGCTCGACGAAGCCACCCGCGCGCTCGGGGTCGTCTGCGCCAGCGCCGGCAACCACGCCCAGGGCGTCGCGTACGCGTGCCGGCGGCTCGGCGCGAACGGCCGCGTGTACGTCCCGGGCACCACGCCGCGGCAGAAGCGCGAACGCATCGCGACGCTCGGCGGCCCCCACATCGAGGTCATCGTCGTCGGCGAGACGTACGAAGACGCCTTCGCCGCGGCCAACGAGGACGCCCAGCGCACGGGCGCGACGCTGGTGCCGGCGTTCGACGACGTCCGCACGGTCGCCGGCCAGGGCACGGTCGCGTCCGAGGTGATCGAGCAGCTCGGCTTCGTCCCCGACGTCGTGGTCGTCCCGGTCGGCGGCGGCGGGCTGCTCGCCGGCGTCGGCAGCTGGCTGCGCGAACGGCACCCCGACGTCCGGGTCGTGGGCGTCGAACCCGCGGGCGCGGCGTGCATGGCGGCGGCGCTCGCGGCCGGGCACCCGGTGCGGCTGCCCGAGCTGGACTCGTTCGTCGACGGCGCCGCGGTGCGCGAAGCGGGCGCGGTCACCTACCCGCTGATCCGCGACAGCGGCGCCGAGCTGACCGCGGTCGCCGAGGGCGCCATCTGCACCGAGATGCTGGCGATGTACCAGTCCGACGGCATCATCGCCGAGCCCGCGGGCGCCCTGGCCGCGGCGTCGCTCGGGTCCGTGGTCCAGGTGGAGCCGGGGCAGACCGTCGTCGTCGTGGTCTCCGGCGGCAACAACGACGTCAGCCGCTACAGCGAGATCCTCGAACGCTCGCTGATGCACGAAGGGCTGAAGCACTACTTCCTGGTCGGCTTCCCGCAGGAGCCGGGCGCGCTGCGGCGGTTCCTCGAGCAGGTCCTCGGGCCCGAGGACGACATCACCCGCTTCGAGTACGTCAAGCGCACCAACCGCGAGATGGGCCCGGCGCTGGTCGGTATCGAGATCGCGCGGCCGTCCGACCTGCCCGGACTGCTCGCCCGGATGGCCGCGAGCCCGCTGCAGGTGGAGCGGATCGAGCCGGGCAGCCCCCTGTTCCACTTCCTGCTCTGAGGGTTGTGGTCCACTAGGCGGATGGTGAAGGTCGACGGGATCCGCAGTGTCGAGGCGTTGCGCGAAAAGGTCCACGAGGGTGCGGAGCCCGAATACCTGCTGTTCTACGGGCACGCGCCCTCGACGTCCGGGCGGGTGACCGCGAGCTGCCTGAGCCAGTGGTGGCTCGACCCGTTCGAGGACGACGGCGTCGTCTACCCGACCGCCGAGCACTACCTGATGGCCGGCAAGGCCGAGCTGTTCGGCGACCACGAGAAGGCGGAGCTGATCCGCTCGGCGCCCGACCCGAAGACGGCGAAGGTGCTCGGCCGCGAGGTCGCCGGCTTCGACGCGGCCGTCTGGGACCGCCACCGGTTCGACATCGCCGTCGACGGCAACCTGGCCAAGTTCCGGCAACACCGCGACCTGCGCCGGTTCCTGCTCGGCACCGGGGACGCGGTCATCGTCGAGGCGTCGAAGAAGGATCTCGTCTGGGGCTCGGGCCTGGCCCGCGAGGAGAAGAACGCGACCAAGCCGGACTACTGGCGCGGGCTGAACCTGCTCGGCTTCGCGCTGATGGAGGTCCGGGAGCAACTGCGCGCCCGCATCTGACTCAGGGTGTGGGCACGGGCGCCCCGGGGCAGGATTCCGACGTCGTCTTGCCCGTGTCGAAAAAAGCGACAGCGGCGTTCGCGCAGGTCAGCGACGACAGCGAGCCGTGGACGTCGTCCTCGATCGTCATGAGCTCGCCGCCGATCCGCTGCCGCATCGCGAGCGCCCAGCCGATCGGCGTGACGGGTTCGAAGGCGTGGCCGACGAGCTGCAGCGGGCTCTTCCCGGCGGTGAGCGCCCACGGCCGCGCGGGCAGCGGCCAGCCGACGCAGAGCTGCTCGTAGAGGCCGTAGCCGCCGGCGACCGGCAGCCGCTTCATCCGGTCGAGGCGGTGCTGCCAGACGGTCTCGAAGTCCCGCGGGCTCGGCGACTCGTTGCACAGGAGCGCCGTCTGCTGGAAGTGGTTGAACGCGTGCGGTTCGCCGTCCCAGCCGAGCTGCCCGGGTTGCTTCGCACTTTCGGGTGAAGCCGGGCCGCCGTCGCGAATCTGCGCGAGTTGCCGCGCCAGGCCCGCCCATTCGCGGCGCGGGTTGGCGAGCATGCCGTTGACGGTCGCGCCGTCGACGTCACCACGCGGGTGCGCGGTGAGTTCGGCCCGCAGGTCCAAGAGGGCTTTCGCGACGGCCGGTTCCGTGGTCCCGAATCGGTAAATGCTGTCGTACCTGGCGATCCACGAGGCGAAGTCGTGGAAGGTGTTCTCGCCGACGGTCGCCTGTCCGTCGTCCATCGCGGTGACGTTCAGGTCGGGCGGCATGACGGAGTCGAGCAGCATCTTGTCGACGTGGTCGTCGAAGAGCGTCCGGTACTGCGCGCCGAGCGCGGTGCCCCAAGAGACGCCGTAGTAGCCGATCTTGTCCTCGCCGAGCGCGAGCCGGATGCGGTCGAGATCGCGGGCGATGGTGGGCGTGGTCAGATTCCGGACGAACTCCGGGTGCGCGGCGACGCAGCGCCAGTTGGCCCGGGCCGCCCGCTCCGCGGCTTCGCGGGCCTTCGCCTTGTCGGGGACGCCCGGGTCCGGCTCCTGGACGTCGGCGGAACAGGGCACGTCGGCGCTGTAGCCGACCCCGCGGGGATCGAACCCGACGAGATCGTGGTGGACGCCGATGCCCCCGGCGTGACTGTCGGCGATGCTGCGCGGCATGTCGAGCCCGGACTGCCCGGGACCCCCGGGATTCAGCAGCACGGCCCCGTCCCGCGCCCCGCTCGCCCGGATCCGGCTGACGGCGATGTCGATTTTCGGACCACCGGGGTCGGCGTAGTCGAGCGGAACCGGCACGAGCGCGCACTCGGTCCGGCGGTCCCCGGGATCCCACCCCTTCGCGACGGTGGCACAGAGCTGCCACTCGACTTCGCCGGCGGCGGCGACCGCCGGGACGACGGGAAGCAGCGCCACGGCGGCGAGCAGCGGGACGGCGAACCGGGTGATCGACATGGGGCTCAGGCTGCCGGGCGGGGGTGGGAGGGGAGATCGGCCGATCAGCCGATGCTCGCCGCCGAACGGCCGGGATGGGGCGTGGACGGATTTCGACCAGGGCTCGCGCGGGCCGGGCTGGACGATTTCCGGCCAGCGCTGACGCAGCCGGGCCCGTGGACGGAAATCGACCAAGGTTCTGCGAGTCAGGCTGCGGGCGAACTGTCGACCGGGGCTCGCGCGGGCCGGGCTGGCGGTCGGGTTTCGGCAACGCCGCGCGCGGAGTCGGGCAGTGGTCGAATTCCGACCAGGGCCGGTGCGCGGGCCGAGGCTCGCGTGCGGCCGGACCGTGGGCGAAATTCGACCAGCCCGCTCGCTCAGGTCAGGCGAGGCCGACGAACATCGTGCGGTGGAGGCCGCCGACGTGCTTTCTCGTCACTCGCGCCGCCGCGTTCGGGTCGCCGGCCGCCAAGGCCTTCACCAGGCTCGCGTGTTCGCGGTTCGACTCGCGCAGTTTCTCCATCGGGTACGGCAGGTAAAACCGGTACAGCTCGGCCAGCACCGTCTCGTACTGGGCGACCGCGGCCGCGGGGCCGGGGGCCGCCACCGTCCGGTGGAACTCCGCGTCGAGTTCGTGGAACTCCGCCCAGTCCCGCACCGTGTCCATCCGGGCGACCAGCGCCCGCAGGCGCACGAGGTCCGGGGGCCGTTTGGCCACGAATTGGACCAAGCCCGACTCCAGCACCAGGCGGTGGTCGATCAGCTCGCGGACCTCGCCGGCCGACTCGCGGTAGGCGCCGACCTCGCTGACGCGGGAAGCCGGTGGGTGCTCGGCGACCAGAGTTCCGCCCGCGCGGCCACGGCGGCGTTCGATCAGGCCGTCCTCGGCCAGGGACTCCAGGGCCCGGCGCACGGTGATCTCCGCGACGCCGAGGGCCCGCGCGATTTCGCCGTTCGGCGGCAAGCGCTCCCCCGGCTTCAACAGCCCGAGCTCCACCGCGAGGGCGATCCGGGCGCGGACGGTGTCGAGCGCCGACAGCCGCCGGATTCCGGTCAGCGCGGGGGCGCTCAGGTCTGCCGTCGCCATGAAACGACCGTACCGCACAAACTGCTCATCTTGAGCACTCTTGTTTAACTGTTCAAGATGGACTATTTTTCGCCCATGCCGCGACCACTGCCGATCGCCCTGGTGCAAGCGCCGCCCCGGCCGGCCGGGGACTCCGGGTTCACCGGCGAGGTCGAGGACGTCCTTCGCGGATTTCCGGACACGCGCCTGGCCGCCTTCCCCGAGCTGCACCTCTGCGGCGTCGACGGCGAGGGCGACGAGCGCACCGCCCGGCTGCGGGCCGCC
Source organism: Amycolatopsis lexingtonensis (assembly GCF_014873755.1). Taxonomy (NCBI): domain Bacteria; kingdom Bacillati; phylum Actinomycetota; class Actinomycetes; order Pseudonocardiales; family Pseudonocardiaceae; genus Amycolatopsis; species Amycolatopsis lexingtonensis. Next base: position 5,627,277 of record NZ_JADBEG010000001.1, read on the forward strand.
GCCGAGCCACTGCACGGGCCGCGGACGCGAGAGCTCGCCGAACTGGCCGGTGACCTGGGGATCTGGCTCGCGCCCGGCACCGTTTGCGAAAAAGGTGACCACGGCGAGCTCTTCAACACCGCCCTGGTCTTCTCCCCACAGGGCGAGCTCGCCGGCTGGTACCGCAAGGTCTTCCCGTGGCGGCCGCACGAGCCGTACGACCCCGGCGACCGGTTCGTCGTCGCCGATCTGGCCGACGCCGGGCGCGTCGGGTTCTCCATCTGCTACGACGCCTGGTTCCCCGAGGTGACCCGGCACCTCGCCTGGATGGGCGCCGAACTCGTGCTTAACCCCGTGCAGACGACGACGCCGGACCGCGCCCAGGAACTCGTGCTGGCCCGGGCGAACGCCATCGTCAACCAGGTCTTCGTCGCCAGCGTGAACACGGCCGGGCCGGTCGGGATGGGCGACAGCCTGCTCGTCGGGCCCGAAGGGGACGTCCTCGGCGCGTTGCCGGGAAACGACCACGGCGTCCTCTCCCACACGATCGACCTCGACGAGGTGGCGCGCGTGCGCCGTGAGGGCACCGCGGGCACCAACCGCGTGTGGGCGCAGTTCACCCCGGACGACGCGCCCCTTGACCTGCCGCTCTACCAGGGCCGGATCGAGCCGGACCGCTGGCGCCCACGAGGAGGAGACGACCGATGACCACCACAGCCGCGGCCCCGGCCGCGCTGCAGCGACGGCTCGGGCTGCCCGGCGTCGTCCTGTTCGGGCTCGCCTACATGGCGCCGCTGATCGTGCTCGGCACCTTCGGGATCGTCGCGACGACGACCGAGGGCACCGTCCCCTCCGCGTACCTGCTGGCACTGGTCGCCATGCTGTTCACGGCCGCGAGCTACGGGAAGATGGCCGCCACGCACCCGGTCGCGGGCTCCGCCTACACCTATGTCCGGAAATCGGTCGACGCGCGCGCCGGCTTCCTCGTCGGGTGGGCGGTGCTGCTCGACTACTTCTTCCTGCCGATGGTGATCTGGCTGATCGGCGGTGCCTACCTCTCGGCCGAGTTCCCGTCGGTGCCCAATTGGATCTGGTTGATCACTTTCATCGCGCTGACCACGATCCTGAACGTCCTGGGCATCAAGATCGCGGAGAAGGCCAACTTCGTCCTGATGGCCTTCCAGCTGCTGGTGATCGGCTTCTTCGTCGTTCTTTCGGTCAAACAGGTGCTGCACCTCGGCGGCTCGCTCGCGAGCACGCAGCCGTTCTTCCACCCCGGCAGCACGCTGGGCACGATCTCCGGCGGCGCCGCGCTCGCGACGTACTCGTTCCTCGGGTTCGACGCCGTGACGACGTTGACCGAAGAAACGACCGAGCCGCGCAAGACGATTCCCCGGGCCATCCTGCTGACCGCGCTGATCGGCGGGGGCATCTTCATCGTGCTGGCCTACTTCACCCAGCTCGCGCACCCGGGCAGCACGTTCGGCGACGAGTCGTCCGCCGCGTTCGAAATCGCGACGACGATCGGCGGGAACCTGTTCGCGTCGTTCTTCCTCGCCGGGCTCGTCGTGGCCCAGTTCGCGTCGGGGATCGCCGCGCAGGCGAGCGCGTCGCGGCTGATGTTCGCCATGGGCCGGGACGGCGTGCTGCCGCGGGTCTTCGGGAAGCTGCAGCCGCGGTTCGCGACGCCGGTGTTCGGGATCGTCCTCACCGGACTCGTGGGGCTGGTCGCGCTGTCGCTGGACGTCAGCACCTCGACGTCGTTCATCAACTTCGGCGCGTTCACCGCGTTCACGTTCGTCAACGTCAGCGTGCTGGCGACGTGGCTGCGCGACCGGTCGGGAAAACGCGTGCTGACCTGGGTGGTCTTCCCGGTGATCGGCGCCGTGGTCGATTTGTGGCTACTGGTCAACCTCGACGGCATCGCGCTGGTGTTCGGCCTGGTCTGGCTGGCGATCGGCGTCGTCGTGCTGGCCGCGATCACCCGCGGCTTCCGGCGGCCGCCGCCGGAGATGACGTTCGAGGAGTGACTCAGGGACAGTCGCTCTCGCCACCGCTGCGCTCGACGCAATGGGTGGGCTCCGGCGGCGGGGGCGGCGCGTGGTGGGTCTGGGCCCACCGCACCGGCGCCACGACGGCGACCACCGCGAGGCAGACTCCGTAGAACCAGGTCCAGCCCCGCCGCCGGGTGGTCGCCGAAATGACCACGCCCAGGACGGGGATGCCCGCCCCGAGCCAGGACGCCCAGGTGAAGGTCGCGCTCGCCGCCGCGGGGTCGCCGGGGCCGAGCCCGATGCCGTACGCCGTCGCGGCGCCCAGCAAGAACATCAGCGGGACGAGGATCAGCCACACCACCGCGCCCACCGCGAGCAGGACGGCCGCGGCCATGTCGCCGAAATCGCGCCACACCGTCAGCCGCCCGGGCAGTCGTTGCCGCCGCCGCTGTGCTCGACGCAGTGGCGCGGTCCCGGGGGTGGTGGCGGGGCGTGCCGGAGGTCGTCGGCCCACGAAAGCAGCGCGATCGCTGCCGCCAGGGTGAGGCAAATGCCGAAGAACCACGTCCAGCCACGACGTCGCGTTGTCGCCGAAACGACCACGCCCACCAGCGGGAGTCCCGCGCCGAGCCAGGACGCCCACTTCAAGTAGCCGCGGGCGCCGTCGCCGACCTCGCCGAACGCCGGGATGCTCGCCAGGAAACCCAGCAGCACCAGGAACGGGACGACGAGCAGCAGGCCCACGGCGCACACCGCGACGACGAGCGACGACCACGCGGTCCGGATCTCCCCCACCGGATCAGTATGTCCGGGAAAGCGACGAACGACTTGAGTAGATCTACTGCTCGAGGGTCTTCTGCAGCGCCTTGTTCGCCTTCCGTGCCATGTCGGCGACGGCTTCCCGCCGGGCCGCGTCGGCCGCGTAGTCCTCTTCGCGGTTGCGCACCACACGGGCCGGCGCGCCGACCGCGATGGAGTAGTCCGGGATGTCACCGCGGACGACCGCGTGCGCGCCCAGCACCGAGCCGCGGCCGATGCGGGTGCCCTTCAGGACGCTGACCTTGGTGCCGAGCCACGTGTCCGGGCCGATGCGGACCGGCGACTTCACGATGCCCTGGTCCTTGATCGGGACGTGGATGTCGGCGATGACGTGGTCGAAGTCACAGATGTACACCCAGTCGGCGACCAGGGTGGCCGCGCCGAGCTCGATGTCGAGGTAGCAGTTGATGACGTTCTGGCGGCCGAACACGGACTTGTCGCCGATCCGCAGCGAACCCTCGTGGCAGCGGATGGCGTTGCCGTCGCCGATGTGGACCCAGCGGCCGATCTCCAGGCGCCCGTAACCCGGGCGGCAGTGGATCTCGACGTTCTTGCCGAGGAAGAGCATCCCGCGCAGGATGATGTGCGGGTTGGCGAGCCGGAACTTGAGCAGCCGGTAGTACCGGACGAGGTACCAGGGCGTGTACGCGCGGTTGCGCAGCACCCAGCGCAGCGAGTCGGCGGTCAGGAACTTCGCCTGCCGCGGGTCCTGCCGGGCACGGCGCCAGGCCCGCACCCGCGACAGCGCGGGCGCACCCCACATCGACGTCATGCCCGTGACCGTAACCTGTGTGCGGGACGGGTTCACAGGCAAGGGGAGCGTGGATGGGCACGAAGCTGATCATCGACACCGACCCGGGCGTCGACGACGCGCTGGCGATCGCGCTGGCGGCGCTGTCACCGGACGTCGACCTGCTGGGCGTCACGTCGGTGTTCGGCAACGTGCCCCTGGACCGCACGACTTCGAACGCGCGACGGCTGCTGGAGCTGTTCGGCCGCGCCGACGTGCCGGTGGCCGCGGGGTCGGCGCGCCCGCTGGTGTACTCCAAGCCGCGCGACGCGAAGGAGGTCCACGGCGGCGACGGCCTGTCGGGGCACTCCTACACGCTGCCCGAGGCGAGCCGTCCCCTCGAGGAACGCGACGCCGTCCGCCTCATGCTGGACCTGCTGGACTCCTCGGACGAGCCGGTGACCATCGCCCCGATCGGCCCGCTGACGAACATCGCCGCGCTGCTCGCGGCCCACCCGGGCGCGGCGGCGAAGATCGCGCGGCTGGTGATCATGGGCGGCGGGGTGACCTTCGGCAACAGCACGACCGCCGCCGAGTTCAACATCTGGAGCGACCCCGAGTCGGCGCGGCGGGTGCTCGTCGAGGAGGACGTGCCGGTGGTGCTGGTCCCGCTCGACCTGACCCACCGCTGCGCCGTCGACGGCGAATGGCTGGCGAAGCTCGCGGCGTCGGGCCCGGTCGGCGCCACTCTCGAAGGCCTCACCTCGACCTACCGGCAGCACTACACGCGCGTGTTCGGCGAAGACCGGATGGTCATGCACGACGCCGTCGCGGTCGCCGAGGCGATCTCGCCGGGCATCCTGCGGACCGAGACCTACCGCGTCGACGTCGACTGCGGGCTCGGCCCGGCGCGCGGGCAGACCCTGGTCGACCGGCGGCGGCTCGGCGAAGACGATCCGCAGTTCTCCCCCGGCCGCCCGATCGAGGTCGCGGTGGACACCGACCTCGACGGCCTGCGCGGCTTCGTCCTGGACCGGCTCACCGGAGCCGCGCGGTGAGCGACGAGCCCGAGGTCGTGCCGGAAGAGACGCCCGAGCCCCGCCGCCGGAAGGCCGCCGTCGTGGTGGCCGCCGTGGTCGTGGTCGCCGCCGCGCTGGTGGTCGGCGTGCAGTTCGCGCCGAAGCAGCAGGAGACGACGAACGCGGCCGCGACGGCGACGCCCACGCCGTCTGTCGCGAAAACGACCACGCCGCCGCAGACGTCCGCGCCGCCGAAGGTGCCGGAGGCGAGCGAGTTCGACGCCTGGGCGTCCAAGACCAGCCAGTGGCTCGACATCCCGCTGCGCGCGATGGTCGGCTACGCGAAGGCCACGACGAAGCTCGGCAAGGACGTCCCGGGGTGCCACCTGTCCTGGGTGACGCTGGCCGCGGTCGGAAAAGTGACCACGGACCACGGGCGGGCGCAGGGCGGGCAGTTCGGCACCACCGGCGTGCTGGACAAGGCGCTCGGCACCATCGAGGTACGCGACTTCTACAACAAGGTCGTCTCGACGGCGAACGCCGCCGGGCCGATGCAGCTGTCGCCGGCGATCTGGGGCAAGTACCAGGCGAGCTACGCGGGCGGGAAGCCCGATGTCCAGAACATCGACGACGCGGCGCTGACCACCGGCCGCGCGCTCTGCGCCGACGGCCACGACCTGTCCCAGGGCCAGGTGTGGTGGGACTCGGTCAGCACGCTGCAGGCGGCGCCGCTGTTCCTGCACCGCACGCTGGCGACCGTCAACGTCTACGGGACGGTCGGCCAGGGCGCGGCGGCGCCGAACGCGGCGGTGCTGAGCGCGGTGAACTTCGCCATCGACAAGATCGGCCTCCCCTACATCTGGGGCGGCAACGGCACCGGCGGCAACGACCCGGGCTTCGACTGCTCGGGCCTGACGACGGCGGCGTACGCGAGCGCCGGGGTCAAGCTGATGCGCACGGCCGACACGCAGTTCCGGAGCGTCCCGCACGTGACGGACCCGCAGCTGGGCGACCTGATCTTCTACGGCGAGCCGGCGACGAAGATCCACCACGTCGGGCTGTACATCGGCAACCAGCAGATGATCGACGCGCCGCAGACGGGCCAGGCGGTCCAGGTGCACTCGTACCGCAAGGAAGGCGACGACTACGCGGGAGCCGGCCGCCCGACGGCCTGAGTCCCGCGGGTCAGCCGAGGTGGTCGTTGGCCCCGCTGACCCAGGCGATGTACCGCTCGGCCGACCGGCGCACCGCGTTCTTGGCGTCGTCGAGGACCGTCGCGCCCAGGAGGCTGTAGAGGCGGTCGAACTCGTAGGGCTCGAGGCGGTCCACGATGCGCCGCACCAGGCCCGCGGAGAGCGGGATCCGGTTGGGGTAGCTGCGCATGAACGTCACCCAGCCGGCGGCGGGGACCGGGACGATGGTGTCGCCGGTCAGCAGGACGCCTCCGGTTTCGGTCACGACGTGCGCCACCGCGGCGCCCGGGAAGTGCCCGCCCGCCTCGACGAGGGTGACGCCGGGCAGGACTTCTTCGGTGCCGGACCACTCCCGGATGACGGGGTCTTCGCGCCGCACCCACGCCCGGTCGGCGGTGTGGACCAGGACGGGGACGCCGCCCAGCCGGTGGCTCCAGCCGACCTGCGAGCCGTACATGTGCGGGTGGCTCGCGACGATCACGGCCGCGCCGCCCAGCTCCTCGAGCGTCGTGGCCAGCGCCGGGTCGAGGTGGTTCGGCGGGTCCCAGAGCAGGTTGCCGCGGGCGGTCCGGACGAGGTGCGTCCACTGGCCGATGCCGAACGGGGGTTCGCGGTTGAACCGGTGCAGGCCGGGTTCCGGTTCCTCGTGCACGATCGCGTGGCCCTCGAGCTCGCCGGGGGTGGTCCACACCTGCCCCGAGGCGGGCACCCACTGCCGCTCGTCGGCGCAGATCGCGCAGTCGCCGGGCGGGGGTTGTTCGGTGTCGGGGTGTTCGACGCCGCAGGTCCCGCAGATCCAGATCGTCATGACGCCAGTCTCGAAGCTCCAGCATGGTGGAGGTCAAGGCGGCCGCGGGCGGGCTGGGAGAATCCCGTCATGGACTCGGGGACGACCACGCAGCTGATCACCGTGGGGGCCACGCTGGGCGGCGTCGTGCTCACCTTGCTGACCACCACGTTCGTCGAAAGCCGCAAGCTGAAGGCGGCCCAGCGCATCGAAGAGCGCAAGCGCGCGGCGGACCACGCCGACTGGCTGCGCGACGAGCGCGTGAAGGCCTACGCGAGCTTGTCGACGGCGAGCGAAGAAGCCTTCCAGCTCGTCAGGTCGGAATTCGTCAAGCTGCCCGCGAACCGGGCCGAGATCGAGACCCGGTGGCGCGAGCGGCGCTCCGAGCTGCGCAAGGCGCACAACCAGGTGGCGTTGCTGGGCACCGAAGAGCCGCGGCGGCGCGGCAAGGAGCTGTGGAAGGCGGCCCGCAACGGTGCCAACGACGTCTTCGCCGAACTGGACGCCGGAGCGTCGGCCGTGCCGCGGGAAAGCCTCGATCGGGTGCTGTCGGGGATCAGCGACGCCGGTGACCGCTTCCTGGAGGCGTGCCGCGCCGACGTTCAGGGAGCTCGCTGAACGTCGGCCGGGCCCGCCAGGCCCACCAGGTTGCCCTGCGGGTCGGTGAACTGGGCGACCACCAGGTCGCGCCCGGGTGCGCGGTCCGGGCCCAGCCGGCGGGTGCCGCCGAGGCGCTCGGCCTCCGCCAGCGCCGCCGCGACGTCCGGGACGCCCACGTAGAACACCACGTGGCTCTCGTACCCCGCACCGCCGCCGACGCCGCCGGGGATGGTTCCGGATTCGACGAAGCCGTAGCCGGGTTCCGACACCTGGGCCGACACCGGCGCCGAGGTGTCGAATTCCCAGCCGAACAGCTCGCCGTAGTACCCGCGCAGGCTCGCCGGGTCGGGTCCGATGATCTCGAAGTGCACGACAGGTCGGCTCATACCGGCACCGTACGCCCGGCTAGTTGTTAAAAACAACCACTGAGTTGTATTTTGAAAGCATGCCGACGAGCCGCAGCTACGGGGACGCCTGCACGATCGCCCGCGCGCTGGACGTCGTCGGGGAACGGTGGGCCCTGCTCGTCGTGCGCGAGCTGCTTCTCGGGCCGCAGCGGTTCTCCGACGTCCGGCGCGCGCTGCCGGGCGCGAGCACGAACCTCGTCACCGACCGGCTACGGGAACTCGAAGGGCACGGCGTCGTCGCCCGGCGGAAGCTGCCGCCGCCGGCCGGGTCCACCGTCTACGAGCTGACCGGCTGGGGGCGCGAGCTGGAACCCGTCGTGCTCGCCCTCGGGGCTTGGGGTGGCGGCATTCCGCGACCACCGGACGCACACCTCGGCACGACGTCCGTGCTGCTGTTCCTCCGCGGCGGCGCGCAGCCTCGCGGCGCCGCCTGCTACCGCGTCGAACTCGACGCTCGCGTGTGGACGGTCCGCACCGAGCCGGGCCGCCTCACCGTCGAGCCCGGCGCGCCCGAGTCGCCGGACGCCACGATCCGCACCGACCCGCCGACGCTGAACGCGCTGCTCGAAAAGCCGTCGGACCTCGACGCCGCGATCGCGGACGGCCGCGTCGCAGCGAGCGGCGACCGGAAAGCCCTCCGGCGGCTACTGCGCGAGCGGCTGACGTGACCGGACCCGCAGCGACGGGGCGAGGAAGACGATCCCGAAGGTGACCACGACCGCCGACGACAGCGCCCAGTGCAGGCCGACGCGGGTGGCCAGCGCGCCCACCAGCACCGGCTCCACCAGGAAGCCCAGGTAGCCGCACGCCGCGACCGCGGCGACCGCCCGGCCCGGCGCGTCCGCCTGCTTCCGGCTCGCCGCGCTCCACGCGATCGGCACGATCCCGGCCACGCCCAGCCCCACCACCGCGAAGCCGAGCACGCCCATGACCGGCCACGGCACGGCGAGGACCACGGCGAACCCGAGCACCGCGACCGCGGCCGCCACGCGGACGAACGCGACCGGCCCCGTCCGCGCCACGACGCGGTCGGCGACCAGGCGGACCGCGATCATCGTCGCCGAGAAGGCGAAGTAGCCCAGGGAAGCCAACGCGGGCGTCGCGCCGGTGACGTCGGCGAGGTACACCGCGCTCCAGCTGTTGACCGCGCCTTCGGCGACGAACCCGCAGAACGCGATCACGCCCAGCGGCACCAGCGCCCGGCTCGGCCACGCGAACGCCGCGTCGCCCTGGCCGCGGTCGGCGCCGGTCAGGAACCGGGTGCGGGCCGCCCACAGCGCGAGCGCGAGCAGCGCCGCGCCGGCGAGCGGGAAGTGCACCGACACCGGGACGTGCGCGGCCTCCATCAGCGCGTCGACGCCCGAACCGGCGAGGCCGCCGATGTTCCAGAACGCGTGGAAGCCGGCGAAGATCGGGCGCCCGTAGCCCTCCTCGACGCGGGCGGCGTGCGCGTTCATCGCGACGTCGAGCAGGCTGTTGCCGACGCCGAGCACGACGAGCGCGGCGACGAACACCGGCGCCGACCAGGCGAACGCGACCAGCGGCAGTCCCGCGCACAGCACGACCGCGCCCAGGACGACGGCCGCGCGGCTGCCGATCCGGGTCAGCAGCGCGCCCGCGCCCAGCAGTGCCAGCACCGACCCGGCGGCCAGGCCGAAGAGCCCGGTCGCCAGCGCGGCCGTACTCAGCCCCAGCTGCTCCTGCACCGCCGGCACCCGGGCCAGCCAGGTCGCGAACGCGGCGCCGCACACCGCGAACACGACCGAAACCCCCAGGCGGGCACGTTTCAAGTCACCCGTCACCCCGCCACCCTACGGACCGGGCCGCCCTTCGGGGCAGCGGAGCGTGACCCCATGGCCGCCGCGTGCCGGGCTACCGTGGCGGGGTGAAGACGTTGAGCCACGACCGGCCGGCCGTCGCACTCCTCGGCGAAGCGGACCGGTTCGCCGGCGACGATCGCGGGCGCCGCGCCGGATTCGCGCGCCCCCACTTATCCTGAATGGACAGTGCGCAACCTGGCCCTGCACGTCGGGGTGGCGTACCACAAGTCGGCCACGATCATCCTGAGCCGTCCCACGGGTTACGTGCCGTTCGAGGCCGTCACGATCGACGAGCCGCCCGGGTTCGCCGGCCTCGGCGACTGGCTCCGCGACGGCGCCGCACGGCTCGTCGCCGCGGTGACCGAGGTCGGCCCCGAGACGCCGACGTCGACCTGGACACCCGATCGCCACCGGCACGCCGTACGACGTCGACGCCGAGCTCGCCGCGGACGGCATCGCCGAAGGCCTCGGCCTGATCACCGTCTTCTCGCGGCTGCGGCACCCGGCGCTGGACCGGACGCCGCTGCGGGGCACCGGCGAGACGCTGCTGTTCCACGCGACCGACCCGGATCTCGCGTGGCTGGCCCGGCGGACGCCGTCGGCGGTCGAGGTGAGCGACGGGCCCGGCGCGGCCGACGTGGTCGTCGAAGGGTGGGCGGCCGACCTGCTCCTCGCGCTGAACGGACGGCTCGCCGCGGACGACCCGCGGATCCGCGTGTCCGGGGACGCGGCGCTGTTCCGGCACTGGCTGGCGCACACGCGCTTCCAGGCGGGCTTGACGGCGGGCATATAGTCGGTTCCGACTGATAGGGAGCGACTAGTGGCGCGCAAGATCCGGAACACCCTCGCCCTGGCGCTGCTCGGCCTGCTGCTGGAACGCCCGATGCACCCGTACGAAATGGCGTCCACGCTGCGCGAGCGGTACAAGGACACGAGTTTCAAGATCAACCCCGGTTCGCTCTACGACACCGTGGAGTCGCTGGCGAAGCACCGCTGGATCGAGCCGGTCGAGACGGTCCGGGCGGGCAACCGGCCGGAGCGGACCGTCTACGCGCACACCGAACTCGGCCGCCAGGAGTTCATCGCGTGGCTCGACGAACTGGTCCGCGAACCGGTCGCGGAGTACCCGAAGTTCGTCGCGGCAGTGAGCTACCTCGGCGCGCTGGGGCCGGACCGCGCCGCCGACGCGCTGGAGGAACGGGCTCGTCATCTGGCCGAACGCATCGAGGGCGCGGACACCGCGCTGGCCGAGACGGTCGGCAAGGGCGCGCCGCGGCTGTTCATGATCGAGGTCGAGTTCGTCCGGCACGCCTGGCAGGCCGAGCTCGACTGGGCCCGCCGCACGGCCGCCGAAATCCGCGCCGGCTCCCTGCCCTGGCCCGAACACCCCTGAGGGGAAGACCATGCTCGAAACCGACGTCCTCATCGCCGGTGCCGGCCCGGCCGGCCTGCTGCTCGCCGCGGAACTCGCGCTGGCGGGCGTCCGCACCACGATCGTCGAACGCCACCCGGAACGCCCGCCGTACTGCCGCGGGTTCAACCTGAATTCGCGCGCGCTGGACCTGCTGGCCCGGCGCGGGCTGGCCGGCGGACTGGTCACCGAGGGGCACCGGGTCCCGCACGCCCCGGTCACCGGCCTGCCCGGCCCGCTGCTGCTCGACGGCGTGGCGACCGATCACCCGTTCTCGCTGGGCATCCCGCAAACGCGCGTCGAGGAGGTCCTGGAGGCGCGGGCACTGGAGCTCGGCGCCGAAATCCTGCGCGGCCACGAGCTGCTTTCCTTCACCCAGGACGATTCCGGGGTCACCGCGTCGATCCACAATGGACTTTCTGTCCGAGCGCGGTACCTGGCCGGCTGCGACGGCGGGCGCAGCACGGTGCGCAAGCAGGCCGGGATCGGTTTCCCCGGCGTGGCCGCGCGCTGGTTCGCGCTGCTCGCCGACGTCGAATGCGAGCTGCCGTACGGGCCTTCGGCCGGTCCGGACGGCCGGACGGTGTTCGTCATCCCGCGGCCCGGGTACGTCCGGATCGTCGTCCGGGAGGACGAGCCGCCCGCGGACAAGGACACGCCGGTCACGCTGGAACTGGTGCAGGCCCAGGTGGACGCGGTGCTGGGACGGCACGTTCCGCTGCGCGCACCGCGCTGGCTGAGCCGCTTCGGCGACGCGGCGCGCCTGGCCTCTCGGTACCGTGAAGGCCGCGTGCTGCTGGCCGGGGACGCGGCGCACATCCACCCGCCGGCGGGCGCGATCGGGGTGAACGTGGCGCTGGACGACGCGTTCAACCTCGGCTGGAAGCTCGCGGCGACGGTGCGCGGGACGGCACCTTCGGGGCTCCTCGACACGTACCACGCCGAGCGGCATGCCGCGGGCGAACGGATTCTGGCCAACACCCGGGCGCAGGTCGCTTTGGAGGAGGCGGCCGGGGAGCCGTGGGCCGATTTGCTGCGGCGGGTGGCGGCGCACCCGGCGGGGAACCGGGCGCTGACCGAGATCATCACCGGGTTGGACGCTTGTTACGAGACCGGTGGGCATCCTTGGCTGGGGCGGTTGGCGCCGGATGTTTCGCTGACCGTCTCGGGTCGATCGACGCAGTTGGCGGCGCTGCTGCATTCCGGGCGGCCGGTGCTGGTGGATTTCGCCGGGGCGTTCGGTGGCTGGTCGGCGGGGGTCGAGGTGGTGGCGGCTTCGTCCGGTTTGGACATTGGTGGGGTGCTTCTGCGGCCGGATGGGCATGTCGCCTGGGTGACCGAGGGTACGGACGACAGCGGGCTCGCGGAGGCTTTACGGCGGTGGGTCGGCGATGTGCCGGTCCCGGCGTCCGCTTAGCGGTCAGCGCGGGCGGTCCAGCACCGCCCGCTGCTCGACCCGCCCGTCCAGCGTGAACTTGCTGTGCGGTGTGAACCCCAGCTTCGCCACCACCCGGGCCGACGCCGTGTTCGCCGGTTCGTACACCGCCAGCAGGCGGTCCGCCCAGCCCGAGGCGAAAGCCTTGTCCCGCACCGCCGAAGTCGCCTCGGTGGCGTAACCCCGGCCCCAGCCCGAGGGGGCGATCCACCAGCCCATTTCCACCGCCGGTGTCCCCAGGCCCGACTCGACGGCACCGCGGCGGACCAGGGAGACCACGCCGTCGAACGATCCCGGGGTGACCGAAACCGCGAACCAGCCGAAACCGTGGGTTTCCCAGTGGGCCAGCGTCGCGCGGTGCTTGCCCAGGGTGTATTCGTGGCTCCACGGCTCGCCGGTCCCGACGTAGCGGACCGTCTCCGGGAGCTGGGCCAGCGCGAACAAGCCGTCGAAGCAGGCTTCGGACCACGCGTGCAGCGTGAGGCGTTCCGTGGTGATCAGCACCGGCCCGAGTTTAGGCGTGCGCCGTCTTCCCGCCATCGATCACCAGCTGCGCGCCCGTCATGTAGGGGAAGTCGCCCGAGGCCAGCGCCAGTGCGAAGACCGCGATCTCGTCCGCCGTCGCCATCCGCTTCAGGCCCGGCACGTTCGACAGCGCCCAGTTCGCCGCCGTCGCTTCCCAGACCGGGTCCGGGAGGGCCATCGCGCCGCCGGCCCGGCGCACCAGTTCCGTGTTCGTCGTGCCCGGGACCAGGGCGTTGACGCGGATCCCGTCCGCCGCGTAATCCAGCGCCGCCGTCTGGACCAAGCCGACCAGGCCGCGCTTCGACGCCGTGTACGCCGCGCGACCCGCGTCCGTGGCCAGCGCGTTGGACGACGCCGTCACCACCACCGTGCCGCCGCCCGCCGCCTTCAAGTGCGGGACCTCGTACTTCAGCGCCAGGAAATTGCCGCGCAGGTTGGTGCCCACGACGTCGTCCCACTCCGCGGCGCTGTACTCGTGCAACGGCTTCTGGACGGTCACGCCCGCGTTGTTGAAGCACACGTTCAGCCCGCCGTACTTCGCCGCGATCGTGTCGACAAATCGCTTCACGTCGGCTTCCGACCGGACGTCGGCGCGCACATACGTCGCTTCGCCGCCCGCCGAACGGATCTCGCGCTCGAGCGCGGCGCCGAGGTTCTCGCGGCGCCCGCAGAAGCCGACCTTGCCGCCTTCGGCCGCGAACCGCAGTGCCGCCGCGCGGCCGATGCCCGAAGTCGCGCCGGTGATCAGCACGGCCTTGCCCGCGAACCGGCGGGCCGCCGACGGCCCGATCTGGGGCGTCTTCGCCCCGCCCTGCACCAACCCGACCCCGGCGACCGCGCCGACGCCGGCCGCGATGCCGCTGGTGGCCAGCAGGCGGCGACGGCCGTAGCGGCGGGGTTCTTCCTTGCTCTCGCTCATGCTGCCAGCGTGGCGGCGCCGGCCTGCGCGGCCATCCGTCAAAGCGACTGGTGTTCGCCCAGCAGCACCGCGATGCCGTCGAGCTGGTGGCGCAGCCCGAACTCGAACGCCTCGTCGAGGCCGACGTCCGCGACGCCGGTCATCACCTCGGCGAGCACCGGGAACCGGCCCGACTCCAGGTAACCCGCGAGCAGCGCCATGTCCGCCGCCAGCCGCTGGTCGCCCGTGATGCCCGTGTCCTGCTCGGCCTGGACCTCGAACGCGTTGCTCACCGCCAAGCCGCCGACCCAGCCGTTGAGCGTCATCACGACCTGCAGCTTCACCCGCCGTCGCAGGCCGGTGCCGGCCAGTGCGCGCAGCGACCAGTCGAGCAGGCGGAGCCCCGCCGCCAGGACCGGCGGCCGGACGAGCGAGTTCAGCAGGATCGGCGCGAGCCAGGGGTGCCGCCGGTACGCGCGCCACTGCGCGCGGGCGGCCAGCTCGAGGCGCGGCCGCCACGGCGCCGGGCCCGGCTCCGGCAGCTCCGCCTCCCCCAGCGCCGTGTCGGCCATCAGCCGGAGCAGCTCGTCCTTGTCGGGCACATGCCGGTAGAGCGCCATCGGCCCGACGCCCAGCTCCGCGGCGAGCCGCCGCATCGACAGCGCGGACAGGCCCTCGGCGTCGGCGAGGGCGATCGCCGCGCGTACCAGGCCGTCCCGGCCCAGCGGCGCCTTGACCGGCGTCCGGTCGGCGACGACGGTGCCGCTGCCCGGGACCGCGCGCACCCAGCCCTGGTCCCCCAGCGCGGACAGCGCTTTCGCGGCGGTCGCCATCGCGACACCCCACTCGCGGACCAGCGCGCGCGTCGACGGGACGCGGTCGCCGGGCCGCAGCTCGCCGGCGGAAATCCGGCGGCGCAGGTCCGCCGCGATCCGCAGGTACGGCGCCTGCTCGGCCACGAACACCTCGATCCGTACTAGAACACTTGCCCCAGCCACCTAGAACGGTTTCAGGGTACTCCCCCAATGTCCGCACGAAGGATTGCCGCGGTCACCGGCGGCTTCATACGGTGCGGATACAGCGTAAGAGAAACAGGGGGATCCATGACCACGACCGAAACCACGGCGAGCATCGGCGACGTCCGGCGGGCCACGCCGTGGTGGCGCCGCCCGTGGGTGTTCCCGCTGGGACTGCTCGTCACGGTGTTCCTGGTGTACTCGCTGCCGCCGTACCTCGGGCTGAACCCCGCGGAGTCGCGGATCCCGGCCCCCACCGGCTGGTACTACCCGGTGCTGGTGACGCACATCGGGTTCGCGACGGTCGCGATCGTGACGTGCGCGCTGCAGATCTGGCCGTGGCTGCGGCAGAAGCACCCGGTGGTGCACCGCCGCACCGGCCGCGTGTACGTCTTCGCCGGCGCGCTCCCGGCGTCCATCGGCGGGTTCGCGATCGCGCTCGCGGCGCCGTTCGGGCCGGTCGGCGCCGTCTCGAACGTCCTGCTGGCGACGCTCTGGTTCACCTGCACCGTGCAGGGTTTCCGGACGGCGCGGGCGCGGCGGTTCGGCGAGCACCGCCGCTGGATGGTCCGCAGCTTCGCGCTGTGCATGTCGATCATCAGCAACCGGGTGTGGGCGATCGTCTGGGCCACTGTGCTGCCCGGGCAGCTGGACACGACGTTCGGCGGCAGCGAAGTCGCGCTGGGGCAGGCGATCGCCGGCCTGACGACGTGGACCGGCTGGGTGCTCCCGCTGCTGTTCGCGGAATGGTGGCTGACCCGGAGCCGGGGACGCCGCCGCGCGCCGTCCCCGGCCTGAGCCCTACAGCCCGGAAACCTTGCCCTTGTGGAGGTTCCGGATGATGTTGCGCGGGTTCTTCGCGACGTACTGCGCGGCACCCGATTCGAAGACGAGGTAGGCGTACCCGCCCGACTCGGTGATGCCCTCGTTCATGCTGGGCGAGCGGAAGCACCGGGTCGAGGCCTTGTCGATGTCCCGCGAGCCCGCGTCGACGACGTAGAGGTTGCCGCGGTTGTCGTTGCCGTACGAGGTGCTGAACACGAAGCGGGACTGGGTGACCATCAGGCCCTGCGTCTTCGTCGGCACCTCGTACGCGCCGGACTGCGTGGTCAGCGAGCCGTCGGTGCCCACTTTGTACCGGTACATCTTGTCGCGGCCGGTCTCGTTGAACTTGCCCGAGTACAGGTTGTCGCCGTAGCTGGTCAGGAAGGACGCGCCGTAGACCTTGCGCGCCTCGCCGACCTGCTTGAGGTACGGCGTGCCGGACTTCTTCATCGCGGCCTTGAGCTCGGACAGCTTGTACTTGCGGATCGTGTCGCCCTCCCCCGCGACGAACGCCCAGCCCTGGGTGATCGCGACGCCGCCGGCGTGGGTGGCGGCGATCGCGACCGTGCCGACGTGCTTGCCGGTCTTCGCGTCGATGCCGATCAGGTGGGCGTCGTGGCCGGCGCGGTAGGCGCCGATGACGAGCAGGTCGCCGCCGCCGTCCCAGCTGTACCAGGTCGCGATGCCCTGCGGCGTGTACGTGTCCAGTTCCGGGACCGCGGGCCCCTTCGCGAAGCGGCTGTCGTAGGCGTAGGACGCCGAAAGACCGGAATAGAACGAAGCGAGCTTCCCGCTCGACGTCTCCGAGCAGCTGATCGCGGCGGCGGCCGGTTCGGCGGCGGCCACGGTCGTCCCCAACGCGACCGCGATGCCCGCGGTGACCGTCGCGGCCTTCCTCTTCCAGGTGTTCATCGAGCTCCCTCAGTCGGCTCTGCCTTGCCGGACTGGGACTCGCGGGGATGATCTCCGGTTCCCTCCGTCACCTCGGGCGACCGGAGTTACCGGTCTATACCAATGGGGACAGATTCCCGCTGCTACCTGGGGATCGACACCTCGAATTCATGGGTACCAGCGGCCCACGCCCTCGTGGGCCTCGCGCCGGCATCGATGTCACGATCGGGGGCTCATCGGGTGCTGCATCCACACGTTCCACTCCTCGTACCTGCCCAGGTCGCGTTCACGATCGATATCCACCAGGTCGAGCGCTCCGGGGACGACATACCGGCCGGTCTGCGGAAAGGCCATGCCTGTCCACTGCTCCCATTGAGCGACGGTTCCGGACACGACCATGGACCGGGAGGCCGGGGCCAGGATGGCGGCTCCGAGGCGTTGATGCGTGCGGATCCAGGGATCCAGGTGCAGCCCGTCCTCGCGGGTCCAACACAGAAAGTCCGTCATCGGGGTCAGCGGGTAGCTCGCCTTCAGCGTGGGTCGCACCGGCACGATGACTCGGTGGAGGCCGGCGTCCGCCGCGCGTTCACGAAGAGCGGTCAGCACCTGCCCGGCCAGGCCACCACCCGAGCGGTCGGGCCGGACCGTGGCGGACATGATGCACAGCGTGTTCGGTTCCACCTGGTTTTCATGCCCCGTCACCGCGGCAATGAGGGCGCCGTCATACCCGTCCGGGAGCGTGCCCGGTTCGCCATCCCAGTGCAGCGTCACCGCGACCGCGTTGGCCAGCACCTCTCCATTGTTGACCAGGAGCACGTCGAACTGCGGAAAGTACTCTCCTGCGGCTTCACGGTGAGCGTTCGACACCGCATCGTGGAGCACGAACTCCGGCCACGCCGCACGCAACGCCGCCGCGGCACCGGCTTTGAGATCACGATTCTCAGCGGTGGTCACGATCTTCGATTTCTGCACCACCAGAACCTAAACCGCGCCACAGCCACAGGCCCAGCGCCAGTGCACGAACGTGCCGCAGGCGAAGTACGAGTTCGGCAAGATCTTCGCCGGCTACACGGGCTGAGTCACCACCGGGCGGCGTCCGCGAGCAGTGCGTCACGCACCGCCGCGGGCCCCGCCCGGCAGGGCTCGGCGCGGGTGACCGCGAAGAGCGTGTTGATCGGTGGCTCCTCCGGCTCCAGCAACGCGATCAGCGAGCCCGCGGCCAGCTCGGCGGCGCACAGGTACCGCGGCAGCACGCTCACGCCGAAGCCGGCGAGGACGCACGTCAAAATGGCCCGCAGGTCCGGGACGACCACCGCGGGGCCGGGCGGTGGGCGGACGCCCAGTACCGAACGCCAGTAGCGGCGGATGATCGGCAGGTCCTCGGCGTAGGCCACCAGGGGTGCGGTGCGGGGGTCGCCGTCGAAACCGCGGGGGCCGACCAGGACGAACTCCTCGTCCGTCAGCGGGGTGGCCGCCAGGCCGCGGCGGCGGGGGCGGATCGTGGAGACGACCAGGTCGTAGCGGCGCTGGGCGAGGCCGGCGAGGAGGTCGTCGGCCAGGCCGAACGTCACGCGCAGGCGGAGCCCGGACGCGACCAGACCGGCCAGCGCCGGGAGGACCCGGGTCGTGGTCAGCTCGGCGGGTCCGGCCAGGTGCACCGGCGCCGCGAACAGGTCGTCGCCGACGGCGACCACGGCCAGCGCGTCCACATGCGGGGCGATGCGGGCCGCCAGTTCATCGGCGGCCGACGTCGGGGTCACGCCCCGGGCGCGGCGGACGAACAGCTGGTGCCCGAGCTCCTCCTCCAGGGCTCTGACCTGCGCGGTCACCGTCGGCTGGGACAAGCCCAGCGACGGTGCCGCGCCGGTCAGCGAACCCGCCCGGTGGACGGCCAGGAACGTCCGCAGCAGGTCGAGGTCCAGCTCAGTCCTCGACCAGCTCGATGGAGTCCACGACGTTCGGGTAGAACGCGACGTGGTCCTTGATCGCGGCAACCGGCTCGTACGGCTTCTCGTACGTCCAGACCGCGTTCTCGCCCTTCACCTCGCCCGCGTTGAGCGAGTAGTAGCTGGCCTCGCCCTTGTACGGGCAGTACGTCTCGTGGTCGGTCCGCTCCAGCACGCCCGCGTCGACGTCCGCCAGCGGGATGTACTGGACCGCCGGGTACGTGGACTCCTGCAGGGTGAACGCGTTGCGGCTGTCCGCGATGACGCGCCCGCCCGCCTTGACCACCACTCGGGCCTTGGTGGGCTCGACGGTGATCGGGTGGTCCGGGCCCGGTACCAGCACCTTCTTCTCCGGCATGTCCGCTCCTCGAAAAGGTCGTGTACAGGAGCAGCACCCCGGGCCCGGCGGTTATTCCACCTCAGGGCAGGTAGTACATCGGGTTCGGCAGCTTGATCGGGCGCAGCGCGTAGCCACCTTCGAGGTCGCTGAACTGGTCGCCGACGTTCAGCACGATCTTCGCGCCCGTCGCCTCGATGTGCGCCCGCGTGCCCGACTTGTACTGGACGGTGTTGCAGGTCAGGCCGCACGGCAGGTAGTCGGGCGCGGTGGTCTTCGGCTTGAAGAACGCCCCCGCCGGCGCCGGGTAGCCCTCGTTGGCCAGGTTCTTGAGCGACTGCGGCCCCTGGAACTCGTTGCGGCCGGTCAGGAAGTACACCTTGACGCCGTGCTGCACGGCCCAGTTGGCCAGCTCCAGCACCGGCTTGTTGGCGACGAACGTGCCGTTGTCGATCGCCTGCTGCTGCTTGACCGGGTCGAAGCCGAAGTCGTTGTCGGCTTCCCAGCCGAAGGTGATCTCGGAGGTGTCGTCGACGTCGAGCACGATCGCCGGGTCCTTGACCTTGCCGAGCTGCTGCTGCAGGTAGCGCTTCGCGTCGGAGACGACGCGGTTGCTGTCCTTCGCGAACTGGCTGGTCTCGGAGTAGTGGTGCTTGCCCGAGGCGTCGAGGTAGTCGCCGTAGTACGCCTTGACGTCGTTCTTGACCTGGCCGATGTTGGCCGGCTCCTTGGCGCGGGCGGCGGTCGCGTCGTCCGACCCGGCGAGCGCGGTCGCCCCCGAGGCGACGGTGGCGCCGATGGCCGCGGCGGCGGCGAGCTTGACGAGACCTGACCATTTTCCGGACACGGCGACCCTCCAGTGAAACTTGGCAACTGGGGGAACCTACGTCACGTCCACCCGGAGTTCCACCCCTCGAAAGTTTCCGTTCACCTCTCGGCGCGGCAGAGGAACGCCACCGGCGACCGGCCGATCCGCGTCAGCACCACCGAAGCTTCCGCGCCACCACGGGGTTTCAGCCGCCGCCGCAGGGCATCCGGGTCGACGTCCAGGCCGCGCACCAGGATTTCCAGGCGCCCGACGTCGTGTCGCTTGAGGACGGCTTTGAGCGCCTTCTCGCTGTAGGGCCCCTGCTCCAGCACCCGGAACGCCCGCACGCCCGGTGGCGGGGTGTCGCCGGTCAGGTACGCGATGCGTTCGTCCAGCTGCCACAACCCGTGCCGCGCCGCGTAGTGGCGGACCAGCCCGGCCCGGACCACGGCGCCGTCGGGGTCGACGATCCACTCCCCCGGCGCCCGCGTGGGCAGTTCGTCCGGTTCGGCGTCGGTGACCGTCCACTGTGTCCCGTCCGAGCGCAGCACGGTCGCCCGGCGGGTGACGCCTTCGCCCAGGCCGCGCCAGAGGCAGGATTCGCGTACCTGGCCGTCCAGGGACACCAGCTCGACCTCGTCCGCCCACGGCGTGAGCGCGAAATCGAGGCCGGGCGCGCACTTCACGGACAGCGCCCGCCCCGGGTAGGCCTCGACCAGCCCGCCGAGCGGCGGGGCGAAGTCCGCGGGCTTCCACGCCCGGCGCCCGGCAGAATCACGCCGGGCCGGGTCCGCCACGACGACGCCGGTACGGCTCACCGGGCGCAGCGCGTCGGCACGGGACAGTCCGAACGCGACACCGGCGGCACTTCCGTTGTGCCGGGCCATTTCCAGCCGGACCGGGTCCAGATCGGACCCGAGTGCGCGCCGCGCCACCCGGGCGATTTCGACGAGGTCGGCGCCGACCGAGCACGTGACGTCGTGGACGTCGAGTCCCGCCAAGCGGGCGGCCCGGTGCCGGGCGACCGGCGTGGCGCTGGCCTGCTGGAGCGCGTCGGAGGTGAACAGCCAGTCCACACCGGACAGCTTGCCGACGGCTTTCCGCCGCAGCAGCACGGTTTCCAGCACCGCGGCCGCGTGCTCCTCGCCCACGAGACGGCGCACTTGAGCGACCGAAGCGATCCGGTCGGTCAGCGGCAACGACGCAACCTCGGCGAGCGCCGCGATACCCGCGCCGGAACGCAGGTAGGCGACGTCGCCGAGGCTGAACGAATAACCCAATTCAGGACGGCCGCTTGGTCCCGGTGATCATCACGTTGTAGAACAGCTCGCGCGGCAGGATCTTCGCGAGCACCTTCTTGTCCACAGCGGACAGCCGCAGCCACAGGCGGTAGGCGAACAGGCGCCAGCGCACGGTCAGCTTCTCCTGCGGCACGGCGGCCTCGAACGTCCGGATCGGCCAGCCGGCCAGCGCCGCGGCGAACTCCTCGGTGACCGCGTGGACGTCCTGGGCGCCGGCGCCGCGGGCCCACGACTCCAGCTCCGACGGGTCGAACGTGTGGATGTCGACCACGGCCTCCAGCGCGGCGGCGCGCGAGGACTCGTCGAGCTCCTCCTGGGGACGGCGCCAGCCGCTCAGCACGGGCAGCTTCGTCACCCGCGTGGTCAGGAACCAGGTGAACTGGCCGAGCTTGCGGGCGTAGAAGTCGCCGATCTTGGTCGGCTCGCCGGCGAAGACGAACCGGCCGCCCGGCTTGAGCACGCGCAGCACCTCGCGGAACGCCGCCTGGACGTCCGGGATGTGGTGCAGCACCGCGTGCCCGACGACGAGGTCGAACGTGTTGTCCTCGTACGGGATGCGCTCGGCGTCGGCGACCCGGCCGTCGACGTCGAGACCGAGCTTCTCGGCGTTGCGCAGCGCGACCTGGACCATGCCGGGCGAGAGGTCGGTGACCGAGCCCTTCTTGGCGACGCCGCCCTGCATGAGGTTCAGCAGGAAGAAGCCGGTGCCGCTGCCCAGCTCCATCGCGTGCTGGTAGGGTTGGCCGTCGTCGCCCGCGACGGCGTTGAACACGTCGGTGGCGTAGGAGATGCAGCGCTCGTCATACGAGATCGACCACTTCTCGTCGTAGGTGCCGGCTTCCCAGTCGTGGTAGAGCACGTTCGCCAGCTTGGGGTCGGCGTAAGCCGCCTGGACCTCTTCGGCGGTGGCGTGCGGGTTGGGCGCCGGGTCGTTCACGTCGGTCAAGGCGTCATTTCCCTTCGAAAGTGGCCTTGCCGGGCCCGTTTTCGATGAACGACTTCATGCCGTTCCGCTGGTCTTCGGTCGCCCAGAGCGCGGCGAACAGGTGCGATTCGAGCTTGAGCGCGTTGGGGAGGTCCATGTCGAGACCGCCGTCGATGGCCGCCTTCGCCGCGCGCAGAGCCACGGCGGGGCCGTTCGCGAACTGGGCCGCCCACTTGTGCGCCGCCGCGTAGACGTCGTCCGGGGCGACGACCTGGTCGACGATCCCGAGCTGCAACGCCTCTTCGGCCTTGACGAACCGTCCGGTGTAGACGATGTCCTTGGTCTTGCTCGGGCCGATCAGCCGGGCCAGGCGCTGGGTGCCGCCCGCGCCGGGGATGACGCCGAGCTGGATCTCGGGCTGGCCGACCTTGACGTTGTCGCCCGCGACGCGCCAGTCCGCGGTCAGCGCCAGTTCGAGGCCGCCGCCGAGGGCGTAGCCGGTGATGGCCGCGACGACCGGCTTGGGGATGTTCGCGATCGCGGCCAGCGTCCCGGTGAGGTTCGCGCCGAACTTGGCGATCTCCGGGTAGGTGCGGGTGGCCATCTCCTTGATGTCCGCGCCGCCCGCGAAGGTCTTCTCGCCGCCGTAGAGGATCACCGCGCGGACGTCGTCGCGCTCGGTGGCCTCCTTCGCCAGCTCGGCGAGCTCGGCGGTGACCTGGGCGTTCAGGGCGTTGACCGGCGGCCGGTCGAGCCGGATCGTGCCGACCCCGTCCTTGACCTCCAGCGATACGAACTCTCCCACGCCCATCCTCCTCGTTGACGAAGTGCCAGCAGGCTACCCGCCGGTAAGCGACAGCTTAGCGACGGCGGGCGAAGAAGCGATCTCCGGAACGCTCCAGCACGAGGTCCTGGTCGAACGTCTTCGACAGGTTTTCGCTGGTGATGACGTCGTCGACCAGCCCGGAGACGACCGCGCCACCGTCACGGAGAAGAAGCGCGTGGGTGAATCCCGGCGGGATCTCCTCGACGTGGTGGGTGACCAGCACGAGCGCCGGCGCGTCCGGGTCGAGGGCCAGCGCCGAGAGCCGCGCGACCAGGTCTTCGCGGCCGCCGAGGTCGAGCCCGGCCGCCGGCTCGTCGAGCAGCAGCATCTCCGGGTCCGTCATCAGCGAGCGCGCGATCAGGGCCCGCTTGCGCTCGCCCTCGGACAGCGTCCCGAAGGTGCGCTCGGCCAGGTGGCCGATGCCCATCGCTTCGAGCAGCTCGGTCGCGCGGGCGGTGTCGAGGGTGTCGTATTCCTCACGCCAGCGGCCGAGCACCGCGTAGCCGGCGCTGACCACGACGTCCTTGACCAGCTCGTCGCCCGGCACGCGCTGGGCGATCGCCGCCGACGTGAAGCCGATGCGCGGGCGCAGGTCGAAGATGTTGACCCGGCCGATGCGCTCGCCGAGCAGGTCGATCTCGCCTGCCGTCGGGTGCAGCTCGGCCGCGGCGAGACGCAGCAGGGTGGTCTTGCCCGCGCCGTTCGGGCCGAGCACCACCCAGCGCTCGTCCAGTTCCACGGACCAGTCGAGGCCCTTGAGGAGGTCGTTGGTCCCCCGGCGGACGCCGACACCGGCCATCCGGACCACGAGGTCGTCAAGTTCGCTGGGCTGGATCGGCTCGCTCACGAGCCCCATTCTGTCTGTCGTCGCGCGCGCGTGCGCACCCGCCCGGGTGAGTGGGCGATCCGGCAGGTCGGGGCGTGTCCACGTCGTGGAACGCCGCACCGCGGGAGAGCAGCTCGGGGCCGGGTTGTGGCACGATCGCAGACATGTCAGCCGACGCGCCCGCCACCCCGGTCACCCGGGGCTCGTTCTGGCGCCGTCGCACGATCGACCTGCTCCTCGTGGCCTCGGCCGGGTGTACGCGGGCGCGGCTTCGCTGATCCCCCGCGTCCTCTGCGTGACGCGTGCGCGTGCCGCGCTGCCCCCGTGTCCCGAATCACTTTCGCGCCCGAGGAGCACTCGCGTTGACCACTTCGATCGTCCGCCCGCCCGTCGAGATCCACCCGCGGCTGACCGACCCGCTGCTGCCCGAGCTGCTGCACCCGTCGCGGCTGCTCTGGACCCCGCGTGAGCTGGCCGAGCTGACCGCCACCGTCACCACCGAGCTGACCGCGAACCTGCGGAGCATCCTGCGCTTCGACGAAGACCGGCGGTGGTGGGCCCGGCTGGCCCTCACCGACGGCGTCGAGCTGTGGCTGCTGTCGTGGCTGCCCGGCCAGCACACGAAGCCGCACGACCACGGCGGCGCGTCCGGCTCGTTCACCGTGCTGCAGGGCGAGATCGGCGAGGAGTACCGCTATCCCGGCGGGCCGATCCGGCGCCGCACGCACGTCGCCGGCCAGGGCCTCGGCTTCGGCGCCGGCCGCGCCCACCAGGTCACCGGCATCGGCGACCGGCCCGCGGCGAGCGTCCACGCGTACTCGCCGCCGCTGGTGGCGACGCGCGAGTACGCCACGCTCGCCGACGTTCCGCCGGAAATCCCGCCGCTGCCCGCTATCGTCCGGCCATGAGCGCTGTCGATACGTTCCTGGCCGCGGCCCGCTCCGGCCTGGACCGGGTTTCTCCCCCGCGCGCCCGCGAGCTGCAGGAGGCCGGCGCGTTGCTGGTCGATATCCGGCCGCATCAGAACCGGCAGACCGAGGGCGAGATCCCGGGCGCGGTGATCGTCGAGCGGATCCACCTGGAGTGGCGGCTAGCGCCGGACAGCGAATGGCGGCTGCCTTCGGTGACGGCGGACTCGACGGTGATCGTGCTGTGCAACGAGGGCTACTCGTCGAGCCTCGCGGCCGCCGACCTGCAGCGGCTGGGGCTGCCGCACGCGACCGACCTCGAAGGCGGCTTCCGCGCCTGGGCTGCCGCCGGCCTGCCCGTGCAGACCGGCGGCAGCCCCGCGGTGCCCTAGGCGAGCGCGGGCGCGACCTTCTCGGCGAACAGGTCGATGCCGGAGCGGTCGTACGCGGCTTCGGGGAAGTTGAAGATCGCGTACGACATGCCCAGCTCGCCCATCGCGGCGAGCTTCTCGGTGACCTGCTCGGGCGTGCCGGTCGTCGGGCTGTTCACGAAGACGCCGTGCCACCGCTCCGCCGCGTCGGCCGGCGCGTACTTCTCGAGGTGCGACTTCAGCCAGGCCAGCTTGTCCTGGACGTCCTTTTCGGTCTCCCCGAGCACGACGTTGTGGTTGGCCGAGCGCACGATGGCGTCGTAGTCGGTGCCGACGTCCTTGCAGTGCTGCGCGAGGATTTCCGACTTGCGGGTGAACGTCTCCGGGTCGGCGGCGAAGTTCGTGTACTTCGCGTACTTCGCGGCGATCTTGAGCGTCTTCTTCTCGCCACCACCGGCGATCCAGAGCGGGAGCCCGCCCTCCTGCGGCGGCAGCGGGCGCAGGATCGCGCCGTCCGTCTTGTAGTGCTTTCCGTCCAGTGTGGACGTTCCGGTGGTCCAGAGGTCGCGCATGATCTGCACGCCTTCGTCGAGCTGCCCGAGCCGGTCACCGGCGCCCGGGAAACCGTAGCCGTAGGCCCGCCACTCGTGCTCGTACCAGCCGGCCCCGATCCCCATTTCGACGCGCCCGCCGGCGATGGTGTCGGCGGTGGCGGCGACCTTCGCCAGGTAGGCGGGGTTGCGGTAGCCCATGCAGGTGCACATCTGCCCGAGCCGCACGGTCTCCGTCGCGGCGGCGAAGGCCGAGATCAGCGACCAGGCCTCGTGCGTGGCCTCCTCGGTCGGGACGGGCACGGTGTGGAAGTGGTCGTAGACCCAGATCGATTCGAAGGGCCCGGCTTCCGCGTGCTTCGCGAGGCCGAGCATGGTCTTCCAGTGGTCCGCGGGGTCGATGCCGGCGAGGTCGAGCCGCCACCCCTGCGGGACGAAGATTCCGAAGCGCATGCAGCCAACCTAACGCCGCGCGGGGCGGTGTGCGCAGCGATTTCCCGGCTGGAGCAACTCCAGGTCAGGGGCCCTTCGAAACGTTCTGGGGTGCCTTCCGGCCCTCGTGGTCACGACGTTGGGCCATAGCGGGCCGGCCCGGCGGGCGCGATCGTCGGGCCCACGAGGAATCGAGGTGGACCCCATGACCGAGCCACACGGAGTTCCGAAGCAGTACCGGCCGCACGACCACAGCTGGATGGTGGGAGCTTGGGTGTTGCCGCTGGCCGTCGCCGCCGCGCTGACCGCGGTGAGCGGCGGTCTGCTGGCGATCACCCTGCCGGTGGCGCTGGTCGTCGGCATCGCGGCGACCGTGCTGCACCAGCGCGACCGGACCTGACCCGCGCGGGTCAGGCCAGGACGACTCGGGCCAGCTCCGCCGGCGTCGCCAGCAGCCCGTGCTTCGGCAGCACCCGCACGGTGTACCCGATCGACCCCGGCCGTGGCAGCTTCAGCCTCGCCGCGAAGGCGCCGATGCCGTCGGCCGTCATCGGGACCGTGACCGCGTCGCGGAGCTCGTCGTCGTCGGCGACCTGGCCGACCACCGCCTGGATGTCCACTTCGGACGGATCGAGGCCGGCCAGGTCGATGCGGGCGCGGATGGTCACCTCGGTGCCGACCACCAGTGGCTCGGTCTGCTCCACCAGCAGCTCCGAGTCGAAGATGCGCAGCCGGGGCCAGGAGACCTCGAGCTTCGTGCGGTAGTCCGCCAGGGACAGCGCGCCGCGGTAGCCGTCGCCGGTGGCCGCCGCGACCATGCGGGATGCCGGGAGGTAGCCGTTGTCGACGTACTCGCGGACCATGCGGGACGCCTGGACGCGCGGGCCGAGCGTCTCCAGCGTGTGCCACACCATCGACAGCCAGCCGGTCGGCACGCCCCCTTCGCCGGAGCGGTCGTAGAACAGCGGGGCGATCTGCTGGCCGAGCAGCTCGTACAGCGCCGCCGCCTCGAGGTCGTCGCGGCGCAGCGGGTCGGTGACGCCGTCCGCGGTCGGGATCGCCCAGCCGTTGCTGCCGTCGTAGCACTCGTCCCACCAGCCGTCGCGGATGGAGAGGTTCAGGCCGCCGTTGAGCGCCGACTTCATGCCCGACGTCCCGCACGCCTCCAGCGGGCGCACCGGGTTGTTCAGCCAGACGTCGCAGCCGCGATAGAGGTACCGCGCCATCGACATGTCGTAGTCCGGGAGGAAGACGATCCGGTGCCGCACGTCCGCGCCGTCGACGAAGCGGACGATCTGCTGGATCAGCTGCTTGCCGTTCTCGTCGGCCGGGTGCGACTTGCCGGCCACGACGACCTGGAGCGGGCGGTCCTCGTTGAGCAGCAGGGTGCGCAGGCGGTCGGGGTCGCGCAGCATCAGCGTCAGGCGCTTGTACGTCGGGACGCGGCGGGCGAACCCGACCGTGAGCACGTCCGGGTCGAAGACCGAGTCCACCCAGCCCAGCTCCAGCGGGGACGCGCCGCGCTGCAGCCACGCCGCGCGCACCCGGCGGCGCACCTCGTGCACCAGCTTCTCGCGCAGCTCCCGCCGCAGCGCCCACAGCTGGGCGTCCGAGACGCCGTCGCGCAGCGGCCCCTCGCCGACGTCGAGGCCCCATTCGCGGCCGAGCAGCGTGCTCAGCTCGCGCGCCACCCACGTCGGGCCGTGGACGCCGTTGGTCACCGACGAGATCGGCACCTCGTCGTGGTCGAACCCGGGCCACAGCCGCGAGAACATCCGGCGCGTGACGCGCCCGTGCAGCTGCGAGACGCCGTTCGCGCGCTGCGCCAGCCGCAGGCCCATGTGCGCCATGTTGAACAGGCCGGGGTTGTCCTCGGCGCCGAGCGCGAGCACGCGGCGCGGGTCGATGTCCGGAACGAGCCTCCCGTCGGCGAAGTAGCGCTGGACCAGGTCCACCGGGAACCGGTCGATGCCCGCGCTGACCGGCGTGTGCGTGGTGAACAGCGTCCCGGCGCGGACCGCGGGCATGGCCTCGTCGAACGCGAGGCCGTCGGCCTGGACGATCTCGCGGGCCCGCTCCAGCCCGAGGAAACCCGCGTGGCCTTCGTTCGTGTGGAACACCATCGGCTGCGGGTGGCCGGTCAGCTCGCAGTACTTCCGGACCGCGCGGAACCCGCCGATGCCCGCCAGGATCTCCTGCCGCAGCCGGTGGTCGGCGTCGCCGCCGTAGAGGCGGTCTGTGACACCGCGCAGGTCTTCGTCGTTGGCCTCGACGTCGGTGTCGAGCAGCAGCAGCGGCACGCGCCCGACGCGGGCCTGCCAGATCTGCGCGCACAGCTCGCGCCCGCCCGGCATCGCGACGCCGATCAACACCGGCCGCCCGCCCGCGGTCAGCAGCTCGAGGGGGAACGCGTTCGGGTCGATCACCGGGTAGTGCTCGACCTGCCAGCCGTCCAGCGACAGCGACTGCCGGAAGTAGCCGTTGCGGTAGAGCAGCCCGACGCCGACCATCGGCACGCCCAGGTCGGACGCGGCCTTGAGGTGGTCGCCGGCCAGCACCCCGAGGCCGCCGGAGTAGTTCGGGAGGGCCTCGGTGACGCCGAACTCCATCGAGAAGTAGGCGACCGCGGGCGGCAGCTCGGCGTCGTCACGCTGCTGGTACCAGCGCGGTTCCGAGAGGTACTTGTCGAGGTCCTCGGCCGCGGCTCTCGCGCGTTCGAGGAAGTCGTCGTCGACGGCGAGCTCGTCGAGGCGGGCGGGCGGGAGCGCGGTGAGCATCCGCAGCGGGTCGCGCACGGCGTTGAACAGCTCGGCGTCCATCGACGCGAACAGGTCGCGCGTCGGCGGGTGCCACGTCCAGCGCAGGTTGGTGGCCAGCGCGCCCAGGCCGGACAGGGACTCCGGGAGGCTGGCGCGGACGGTGAACCGGCGGACTGCACGCATGGGAAGCGACGATATCGGGCCGCGGCCCGTCGTGCGCAGGGAGTAGTTCGGGGATAACGTGCACGCTCCGCGTAAGCCCTGGGTATGGTCCTGCCCGTCGGGTACGGGTGGGCACGAGAGCGAGTGAAGAAGATGATCCCAGGGGGAGGACGGCGCGCGCTGGTCGCGTTGCTCGCCGTCGCGGCCGTGGCCGTGAGCGGGTGCAACGACAAGGGCGGTGCGAGCGGGGACCCGGCCAAGGACAACGGCGCCGGGTCGGTGTCGGGCCTGCCGGTGACGCACTTCGAAAGCGGCCTCAAGCCGGACGCGCCTTCGCCGGACCTCGACGTCCGCAACGCCGACGGCGGCGAGGACGACAAGCTCGCCACCGCCGCGATCGCCGACGTCCAGACGTACTGGGCCGAGCACCTGCAGGCCGACTTCGGGCAGCAGTTCGAGCCGGTGAAGTCGCTGCTGTCCTATGACGCGCAGACCGACACCGAAGAGACCGGCTGCGGCAGCGTGAAGAAGCTCGTGAACGCGTTCTACTGCCCGGTCGACGACTCGGTGGCGTGGGACCGCGGCGTGCTGCTGCCGATGCTGCGCCAGCGGTTCGGGCCGATGTCGGTGGTCGTCGTGCTCGCGCACGAGTTCGGCCACGCCGTCCAGTACCGGCTCGGCGACAAGGCGGGGATCACCAAGAGCACCCCGACCGTGGTCAAGGAGCAGCAGGCCGACTGCTTCGCCGGCGGCTACTTCCGCTGGGTTGCCGAGGACAAGAGCAAGTTCTACCGGGTGTCGACGTCCGAGGGCCTGAACCAGGTGATGGCGTCGATGTTCCTGATCCGCGACCAGGCGGGCACCAGCGCCGCCGACAAGGGCGCGCACGGCACGGCGTTCGACCGCACGTACGCGTTCCAGGCCGGGTTCGAGAAGGGCCCGAAGGAGTGCGCGGCGATGAACAACGAGAACGTCAAGGCCCGGCTGACCGAGCGCCCGTTCGACAAGGGTGACAAGGGCAAGGGCGACGCGAAGTTCAACGAACAGGCCGTCGAGCTGCTGAAGAAGAGCCTCGACGAGGCCTTCAAGGGCGCCGGCGTCGCCGCCCCGGAGATCACCGACGGCGGCAGCTGCCAGACCACGCCGCCGGCGTCGTACTGCCCCGGCGACAACACGGTGAGCATCGACCTGGCGAAGCTGTCGGCGCTGGCCCAGCCGATCGACCGCGAGGCCGAGATGAAGGGCGAGGACCCGGGCGGCATGGGCGACTTCGCGGCGTTCTCGGAGGTCGCTTCGCGGTACGCGCTGGGCATCCAGAAGGGCGTCGGCGCGTCGATCGACAACGCGAACGCGGGCCTGCGCACGGCGTGCCTGGTGGGCGCGTGGGCGGCGTTCACGAACCGGCCGGGCGACCTGCGGCTGTCCGCGGGCGACCTCGACGAGGCCATCGCGGACCTGCTGCTGCCGGAGAGCCTGGTGTCGGCCGACGTCAACGGGAAGCGCCCGGACAGCGGTTTCGATCGGGTCGAGTCGCTGCGGAAGGGTTACCTCGAGGGCTCGTCGGTCTGCTCGAAGCAGTACGGCTGAGCTGAAACGCCGTGAAGGCCTCCTTACCGGCTTTTTTGCCCGGTAAGGAGGCCTTCACGGCGTTCGGGGGGGTTAGAAGAGGGCGGAAGCCAGGTCGCGGCGGGCCTTCATGACGCGGTCGTCGGCCGGGTCGAAGAGGTCGAACAGGGCCACCAGGTGCTCGCGGACCTTGTTGCGGTCCTCCCCCGCCGTGCGGCGGACCGCGTCGATGAGGCGCTTGAAGCCCGCCTCGACGTCGTTCGCCGCGATCTCCAGGTCGGCCGCGTCGAGCTGGGCCGCCAGGTCGGACGGGTCGGCGTCGGCCTTCGCGAGTGCCTCCGGGTCGGCGTTCTCCGCGCGGGCGGTGAACTTGACCTGGGCCAGTGCGTTCTTGGCCAGCTCGTTGGCCGGTTCGACGTCGAGGATGCGCTCGTAGGCCGCCTGGGCCGCGGCGAAGTCGCCGCGCTCGAAGGCTTCCTCCGCCTCGGTGAAGCGGGGGTCCTCGGGCTCCTCGATCGGGCCGCCGCCGTTGGCCTCCGCCTCGGCGATCGACGGCAACTTGTCGCGCAGGGCGTCCAGCAGCGCGTTGATCCACTTGCGGATCTCCGGCTCGGGCAGCGCGCCGGAGAACGCGTCGACCGGCTGGCCGCCGGCGATGGCGACGATCGTCGGGATGGACTGCGCGCCGAACAGCTGCGCGATCCGCGGGTTGGCGTCGACGTCGACCTTCGCCACCACCCACGCGCCGCCGGACTCGGCGGCCAGCCGCTCCAGCACCGGGGACAGCTGCTTGCACGGGCCGCACCACTCGGCCCACAGGTCGACGATCACCAGCTGGCGCAGCGACCGCTCCACGACCTCGGCCTGGAAGGTGGCCTCGGTGACATCGATCACGGCGTCGGTCGAGACGGGCGGCGGCGGCCCGTCGCCGCCGGACGGGCCGGCCTGCGGGGCCGGCTGCCGCTGCGCCGCATCGGCGCGCGCCTTGAGCGCGGACAGGTCGACCGCGCCGGACAGGGCGGCGGACAAGGCCGCTGACTTCGCTGCAGATCCGCGTGGCTGTGTCACGGTTCCATCCTGGCACGCGCGCCGGACGGTTTCACCGGGTCCCCCGGCCGGTCCGCTTGGCAGGACGGCGCCGCTGGGGCAGGCTCGGCCGGGTGCACATCCGGCGTGACGTGAAGGTGGGGCTGTCGGTCGCCGCCGCCGTCACGTGGATCGGCGCGGTGTCGCTGCTCATCGGGCACCAGCCGGATCCGGGCGCGGCGTCGCCCGGCGAGCTGCGCGATCGCCTGGCCACCGCGCTTTCCGCGCACGACGCCGACGCCTTCGCCGGCCTCCTCGACTACCCCGGCTCCGGCGGCGGCGACTTCGCGAAGGACTACGTCGCGGTGCTGACCGACCACGGCGTCCACGACGTCCGGGTGGCGCTCGGACCGGACGCCGCCGCGCCCTCGCGCGCCACGGTGACGGGCACGCTGGGAGACGGGCGGCCGTTCAGCTACCCGCTGACGGTGACGAGCGAAGACGGCCGGTGGACGGTCGCCTTCACCCCGCCGCTGCCGTAGTCACGACTCGCGCAGGTGCGCTTCCACGCGTTCGACCTTGGCCTCCAGCTGGCCTTCGAAGCCCGGCCGGATGTCCGCCTTCAGGACGAGCCCGACGCGGGCCGAGCCCTCGCCCGCGGCTTCGACCGCGCGCTTCACGACGGCCATCACCTCGTCCCACTCGCCCTCGATGTTGGTGAACATCGCGTTGGTCGAGTTGGGCAGCCCGGACTCGCGGACCACCTTCACGGCCTTGGCGACGGCTTCGCTGACTCCGCCGTCGGGGTCCCCGCCGGACGGGCTCACGCTGAACGCGACGATCATGGTCGGAAGTCCCTTCTTCGGTGCTCTTTCCGCCGGTCGTGGGACACGCGCCGGTACCCGCT
This sequence comes from Amycolatopsis lexingtonensis, assembly GCF_014873755.1. Classification (NCBI taxonomy): domain Bacteria; kingdom Bacillati; phylum Actinomycetota; class Actinomycetes; order Pseudonocardiales; family Pseudonocardiaceae; genus Amycolatopsis; species Amycolatopsis lexingtonensis. Next base: position 5,659,277 of record NZ_JADBEG010000001.1, read on the forward strand.
GGTAACTTCGCGTGTCATGAACCGTCCGCTGCCGTTCGACCCGATCGCCCGCGCGGCCGCGCTCTGGGAGGACCGGATCGGGCCCTCCGGGACCATGGCCGCGGTGACCGGGGTGATGCGGGTCCAGCAGATCATCCAGTCCGCGGTGGACGGCGCGCTCAAGCCGCACGGCCTGACCTTCGCCCGGTACGAAGCACTGGTGCTGCTCACCTTCGCCCGCAGCGCCAGCCTGCCGATGCGGGTGATGGGCGAGCGGCTCCAGCTGCACCCCACCAGTGTCACCAACATAGTCGACCGGCTGGAGCGCGACGGGCTCGTCAAGCGCGTCCCGCACCCGACGGACCGGCGCACGACGCTGGTCGAGATCACCGACGAGGGCCGCAAGCGCCGCGAGAGCGCGACCGAGGCCGTGACGACCATCGACTTCGGACTGTCCGGGCTCACCGAGCGGCAGACCGAGCAGCTGACCGACCTGCTGACGAAGGTGCGCCGGGCGGCGGGCGACTTCACCGAATGACAAGAAAGGCCCGCTCCGGAGGGCGCGGGCCTTTCTCACGTCGTGGGATCAGACGGCGACGGGTTCCTGCGCCTGGAACAGGCCGACACCGCCGTGGGACAGCCGCTGCGGGCCGTCGAGCTTGCCGTTGCGCAGCGCCCACTTCTCGAACAGCCACGTGAACAGCGGCGGGATGCTCGCGAGCAGGGCCAGGACCAGCGTCTTCGGGCGCCAGCCGAGCGGCTTCGCCACGGACAGGGAGACGACCACGTAGAGGACGAAGATCACGCCGTGCACCATGCCGATGACGGGCACGCCGCCCTCGCCGGAAGAGTGGACGACGTACTTGAGGAACATCCCGACAAGCAGCGCCGCCCAGGAAAGGGCTTCGGCTACTGCGGCCACGCGGAACACTAGAGCGGCCTTGCTGGACACTGCTTCCTCCTGTGGGGTCTCACCACGTTGGTCCATGACATGCAAAACGCCCGACACACCGTCCAAGGCGGACTTGCCTTGTACGTCAACGGCGTCGTCGGACGTGCTGATACCAGTGTGAGGCGTGACGGCCCTCACCGGAACACCGGGTCCCGTGACGATGCTCACGAACGTGGTCCACTGTGGTCAGGACCACGTCCGTGAGCGCCGCTATCTAGTCGGAACACGGGGAAATCGGTGCTGCGGAGGGCGAAGTGCCCCATGTCGCCTTCGCGACATCCGCAGTCAAGGAGAAGTCCAGCGTCGCCCCGCGCTTGAGCTGGTCGACGCCGACGTAAACCTTGTCACTGGGCTTCGAGCCGACCTTCAGGCCCGAGACGTACTGCAGCTTCGAGCCGTCCGCGCCGGACGCCTTGATCGTGATGTCGCGCCCGTTCTCCAGGTGCAGCACGGACTTCTCGAACCGCGGCGCGTTCAGCACGAAGTTCCCAGTCCCTGGGACGGCGGGATAGAGGCCGAGCGCGCTGAAGACGTACCAGGCCGACATGGTGCCGAGGTCGTCGTTCCCGGTGACGCCGTTGGGCGCGTTGGTGAACAGCGTGTGCGCCGCCCGCACGACCGTCGACGTCTTCGCCGGCTGCCCGGTCAGCGCGTACATCCACGGCGAGTGCAAGTCGGGCTCGTTGTTCGGGTTGTAGCGGAACTGGTCGTAGTAGTCGTACGGGCCGACCACCCAGTTTTCCCGGACCGCCGTCGCCGGGTTCTTCACCAGCTCGTCGTAGGCGAAGAAGTCGTCGAGGCGCTTCCCGGTGGCCGCCGGGCCGCCCATCCGCTGGACCAGGCCGGGGACGTCCTGCTGGACCAGCCACTGGTACTGCCAGGCGGTGCCCTCGTGGAAGCCGTCCTGGCTCTGCGGGCTGTACGGCTTGTCGGCGGGGCTGAACCAGGCGCCGCCGAGGACCTTCGGCCGGAAGAAGCCGGTGAAGCCGCGGTCGGTCTGCGTTTCGTCCCACAGCGTCCGGTAGGTCCGGCCCTTCTCCTTCAGCGCGGCGGCGTCGTCCTTCTTGCCGAGCGCGGCGGCCATGACCGACAGCGAACAGTCACCGAGCGCGTACTCCAGGGTGGCCGACGCGCCGTGGTTGGGGTCGGTGTCCTGCCCCTTCTTGGGGAAGTCCGGGTCGTACTGGACGAAGCCGTCCTGCTGGTAGCTCGCGTTGCCCGAGCGGCCCTGGAACGGCGACGCCGCGGGCGGGATCTGCGTCGAGTTCTGCAGGAGCGCCTGGTAAGCGTGCGCTTCCTCGCCCGACAGCGCGCCGAACCGCCAGAGGTCGACCAGGAACGGCGTGACCGGGTCGCCGGTCATCGTGTTCGTCTCCTGGCTCGCGTACGCCCACCGCGGCAGCCAGCCGCCCTGGTCGTGGATGGCGAGGATGCTCTTGGCGATGTCCTTCGCGCGACTCGGCCGCAGCAGCGCCAGGAGCTGGTTCTGGGACCGGTAGGTGTCCCACAGCGAGAAGAAGTCGTAGTACGTCCAGCCGGTCGCGCGGTGGATCTTCTTGTCGAAGCCGTAGTAGCGGCCGTCGGCGTCGTTCGCGGTCAGCGGCTGCAGCAACGCGTGGTAGAGCGAGGTGTAGAACACCGTGCGGTCGTCCGTCGTGCCACCCTTGATGTCCACAGTGGACAACTCGTGCCGCCAGGTGCGCTCGACCGCGTCCTTGGCCGCGTCGAACGACCGGATCTTCTCCGACGCCAGGTTGACCCGCGCGCCCTGCGCGTCCACCTGGGAGATCGCGGTGGTCGCGGTGACCTGGCCGCCGCCCGCGAACGTCAGCCACGCGCCACGGAGTCCCGCGCCACCGCTCGACTCGCGGCTGCCCGGGGTGCCGCCGGTCGGCGACCAGGTGCCCGAGGACTTGAACGGCTTGTCGAACTTCGTCGTGAAGTACGTCGTGTAGGCCTTGCCGCCGCAGAACGCCTGGGACTCCACGGTTCCTTCGACGGTCCGGTCGTCGACGACGCGGATGCTGCTGCCGGTAACCGGTTCCTTGTCGTTCGCCTGCCCGACGTTGACGAAGACGTTGGCGTCGCCCGGTTTCGCGAACGTGTACCGCTCGACGCCCGCGCGGGTCGCCGCGGTCGTCTCGACGTCGACGCCGCCGTAGCCGGTCAGGCGGACCTTGTAGTAGCCGGGCTTGCCGACCTCGCCGTCGTGCGTGAACGGCGACGCGTACAGCTTCTGGTCGAAAGTGGACGCCTTCGTCGTGTCGAACGCCTTGCCGGGGCCCACTTCCCCGGTCGTCGGCAGCGTCGAGACCAGGCCGCCCTGCTCCCAGCAGCCCGCGCCGGACAGGAAGAAGTGCCCGAACCCGCGGATGGCCGTGTCGGTGTAGCGGTACCCGGCGTAGTGCGAGGTGATCGGGCTGACCTGCGTCATCCCGAACGGCGCCGAGGCACCCGGGAAGGTGTTCCCTTCGTCCTGCGTGCCGATGAACGTGTTGACGGCGCCGAGGGCGTCGCCCCCGGCCGCCGAAGCGACGACGGGACTCACCCCCGTCGCCACCACGGCGAGCGCCAATGCGCCCGCCAGGACCTTGCTCTTCACTGAGCTTCCTCCTGCCAACGATGTCATCCCCGAGCACACCTTCGGCAACGCCCGACGAACCGGTCAAGAGGGCGGTGAATACCTGTCTCGTTCCGGACAGCGCTCAGCCGGCGAGCGCGAACGCCGTCACCCGCACCGTTCCGGTGTCGCCGGTCCGCCGGGCCTCGACCACCAGCTCGGCACTCGGGGCGACGGCGACTTCGTGGCGGCCGACGTCGCCGGTGACCGCGAAGGTTTCGGCCACTTCGCCGTCCACGACCACCCGCACCTCGCCTTCGCTGTCGCCCACGGCCTCGAGCACGACCACGAACGCGCCGGGCCGGGTGAGCAGCCGGACGAGCGGGGTCCAGCTCGCCGAGGCCGTGCCGGGCCAGTCCTGCGGGCGCGCCGGCTGGAAGGCCACCGCGGAGCTGGGCGCGGCGGCCGACGCCGCCGTGAACGCCGCGGCGGCGTGGCGGGTGCCTTCGAGCACGCGCAGCCGCCGCTGGATCTCCCGCAGCAGCGTGACGAGGGTGTCCGGCTGGTTGACGCGGCTCACGACGGCTCCAGGAACGGTTCGACGGTCAACACGACTTCTTCCTGCCCGGCGTCGTCGCCGGGCGTGACCGACAGCCCGAGCAGCCGGACGGTGACGTCGAGCTGGTCCCCGGCGAAGAACGGGTCGGCCACAACGATCCGCGCGTCGTCGCCGACCGAGTACGACCCGACGACCGGGTCGAGGTCGGCGCGCACGGTCAGCTCGGGCAGCACGACCGGCCGCCGCCGCGCGGCCAGCTCCCCGGCGACGTGCGCGGCGAGCATGGCGGCGTCGGTGGTGTCCACCGGCGCGGCCGCGGCTTCCAGCAACGGCCAGCCGCCCGCCGTCGCGCCCGGATCCGACCGCACCACCGGCACGCCCCCGCCGCCGGCGTTCCCCATCCCGAGCACCCGGGTCGCCATGCTCGCGGCGTCGCTCGGCCAGACGAAGTCGACCAGGTTCGCGCCGTACTCCCAGACGAACGCGCGCTCCCCGCCGGGCAGGCCCAGGCGCGGGTACCCCAGCCGCAGCAGGCGTTCCGGCTGGCCGCTCTCGTCGTAGCGGACGTCGAAGGCGAAGTCGAACCCGGTGTCGGTGTTGGCGAGGTCCCGCAGGACCTCCGCGACCGACTTCAGGTCGGCCGAGGCGTAGCTCACCGTGCGCAGGACGCCGGAGCTCGCCGAGCCGGTCACCACCACCCCGAGGTCGCCGCCGTCCGCCGACTGCGCGAGGTCGAGCAGCCCCCGCACGATCGCGAGCTGGTCGGTGGCGGTGAACGAGACCGGCTTGGTCAGGTCCGCGGGGTCGAGGACCAGCCGGTGGTCGAAGTAGGACGCGAAGTCGGCGGCGGTCAGCTCCAGCACCCCGCCGGCCGCGCTGTAGCGGCTGGTCCAGACGATGCCGCCCCACACGAGGTCGCCGTCGCGGTCGACGTAGACCGCGGTGCGGCCCGGCTCGGCGAGCAGCCGCGGCTCCCGGATCCGGATCTCCGGGTCGTCGACCCGCAGCTGCCCGCGCAGCGTGCCGGTGTCGTTGAGCTTCTTGTCGAACTGCACGCCGGACAGCGGGAGCTCGTCCAGGACCGCGCCGGTGCGCAGGTCCGCGATCAGGTAGGTGTACGACGTGCCCATCCGCTGCGCCTAGTAGGTGGAGAACGTGAGGCCGTCGAGGGACAACCAGCCGGCGTTGCCCGTGGTCGCCATCACCTCACCGGTCGGCAGGATGTCCACCCGGCCGTGCGCGTCCGGGTTGGTGGAGACGCCGAGCAACCAGTGCGCGACCGGCCGGTAGCCGACCGGCAGGGTGAAGATCGCCTTGTCGAGCAGGCCGTTGCGGACCAGGCCGCGCAGCCGCACCCAGCCGTCGTCCATCAGCGTGTAGGCGGCCGTGGTGAACCCGCTGCCGTAGTTGACCCAGCTGTTCTGCAGGGTCGGCGCGTGCCAGGTGTCGCCGCGCGGCGGGCGGTAGGGCGCCCACACGCCGCCGCGCTTGCACAGCAGCACCCCGGTGTCGAGGCGGTAGACGAACTGGCTGCTGTGCGTGGTCGCGACGGGCGGGAGATCGGTTTCACCGCGCACCGGCAGGATCCCGCTGAGGGCGGAGGTGAACTGGCGGCGGTCGACGACCGTGGGCGCGGTGCCCGCCGGGGGCACCTGGACCTCGGCCAGCACGAGCACCGGGGACCCGTTCGGCGTCGGCCGCACCGGGCTGGCCGCGTTCTCCCCCGCGTAGACGTTCACCGCGAACGCCCCGCCGACGATCTCCGCGACCACCAGGTCCAGCCGGGACAGCGACGCGTGCGCCGCGCCGAAGGGCAGCTCCTTCACCGCGTCCAGCGTGACGATGTAGGGACCGTCGCCCGGCCGGGCCCGGTCGGTGAGCACGGCCTGGAACGGGTTGACCCGCAGCTTGTTCGACGCGATCGCGACCGACCCGGGCGTACCCGGCGCGTCCCGGATCCCGGGGCGCGCCCGCAGCGGGTCGAGCGCGTCGCCGGTCGCGTCCGCCTGCACCAGTGCCCCGGTGATCAACCGCGCTTCGGCCGAGTCGACGCCGTCGACCCACCCCGCGTGCCGTTCCGCCATCGCAGCTCCCCCTTCTCGCTCTTCAGATCCACGCGTCCCGCCAGCGGGCGGTCAGCGTGCCCGCTTCGGCGTCGTCGAAAGCCTCGAACCCGATCGTCGTGCTGCCCGGCGGGAGCCCGAACCAGCTCGACCGCGGCTGCAGCACCGAACGGCGCGAGGCCGTGCCGAGGAACACCGTGCGCGCGGCCGTGTCGACGGTCAGCACGTCACCTTCGGCGAGGCTCAGCGAGAACGCGAGCCGTTCGCCGGTCGAATCGTTGCGGATCACCGGCTGCGTGCACGGGCCGGTGATCGTCCACACCGGACGCGTCGTCGCCGTGCCGGCGTTCACCAGCGCCAGCGCGCCGCCGTCGGCCTGCCCGAACACCAGCGGGAAACCGAGCGGGAAGGTGATGCCCTGTCCCGGTTTCGGCAGCCCGCAGGACAGCTCGTGGACTTCTTCGCCGTAGCGCAGCGGGTCGGGCGCGGTGAACTGCAGGGACCAGTCGAAGCTCACCGGTGTCGTGTCGGAGACCTTCGTGCCGGCCGAGAGCCGGACCAGCGCGCGGCGCGTCACGGTGCGCTCCCGCACGACGAACTCCGCCGGCGCCGAGCCGTCGGCGAGCACGGCGGCGATCCGGTCCTTCGCCCGCTCGCGGCTGTCCTCGTCGGGCGCGACGGCGGTGCCCTCCAGGGTGATCACCCGCGCCGAGCGGAACGACGGCGCGTCGAAGGCGCCGTCGCGCTGCGGCCGGTCGGCCAGCTCGAGCCGCACGCCGGGGCCGGCCGACCAGCCGTCCTCCTTGGTGACCCACCACTCGACGCCGTCGGCGTCCACGGTGTTGCCGGCCCAGCCGTCCAGCTCGTACACCGGCAGCGCGAGCGACACGGCACTCAGCGTTTCGCCGCCCATGCCACCTCCCGGGCCGCGACGCGGCCGATCTCGTATTCGGACTGGCCCGCCCGCGGGTGCACGTTGACCGTCACCGCGCCCGAACCGGCCGGCGTGGAGCGGGCCACCGGGCCCACGGCGGACGCCGCGACCGCCTTCGTCAGGTTCGCCACCGCCGGCCGGATGGTGGCCGAGCCCGGCAGCGGCACCAGCCGGGTCATCGCGCCGGAGACCTGGTCGCCGCTCGCCTCGATGCCGACCGTCAGCCCGGCCCCGATGTTGCGGCCGATGTCGGCCATCACCTGCGACGGCGAGAAGATCTTGAGGACGTTCTTGATCGGGCCGGGGATCTTGTCGACGATGAAGTTCTTGATCGCCGAGACGATGTTGCCCGCCATGTCGCGGATGCCGCCGATGAACCCTTCGATCAACGACTTCCCGGCGCTGTAGAGCGTCTTCCCGATGTTGCCGAGCGCGCCGACGACCCGGCCGGGCAGCCCGCGCACGAACGAAACGACCCCGGAGATGGCGTTGCTCACCGCGGACTTGGCCTGGTCGAAGGCGTTCCGCACGATGCCGACCACCTGGCTGACCCCGCGGATCGTCGCGACGACCGTGTGGATCGCGCCGGTGACCACCGCCTTGACCGCGTTGAACACCGCCGTCACCACGGTCTTGACGATGGTGAAGTACGTGGTGACGTAGGTGCGGATGACGGTGACCGCGACTTGGATGACCTTCGCGATGTAGGGCCACACCACCGCGACGACGCCGCGGATCGTGTTCACCGCCCCCAGCACGACGTTCTTCACGGCCGTGAAGACGGCGTTGACGATGTTCCGGAACGTCGTACTCCGGTTGTAGGCCAGCACGACCGCCGCCACGAGCAGCGTGATCGCGGTGATGATCAGGCCGATGGGGTTCAGCCGCATGACGACGTTGAGCAGTGCCTGCGCGATCGACCAGAGCCGGGTCGCCACGGCGACGACGCGTTGCGCGACGGCCATCGCCACCGTCCGCGCGGTCGCGATCACCGCCTGGACCGCGGTTTTCGCGTAGGCGACGGCGAGCTGCGCCAGGTTCCGCACGGCGCCCGCGGCGGCCAGTGCCGTGCTCCGGGCTTGGGCCGCGAACCGGCCGATCGCCTCCCCCGCGCTCGTCGCGGCTTGGCGGGCGGCGGCGAGCCCCTGGCTGAGCGAGCCCCGCAGCGACGTCCCGA